>NZ_JAHLCL010000007.1:220548-384840 GCF_029268935.1 Burkholderia semiarida | reverse complement strand
TGAAGTACCGCTCGCCTCGCGAGTTCCGGCGCTCAATGGAGTCAGCAACCTTAGTGTGACGCTGTGTCCGGGATTACAGGGTCAACTCCAGTCGCCCCGGTGAACAATCGTTAAACGAGGTCGACGGCGCGAAGCGTTCTGCTACGATCCGGACAAGTCTCGAGAGCGTGCCCGGCGCTTATGCTCGCTTGGCGATGGGCGAACCAAACCTCCCGCGACCCAGAGGGCTGCCGCGAAGGCCATAGGGGTAGCCCTCGCCTCTGCCTCCTATTGACAACCTGTAAGGCGAGTCCGCCTTCCACGGAGGGCAGTACGCTAAAATCCTTCGCAAGCAGGCCGACGAGATTCGGACTGGAAATGTGAGAGATCGAGAGGGCACATGTTCAAGGCTACTGCAGGCATAGCGATCGGCGTCGCTTTTCTCATCATCGCGGCGATCATCGGTTGGTCTACCCGAGGTTTCCTGCAGACGGCGATCGCGGTTCCTGGAGAGGTGGTCAGCCTCAATGCCGGCGGAAGCCACCCTCAGATCGAGTTCGTGACGAAAACTGGTGAACGTATATCGTATCCGCAGGGCGGAATGATCTACGGCACCAAGGTCGGCGATAAGGTCACGGTGCTGTATCAGCCGGAGGCGCCGGCACGGACCGCCACGATCGACAGGATTGGCGCCGTGTGGAACTGGACGTTGATGGCGACAATATTCGGCGTGGGATTCATTCTCTTCGCGTTGATGAATCTCCCGTCCAAAAAATAACAGCACTGAGAGGATCGGCCGTGTCAATTCTGAGACCCAGCAACTGGAGCTACAAGACGGGTGCGACGGGCGGCGTCAGCATCGAGTTCGTCGTCGCCTCTGGCGGCACCATCGTTCTCGCTGACCCTGCCGGGAAATTAACCGATTTCTACTACGGGGGCGTGGGTGTCGGCATTGGTTTCGGGCTTCGTGTCCCGAAGATCAAGCTTCCCCGATTTTCCTTGCCGGAGATCAAGATCCCGAAGATCGCCGGGCGCGAGGTTGGAGGCGCGGGCTCTGCCAAGTCCTTCGACAGCGCAGGGCTCATCTACATGGCGCCGGGGTTTCATGGGACTGAACTCTCCGAGTCCGATTTCCAGGGTGCCACGGTGTACCTAGACGGCGGCGTAGGCATCGGATACGGCAAGGCCGGATCGGCCATGATCCTCGGAATCAATTCCGCGCAGCTCGCGCTGGGGTTGTCGAATCCCGCACTGTCTTGGCTCGCCGAGATCGCCATCGCACATGCGCCGGCGATTCTAATCATGGGCGGCACGACCGTTGGTTTGCAGGCGGGTGCCGGCGCTGGCATTCTCGTCGGTTACCTGCACTGACTAGATCAACGGCCGCGTTCCTGGCCGCGCAGGACGTCGCTGCAGTTCCCGTCCGGTCTGCGACGAGCGGATGACCAATTCGACATAGCTGTTCGTCGGCGCGTACGGAGCGAACAGCGTGTCGAGCGTTCTCGCGAATACATGCAGAGTGACGTCGCGCAACGTGGCTTCGTCGAGCGACACCACGACTTCAACACCCCGCACGAACGACGGAAATTGGTTGTCGAGCGGCATCCACCTGATCGCCGGCGCGTATTCTAAACCCGTGATCGCATCGATGCTGCGTTGCGCGACGATGTTTGCGCGCGGAGCGTGCAACCGCAAAAAGTCTTTGAATGCCTTCAGGCCGGTTTGCGTCAGGTCAAACGGATGCAGGGACATGCCCGCAACGACTCGCCAAAGCGAGTCGTGCCCGCGCGGCAAGGTGCTCGGCAGCGTCGGCCGCGTGAGCAGCCGGATCGGGCAGGTCAGCGCTGCGCCCTCATGTAGCAGGTCGCTGTCCGGCGCGCCGATCGGCAACCGAGACGGCTGGTCGCCGTTGGTGGCCGTCACGTTGACCTCGATCTGTGGATGCTTCGGCAGGACACTACCGCCGTCCAGACCGACCAGCGAGAGCAGAAGCGACGAGCGCGCCGGTCCTGCCGCCGAGTGGGGGTCGCGAAACGCGGTCCAGTATACGATCGAGGAATCGGCCGGGCGCCCATGACTGAAGGCTCGGTACGGCAGCACGGTCGTGCGCGCGAGATTCCTTGGCGACGGCGCGTGCTTGTCCTGTTCAGCTTCAGCCCGGTCGCCCAGATGGACGGCGTCGATCGAATACACGTTGAGCGGGGCACCGGTTTCCAGCGGCTCGGGCACGACCGGGTACGCATTGTCAGCGCCCGTCAACTGGATCGGCGTCGCATTGCGCTTAAATAGGTTGATGACGGGCGTGCAGAACAATCGGAATGCACTCGCGTCCAGGTCGGTCAAGGTCGCCGCGGTGGCCGCCTGCAGCCGCGCGCTTTGGATCGCGACGTGCAACGTGAGGCGCTTTGCCGTCGGCGCACGCGCAGCGCGACGCATCCGCCCGAGATCGATGTCGATGAAGTCGAACTTCTCAGGGAAGGCGAACGATTCGAGCAGAACCTGGTACGCGTCCGAGGTCGGCACCGATTCTTTCTGAATCAGCCGTTCATTCTCGTTGAAGCCCACCGATTCGATCGGGATCTTAGATAATTTCGACCACCGACCACTTTGCTCGACTTCGACGAATGCTGCTCCGGCCTGCAGCAACAGTGCATCGGCGAGCGCGGCAACTCGCGGTCGATCGCCGGTCAGATGAACGCGGACAGAGCCATGCGGAATTGCGTCATCGAAGGTCTCGGTCGCCGACGCGCTCGCGAACGTAATCGAGAGGATGCCTGCCACCTTGTCGGGCAGCTGGACCACGGACGGCGCCAGTGTGGCTGGCGCGTAGCGCGCAGAGTCAATCCGCAAAGGCGACAGTTTCACGTCGTACGTGGTTTGAAACCGGCACGGCGCCGCATTGGCGTCGAGCAAGGTGCCGCGGGGCATCGAGAGCGGCGTCGTCAACTGACCGAAGAGATCTGTCGGGTCGAATTGCGCGATTGCACACGCAGGCAGCGTCCGCAAGTACTCCGGGTACAACACTTCGAGTAGCGATTCCGTGAACTCCGGATAGGTGTCCTCAAGCTTCGCATCGACACGGGCAGCCAGCAGCGCGAACGTCTGGACCATCCGGTCGACATGCAGATCGCCTTGCCCATTTGCGATCCCAAGCCGCGCGCCGATTTTCGGATAGCACTGAGCAAATTCGGTGATGCCGCGTAACAGCAGGCCAACCTCGTATTCGTAGTGGGGTAGCAGGTTATCCATTCACCTTCCATACAGCTCCGTCCCCATATGCAAGGTTCAAGAAACGCAAAACTTGATCCTTCCGGGGGCAGGCAGTTTAAAATCCACCGACGAATAATATCCTGCCGTTCCTATGCGGGGTTCCGAGGGCGCCATGCAACTGTCAGATATTCCGGGTTTCTTTGGGCTACAGAGCAACCGACTGTTCACCATTCAGACGCCAATGAAAGGGCGGTCGGATCTCGTGCTGGTCGATTTTCAAGGCACTGAAGGCTTATCTCAAAATTTCGAGTTTCACGTTCGGCTTGCTTCGCAAGACCCGAATATCGAACTGAAGAAGTTGATCGGCCAGCCAGTGACAATTACGTTACAGCTCACCGACGCGCTGGCGAGCTCGGAAGAACGGTATTTCCACGGCTACGTCGCGAACTTCAGTCATCTCGATCACGACGGTAGCTTCACGATTTATAGCGCGACACTCGTGCCATGGCTTTGGATGCTTTCGCGCAGCCGCGACATCCGCATTTTTCAGGAAGAAAACACAGAGGCGATTCTCGCGAAGGTCTTTCGTGAGTACGGCAAGATTGCGTCGTTTGAGTTCCGGCTGTCGAAAGCGACGAAGAATCGCAGCTACTGCACGCAATACCGCGAAACCGACCTCGAGTTCGTTGACCGGCTGATGCAGGAAGACGGGCTGTTCTTCTTTTTCGAGCATGCGAAAGACGGTCACAAGCTGGTCATCTCGGACAATTCGATCGCTGCAAAGCCGATCAGCGGCCGAAGCCCCGTGCTGCAGTACACGAAAGGCGAAGCGCTCGACAACCTGGCAGTCGTCACGTCGTTCCAGGCGAGCCGGCAACTGGAATCGAGTAGCGTCGGACTGAAGACATTCGACTACAAGGTGCCGCACGCGCGGCGGTTTGTGTCGGGTGGCACGGAAGTGGACCAAGGCGAAGTGCCGCCGTACGAAGTCTACGATTACCTGGGCGAGCACGGCTTCCCGGACAGCGATCGCGGCGAAGCGTTGACGCGTTTCAGGACGCAAGCGCTCGCCGCGCACAGCAAGGTCTTTATCGGCACGAGCACGAGCCGGCGGCTGTCGCCCGGCCAGTACTTCGAACTCGATGACCACTACGACCATGGCGCCGCGAAGGCCGAGGATCGCCAGTTCCTGCTGACGACGGTCACGCACAGTGGCACGAACAACTACCAGGCCAGCGAAGGTGGCGCGACGTACCAGTGCAGCTTCGTCTGCATCCGCAAGAAGATCCCGTATCGCCCGGCGTTTACGATCGAGCGGCCATCGATCATCGGCCCTCAAACGGCCGTCGTCGTGGGGCCTCAGGGCGAGGAAATCTATACCGACAACCTTGGTCGCGTGAAGGTGCAATTCCATTGGGATCGGCTCGGCAAGCGCGATCAAGGTAGCTCGTGCTGGGTGCGCGTAGGGCAGCCGTGGGCAGGGCGCGGCTTCGGCATGATCCAGATCCCGCGGATCGGAGACGAGGTGGTCGTGATTTTCCTCGACGGTAGTCCGGACCGGCCCCTGATCATCTCGAGCGTATACAACTCAGCCAACATGCCGCCGTGGGTCTTGCCGGGGAGCGCGACGCAAAGTGGGATTCTCACGCGATCGACCAAGACCGGGAACGTCAACACCGCCAACGCCATACGCTTCGAGGACAAGAAGGGCTCGGAAGAAGTCTGGTTGCACGCCGAAAAAGATCAGCGCCTCGAGGTCGAGCACGACGAGTCGCACTGGGTCGGCAACGATCGCACGAAGAATATCGACCACGACGAAACGGTGCACGTGAAGCATGATCGAACCGAAACCGTCGACAACAATGAGACGATCACGATCGGTGTGGATCGTACCGAGCGCGTCGGCAATAACGAGACGCTGACGGTCGGCGGCAATCGGAACGAGACCATCCACGGGATGGAGAACCTCGTGATCGCGCTCACCTCGACCGAGACGGTTGGGCTCGCGAAGGCACTGACCGTTGGCGGTGGATATCAGGTCACGGTCGCTGGCGCAGTCAACACGACTGCTGGGTTGGCCAGTGCCGAAGAAGTGGGCTTGTCCAAGACGTCGATGGTGGGGCAGTCCTATACGATCAAGGCCGGCAAGGTGTTCGAGGTTACGGTCGGGAAGTCGACCTTTCGCATGGACGAGGACGGCAACATTACCCTTAAGGGCGTGAAGCTGCTCATAGAAGGCTCTGGTCCGATCGAAATCAACGGCAAAGACGTGGACGTGAACTGATCCGATGGAGTTCATCAACCACACTCCCTTTCCAGCGCTGGCCTTCGCGGGTGTTGATGCGCGTGAGCAGGAATTTCATGTCGTGGTCTTGCGGCAGACCCTGACATGGAACGACTCGCGCGACCTCTTTTTCTCTGACGTGCAACAACCGTTGTGTGAGGCAGACGAATTCTTTGGTCCGGACATGCAGGGCAGTGTTCGACAGGAATCGGACTTGTGCCAGTACAAGCCGCGGTGCGACGTGATCGTCAACGCGACGGCCTATCCGCCCAGGGGGCCGGACGGGCGCGCTCCAAATAAGTTCGACGTACGGCTTGGGGTGAGTCGACCGGGTTCGCCCGTGCCATTGCCGCTGGAGCCGCATGGACTCAATCCGTTAATGCCCGCTTCGCCAGAGGCGATCAGTGCGTGGAAAGCGGAGGTCGAGCGAGCAAAGAAGGCGCCACCGCAAGGTGAACGCCTGATCGACAAGACGCTCGTTGTGACGGGGGAGCGTCACTTCGTTCGGCGGACGGGGTTGCGACGTCTCGCGGCCGCGCTGCTCAAAATTGGCTCTCTGGGCATCTTCCGCCTGCCGGCATGGCAATTAACGTCTCCGCTGCCAGCACGCGATATTCAGGTTAACTTAGAGCATGCGTTCGGTGGCCAATGTCGCATCGAGATCGGCAGCAAGGCGGCCGAGCGGGTCGCAAAGAAGCAACGATTGACGCCTGACCAGGCGGATACCCACCCCGACGCGCCCAATGCCCCGGTCGCCCATGATGCGTTTTCAGCCAACGTCTCGGGACAGGGGTTCGTACGCGACTGGTATCTGGAGGCGACAGGTATCAACGTTGTCGCTGCGCCGCAAATCGAATATGCGGCGCAGCCCATTACCGTGGCCGACTTCGATACGGGGCGAGTCGGAAAACTTGCTGATACGGCGCCGCTCGTCGCCGGGCTCGGTATTCGACCGAAAGGGCATCCCGAACGCGCCAAGCTGGTTGGCACCATCGATCGCGCGTTCATCGAAAGCAACGCGTCCTTGCCGAAGGATTTTGATTTTTCCGTCTGGAATGCGGCCTGGCCGGATCAGCAGGTGGATGTGCTGCGAGGCGATGAGCAGATCGAACTGGTGAATTTGTGCGCGCCGGCTACGCCCCGTGCCACGAAGGACGCCTCTGGCAATGTCACGTTGACATTGACTCTTCCCGGCCACCTGCCGTTTGTGCTGGTGCGGTTCGAAAACGGGAGTATCGGGGAGTTGGAGGCGCGACTCGATACCGTGCTGATCGATCCTGATCAACGCGTAGTGTCGTGCGTGTGGCGAGCAACACTGGCCAAGCAACCTGGCGTGCGTGCCGTCGAACTGCGCATGCTCGAGCGCAGCGACGTCGACCTGATGGCGTCGGCGAGCTCGCAAGGCGAGGGGAGGGCGCATGGCTGATCACCTCGGGGCTCGAAAGAACAGTTCGTTCAAGGCGGTTTCAACCGCGCCGTCAATCAACAAAACACCAGTCGGCAGCAGCACGCCCCCGTTGCCCTACCCAGTGACCGAGGACCTGTCGAGTAGCATGGGTACGGTGCCGAACGTCCGATTCAACGGCGATCCGGCTTACGTGCTCAGTCAGAGCACCCAGCCGAGCTGCAAAGGGGATGCCGCTGGATCCTGTAACGGTGTGAAGAGCGGGACCGTGAGCGGTGAGGTGAAGCCGGTTAAGGGTTCGAGCACGGTTCGCATCACGGGCAAGCCGGTCATTCGCGAAGGAGATCCGTGCACGCTCAATAGCGGGAATTGCCCGGGCATCTACGTGACCCAGTCTGCTCCGAGCGCATCGATCGACGGCGGCAAGCCGAGTGCCAGCAGCAATCCACCGGTCAAGCCGGAGACACCGAAGGAAGAGGGTTGGTGGGGTGCGGCGAGTCCGTGGGTACACGGCGTGCTAGGCGTCGCGAGCTTTGTGCCAGGCCTCTCCGTCGTCAGTGGCGCGGTCGATGCCGGGATCTATGCGGCCGAAGGGAATATGGTCGAGGCCGGCCTTTCCGCTGCGAGCATGATCCCCGGCGGGAAGGTGGTGACCACGGCCGGCAAGCTTGCGAAAGGTGCGGTCGGTCTCGCCAAGGGCGCGCACGTTGCGGAAGAAGCAGCGAAAGCGGCCAAGGTGGCGAAAGAGGCTGAAGAGGCGGCGAAGGCGGCTAAGTTAGCGAAGGAGGCCGAAGAGGCCAAGAAAGCCCAGGCGGAAGCCGAGCGACTCCGGAAGTTGAAAGAGGAGGGCGAGGCGGCTGAAAAAGGCAAGGACGGTCTGAAGGTCAAGCTGAAGCGCATGAAGGAGCACTTGGTGAAGTGCTTCAAGAAGAATGCGAAGGGCGACCCGAAAGAGTATGACCGTCAGCTGCTCGAGCAGGAAAAGGGCTTGAACGACCTGAGCGTGAAAGAGTATCTCGAAGGGCGAGCGCGCTATCAGCAGATCGGTCGGGCAGGCACTGGCGCCGCGCAGGCCGAGGCGAGAGCTGCGTACTCAGCCGAATTGACCGCCAAGTTTGAAAAGGCGTTGAGCAAGCAGGGTATCACCGGCGAGGCCGCCACGAAACAGGCCCAAGCAATGGCGGCAGATCGGATGAGCACGCTGGCTGCGTTGCATAATCCAGACATGATCGCAGGTGGCAAGGATGCCGTCACCATGATGGGTGATCGCGGCGTCAACTCGTCCATCGGATCGCAGTGGAAGGATCGCGTAGCTGAGCTTGACGATGCGGCGAAAAAAGTCCCTGAGGCAGAGCGGGGGGGTACTAAAATGAACGCTAAGCTTAAGCGATGCCAATAGTGAGGAAGCGCAATGGATAATTTCATGGAGAATTTCTTGGGGTACAAGGGATTCGGGCCAGCAATAGATCGACGCGACGTTCCCTCTGAAAAAATCGAGAAATTCCGGGGCAAGTTGCCGAACAAGCTACTGGAATACTGGCAGGAGTACGGGTGGTGCGGCTATGCCAACGGCTTGCTCTGGACGGTCGACCCGGACGAATGGGAAGACGAGTTGGAAGCGTGGATCGGCGAGACGGAATTCATGGAGCGCGATGCGTATTACGTCATTGCGCGTACGGCCTTTGGTGGATTGATCCTGTGGGGCGAGAAGACCGGGCAGTCTCTGAAAGTCAAAACCCCGTATGGCATGATCTTTCCGTCCTTTGACGAGGAAGAGTTCGAAGAGGACGGCCCGGACCTCACTATCCAGCTCTTTTTTAGTACATGCAGCAAAGAGATGTTTGATCTGCTGGATAGCGAAGAGGCGCCCCTCTTTGAGCGTGCACTAGACAAGCTGGGGCCTCTCGATCACACCACGATGTACGGGTTCGTCCCCGCGCTCGCGCTCGGCGGGACACCGGCGCTCGAGCGCCTTCAAAAACTCGATGCGCATGTCCATCTGGACATTTTGTCTCAGGTGACGGAACTGCAAGTTATGCGCGACATTGCTCAAGACGCTCGCGGTGCGGGATTGCTGTAGCAGGAAAATAGCGGAAATGACGCATGGTATGTCAACGATCCCAAACAACGAGCATGCTTAAAAAATTCGTAGGCCATACCATTGCCGTGGTCATGGTGGCTGCCTCCACCGTCGCGACGGCCGTGACCCCCAGCGTCCCGGTACTGCGAGTAACGGCGCCTAATGGTCAGTCCAGCATTCTTGTCGGCTCCCTACACGTGCCAGTGGAGGGCCTGAACCAACCGTCTCCGTCGATCTTTGCTGGGGCCCGCCACTATGTCATCGAGCACAGCGGGTTTTCGACCTTGCCGGCCGACACGTCTTCAGGATCCGGTACTGCGCAGCACTGGGCGAAATCGCTAACTGACGCTGAGATCAATATTTATCTGCGGCGGGCCAATTGTGCCGGACTGACGGAGACTTTTGCTCGGAACTTGCTCCAAGAGCCGACTCCGCATGAGTCGAACGGCCTCGCGTACACCATTTGCTCGCTACCACGTCATGCAACGTCGCGGGACGCTTATTTGAACAGTATTGCCCCCGTCGCACTTGCTCTGCACCCAGAGGTCTTGGAGGATGCTGACTGGGTCGAACTGCAGCGTAGAAAGGTACCGGCCAGCTTCGACGTCAGCGGGTTCAGGTGGGCGCTCGCGCACGATCCGAAAACAGTGTTGGAGCAGACCCGTGACGCGTTGAACGTCGGCGACTACGACGCCATTCGCATTCAGGTCCTCGAGTCCCTCGGTTCACCGGCCGCGGCGACGGTCTTCACGAGGTACATGGTTGACGAACGAAACGTCGAATGGCTTCCCCGTCTCGACGCAATCCTCAAGGACGGCCATGCCGTCGTCGTGGTGGGCGCGATGCATTTTCCTGGGCCATCTGGGCTGATCACGCTCCTGCGTGAACGAGGTTACAAGGTCGACGCGATAGATTGGCCAAGTGTGGCCATTAGCGATACACCTTAAGGCTTGGCCCGGTCCAGAAAAACGCAGCACGTTGAAAATGCAAATCAGTTCCGACGTTAGTATCTGTTATGTAAAGTAGTTTCGAGTGCTTATAAACGGGAGGGCGTCCCCATGGAACCCTCTGGCATGTTCGCACCCGGTGTCAACCTACGATCCGTTCTCGGCTGTGGGGTTCTCACCATCGCTGTAGCAGTGTAGCGACCGAGGCGAAAATCACGCAGCAAGCCCGCATGACGATCACGCCCGACCTGCCGCTGCCGTTTGACGCGCAAGCCGCCGCAAAGATCGGCGGATTGGTTATTGTGATCTCAGGCGCCTCTTGTCGTCATGCTCACTTTGGCACTGGGCGGCTGTTGAAATTCGGAGCGGTGACCGGGCCCACTCGATCTATCGAGCTGGCTGCGCGTTATAGGTAGCATGCCGTGGAAGCAATGAAAAAGGGCTCCAACGGCATAAGCGATGGTCGCTTCACTGCCGCTGGAGCCCGTTCAGGGCCAGCCAGTTACTGGCCTGCGGCCAGTGCCTTAACCCTCTCGGTTGTTAGTGCGTTGCCGGCAATGCCCCAGTCACCGCTCTTTACTTCTTCAACGATAACCCAGGTAACGGGCCGCATGCTTTCGCCCTCGATCGACACCATTGCGTCGGTAAGGGTAGAAATGATCTTTTCCTTGTCGGCTGCGGAGAAAACGCCTTCGATGACTTTTACGTTAATGAGCGGCATAAGTGTTCCTTTAGTTCGTTTGAATTGATGCTGCTGTCTTGCCTTACGTCGGCTTGATTCAATGGTATTGCTTCACAATTGCATCTCGGATTCGTTCGAGGGACAGCCGAAGCTGCGCCCGCGGACACGCAAGATTGAGTCGCACTCTGCGGTCGCCGTTCTCGACGAACATCTCTCCGCCTTCCAGAACGACGCCTGATTTTTCAAGAAAGAAACGCGTGAGGTTGACTGAATCGTCGAAATAGGTCCGTAGGTCGATCCACGCCAGATAAGTCGCTTCCGGAACGCGAAATTTTGCTTTTGGCAAGTGATCGCTCACAAAGCGTTGAGTCAGGGCGAAGTTCTCGTCCAGATACAGCCGCAGCGCATCCAACCACGGAGCGCCATCGCGGTACGCACCGATGGCGGCGGCGAGACTGAGCGGGTTCACGAACGGGTAGTGGCGCCGTTTCCATTCTGAGCGCAATTCCGGATCCGGGATGATGACGGTCGCGATCATCATTCCTGCCAGATTGAACGTCTTGCTAACGGCCATGCACGTGATGATGTCCGGGCTACCCGGGAACAACTTCGCCAACGGCGTGTGTGCATTTCCGGTTCTTAGCAAGTCGCAATGGATCTCGTCAGAAACAATCTTCACACCGTTTGCGATGCAGAGTTCACCCATTCGGCGCAGCTCGTCGCTTGTCCAGATCCGGCCGGTCGGATTGTGAGGGTGGCAGAGGAAAAAGAGCTTCACCGCCGGATCGCTAACTTTCGCTTCGAAGTCCTCAAAGTCGATCGAGTACTTGCCGTCGTCGGATGCGAGCATGCGCGACGTCACGAATTCGCGATCGCGCTGAAGCGCCGCGTGTTTGAAGTATCCATAGGCCGGCGTCAGACTAAGCACTTTGTCGCCGGGGCGGCACACATATTCTACGAGTGCGAAGAGGGCTGGTATGACGCCGAGTGAGACCTGCATTTCCTCGCGAGCGAAATGCCAGCTGTATCGTTGCGCACACCAGGAGTGGAAAGCCTGATAGAGCTGCTCGTCCAGGTCCGCCGTGTAGCCGAAGATGGGATGTTTGAGGCGCTCGGTAATGGCATCGATGGCGGCATCGGGGGCGGCGAATTGCATGTCGGCGACCCACATCGATATCAGCTCTTCTCTCGGCATCTCGAGTGCAAGTGCAGGTGCATCCGCTCCGAACAGATAATTCGCGAAACCTTCCTCCGCCATTGCATTTGTGTTGCGGCGGGAGATCGAGCGATCAAAGTTATAGCCCATACTGGATTCTCCATGTACGAAATCAAGCATTCAACGAGCCTCGCGCGATGCAGCTGTTGGTCTATCGCACCGACGGACGACGGCATATCCGCTTGACCTTTCGGTCCCATGACGCGCAACAGTTTCGAAGGCCTGCATTGACGTCGATGGGGAGTCTGAATGTGGCATGCAACCTGAGGCGACGCGTTGACCGGCCCGGATCACGGTCGGCCGGCCAAGTTTCGCCAGATCTTCTGATGCTATTAAATGCCGATGGGAAGCACTTCGAACGACTTGGAAAAGTTGATTCGGAGACTTCCCATGCAAGCAGTCCGAGCCCGCCGTACCTCATCTCGCGTTCATGTCGGGGACCGGAATGATGCGTCGGTATTTCAGTCCGATTACGCGGTTTCCTGCTCGAAAGTCGGATAATCGGTGTAGCCCTTGGCACCAATGACGCCATAGAAGGTCGACCGATCGGGCTCCGTGAGCGGCCAACCGTTCTTCATCCGCTCCACCAAATCGGGATTGGAAATGAAGGCCGTGCCGAACGCGATCAGGTCAAGTTCTCCCTTCGCCAGTTCGGCTTCGGCGAGCTCCTGCGTGAAGCCGCCGGCGCCGATCAGCGTGCCTTGGTAGGCCTTGCGAAAGGCCGCACCAAAGCCATCCGGAGTACCTGCTGCAGAAATGGTCGTCTGATAGTTCAGGTGCACGAACGCCAGCTTCCGTTCGTTCAAGGCCGAGGCCATGCTCGCCCACGCATCCGCTTCCCCTTCGAAGGCCTCCATATCGTAGATGCGCCCGAACGGCGAGACCCGCACGCCCACCTTTTCACCGCCAATGGCGTCTGCCAGGGCGTCGATCGTCTCCAGCAAAAAGCGCTGACGATTAGCGATGGAACCACCATATTGGTCGGTGCGGGTGTTCAGCGCGCTGCTCAGGAACTGGTCGAACAGGAAGGCATTGGCCGCCATCACTTCCACGCCGTCGAAGCCTGCGTCCATCGCCCGACGCGCGGATGCAACGAAGTCCTGAGTGACACGTTGCACTTCGTCCGTGGTCAGCGCACGCGGCACACTCGGGAGGACCGGGCCCTCCTTGCCGGGTTCTACCCACGCGTAGACCATGGTCGTGGTCGCCGGCACTTCGCCCGACGACACCGGAGCCGCATTGCCAGGCTGGATGGAAACGTGGGACAGCCGGCCAACGTGCCAGAGCTGGGCAAAGATTTTGCCGCCCTTTTTGTGCACGGCGTCGGTGACCTTCCGCCATCCTTCCGTCTGCTCGTCGGTGTACAGACCCGGCGTATACAGATAGCCGCGGCCCTCTTCGGACACCGGAAGACCTTCGGTGATGATCAAGCCGGCGGAAGCACGCTGCGCGTAGTAGAGCGCGGTGAGATCGTTGGGAATGTTATCGGGCGTACGCGTACGCGTCATCGGTGCCATGACGACGCGGTTGGCGAGCTGCGTCCCGGAGAGATCGTAGGGCGTAAACAATTTACTCATCATGTTGCTCAAAATGTAGGTGCGCCAGGGCGCTGGTGAGTGTCGGGTTAAATGCGAAATGAAACGGACGGCTATCTAACAGCCGGGAATCTGCTTCACGCGCATTTCGGTCAGTCCGGAAAGAATCGATACCTTGTGAATGGGGGGCTGCCTGCCTAGTGAGCGCACCCGTCAATGCTGCAGCTCATGCCTCCGGTGTCTTCGCTTTCGTCCGGTACGTTCTCGGCGGAGTCGAACAACGCTTTTTCGAACACGGCGACTTCACGTGCGCCCGAGAGGTACGTTCGGTTGTTGAAGACAAACAGCGGAACGCCATTTGCGATTCGATTTGCCTCTGCTTCATCTCGCGCGATTTCGGACACCATCTCGCGATCGTCGAAGGAGAGCGACGCAGCAGAAATGCCGATGCTCTTCGCAAGGTCGATGAGCGCGGCTCTATCGAAGATGTCAATCCCGTCGGTCGTCGCGGCCCGGTAGATCGCTTCGATCATCCGTTGTTTGTCTTCGGACGTTTGGACACTTTTGACGAGTAGGTGCGCGTCGCTCGTATCGCCAAAGCGCATGGTCTCGAATCGGTAGTTCAGACCTTCCTGGGCTCCGGCCGAGCACACCGCATCCATCATTCTTTGCGCTGCTGTCGGGTTTCCGAACTTGGCATAAAGCGCGTCTGTAAAGCCAGTCGGAACCATGCCTCGCGCAAGACGGTAGGACTTGTGTGTCACGACCACGTCGACGTGCTGCGTCACGCCTTCTATCGCTTTTTCCAGGCGTCGTTTTGCGATCCAGCACCAGGGGCAGACAAAGTCCGACCACACTTCTACATTGACCCGCTTCATGTTTCATCCTCAGCTAGAAATTGCTGCCTCGTGGCGCTCCGCTCGCAGCGGCAGCGCCGGGTAGGACATTTACTCGCGACCGAGATGGTCCAGCGCGTCGAGCACATGAGTGCTATAGACCACAGCGGCGCCGGCATTGAGATTGATGGCGACACCAAGTGCTTCTGCGACTTCTTCCTTCGTCACACCGAGCTTGTTGGCTTCTGCCGCGTGAAAAGCGATGCAGCCGTCGCAGCGTGTTGTGACAGCGACTGCCAACGCAATCAGCTCTCGCGTCTTTGCGTCGAGATGATTTGTCTTGGCGCCGGCGGCACCGAGCAAACCAACGCCTTTGAGCGTGTCCGGGGTGTACCGTGCGAGTTCATGCACGCGACGGGTGACGGCGCCGATTGTTTCAGTCCAGTTTTCCATGGTTTTCTCCAAATAACAACCAACTAGTTGGTAGGGTAAATACTCAAATAAAAGAGCCATGTTCACGCGGAAAACGGCTCTGGCGCTGGGTGCAACGATGAATCGTTTGGGGAAGCGATCCCCTTTTTATGCTGCGGAGACGATGAGTCGAATGATGCCGCGGTCGAGCGTTTCGCCGTTCTTCATGGCCCACTCGACAAAGCTGGCTCCCTCTAGAACGCTCAATACCTGATACGCCTTCTGGCAGCTCCCCACACCGGCGGGGATCTCACCGTCGCTGATGCCCTTGTCGATGACCCTGGTCAGCCAGCGCAGTTGCAGCTCGAAAAACCGGTGCGTGAGCTTCTGCAGTTCGGGCGGCAAAGCAGCCATCTCGGCGGCAAGCGCACCGCAGAGCGGGAGCAGGCTTCCATCACTGCTGGCGCGAAAGGTATCGAAAAATCCGTTCAAGCGGCCCCAGAAGTCCTCATTCTCGCGGTCGATTCGCTCGAACGCTTCCACCACTCTCGCGACATAGGCTTCCACAATCGCAACGCCCAGATCTTCCTTCGTCGGGAAGTGATGGTGAATGCTTGCCTTCCGGATGCCAACGGTTTCGGCCAGATCCGCATAACTGAAGGCGGCATAACCCCTCGAGCGCATCAGGCCTTCTGCAGCTTGAACCAACGCGTCGCGCGTACCTACTGCCATGCATCCTCCGGCACACTGCCATCTTCAATTGAACGAACCCAGCGAATCACTGCAAGCGGAGTCTACCTACTAGTTGGTTTTTTGTCAAGCATGACGGCGCATCTCGTCTTCGCAGCGGGCCAACCTTGCAGGGACGCCCCGCAAGCAGATGGTAGAGGAACGTGTCCCCAATTGCACTAACCGACCTCGTGCATTTTTTCATTGAGCGGGCAGCGCGGCAAATTCGTCCGATCAATCTCGAAGGAGCGTCACGACTACAAGGACGAGAAATGCCCTTGTGAAGCTACCAACTAGATGGTAGGCTTGCCGCGTGTTTGAACTTTTCCCTGCGCGAGAGCGCTCCTAGGAGGACCAGCAGATGACTACCCACCCGAACGGAATCGATGTGCCGGCTTTGCAGCAATTCGCGCAAGAAGTCGCCACGGACCCCACGAAGCGAAACGCGCGCTTCAACGTCAAGACGAAATGGGAACACCAGACGCGTTCCGTGGCGACTGTCAGCCACTATGAGCTGGGCGGGGTGACTCACCAGCGGCATTTCGAAATCGCAGCGGACGAACCCACCCAGCTTTTGGGCATGAATAGCGCGCCTAATCCGCAAGAGCTGCTCATGGCCGCGCTCAACGCTTGTTTGACGGTCGGATACGTGGTCAACGCCGCCGCGATGGGGATCACTGTCCACAGTCTGGAAATCGAGACCGATGGTGAGCTGGACTTGCGCGGTTTCCTCGGGCTCGACGAGAGCGTGAACCCGGGATACGACGAAGTGAGCTATGTCGTTCGCCTGCACACGGACGCTTCGCGCGAGCGTGTCGAGGAGTTGCACCGGGTCGTGACGAAAACTTCGGTCAACCTCGCGAATTTCTCGAAGGCGATCCGCATGGTCTCGACTCTCGAAGTCCGCGAAGGCTAACCAGCGGAGGTGCTTGCGAAACCGGCCGCGTTCTGCGTTCTCCGCGAGGCGAGCTGATTCATGGACGCGGCAAGACGAGTAATGTCCGCGTTGGCGCGGCCGCGCATGCGGAACTGATCCAGACATTTAAATTAAGGAAGCCAAAATGAACGATTTTTCCGGTAAGAAACTTCTTGTCGTCGGTGGCACCAGCGGTATCGGGCTCGCAACGGCCAAACAAGTGCTGAAAAGCGGCGGTAGCGTCGTCTTGACGGGAAACAGGAAAGACAAAGCTGAAGCGGTCCGTGCCGAACTGAGCGGGCTCGGTCCGGTCTCCGTGATTGCGGCGAACCTCATGACAGAGGAAGGCATGAACGCCATTCGCTCGGAGATCAACGCGAATCACAAAGATATTTCGCTTCTGGTGAATTCCGCGGGCATCTTTGCTCCGAAGGCCTTCATCGACCACGAAGAATCTGATTACGACATGTACCTGTCGCTCAATCGTGCCACTTTCTTCATTACGCGGGACGTGGTCAGGAACATGCTCGCTGCGAAGCTCCAAGGCGCTATCGTGAACGTCGGGTCGATCGGAGCCCAGGCAGCGCTGGGCGACTCCGCGGCATCGGCGTATTCCATGGCAAAAGCAGGTCTGCACGCGCTCACGCGCAATCTCGCGATTGAACTCGCCGATGCGGGTATCCGAGTGAATGCTGTCTCGCCGGCGATCGTACAGACGTCGATTTATGAAGGCTTCATGGCGAAGGAAGACATTGCCGGTGCGATGAAAGCGCTCGAGTCGTTTCATCCGCTCGGACGCGTCGGTACGCCCGAAGACGTTGCAAACACGATCGTCTTCCTTCTTTCAGACAAGACCTCGTGGGTAACCGGTGCCATCTGGAATGTGGATGCGGGGGTGATGGCCGTGCGCAAATGATGGCTGTTTGGATGTACGCGCGCTAGCAGTACATGGGCGACGGAAACGTGATGAAGGAGGGGCTACCGCTGCCTCCAGCGGTGCTCCAACAGGACATTGAAGGCGTAGTCGGCGACTTCATGGACGGCGAGCAAGGAGTGTGCGATGCGATTTGCAGTCTATAAAAAGGATGGGCACCGCGGCATCGCGGTGGAGCACGGCGGGCGATGGTTCGGGCTGACCGCCGAGGACACCGCCTATCCGGGCGATCTGGATGCGCTGCTGGCGCACGGCGCTGATCTTGCCGAAGTGGGCGCGCTTCTCGCGCGCGGCGCGCCGGTCGATCTCGAGGCGGTGCGCTTGCTGCCGCCGTTCGGACGGTCAGGCAAGATCGTCTGTGTCGGATTGAACTACCTCGACCACTCGACCGAGACCGGGTTTGCGAAGCAGGCCTATCCGACCGTATTCGCGCGGTTTGCGTCGAGCCTGATCGGCCATGGCGACCCGATCGCGCTGCCGGCGCAATCGTCCCAACTCGACTACGAGGGCGAACTAGTGGCGGTGATCGGCAAGGGCGGACGCAGCATAGCGCGCGAGCGGGCGCTCGATCACGTCGCCGGCTATTCGATTTTCAACGACGCCACGCTGCGTGATTACCAGTTCCGCACGCCGCAATGGACGATGGGTAAGAACTTCGACGGGACGGGGACATTCGGGCCGTGGTTCGTCACGGCCGACGAACTGCCGCGCGGCTGCAAGGGGCTGAAGATCCAGACGCGCCTGAACGGGGCGGTCGTGCAGGAGGCGTCGACGTCGGACATGATCTTCGATGTCGAGACGCTGGTCGTGCTGCTGAGTGACGTGATGACGCTGCAGGCCGGCGATGTGATCGTCACGGGCACGCCTGCCGGTATCGGGATGGCGCGCGAACCGCAGCTCTGGATGAAAGCCGGAGACGTCTGCGAAGTCGAGATCGAGCGGCTCGGCGTGTTGCGCAACCCGGTCATGCCGGCGGCGATGGTCCGGCGCGACGCCTGACGGACGCGCATGGTGCCCTGCGCTCGGCTCGCCAAACGCGCCCGTGCACTCAGTCGCCTGCAGCCAGGAAGTTCACCGGACCGTCAGTCAAACGCAAAGCGGGGGGATCCGATCCGCCCACGGTGCAGCGCGCTCAAGCTGCGCGGCGAGCGAGAACAGCAGCGACTCTGCGCCGAACGCCCCCGCGAAATGGCTGCCGATCGGCAGGCCTTGCTCGTCCCAGTAAAGCGGCACCGACATCGCGGGCTGACCGGTCGCGTTGAACCATGCCGTGAACGGAGAAAACCGATGCGCGCGATCGATGACTTCGCTCAACGACTGCGTGTCGTCCGCGGTCGCAAGTTCGGCCGGCGCAAGCGGCGGCATTGCGAGCGTCGGCGTTAGCAGCACGTCGTAGCGCTCCATCAACCGGCCGAACGTCCGGCCCAATGCATGGATCCAGTCGACGGCGCTCGCGTATTCGGCGCCGCTTGCATTGCCTTTCTCCCGCAGGATGATACGGGTGCGGGCCTCGATTTCGCCGTCGCGCACCGGAAGTCCGCGCTGGTTGCCTATCATGTCGACCAGCGCACGCGTTTGTGCGCCGATGATCGTGAATACACGGTCATAGAACGCCTCCGAATCGACCGGACTATCGAGCGGCTCGACGTGGTGTCCGAGCGAGCGCAGCAACGCGACGGTATGTGCGAGTGCGGGTCGGCAGGCCGGATGAAGCGGCCACGGTGGCGCTTGCTCGATCACGGCGATTTTTAGCGGCCGCGGATCGCGCTGCGTGGCCGCGAGAAACGTCTCCGGTTGGCATGGCGCCGCATAGGGCGCGCCGGTATCGGCACCCGCGGTCAGGTCCAGCAGGGCGGCGCTGTCGCGAACCGAGCGCGTGATCGCGTGGTTGATGGCCATGCCGGCCCATCCTTCGCCGATCATCGGGCCATTCGGCGTTCGGCCGCGTGTCGGCTTCAATCCGAACACGCCGCAGCAGGACGCGGGCACCCTCAGCGAGCCACCGCCGTCGTTGCCGTGCGCGAACGGCAGCACGCGCGCGGCGACAAGCGCTGCCGCGGCGCCGCTCGATCCGCCGGCGCTCACATGCGGATTCCACGGATTGCGTGTGACGCCGAAACGCGCTGAGGAGGTGCAAAACGACGTGCCCAGTTCGGGCGACAGCGAGGTTCCAGCGATCGGTATGCCCGCGCGCCGTAGGCGCCCCACGAGTTCGCCGTCGAAGTCGGGCCGGTAGTCGCCGAACAGGAACGATCCGTTCGCCATGCGTGCGCCGCGCACCGGCATGAAAAGGTCCTTGATGAGTGTCGGGACACCGGCGAGTACGCTCTCGTGGCCAGTGATGGTCGATGCGGCTAGTCTGGCCGTTTCGTCGAGGCGCTCTGCGACGGCATTCAGCGAGGGGTTGATCGCGTCGAGACTGGCGAGGACGGCGTCCAGCAGTTCCGTCGGCGTTACTTCTTTCTCGCGAACGAGCGCCGCGAGCGCGATGCCATCATGCGTGGCGATGAGCGTTTGGAAATCTTTCATAGGTCTATCGTTCGAGAACAAGACAATGGGAGTGGATCAATCGTCGCCGCGGCTACGAAATGCCGGCAGCAACCACAGCAGTGCCGTGGCGGCTGTACCGGACGCGATGGAGACGATTGCGGGACGCAGTCCGCCGAACGCCTGTGCACATCCGAGCACGACCAACGGGCTGAGGAACTGGCCCAAATAGAGCGCGGCTGTGAAACCGCCCAGGGCGCGGCCACGAATCGCGAGCGATAGCCTGCGCATCAGCGGCAGGATTGCGTTTGGGACCAGCATGCCGCCGCCGAAGCCGTGAATCACGACCGCCACGACGATGGCCGGCACCGTATTGGCGCTCGCAAGCAGATACAGACCCACCGCAAGCAGCACAAGGAGCGCGACATTGACGAAGCGCCGGCCGAGCGAGTCGCGCAACCATGGCCATGCGATGGAGCCGGCCAGCGTCGAAAGCAAACCGATACCCGAGACCGCACCGATCATCGTCGACGAGTGCTGCCCGATGTCGATCATCAGCTGCGGCATCTGCACCGGGACCACGAAGGAACTGACCATTCCGACGCAGATCAGCAGATAGCCAATGGCGAGCGTCGACGCGAGCTTGCCGCCGGACAGCGGCGTGCCGCCGTCGCCCGGCTCGGCGGGCCGACCATGACGCAGCGGCTCCCACAGCAGGGCGGCAATCGCAGGTATGAGCAGGATCGGCAGCAGGTAAAGATAGAACGGATAGCGCCATGCGTGCTCGCCGGCCGCGCCGCCGAGCACGAAAAAAATCGTGCCGACGACACCGATCGTGACGACCTGCCGGTTCACGTAGCGCACCCGTTGTTCACCGTGCCAGTAGTCGCCGATTAACGTCGTGCAGCACGTCATCACGCACGCTTCCGCGGCGCCGAGCGCGAACCGGCAGACGAGGATCGCGGTGAAACTGTCGAGCCATGCCGGCGCAGCGCCGACCAGCCCGTACACGAGCGTTGCTAGCAAAAGCAGCATCTTGCGTCCGACGCGATCGGCAAGCCAGCCGGCGAGCGGCGCGCACAGCGCGATCGCAAGGGCGGGGCCCGTCGCGACGAGCGGCACGAGTGCGGCGAGGCGCGGGTTGGCTGGCACGAAGTCCGCCGCGAGTTTCGGCAGGATCGGCGCGATCATGACTGCGCCCATTACGGTGAGACTGCTGCCGAGCAGCAGCACAGCACCCTGGCTGGCGCCGGCTTGCCTAGCGGCACGTGAATATGGCGCGGTATGCGTGGAAGAAAGCGGATTCATCGACTGCTCCCGAATCAGAACATCAGAACGACAGCGCGGCACGCAGCGCGATTTGGTACCCCTGCGCGTGGTTTTGCGCACCGAATTCCTTGTAAACGTGCAGCCATACCGCCGGCTTTCCCGGTTCGACATAGCTGATCGCGGGGCCCAGCGCGTTCACGTGCGCGCGGTTGCCGTCGACATTCGGGCCGTGGTCGTTGCTCAGTTGCCGCTCGATGTAGCCGCCGAGGCCGGCGGTGAACGGGCCGATGTGCTGTCCGAGCGCGAATTCCTGGCGGAACCCGGTGCCGCTTCGATAGTTCGTTGCACGGTTCGTCGTGTTCTGATCGACCTCGATGCTGGTCGAGATTTCGAATCCGCTGTCGGTGATGTACGTTGCGCCGATGATCGGCGAGAAGGTCCAGTGGTTGACGCCAGGATTGAAAAGTCGAGTGGACCGATAGGCTCCCGTTGGCGCCTGCACTTGGAGTGCGACGTTGACGAACAGATTAGGCAAAGTCCACGCGAGAATCAGCGGCTGGAAATCCGCATCGCCGATATTGGTCGGATCGGCCGACATTGCGAGCGTTCCGGCGGGCGTCGGTACGTTCACGTGCCCGTTCAGATTCAGGAACGGCACGATCGCGCCGAAGCCGACGTTCGCGCCGAACAGCCTCGCGTTTGTCATTCTGATGTATGCGAGGCTCCACGACGCGGCTGTTAATGAGAAGTCGGCATTGCCGCCGTTGCGCATCGTGTGCGTCGAGTAGTACGCGAAGCGTGTGGCGAGCGTGCCGTTGGGCGTGGGCGGCGGCGTCATCCCTGCGCCGAAATCGAACACGCCGAACGGCGTGATCGGGCCGTCGTTTTCAAGCGCGCCAGCGCTCTGACATGCGAGCGTTGCCGCCAATGTGCCGATCGCGACGACGGTGGTGCGTGTGCGACAGTGCCGCACGCCATGCGGGCGCCTGAGGACTTTCATCGTGCCGTTTCCCGTACAGTTGAAATGTGTACGGAGTCTAGGAACGTCAAAATCCGGCGCGTTATCCGCTTTTGGTAATTATCGTGGGGGGCGTTTGAGCGTATCGGACGGCAGTTCGCCGAACAGTTCCCGGTAGTGCGACGCGAATCGGCTCAGGTGCCAGAAGCCCCAGCGGCACGCGACGTCGCTGACCGAAGCGCTCGCCGGGGAATGTTCGCGCAGTTCGCGACGCACCGAGTTGAGCCGTACCACACGCAAGTACCACGCAGGATGCGTGCCGAGGATTTCCTCGAAGCAGTACTGCAGCTTGCGCCGGCTCGCGCCCACCGCACGGCATACGTCGAGCACGGTCAGTGGAACGCCGGGCTGCGAGATCACGAGTTCGCGCACGCGGTCGACGATGCGACGCCGCGCGGATGGATCGAGCCGAACGGGTCGGCCGGCCGCTTCAAGCGCGTCGACGAGTTCGATCAGAATAGTGTCGCGCAGCGCCTTGCGCGTCTGCAGACGCGCAAGGCGCTGCTCCGACGTGTCTGCAGCGCTGAAACCCGCTACCAGCAAGGATTTCAACGCTTCGTAGCGGGCCACCGGCACGCGCGCGATGCTGGTTTCGCTAGACGGCGTTCCGCCGGCTTCGCCATCGTTATCGCCGAGCCATACCAGCCTGCGAAGCGTATCGGTTGGGACAGTCAGCAATACGACGTCCTGGTGGTCCGGGGTGCGCAACTCCGGCAGCGATGTGCCGCTGGAGACAAGCAGCGCTTTGTCGCGCAGCGGTGAGCCGCCGCAGTATCCGGTGCCTGAGGTTTCCAGCGGGATGCTGAACGACGTGCTACCGGCGCACTGGTCGCCGCGTTTCAGCAGCGAGCGATTCACGCGTTCCCTCAGGAGCTGCATCTCGTCGAGGCGGATCGCATGGACGGTACCCTGGAAAGGCCCAGGCGAGAGCTGATCGAGGTGGATCGACCAGCCGTGCGTGCATTCGGCGAGGCTGTCGACGTCATTGCAGGTGAAGCGCCGGATGAACGGCATCCCGTCGGTCGAAGAGTCGCCGGTTGTCGCGGGCGGCAACGAGGTGTACGGCATGGCAGGTTGGGCGATGGACGAAGACCAGTGCTGACAGTGCGCACACCATAAATCGGTGACAATGCGTCTTTACCCCGAGGCCGGACGTGCCCGACGCGCTCGCGGCTGGCAGACCTTCGGCCGACGACGTCGGCGGCGAATTCACGAGCCAGCCTCCGTCATCGACTTCCTGATAGCGCCGCATCAGCGGGTTGACTTGGCGAACGCTCAGACCGATCCGTTACGCTGCACGCCCGGGTTTCCAACCCATCTCGGCGATCAGCATCACCTTGGTTCGGTCAAGTTCTCGCATGGCGCACTCAGTGAGATTGAGTACCGGGAGAGTCTCGGGCTGACGACATAACCGATCGTATGTCTATGCAGTTATTACTAGTGCATACAGAAGAGAGACCTAAATTTTCAAAATAATTACAAAAAACGACGAATATTAATATTCGCGTAAGAGTTTGATCGATGAATTTCAAAAAGAACTCCGGAATTTTGCTAGTGCGGCGAGAATGAGGGCGCGACTGGAGAGTCGATATTTGATTTAGAGCTATTGCATCTTTTATTTATTGTTTGATCAAAAATCTGCGGTTGCTGGATGCACGTCAATGACTATGCAGCGTATAATTAAGTGAATTTGAAAGCCATATGTCATAAATTGCTTTGTACATGAGGGGCCGCCGGGAGATGCAACTTGTTTGACGCCTGGTTATCGCATAAACAGAGGCGCCATTGTGATTGCTGCTCGCACTCCCGTCAGTGCCATCACTTTGCCGACGTTCTCAACTGAGGATCATTATGGTCACCGATCCGTGTTAGTGCGCAGGGATTCGAGAAAAATCCGAGGCCCTGAGCAGTATCCTGGGATACGTGTTGTGTCCCGGCCGAGGTTCGTCCGGCGGCGAATTGCGACTCATAGGTTACCCCCCCCACTGCTTGCCGGCTGCACCTATTTCGCTCTCTTATTTTAAATACAAGGAAAACCAATGAAAGGCAAAAGCAGCACGCGCCTCGTCCTAATGCTCTCCGCCTTGGCCGCGCTCGCCGTGCAAGCGTCCGCACAAGCGGCCACCTGCACGCCGCAGTGGAGCAGTTCGGCCAGCACCAACACCACGAATCTGCAGAACGCCATCCAACAGTGCGCCGCCAGCGGCACCAGCAGCAGTCCGGGCCTGGTCGACCTGGCCAGCAACAACGGCATCTCGACGGCGGTCATCACCAGCGTGAATCTCGCCAGCAATATCGTGCTGAAGTTGGAGAAGGGCTTCACGCTGAAGGGCTCGCCCGCGCAGCCCTCGAGCGGCGCAATGCTGACCGGCAGCAATCTGAGCAACCTGACCATTACCGGCACCGGCGCGATCGACGGCGACGGACAGGACTACTGGCCTGCCGCAGTCGGGCAGAACAATACGGCCCGGCCCAAACTGATCGCCATCACCGGCTCAAACCTGCAGATTGGCTCGAACTTCACCGATGCCGGCAAATCGCAGTCGATCGTGGCCTTCCCGAGTTCGTCCAATGCTACCGGCAGCGCACTGATCATCCGCAACTCGCCGAAGGAGCAACTGGTGATTGAATCGGGCTCGAAGAACGTCACGATCGACGGCGTGTGGATCTACGCGAATCCGAACCGCAATGCCAGCGGTGACGATCTCGCGCCGAACACCGACGCGATCGACATCATCGGCACCCAGACGGCGACCATCAAGAACTGTCTGCTCGACACCGGCGACGACGATATCGCCATCAAGTCAAACGCGGGCGGGGCGGCCACCTCGAGCGTCAACGTCAGCCATTGCGTGGTGGGCGGTGGTCATGGCATCTCGATCGGCGGCCAGGAGGCGGCCGGCACCACGCTCGCCAAGCCCGGCGTCTCGCAGGTGACGGTCGACACGATGCAGTTCAGCGGCACCGACTACGGCTACCGGATCAAGACCGACCAGACCGCCAAGGACAGCGGTGCCACCACCGGCGTGACCTACCGGAACACCTGCATGCGCAACGTCCAGCAGCCCTTCCTGTTCACCTACGCCTACGCCTCGGGCACCGGCGGCGCCCTGCCGATCATCGCCAACGTCACCATCGACAACGTGATCGCCACCGCCACCAAGCAGCAAGGCGCCATAATCGGGCTCTCGAACAGCCTGATGGGCGTGCCAAAATCGGGCGACACGGGAATCAGCATCACCAATAGCCAGATCAGTGGCGGTAAGGCCTTCTCCGTGACCGACGGCGAATTGCAACTGGGCAGCCACAGCAGCGCGACGACCTCGACCGGTTCGAACGGACAAGTAGTGGGGATTCCGGATACCGGCGCGACGCTGTCCTGCCCGAGCAGCATCACGATCCCTGCGCAGATTTGAGCGACATGGGGACACGTCTTCGGTAGGGGCCAAATTAGGATCAAAACGCCTGATGCGTAAGCGCGAAATCCTCCGCACCTAGCCGGCACTGCTGAATCGATCCACGATTGCGTCCGCAACTCACACTTGCGGACGCAACCACGATGACAGCTGACACGATTGACCTCGTTTACCTGCCCCTGAAGGTGATGCACGTTTCGCCGCACGGCAAACGGTCGTTCGATCCAGATGGGAAACGCCGCCTGGTCGAAGCATGCTTGCAACCCGGCGCGTCACTATCGTTGGCCAGGCTGGCTTACCCGGATACGGGAGGCCAATCTGATCCGTTCAATGTCGTGCAAGGGCTGCTCGCCCCATAACGCGGCGTGCGAAGGCTTCTTGGGACGGCTGAAAACGGAACTGTTTTACTCTCGAGACTGACAGACCATCACCACCGACCTATTCATCGAGGTCGTCGACTCGTACATTCGCTGGTACAACGAGAAACGGAGCAAGATCTCGCTTGGCGCACTCAGTCCGATTGAGTACCGGGAGAGTCTCGGGCTGACGACATAACCCAGTCCAAGAATTCCGCCGCACCCCCAAAGCGGACATTTCAATCTAGCCACTACAATGTATGTCATGGCCATATCAAGATGTCGTGTTCGCAGCTAAATAGAAATGTCGTGTTTTCAGAGGAAAGAGGTCGTCTTTAACAGGGCACTGCTTCGTGGTCTTACGGGGAACCAGCTAGCATATCGAGGTCGAAACGCGACATTTCTAAACGGCTAGAACACGACATTTTTATAAAGCTACTACACCGTTTCGACTGATAGCGTCCATTATGTCAAATCTATGTGCGGCGCACCAATCCAATAAAATCAATGACTTGCGATATTTCCGCAGTTGGTCGATACGCTGATCTCGGCGAACGCACTGCAGCATGTAAGCCTTTGAATGTGACAGAAAGGTATTTGAATGAAATGAGGTGGAGCGGGAAACGCGTGTTTTTGAGGCATGCAGGACACCCTCTTCCTCCATTTCCCATCCGTTCTGCTGTATCCGCCTGAGCCTTTCCACGCGCGTACGTGCGCGCACGCGAGGGAATTGACCTGCGAAAGCTACGAGGACTCTCGATCGCCGCGGATGTGATTAAATGCCTGCGCGCCATGAGCGACGAATCAATCGCTGCGCATACGAACAACGATCGCGAGCAGTCGATCGCCAAACAGACCATGGCCACGGGGAATAGATGAAAAGGTATAGCGAGCTGCTGCAGGAAAAGGCCGAGCGTGAGAAAGCGGAGTTCCGGAGGCTTAGAGACGCGGATTCCGCGCGAAACAGAGCTGCCATGATCAACCGTATCGCGTACGAAGACTTGATGCGCGAATTGCGGCTGGAATTTCGTGGCTTCGTGGAGCAAATCGTCGAGTGCAAGTTCGAGGCCGTCTACTCCGAGCAGACGGAAGAACCATACATGGCGCAAGCCGAAGTGATTTTCCGGCTTCATCGCGACAAGCTTGGTGTTCCACTCGACCGTGACAAAGACTGCCGCTTTTGGATCGAGCTTGATGCGTGGAACGGGGTAATTCTCTGGGACTATCACGGCGACCTTCCCGAATATCATGCGAACCGGATCAAGACCGGCAAGCTTGGCGATATCGGCGCGGATAGCGTTGCGGCTCTACCGCTTCGGCTAGAGGACTGTCTCAGAGCCTGCCTCCACGGTCGCCGGCTTACGGACCGCCGCTAAGGCTAATGGACAGGCGCGTACGCGATGTCGTCGATGCGCGCCTCGTACATCCATTCATCTCGATCGGCGAACCCGTTGATCTCCGCGCAGTAGTCCGCCATCTGCTCGAGCGTCGGCGGTGTCGGTGTCGAGATGGTGGCAAGCAGTGTGCCGTCAGACGTGAAGATGGCGTACGCGATCATTTTCAACTCCGGACCGATGGAACGGGCGCAACCTCCCACCCGCTTTTTTTAGAAGCGTTGCTAGGTCGAGGGCGGTATATCCGGATTCGTGCAGACTGCTGCGCCTTTGTGCGGTAGCCATCCATCTGCGCGTGGCGGTGCGACTCCGCCATTCGTCCACGTTTATTGAGCCGGCTCGACACCGGTTATTCAGGGCTGGGCTAATGGCCCCCGCTTGGCGTTTCTTCTGAGTCGCGCTGCCTATTTGCGACGTCCGCTTCGTTGGCGATCTGGCAGACGCGACACACCCATCGCTTCCCTTTCGCTTCACGCAGCATGGCGACGATGTCCAGTCGCCATAGACGCTTGCACTGAGGGCAGATTGAGGATTCGAGGCGCATTCCAGAAAAGAATGCCCGGGCGAGCCGGGCAAATCACCGCAGTGAAGGAGACGTCCTCACGTTAATTCTGTTTCCCGCGCTGGACGATTCCGCACATGATCCGATGTAGATCGACTGCATCCAGTTCCACCCGTTGGTCGCGAGGGATGGGCAAGGGCTTGTTTGTCCGTGCGTAAAGCAGGATCACCCCACTCCTTATTCCCTTCGATGGACTCGGCTTGGAATAGGCGATTCTGTTCGCAATGTACGTATAGCCTTCGGCGGTCAGTGCCGTGAGGTATTTCGAGATCGTCCCGCGAGGTACACCAATCTGCATACCGAGACTCGCTTGGGTCAGCATGCCCTGCTGCTCGAGCAGTTCGCAGATGCGGTGGCCGACGAGACCCGGATTGGACAGGTTGCGCAGCGAGATCATGCTTCTACTCCAACCCAGGACAACATCACGCGATCGAGCTCCGTCGGCGCCGGAATCCGGAACGGCATCGAAACACGCGCCGCGTCGCGACGCCGGCTTTCGGCGATACGCGCGGACTTCGGCTTGAGTGGGACAACCGCGGGAATCGGTTTCTCGCTACGCGTGTACCGCTTGGGCGAGCCCGACGCCGAGACGAAGCCGGCCTCGAGCAGCGCATCGAGTTGACGAGCGATCGGACGCGGATCGACACCGCGGGCCGCGGCGAGCTCGTTGATCGTCATCGCACCGTGTCGCTCGAGGAGTTCGCAAATGCTTCGCTGCGCCGATCCTTGGCGTTCGATCTGCTTCACCCGTGTTACCTCGGCTTGTACGTCGAGTACGGATAAATTTCGTTTCCGCTGAGGAAGAGTTGCTTTCCATCCTCGGTTTCCACGCGGAAGAAGCCACGGCGCTCGGGTGCCGGCCCGACAATCCGTCCTCGAACCTCCTTCTTGCCGTCCGCAGTTCGAACCCGACAATTGAATCGATCAGCGGCGTGAGCGCCCACAAATGAGAGGACGCCTTCGATCATCTTGATCACGTCGTCACGCTTCGGGCCCGGCGCGAAAAGACCGGTCCTCGTACCGATATCCATCGCCGCAGCGATCATTGAGTTCGTCACTTCGATTTTCGCCATCATTTGTCTCCTTTCTCACGGTGTGGCCTAGCAGGTGTAATCCTCGGAAACGCAGCTAAACGGCAAATACACGTACGGCCGGCGGCTCTCGCTCGGACCGAACTGCATGCATTCACGGTTGAAGAACAGCGCGAGCGACCGGCGCTGCGTCTCGCCGTTGCGCGCCTTCAGCAGCGTCAGGAACGCGTCCGGTTCGTCGACGCTCTGGTCGTCCTCATCCTTCTGAGCGGACCAGACTGAGAACACGTTGTCCGCGGCGTCGGTGATCTTCCCGCTGCCGCCGACGTCCATCTTTCCAGGGCTGCGCTTCTCGTCCTGGCCCTTGCGCGGGTGAGCGACAAGGTGCACGTGGACGTTGTACTGGCGCGCGAAGTTGGCGAGCAGTCGCATCGCCTCTTTCTGCGCCGTCATCGCACCGTGGCCGTCTTCCGGGACGTCGGTCATCATCAGGCTGTCGATCACGAAGTGGCGGATCCCGTAGCGCTTGAAGCCGTACGTGAACACCGTCACGAGACGCTCGATCGCCGCAACTCCCACGAGATCGAAGACCCACATCCGATCGCGCAGCCATGCGCCCATGTGGTCGAGATACTCCGGCGCCGGCCTGTCCAGCCCGCCCAGCTGCTTCGCGATCCGCTTGCCCTGCATCTCCGGCCGCATCTCGCCGGAGAAGACGCAGGCGCGCTCGCCCTGGCACATCAGGCCGATGAGCACCTGGCCAAGCAACAGCGACTTGCCGTGCCCGTTGATGCCCGTCCATACCGTCACCTCGCCCGGGCGGAACTCGAACCACAATTCGTTGCGGCCGCAGAACGACAGGTACGGGAAATTCGATTCCTCGTGCGCCGGGTAGAACATCGATTTGACGTTCGACCAGAAGCGCTCGATCGACTTGAGCTCGTCCGGATCGAAGCCCGATGCCTGATCGCAGCAGCGGCGAAAATCCTCCACCGTGGCGCCGGCGAGCAGGTATTCGTTCGCATCCTTCGATTCACCGAAGAACACGACGCGGCAGCGCTCGATGCCGAGGCGGTTTGCGACCTCCTGAGCACCCTTCCGGCCGGCCTCGTCGTTGTCGTAGCAAAGCAGGATCTCGCTGAACCGCTCGAGGCGCTCCCAGTCGCTGTCGATCCACTGGTGGTTGCCGGCACCGGCGTTCACCGACAGCGCCGGAATGCCGACCTGATGCAACGTCATGGCGTCGATTTCGCCCTCGGCGATCGCGACGATGCGCTGGGCCGGGTCGATCAGGTTCCAGCCGAACAGACACGGCTCGGCGCCGGCCTCTTGCCGCATGTCCTTCTTGTCCGCGATGTTCCGGTACTTGGCATTGATGAGCTCGCCGCCCCGGAGGTACGGGAAGACGATGTGCGTCTTCGGCCCGTTGGTCTGCTCGGCGACCTTGAATGCCTGGACGGTCTCGGCAGTGATGCCGCGGCCGCCGAACCATTCGTCAAGCAAGCTAGTCGGTCGCGTTGCCTTCGGCCGCGCCGGACGCTGATACGTCGGCGCCTGCCGTTTCGGCATGTCGTCGCGGACGCCGAGAAACTGCTTCGCCTCGCGCATCGCATCAGCCACCGACAGCGACCGACATGCGCACCAGAGGTCGAGCAGATCGCCCGCCTCGCCGCTGGCGAAGTCCTTCCACACGCCCCGCTTGGCGCCGGCGAGGCACACCGACAGGCTCTGCCCCTTCTCGCCCGCCGTGCTGCCGGATTTCCACTCCTTGCCCGACTTGCGCCCGTTCGGCAGGAGGTGCTCGGCGACGGACGGCGCGTTTTGCGCCATCAGTTCGGCCAGTTCTCGTGCGTTCATGCCGGCGCTCCTTGCCGTACTCCGTTCGCCCAGAGATGCGCGGATCGCTCGCTGCAGCCGGCGTTGATGGCCTGCCACTGGTACGTGAAGCCCGCCGCCTTCCACCACGGAACCGCCGTGCCGCCGCCATCGAAGAGATCGCCCTTCGCGCCGGGCTTCGCGAATTCCTCGAAGTGGCGATCACGGCCGAAGAACGTCGACGCCTGCTTCACGTACGGCGTACCGATGTTCCCGGCAGCCTTCATCGCCGCAGCGTAGGCAACCACCGCCGCGACCAGCACGTTCGGATCGATGCCTTCACGGATCCGAGCGTTCCATGCCCGCTGAGCTGCCTGCTTCGAATTCGAGCCTTCACGTTTCGGATACTGCCGCCATGCTTCATCGAACTTTTCATCGACGACATCGCGCTTGGCTGACACGTCAGCCGTACTCTTTGATGTAGTCTCTGTAGTAGTCTTTGTCTTATTAACGACTTGCGCTTTCGCTGCCCCGCGGACTGCGGAATCAGCCTCCCCCGAAATGCGCTTTCCGCAGTTCGCGGATTCCAACATCTCGTTCAGGCGATCGAGGTCAATGCGGTAGTAGACGCGGTGTTCGAGCCGCTTGTTCGTCTCGACCAGAACACCACGATCAACGAGTTGCTTCCTGGCGGTCGCCTGCTCGCGATAGGTCATGCCGGTCTCAGCCTCGATTTCCTCGACGGTCTTGTACACGCCAAGGTCGGACGCGGCCTTGTCCTGCCAATAGAAAATCTGGCTGAAGAAAAGAACGGCGTTGACGCTGCCGAGGTGCTTAACGAGGCCCGGGTAGTACGCAACGGGATGCCCGAGATCGAGCAGGTAATCGGTGGCAGCCATCAGTGCCTCGACAGACGGAAGAAGTCATAGACGCGCTGCGTGCTCTGCAGCGACAAGAGGCCTGCGCCGTATGCCCGCATCAGGGCACGTTTCAGGAGCGTTCTCATCGGCTCAGCCCCCGTGCCCGCTCCATCCGAGCCACCTGGGCTGAGCTCCTTGCGGAGATCTCGGCTTGCATCTCCAGCCAGCGCTGTCGACGTGTGGCCGAATCACACGACGCTTCGAGCAAGCGTCCGAGCTCGGCGATGCGCCTTTCGCGTGCCTTGTCATCAACAACTGACCGATCAATTTCAACGCGTCTCATACCTGCCATCCTTTCCCACCACTTCCTAAGCAGTGCGAATTAGACAAAATAAAACCCCGCTGGGGGAAAGCTGCCGGCGGCCAAGCCGGTTCGGTTTGCCGGAGGGTTCGGCTTACCTCAACTCTCCCCAAGCGGGGCTTCCCTCTTTGTCCATCGATTGGCAGTCGACAGACATAAGCTAAATCAATTTCCCGAACGTTTCAGGCGACGAGGGACAGGCCAGCCTCGTTTTGCACGATTTGGCGGGCATCCGGTGCCACAAAACAAGCCGCCGAAGCCTTGGAAGTAGCCGTACAGTCGTTGCTATAGGCGATCTCGGCAATGTCTCGGACGTTGTCGACCATGTGCTTGGTGATCTCGTTCAGTCTCTCGAACTCGCGGTTGTACGGCATGTTCTCGAACACCCCGGGTGTCGGCTTGCTGATGCTGTCTGCGATCATCGGCAGGCTGCCGGCGGAACGGTGACCCGCGCTGGGAGTAAAATCGTCGCGGCTGAGACCACAATAACTATTTCGTCGGGGACACTTATGCGATTTCACCAACAGCTTGTCAGCGCTATTGACCATATGCGCGTTCTTGAGCTTCGCTACGATGGCTATTTCCGCATCGTCGAGCCGCACGCGTACGGAGTCAGCGATGAAGGTCATTACCTACTCCGCTGCTATCAGACGGCCGGCGGCAGTCAGTCGGGGAACACGGTTGGCTGGAAGCTTCTCCGGACCGACGAAATTGGCTCCCTACACGAAAGCGGAGCAGTTTTCCGAAACGCGCGACCTGGTTATAAGCGCAGCGACTTAGCCATGCCGCATATCTACGCTGAGCTGTGAGCTCAGCGCCGCAATTGCACTGCGCCGCCGGGAATGCCGGTTCGTTGTGCAGCGCGCAATCGCTTGCGTGCGTAATCTTCGCCTTCGTCATGCCGCCTCCCGCCCTTCCTGAGGCGCCGCAGCGTAGCCAAGCGGATCCGCCAGCCACCGGTGCACTTCGGCGTTGCTGTAACAGGAGTGGGTTCGGCTCATCCGGATCGGCTGCGGAGCCTTGCCGGCGATCCCCAACTTCCGCCATGACTCGCGGCACATCGGAATAAAGGGCGCGATCTGGGCCCATTTGGAGAGACCGACCCGCGGGAGGATCGGCTCGATCGGCTTGCCGGAATCGGCTGGCGCTGCTGTCTTCTTCACGTTCGCTCGCTGTTGGTGTAGTTCGCGAGCTAATGGTGGTATACGGCAGCTTTTGTTGGAAGGTGATCTTTTGATGCTAAAAATGTACTGGCAGTTTTATGTGTACTGTTTTCTACCAGTAGATTCCTGGCTACACATATTTACCACTTGATGTCCGCTTGGGCCTGCAGCGCCTCCGAACACTCCCAAGTGAAGACGCTTTCAGCTTCGTCTTTGACTGTCCTCCGAAAAAAGCTGAGAGTATCGCCCGAGCGTTCCGGAAACAGGCACTTTACATAGAGGTCGTGCGAAAGATGGTAGTTCTCCATCTCAGCCCAGAGCGCCAAGTCGAAGTAGGCGAGAAGCCGATACCGCTCCCACTTTGAGAAGTCTGATTCGCCGAACTGCTTCTTCTTCGAAAAAATCTGATTTCGAGACTGCTTAACGTTGCGAACCCATTTTTCGAAGGATTCGAGAAGCTTCTCTATCGGCGCACCGATGTCGACTTCGGCATAGACATAGCGAGCACTGGCAGGGAATTTCTTCGCCAAAATTTCATTTATCGAATCCTCTATTGGTTCCGATTTCTTGTATGCCTCCTTACTCGCCCACTCCTCCGTCGTGCTCATGGCAAATTTATGAGCCTCGAACGCCCGAGCATACGTTTCGTCCTCCAGTAGTGATTCAGCGTGATAAAGAGCGTCCATAACCATTTCATCGTTCACCGCTTCGCGTGGTGAAGTTTTATCGAGCGAATGTGGTTCATTCCTTCGTACGACCGGATATTCCAGATGTTGTCTGATTGACTGACGTGCTTGGTCCAGCTCTTCGTCTTCGTACTCCTGATTTACTTGGAACGGAAAGTCCTCGGGAACCTTAAACCGCAACTGCTGTTGTAGTCGGAGCCGGTGCGTGATGTTCCAATGCCATCCCCAAATATCGAGGCTTGCAACGCCATCATACTTTTTGAGATCGAACCAGTCGGGAACAGTCGACAGAATTTTCTTTTGGTTGTTCATTGCGCCCTCACGCGCCCCCTATGAGGAACCGCGCCAACAGGGTAAGGGGGCCCTGCTTTCGCCCCGTCGGGCTAGACGCGGTTGTACCTGTGATCAATAAATATACGCTCAAATCTGACTGTAATTACTCGCGACCGTCCGGCTACTTCCGGTCGATCGCCGCAATCGCCCTCGCCGCTGTCAATAGACAGCGGGTCACCGTTGTCAACGCCTCCCGGTAGTCGGCGAGTTGCTTCTCGACCGTAGGGTCCGGTTTGGCCTGCGCGAAGTTGATAACCTCTGCCAGAGGCAGTTGCGGAATTGGACGAGCACGATGTCTGCCGGGCTTCGTCCGCATCGGCAAGTGGTGCACGTTGTTATCCATGGTGCACCTCCGCATCTTCCGAACGCCGGTCAGCCTGGTCGGCCAGATCCTCGATCTGGTCAATCATGAAGGACGAGAGCGCGTTGACCGCATCGAGCAGGCCACCCGCCAAATGGCCATCAAGCGCCGGCTCCGAACTGTCCTTGGCGACTTCGTTCGCAATGAGAATCTGTGAGATGGCGCTGATGCCGATGAGGCCGCGATACACATCGCTCAGAGCGCGACTGGCGCCGTCCATGGTCAATCCCTGCGCATTCACGCGATTGAACACACGGTTGAGGTAATTTACTTGATCGGCTGCCGGCGTTGCGGCTTCGAGATGACGAGACATGATGGCTCCTGTAGATTTGGAGCTCGCCTCCCATCGCCAAATGGGGTGGGCGGGCACGTGACAGGGTTGGCGAACCGGCCTACAGGAAACCGGCAGACCCGAAGGTCTCCCCATCACGGCCCACCCGTAACAGTATGGACGTGATGATACAACGGACGAAAAAATACCGCCTTGTGGCGGTCGTCCGCCTGTAGAGCTCAGGTCGCCAAACCCGGCGCTTGTTGTCTCAAGCGCAGTACAAGGTTATGTCTGCGGTGCTACGTCGTCAAGCAGAAATTTGTAAACAGGCAACTACTTCGGAATACGATCGACTAGACGAGATCGAGTCATGCCGTCCGCGAACACGGCCTTCTCTTCGACGTAGTAAGCACGCCCCACCTTCACCGGCGGAGGGTATATCTTGCCTTGCTTGATCCACGCCCTCGCCGTCCGTATGGCAGGAGGCGGATAAAATTCTCTCTTCAACCATTCATCCAAGCGAATTTTCATGTGTTGCCCTATGGTGCAGCGCGTGAGCCGACCGAACACAGGTTGTAGGCTGGGACGGACCGACGGCAGAGATGACACTTCGCCGCCTCTGCCGCATCGGACGCTATTGGATTACGAAGCACTACCTCGTTCAATCAATTCCCGTATGCTCTCAGCGTTAATCCCGCTGGCTCTGCGTCCAATCCTGATCAGCTTGAGATCGCCATTTGCCGCAAGGCGATAGATCGTGGCACGCGACAACCCGAGCTTCTCCATAGCGATATGGATCCGATAAACGAGTGGTTCACCATTCATGAGATTCTCCGTCCAAAGTTGTCGCCTTCGGGGCGCGACACGCCCACTGCAATCACGTTGACCGGCAGCAGACAAAATCTACAGATAGACGAGCGATGAAAACCGTATTCATACTCATGGCCCAGTACGACGCGCGTGCGATTGTCCCAATCGGAGATATCTGCCGGGATTACTTCGCTCCGCTCACTTTGCCGAAACTTCTACAGAAGATCGCAACCGGTGACATCGCCCTTCCCCTCGTTCGGATGGGTACGTCACAGAAGGCCGCCAGGGGTGTCCATATCATGGATCTCGCACTCTACATCGACAAGCAGCGCGCCGCCGCTATCAAGGAGTACGAGTCATTTCATGGAAGGAAGTGGATCACGGACTAGCCTCATTCACACGGCCGAGCTCAAGGCCAAGGGAGAGTCAAACCAGGCTTACTCGGATCTAGAAGGCTTGCCCTCTTAGATAGCTTGAACTGCTCGTAGCGGCGGGCCAATTCGGGATCGGACCGCAGGATCTCCACCACGTAGCGCAGTTCCTCCTGAGTGGTCTTTCGGCGGCGTTCTGCAGCTTCGAACTGAGCTCGCACATCGACGAACGGCTCGAACGTACGCATGTCATTGGCAGCCCAGAATCCGCCCCAAACAGAGGCGATTCCGTAAAGGGATGAGATCAGTGCGGCAGCACTGCCGCCCACCATCGATCTGATCACCCCGAAGCAACCAGCAATCGATAACAACACGGCCACTGCGATAGAAGCTCCGATCAATCGCTGTGATCGCTTCTTTTCTCGGTATGCATCTGCTGCGTGCATAGACTGCTCCTTTGTCGTGACAGCCGGCCGTCGGTGTATCCGGCTACATATTATCGGGCGCCGGCTCGGTAGCCAGTTCGTCTGCCGGATACAACTGCAGCATCGCACGCGCCGCCTCGACGTTCGACGTCGTTAGCCACTCCTCCCAATCGTCCGGCCGCAGGATCACGACCGACCGTTTTTCCTCGCCTGGCCGGTGCATGTGCATCATGATCGGATGCTCGTCGGCGTTGACCGTGATCATCGCCATGGTGTGACGCTCGACACCGTCGGGATACTGCAGCGTGCGCCAGATACCCGCGACGCAGAGCGGCCGCCAGCCGGCGAGGCCGATCCGGTAGCGCACATGCTTACCCGTCTCCCAGTTCGGCTCATAGATCCATTTGGCAGGAATGAGACACCGCTTCCCTGCGCGCCAAGCCGGCGCATACAAGGGGGATTTGCCGAGGTTGTCGTCGCGCACGTTCATCGTGCTGCGGATGATGGGCGGCTTGCGGCCCTGCTCTTTCGCCTTCTCGACGTTGGCCTTCTGCAGTGCCCGCGGCCAAAAGCCGAAGCCGGCGATCAGCGGCTTGAACTGCCCGTCGACGTAGCCGACGATCGGCGCGTCGTAGTCCTGGTAGATCTCGGGCTTCCACGGCGTCCAGCGGTACAGGTCGTGAAAACTGTCGATCTTGAGTTCGCTCAAGCCGGGATCTTCGCCCGGTGCCACGTAGTTGGTGCACACAGTTTGCGTCCCCTACTCGTCCGAAATGTCGGTGTCCGGCTCGTCGTAACCCAGCTCCGGGGGCGATCGAATCTCGCCGAGCGGAATAACCGGACCGCTCAGCCACTCGTCCAGTGCAGTACAGATGACGTCATAGTAGACCTCGTCGAATCCGGAGCCTTCGGGTTGCCCCGGTGCGTCGGGAAACAAATCCCGGCCTAGCGTCACCTGATGCTCGCAGAAGCCATATTTCCCCATGACGATATTCCCGCCTAGATCGTTGTAGCACCGCGCTTCGTACCCTATGACGGTGATCTCCATCAGGCTCAGAATCTCGTACTTGGCATCCGCGATACACATCTCAACGAACGCCTTTTGCACCGCGGTCATGGGTCGCGACATGTCCCCTCCTCCCATTCAATGGGCTCGCCTCTGAAGATCTTACTGCGGCGTTCGCCACCCTGTTTTTCGTTCTTGACCGCACCATCGTACCTCGCGATACACTGTGTTTTTATACAGTATTTGTGCCGTGATCAAGCCACAGTGGGCATACATCTGGGAGTACGGATTCCAAGGCGAGAAGACGCGCCTGAGGACCCCGGTCGAGCTCACCAAACGCGAATTTGAGCACTGGATCGACGAGGACCCTCGGTCGACGTTCCTTGGCGCATGCGTGCCGATCGAGGCGACGAGAATCGATCGCAACCGCGTCCCACTGACGGATCCGCGGTTCAAGCTGCGGCCGGAGGTGCCTGATTTTGACGCACCGACCGACTCCGAGCTGCGCGCGCTGTGGCGCGAGTACACGGACCTTCAGGTGCGGTGGTTAATCCTGGAAATCCGTGCGCTGAGGAAGTCGCTCGAGCGCATCGAGGATTGGTACCTCTACACGGACAAGAACGTCGCGAACAAGGGCGACCTCGCTGGAGCACACGGGCAGTTGCATCGGCTGATGCATCTACTACGCGAGGAGATGCGGCGGGCCGGGATGCGATAGCAGGCAGCACAAGTCGCTGATTTGTCTCAGCCTCGCCCTCATTAACTTCCAATTGGATATCTTCGGCGCTACCATCTGTTAGCTACGGCACGCAAAAAAGTCGAGACCGAGAATTAGCGAAAACATGAAAAAGACATCCCAAACCGCCTCCCTATCGGCTCTAGATAATGTGTTCGCCGAAAACTCCATTATGAAACTTACAATAACACGAGATCACTGGAAATCAATCCCCCCCGGGGACAAGTTTTCACTTCTCCTACTGGGACAGATATTCAACGAAATCATGATCCTTCAGAAGTTGATGTTCTCCTCACATCCAAGAGGAGAAGAAAACCCACAGTTTCACGCAATGTCAGGCCAAAAACAGTTAATGGACAGATTAACCGCCGGAAAGATATACGAAGCGCACAAGGCGATAAATTCGAAGACGATAAAAAACTTCCTGACCAACTCATGTTTCTCTATACTAGGAGAGGATGAAGGAAAATTCTTACTGAAAGATTTCAACAAAAAAGCCTCGGGTTGCAAATGGCTCGCAATCGCAAGGAATGGTCATAGCATGCACTTCCCTACTCCTACCGAGTGGGACGCCGCGATAGACTATTTGGAAAAAGAAAAAATTGGATACAGCCAATTTATCGGAAAAACACAATCCGAAAATTACTTCCTCGCATCCGCCCAGACCGCACTAATAGCATTCTATATAGAGTCCGGGTGCGACAATACCCATCAATCAGCAATGCAGTTACATTCTGAGCTAATGGATCTCTGCATCTCTCTTTTGAATTTGATTAGACGATCAACTCTGGCGTACATGGAATCACTCGTTAATTCCAAGAATAAAATAACCACACTCAAAAATACCAAGAAATTCCCCAAACCGATGATGCGAGATTTCGAGATTCCGTATTTTTTTGATACCACCGATCTCAAGAAAAAAACGGATCCACAGAAATAACGAGTGCGACATCTGTCATCAGGATGATCTGGTATCGCCCTGACATTGAAAAATGAAGTCTCCCCACCACTGCATCATCTTCCGGCGCTCGGGCAAGTATTCGGCGTGATTGTATGCCGCCCGTACGCCGTCGCGCTCGCTATGAGCCAGCTGGCGCTCGATCCAATCTCGGTTGAAATTGTGCTCGTTCAGGATAGTCGACGCGAGACCGCGGAAGCCGTGTCCCGTCATCCGTGAGTGATACCCCATCCGGTACAGGGCGTACAGGATCGTATTCTCGCTCATCGGCTTCTTGGAGCTCGACCGGCTCGGGAACAGGAACTGGCTGTGGCCGTTCAGTTCGCGGAGTTTCGCGATCACCTCGAGGGCCTGCGTCGACAGCGGCACGATGTGCGGCGACCGCATCTTCATCTTCTCGGCCGGTATCTTCCACTCCTTCTTCTTTTCGTCGATCTCCGTCCACTCAGCGAACCGGAGTTCGCTTGTGCGGACGAACGTCAGCGCCATGAACTGAAGCGCCAGGCGCGTCTGCAAGTCCCCGTCGTACGTACTGATCTTCTGCATGAGCTCCGGCAGCTCTGCCTCGCTGACGCGCTTCATGTGTACGACGGTACGGGTCTTCAGCGCGCCGCGGAGGTCAGGCGCAGGGTCGCGCTCTGCCCGGCCGGTGGCAATGGCATACCGGAAGATCTGGCTCGTCGCCTGGATCGCCTTGTGAGCCAGTTCGATCGCGTCGCGCGACTCGATCTTTCGAATCACCGCCAGCAACTCGGGCGCCGTGATCTCGGCGATCGGTCGCACGCCGAGCACCGGAAACAGTTCGCGCTCGAGCAGCTTCATGATCCGGTCAGCGTGTCGCTCGCTCCACGCGCCCCTCTTCTGCTCATGCCACTCCCGGGCAATGGGCTCGAAGGAGTTCGCACGGTCCAGGCTGCGCTGAGCCTTCACGCGCCTCTTTTCGTGCGACGGGTCGAGGCCGGCGCGCAATTGGTCCTTGATCTCGTCGCGAGCCTTCCGAGCAGCCAGCAACGTCACCGCCGGATAGACCCCGAGGGCCATCCGTTTCTCCTTGCCGTCGATGCGATACTTCAGCCGCCAGTACTTGGAGCCGTTCGGCATGACCTCGAGGTACATGCCTTGGCCGTCGGCCAACTTGTAGGACTTTTCGCGGGGCTTGGCCGCACGGACAGCGACATCGGTGAGGGGCATTTGAGCGCGGGGGCATTTCGATGCCCCAGATCAGGAAAACTGCCCCCTACGATGCCCCCGGGTTCCGTGGGTGTCAATGGGAAACGATGGGCAACGCTGGTAACAAAAAGCCCCGTAAGCACTTGACTGACGGGGCTTTTTGGCCAAACATGGGATTGCTTGGGAGTATATGTGGTGCGTGAGGCCGGACTCGAACCGGCACACCCTTGCGGGCGTCAGGACCTAAACCTGGTGCGTCTACCAATTTCGCCACTCACGCGCATTCCGTCGCCTGACCGCGCGGCACGCAAGATGCGTGCTCCACGCGCCCGGGACTTCACGCCGGCCCGAAAACCGGCACGCCCGATCAGGCGAGCGCGAGATTCTACCCGATCCCTGCGGTCTTGTCTCGCCCTGCCGGCGCCCGTCGTGCCGCGGTGCTAGAATGCCGCGCTCGACGTTTCGGCAACGCGCCGCCGCGCGTCCCCCGAACCCGCCCCACCCGATTCAGCCCGTGAACTTCGACGACTACTGTCAGCAAAAGGCCGCCCCCGCAGGCTCCAGCGTCTACTACGCGCTGCGCCAGGCGCCGCTCGCCACGCAGCCGCGCCTGACCGCGCTGTTCGCGCTGCGCCGCGAACTCGAGGAAACCGTCAAGGAAACCAGCGATCCGACGGTCGGCCACACGAAGCTCGCCTGGTGGCACAAGGAACTCGCGGCACTGGCCGACGGGCAGCCGTCGCACCCCGTCACGAAGGCGCTCGCGCAGCATCACCCGGCGATCGCCGCCGAAGCCGATGCGTTGCGCACGCTCGTCAACGGTTACGGGATGGATCTCGAACAGGCGCGCTACCTCGACTTCGCGAACCTGCAGCGCTATATCGCGCAGGTCGGCGGCACCTTCGCGTCGCTGGTCGCGCGCGCCAGTTCGGCGAATCCGGCCGCACCGCAACCGTGGGCCGCGGACGTCGGCCGCGCGCTGATGCTCGCGCAATTCGTGCAGGAGCTCGGCAACGACGCGCGCCACGGCCGTATCTATCTGCCGATCGACGAACTGCAGCGCTACAACGTAACCGCGGCCGATCTGCTGAACCGCCGCTACAGCCCGGCCTTCACCGAATTGCTGCAATTCCAGACGACCCGTGCGCGCGACGCGCTCGCGGCGGCCGATGCGGCGATCCCCGCCGCCGAACGCCGCGCGCAACGCACGCTGCGCGCGCAGATCGCGCTGGCCGGCGCGCTGCTCGACGAAATCGCGCGCGACGGCTACCAGGTGCTGCACCAGCGCATCGCGCTGACGCCGATCCGCAAGCTGTGGATCGCGTGGCGCGCCGCGCGCCGCCGCTGAGCGGCGCGCCTCACGCCTTCAGCAGCGGCAGCGTGTCGAAGCGCTGCTGCAGCACGCGCGTCGCATCGAGCCCCCACCAGGACCCAAGCACGGTGGCGTAAAGCTGGCGGAAATCGACCGCGACCGGCAGGTTGCCGTTGCCGTCGAGCCGCCCGAGCGCCGGCGGCGCGCCGTACAGCCCGCCGGCCACGCGGCCGCCCATCACGAAGTGCGGCGCGGCCGTGCCGTGATCGGTGCCGTTGCTCTGGTTCTCGCGCACGCGCCGCCCGAATTCCGCATACGTCATCACGAGCGTCTCGTTCCAGCGCCCGAGTTCGATCAACGCGGCGCGCATCGCGCTCATCCCTTCCGCGAACTGCTTGAGCAGCGCGGCGTGCTGCGCCGGCTGGTTCTGGTGCGTGTCGAAGCCGTTGAGCGTCAGGCGCAGCACCGCGACGCCGTCCTGCACGCCGGGCCCCGACGCTTCGCACGCGGCCAGCACCTGCATCGCGGTCTTCACCGACGTGCCGAATGCGCCGGCCGGAAAGGTCGTCCTGAATTCACGCATCCCGCCGCGCGGGCGCAGCCGGTCGGCCGCTTTCACGATGTCGTTCTCGACGTCGATGATGTGCGCGAGCGCCGGGTTCTGCTCGCGCAGCGACGACGGCTCGGCGAGCCGGGCCGCACGGATGAACTGCGCGGGATTGACGAGTGCGATCGCGCGCGCGCCGTTCGACAACGGCCCCATCTCGGCGCTGCCGAGCACGACGCCGTCCGCCGCGAAACCGGGCGGCACGGGCGCCTGCGCGAACGTGCGCGTGAGCCAGCCTTCGTGCAGGTACTGATCCGAGCGCGACGCGGTGTCCCAGATCTCGATCGAGCGGAAATGCGACAGGTTCGGCTGCGGATAGCCGACGCCCTGCACGACCGCGACCTGACCGTCGCGCCACAGCGGCATCAGCGGCGCGAGCGACGGATGCAGCCCCGTCCGCGCGTCGAGCTGCAGCACCTGGTCGCGCTTGATGCCGATGCTGCGTCGGCACTGGTAGTACAGCGGATCCGCGTACGGCACGACCGTGTTGAGGCCGTCGTTGCCGCCCTTGAGCTCAACGAGAATCAGCACGTTCGCATACCCGGCCGCCGGCTTTCGCTCGGCCGGCGTCGCGCCAGCCGCCGTCGCGGGCGCCTGCCACATCGACACGCCGGCGGCGGCCGCGGCACCGGTCAGCGTCAGAAAATCACGTCGGTTCATCGCACATCCTTCGGTTCTCCGCCCGGCGCCTTGGCCGCGGCGGCTGCCCGCTTCGTCATCGTTCGCATCATTTCAGTTGATAGGCCGGATCCATCAGCAGCGCCTCGAGATACGCGCCGCCGGTCGAATCCGTGTCGATCGCGGCGACCGGCGAGAGTTGCAGCACCGCATGCTGCAACTGCAGCTCGGTCGACAATCCCGCGATCGCCTGCGGCCGCGCACGATACTGGGCCAGCCAGCGCTCGAGATCGAACCGCAGGCCGCCGCGCGCCGGCTTCGGTGGCGTGCCGCGCATGCCGGCCGACGCCGCGTCGGCCACCGGCATCGCCTGTGCCCGCGCGTTCGGCGGCGTCGGGACCGCACGGGCCGGCGGCCGCATGCCGGCCGTCTCGGTCGCGCGGAACAGTTGCTCGACGAACTGCTTGCGCGACAGCAGCGTGGTGCTGTTGATCCACAGCGCGCCGCCCGGCCAGCCCTTCACGTTCGGCGGATAGAACAGGTTCTGCCCGAGCGTGCGCACGGTGTTCGCGAGCATCAGCGGATCGCCGTACGCGACGTCGAACAGCCGCACCGAGCCGACGACGAATTCCACCGGCGACTTGACGAGCACGCCGCGGTTGCGCGGATCCCAGAACGCGTCGGTTGACCACAGCGCGGCGAGCGCCGCGCGAACGTCGTAGCCGCTCGCGCGAAACCGGTCGGCCACCGCATCGAGCGCACCCGGCTCCGGCGTATCGGACACGAACTCGCGCCACAGCTTGCCGGCGATGAAGCGCGCGGTGTCCGGCCGCTTCAGCAGGATGTCGAGAAAGCCGTCGCCGTCGAACGGCCCGGTTTCGCCGAGGATCGTCTTGTCGCCGGCATCGTGCCAGTCGGGCCGCACCGCGAAGCGCAGCGTGTCGGGATCGACCGTCCAGCCCGTCATCGCGCGCGCGGCTTCGGTCACGTCGTGTTGCGTGTAGCGCCCTTCGCCGAGCGTGAACAGCTCCATCACCTCGCGCGCGAAATTCTCGTTCGGCCGCCCCTTGCGATTGCTCGCGCCGTCGAGATACTGCAGCATCGCCGGATCCTTCGCGACCGCATGCAGCAGCGTGCCGAAGTTGCCGAGCGCCTCGCGGCGAAACAGCGCGTTCTGCGCGGCCATCGTCTGCGGGTAAGGCACCTTGTCCTGCCCGGACGTGAAGTGCCCGTGCCAGAACAGCGTCATGCGCTCGGTGAGCGGCGACGGCGTCGCGACCATCTCGTTGATCCAGGCCGCCCGCAACGCATCGTAGCCGCGATTGCGCTCGCGCTGCTCGTCGCGCCGCATGTCGGGCGTGAGCGCCTGGCGCTGCGCGCGCGTCGGCGGCGGCTCGGCGAGCCAGTCGGGCCACGTCGTGACGGGCTCGCGCCGCGCATCGCCGAGCGTGTCGGCCACGACCTGCGCGCGCGTCATGCCGACGATGCGCGCGACCTCGGCGGGTGTGGGAGAGAAACCGGTGCGGCTGAGGAAAAACAGCGCGTCGTCGGCATCGAGCGGCGACTGCATGGCAGGCGACGGCGCCGGTGCGGCAGCGTTCGCTTTCATCGTCATGGACTCCCGGAACGCACCGGCGGTGCGGATGCCCGTACAACGGCATTCGGCGGCCGAAAGTTGACGGAAAAAGTGCTACGAATTCTTTCCGCGCGGGCATTTCCGCGCACGAAAAACGACGGCACGCATCAGCGCTTGTACAGCTCGCGAACGGCGTCTTCGATGTGCTGGCGCAACAGGTGCCGCTCTTCGGGCGTCATGTGCCCGTCGCGGCGGCGCTGTTCGAGATCGGGAGGCACGGCGGAACGGGCCGTCATGTCGGCGGCGCGATCGGGTTGCGACGCTTTGCCGCGCGGCAGCTTGCGCGACGGTGCGCCCTGCTCGGGGCGCTGCGCATACGCGAAGTTCGACGCATACGGACCGGCAAGCGCGATCGTCAGCATCAGTGCAATCCGGGCAGATCGCATGACCGTCCTCGCTTCTTTGGTCGATTTGTTCCCTTCGTCACGCGGCAACCGGCTACCTCTGGTACTTGAAAAACCCTGCGGAATTCGGGTGTGCAAAGATGAAAGATGGAGTGCAGGGGAGTATCTACCGAATTTCGGCTTCGAGTAAAGGAATCTATATAGCCTGCCTTTACTCGGCGCGACACTACGGGTAAATTTTGTAACCGACTGTAACGCACGAAAATACGCGGCCGTGCGTCAATTCCCATTCGCGATAAGATGCCGATCATGGAAACGAAAAACCCCTCCAAGATTCTCGTCGTCGACGACGACCCTCGCCTGCGCGATCTGCTGCGCCGCTACCTCGGCGAGCAGGGTTTCAACGTCTACGTCGCGGAAAACGCGACCGCGATGAACAAGCTCTGGGTACGCGAGCGTTTCGACCTGCTCGTGCTCGACCTGATGCTGCCCGGCGAAGACGGCCTGTCGATCTGCCGCCGCCTGCGCGGCAGTAACGACCGCACGCCGATCATCATGCTCACTGCGAAGGGCGAAGACGTCGATCGCATCGTCGGCCTCGAGATGGGCGCCGACGATTACCTGCCGAAGCCGTTCAACCCGCGCGAGCTGGTCGCGCGCATTCATGCGGTGCTGCGCCGCCAGGCGCCGGCCGAACTGCCGGGCGCGCCGTCGGAAACCACCGAGGTGTTCGAGTTCGGCGAATTCTCGCTGAACCTCGCCACGCGCACGCTGACGAAGTCCGGCCAGGAAATTCCGCTGACCACCGGCGAATTCTCGGTGCTGAAAGTCTTCGCGCGTCATCCGCGCCAGCCGCTGTCGCGCGAAAAGCTGATGGAGCTCGCGCGCGGCCGCGAATACGAAGTGTTCGACCGCAGCCTCGACGTGCAGATCTCGCGCCTGCGCAAGCTGATCGAACCGGATCCGGGCAGCCCGCGCTTCATCCAGACCGTCTGGGGCCTCGGCTACGTGTTCATCCCGGACGGCGCCGCCTGAGTTTTTTCTTCCCGGTTTCGCCCCGCCCACGGCCCGTCCCATGCGTATCGACCGGCGCCTTCTGCAGCTCGCGTTCGGCGGGCTGTTCTGGCGCACCTTCCTGCTGATCGCGCTGCTGATCTCGGTCAGTCTCGCCGCGTGGTTCCAGAGTTTTCGCGTGATCGAGCGCGAGCCGCGTGCGCAGCGCGTCGCGCTCCAGCTCGTCGCGGTCGTGAAGCTCACGCGCACCGCCCTGCTCTATTCCGATCCCGACTTGCGGCGCGCGCTGCTGCAGGATCTCGAGAGCAACGAGGGCGTGCGCGTGTACCCGCGCGAGAAAACCGACAAGTTCAAGCTGCAGCCCGACGAATCGCTGAACCGCCTGATCGAGCACGACATCCGCAGCCGCCTCGGCGACGATACCGTGATCGCGCAGTCGGTCAACGACATTCCCGGCGTATGGATCAGCTTCAAGATCGACGACGACGATTACTGGGTCGCGCTCGACCGCGACCAGCTCGACAACGTCACGGGCCTGCAGTGGGCCGGCTGGGGGCTGTTCGCGCTCGCGCTGTCGCTGTTCGGCTCCGCGTTCATCACGAGCCTCGTGAACCGGCCGTTCTCGCGGCTCGCGCTCGCCGCGCGCCAGGTCGGTTCGGGCCAGGCGCCCGAGCCGCTGCCCGAGCGCGGGATGGGCGTCGCGGCCGAAACCAACCGCAGCTTCAACCAGATGGTGCGCGACCTCGAACAGCTCGAGGCCGATCGCGCGCTGATGCTCGCGGGCATCTCGCACGACCTGCGCACGCCGCTCGCGCGGCTGCGGCTCGAAACCGAGATGAGCCCGTCCGATCAGGCGACGAAGGATGCGATGGTCGACGACATCGAGCAGATGGACCGCATCATCGCGGCCTTCATCGACTACGCACGCCCGTCGCAGCGCAAGCCCGAACCGGTCGACCTGTCGTCGATCGCGCACGAAGTCGCCGCGCGCGTGTCGGGCGAGGACGGCGTCGAGATCCGCACGCGGCTCGCGCCGAGCGCGATCATCGAAGCCGACGAGACCGACATGCGTCGCGTGATCGGCAACCTCGTCGAGAACGCGCGCAAGTACGGCCAGAGCAAGCAGGACGGCATCTCGCGCATCACGCTCGAGACGCGCGTGTCGCATGCGCGCGTCGAACTGGCGGTGAGCGACGAAGGCCCCGGCATCCCGGAGGATCAACTGCCGCTCGTGATGCGGCCGTTCTACCGCGTCGACACCGCGCGCACCAAGGCGGACGGCACGGGCCTCGGGATGGCGATCGTGCTGCGGCTCGTCAGCCGTTATCGCGGCGCGCTGCGCCTGCGCAACCGCCACCCCGAAGCGGGCCTGGAAGTCACGCTCGAGTTCCCGGGCGCCGGCAAGGCGCGTGCGACCGCGTGACACGCTCGCGCACGCATCTTGCGCGTCACACTATCGGCCCGGTTGATAAAAGCTATGAGGGTCGTTAGTCAAAATCTATTGAAGTGCCTTATTAATAGTGTTATAGTCTTCGGCATGCTGTCACATCATCGTTGCAGCACCGAGGTAGCTTGACTCAGTCTTCTTCCCAACTCACACAGGAGTATCCGCATGAAAACCGTGGGCGATAAACTCGAAGCATTCACCGTCGTAGCCGCGAAGCCGGGCTTCAACAATCATGAGGAAAACGGCCAGTCGGCGTTCGAGACGATCACCGAAGCGTCGTTCCCGGGCAAGTGGAAGATCATCTACTTCTATCCGAAGGATTTCACGTTCGTGTGCCCGACGGAAATCGTCGAATTCGCGAAGCTCACGAAGCAGTTCGAAGAGCGCGACGCCGTCCTGCTCGGCGGCAGCTCGGACAACGAATTCGTCAAGCTCGCATGGCGCCGTGAGCACAAGGATCTCGACAAGCTGAACCACTACTCGTTCGGCGACGTCAAGGGCGAACTGATCGACCAGCTCGGCGTGCGCGACAAGGAAGCCGGCGTGGCCCTGCGCGCGACGTTCATCGTCGATCCGGACAACACGATCCAGCACGTTTCGGTGAACAACCTGAACGTCGGCCGCAGCCCGGAAGAAGTCCTGCGTATTCTGGACGGCCTGCAAACGGACGAACTGTGCCCGTGCAACCGTGCAGTCGGCGGCGCAACGCTGTAAGCGCATCGATGCACGAAGCCCGCGGCGCACGTCCTGCCTGCGGGCTTTTTTAACGGCCAACCCATAGGAGATATCAATGGAATTCATCGACTCGATTAAGGCACGTATCCCCGACTACGCGAAGGACATTCGCCTGAACCTCGACGGCACGATCTCGCGCTCGTCGCTCGAAGGCACCGACGCGGTCGGCGTGGCGCTGGCGGCGGCCATCGCGGCGAAGAGCACGGTGCTCGTGAAGACGATCCGCGAAGCCGGCGTGCTGTCGCCCGAAGAGACGAACGCCGTGCTGACGGCGGCCGCGCTGATGGGGATGAACAACACGTGGTATCCGTATGTCGAGATGGCCGACGACGCCGACCTGAAGACGCAGCGCGCCGAATTGCGGATGGGCGCGTATGCGACGCACGGCGGCGTCGACAAGCGCAAGTTCGAGATGTACGCGCTTGCCGCGTCGATCGTCGGCAAGTGCCACTTCTGCGTGAAGTCGCACTATGCGCTGCTGAAGAACGAGCAAGGGATGACCGTCACGCAACTGCGCGACGTCGGCCGCATCGCGTCGGTGATCAACGCCGCCGCGCAGGTGATCGCCGCCGAAGGCGAATGAGCGAATGAGCGGTTGCGCGGCGCTCGCCATACGCGACGCCCGCTTCCAACGAAAATGCCACGCATGCGCGTGGCATTTTTCATTTCGGCGGCGCGGCGTGCGGCGCGAACCGCACGCCGCCACGGCCGGACGTCAGCCGCCCTGCTTCACCAGCAGCGCGGCGGCCTGCGCCTCGATCCCCTCGCCGCGGCCGAGATAGCCGAGCTTCTCGTTGGTCTTCGCCTTCACGTTCACGCGCTCGAGCGGCAGCCCGAGATCCGCGGCGATGTTCGCGCGCATCCCGTCGATATGCGGCGCGAGCTTCGGCGCCTGCGCGATCACGGTGCTGTCGACGTTCTGGATCGCGAAGCCGGCCGCCTTCACGCGCTCGGCGCACGCGCGCAGCAGCACGCGGCTGTCGGCGCCCTTGAACGCCGCGTCGGTGTCGGAGAAATGGCGGCCGATGTCGCCGAGCGCCGCCGCGCCGAACAGCGCGTCGGTGATCGCGTGCAGCAGCACGTCCGCGTCCGAGTGGCCGAGCAGGCCGCGCTCGTACGGAATCGTCACGCCGCCGATGATGAGGGGGCGCCCTTCGACGAGCTGGTGCACGTCGTAGCCTTGTCCGATTCTGAAATCCATGCGTGTTCCGATTGAGAGAAGTGAAAGTCAGGAAGCGTTTTCGGGGCGCGCGAGGATCGCCTCCGCGAGCGCGAAATCTTCCGGGTACGTGACCTTGAAGTTGCGCAGGCTGCCCTGCACGACGCGCGGCGTATGGCCGGCCCATTCGATCGCGCTCGCTTCGTCGGTCAGGTCGTGCCCTTCGCGCTGCGCGCGCAGGATCGCTTCGCGCAGCATGCCGATACGGAACATCTGCGGCGTCTGCGCCTGCCACAGCGCGTCGCGCGGCTCCGTGCGCGCGATCGCGTCGCCGCCGGCCGGCACGCGCTTGAGCGTATCGGCCACCGGCAGCGCGACGATCCCGCCGACCGGGTCGTCCTTCAGCGTCGCGACGAGCGTGCGGATCAGCGCCGGCGTGATGCCCGGGCGCGCGGCGTCGTGCACGAGCACCCAGTCGTGGTCGGTCGCGCCGAATTCCGCCAGCTCCAGCAGCCCGTTGAGCACCGACGCCTGCCGCGAGCCGCCGCCGCAGCGGCGCACCGCGAAGCGCAGGCCCGCGAAGCGGCGCGCGTCGAAATGGGTATCGTCGGGCGCGAGCACGACGAGCGTCTGCGCGAACTCGCTGCACGCGTCGAACGCGGCGAGCGTGTAGTGCAGCAGCGCGCGGCCGGCCAGCGTGCGGTATTGCTTCGGCACGGCCGAACCGGAACGGCTGCCCGTGCCGGCACAGGGAATCAGGGCGAAAAGTCGGGGAGTCACGAAGGGAAACGCCGGAAAGGTGAAATCGAGAAGCGGATTTTATAATAGGTCTTTCGTCTCGACCGGCGCACCGCGATGCGCCCGTGCACGCCACCCCTGTCGTCCCTATGCCAGATAACGCTTCCACCCCGTCCGCTTCACCCGTTGCCCGCGTCAAGCCCGGCCAGCGTTTCGCCTTCGACGGCGCGCACGGCTCCGCCGACGCGCTCGCCATCGCCCGTTATCTCGCCGACAACCGCCAGGACGTGCCGCTCCTCGCGGTGATCTGCGCGAACGCGGTCGACGCGCAGCGGCTGTCGCAGGAAATCCGCTACTTCTCGCCCGACGCGCGCGTGCGCCTGCTGCCCGACTGGGAAACGCTGCCGTACGACACGTTCTCGCCGCACCAGGACCTCGTGTCCGAGCGGCTGGCGACGCTGCACGACCTCGGCGAGGGCCGCTGCGACATCCTGCTGGTGCCCGCGACCACCGCGCTGTACCGGATGCCGCCCGCGTCGTTCATGGCCGCGTACACGTTCGCGTTCGCGCAGGGCGAGCGGCTCGACGAGGCGAAGCTGAAATCGCAGCTCACGCTGGCCGGCTACGAGCACGTGAGCCAGGTCGTGCGGCCCGGCGAATACTGCGTGCGCGGCTCGCTGATCGACCTGTACCCGATGGGCTCGCCGCTGCCGTACCGGATCGATCTGTTCGACGACCAGGTCGACTCGATCCGCGCGTTCGACCCCGACACGCAGCGCAGCCTGTACCCGGTGCGCGACGTGCGCCTGCTGCCCGGCCGCGAGTTCCCGTTCGACGAGGCCGCGCGCACGGCCTTCCGCAGCCGCTGGCGCGAAACCTTCGAGGGCGACCCGAGCCGCGCGCCGATCTACAAGGACATCGGCAACGGCGTGCCGTCGGCCGGCATCGAGTATTACCTGCCGCTGTTCTTCGACGAGACGGCCACGCTGTTCCACTACCTGCCGCAGGACGCGCACCTCGTGTTCACCGGCGACCTCGAAGCGTCGATCCGCCGCTTCACGGCCGATACGAAGCAGCGTCACGCGTTCCTCGCGCACGATCGCGAGCGGCCGATCCTCGAGCCGCAGCGGCTGTTCCTGTCCGACGAGGATTTCTTCGCGTTCGCGAAGCCGTTCGCGCGCGTCGTGTTGCCCGCGCAGCCCGCCGGCGGCTGGGCGACCGCGCTGCCCGAGCTCACCGTCGACCGCCATGCGGAGGATCCGCTCGCGTCGCTGCGCACGTTCGTCGAATCGTCGGGCAAGCGCGTGCTGCTCACCGTCGAATCGGCCGGCCGTCGGGAAACGATCCTGCAACTGCTCGCGGAACATCACCTGCGGCCATCCTCGAACGACGATTTCGCGAGCTGGCTCGCGAGCGACGCGCGCTTCGCGCTCGGCGTCGCGCCGCTCGCGAACGGTTTCGCGGTGCCGGGCGAAGGCTACGCGATCGTCACCGAAACGGAGCTCTACGGCGCGCTCGGCCGCCGCGCGGGCCGCCGCCGGCAGGAACAGGCGAGCAACGTAGACGCGATGGTGCGCGACCTGTCCGAGCTGAAGGTCGGCGACCCGGTCGTCCACGCGCAGCACGGCATCGGCCGCTACATGGGCCTCGTGTCAATGGATCTCGGCGAAGGCGAGACCGAATTCCTGCATCTCGAATACTCGGGCGACAGCAAGCTCTACGTGCCCGTCGCGCAACTGCACGTGATCTCGCGCTACAGCGGCGCCGATCCCGACAGCGCACCGCTGCACGCGCTCGGCTCCGGCCAGTGGGAGCGCGCGAAGCGCAAGGCCGCGCAGCAGATCCGCGACACGGCCGCCGAGCTGCTGAATCTGTACGCGCGCCGCGCGGCCCGCGAGGGCCACGCGTTCGCGCTCGACCCGCGCGACTACGTGAAATTCGCGGAAAGCTTCGGCTTCGAGGAAACGCCCGACCAGGCCGCGGCGATCGCGGCCGTGATCGGCGACATGACGAGCGGCAAGCCGATGGACCGCCTCGTGTGCGGCGACGTCGGCTTCGGCAAGACCGAGGTCGCGCTGCGCGCCGCGTTCATCGCGGTGATGGGCGGCAAGCAGGTCGCGCTGCTGTCGCCGACGACGCTGCTCGCCGAGCAGCACACGCAGACCTTCGCCGACCGCTTCGCGGACTGGCCGGTGCGCATCGTCGAGCTATCGCGCTTCAAGACCGCGAAGGAAGTGAACGCGGCGATCGCGCAGATCAACGAAGGCAGCGTCGACATCGTGATCGGCACGCACAAGCTGCTGTCGTCGGACGTGCAGTTCAAGCGCCTCGGCCTCGTGATCATCGACGAGGAGCACCGCTTCGGCGTGCGCCAGAAGGAAGCGCTGAAGGCGCTGCGCGCGGAAGTCGACGTGCTGACGCTCACCGCGACGCCGATCCCGCGTACGCTCGGCATGGCGCTCGAAGGGCTGCGCGATTTCTCGGTGATCGCGACCGCGCCGCAGAAGCGGCTCGCGATCAAGACCTTCGTGCGCCGCGAGGAAGAAAGCGTGATCCGCGAGGCGATGCTGCGCGAGCTGAAGCGCGGCGGCCAGGTGTACTTCCTGCACAACGAGGTCGAGACGATCGAGAACCGCAAGGCGATGCTCGAGGCGCTCGTGCCCGAGGCGCGCATCGTGATCGCGCACGGCCAGATGCACGAGCGCGAGCTCGAACGCGTGATGCGCGATTTCGTCGCGCAGCGTGCGAACGTGCTGCTGTGCACGACCATCATCGAGACCGGCATCGACGTGCCGAGCGCGAACACGATCATCATGCACCGCGCGGACAAGTTCGGCCTCGCGCAGCTTCACCAGTTGCGCGGCCGCGTCGGCCGCTCGCACCACCAGGCGTATGCGTACCTACTGGTGCACGATCCCCAGTCGCTGACCAAGCAGGCGCAGCGCCGGCTGGAAGCGATCCAGCAGATGGAGGAACTGGGCTCGGGCTTCTATCTCGCGATGCACGACCTCGAGATCCGCGGCACCGGCGAGGTGCTCGGCGACAAGCAATCGGGCGAAATCCACGAGATCGGCTTCCAGCTCTATACGGACATGCTGAACGACGCGGTGAAGGCGCTGAAGAACGGCAAGGAGCCCGACCTCACCGCCCCGCTCGCCGCGACGACCGAAATCAACCTGCATGCGCCCGCGATCCTGCCGGCCGACTACTGCGCGGACGTGCAGGAGCGGCTGTCGCTGTACAAGCGGCTCGCGAACTGCGAGCACGGCGACGCGATCGACGGCATCCAGGAGGAACTGATCGACCGCTTCGGCAAGCTGCCGCCGCAGGCGCACGCGCTCGTCGAGACGCACCGGCTGCGGATCGCCGCGAAGCCGCTCGGCATCGTGAAGATCGACGCGAGCGAGGCCGCGATCGGGCTGCAGTTCGAGCCGAACCCGCCGATCGACCCGATGCGGATCATCGAGATGGTGCAGAAGCATCGCCACATCAAGCTCGCGGGCCAGGACAAGCTGCGCATCGAGACGCGCTCGCCCGACCTCGCGATCCGCGTGTCGACGATCAAGGAAACGCTGCGCGCGCTTGCCCCGAAACAGGGGGCGGCCGTCGCGGCCCGTTGATGCAGCGCCGACGCGGCGCCGATGCGATCCTGACGGGCGCGACGTTGCTGCACCGCATCGCGCCCGGCGAAGGCGGCCGGGCGCGTTTTTGAGTATGATTTCTCATTCATCAGACGGAGTTTTGCCATGTCCACTCTCGACGCGACGGCGCCGTCCGCCGCCACCGAAGGCGATGCATCGCTCGTCAGCCTGCCCTGGGTCAAGCAACTCGTGTCGATGGACACGACGAGCCGCGTGCCGAACCTCGGCCTGATCGAGACGGTGCGCGACGCGCTCGCCGCGAAGGGCATCGCGTCGACGATCACGCACGATCCGCGCGACGGCTGGGCGAACCTGTTTGCCACCGTGCCCGCGCACGACGGTTCGACGAACGGCGGCATCGTGCTGTCGGGCCATACCGACGTCGTGCCGGTCGACGGCCAGCAATGGGACAGCAACCCGTTCGCGCCGGAAATCCGCGACGGCCGCCTGTACGGCCGCGGCACCTGCGACATGAAGGGCTTCATCGGCGCGGCGCTCGCGCTGCTGCCCGAGATGCAGGCGACGAAGCTCGCGCAGCCGATCCATTTCGCGCTGTCCTACGACGAGGAAATCGGCTGCGCGGGCGCGCCGCTGATGATCGCCGATCTCGTGAAGCGCGGCGTGCAGCCGTCCGGCTGCATCGTCGGCGAGCCGACCAGCATGCGGCCGATCATCGCGCACAAGGGCATCAACGCGTACCGCTGCTGCGTGCGCGGCCACGCCGCGCATTCGTCGCTGACGCCGAAGGGGCTCAACGCGATCGAGTATGCGGCGCGCCTCATCTGCCACATCCGCGACATCGCCGAGCGCTTTCGCGCCGAAGGCCCGTTCGACGAACTGTACGACGTGCCGTTCACGACCGCGCAGACGAGCACGATCCAGGGCGGCAACGCGATCAACACCGTGCCGGCCGAGTGCCGCTTCGACTTCGAATTCCGCAACCTGCCGACGCTCGATCCCGAACAGATCTTCGCGCGCATCGAAGCCTACGCGCAGGAAACGCTGCTGCCGCAGATGCTGCGCGAGCATCCGGGCGCCGCGATCGAGTTCTCGAAGATCGCCGCGGCGCCCGGCCTCGACGCGACCGAACAGGCGGCGATCACGCAACTCGTGCGCGCGCTGACGGCCGACCAGGACAAGCGCAAGGTCGCGTACGGCACCGAGGCCGGGCTGTTCGCCCGCGCGGGCATCCCGAGCGTCGTGTGCGGGCCCGGCAACATCGAGCAGGCGCACAAGCCGAACGAATATGTCGAACTCGCGCAACTCGCCGGCTGCGAGCAATTCCTGCGCAAGTTCATCCGCAGCATGTCGGTCGACGCGCACTGACTACCTCCCGCCACGCCGGCCCGCGTGCGCGGGCCGGCCCACTCCGCCACCCGCCACGTCATGTCGACTGAACAACAGGGCACGGCCCATACGACGATCGACGGCGAGCCGATTCCGACGCTCGACGAAATCGCCGCGCAGCATTTCGCGTTGTCGCCGTGGGTCGCGCGCACGCCCGTATTCGAGCGCGCCGACCTGCCCTCCCTCGAAGGCACGCACGTCAACTTCAAGTTCGAACTGCTGCAGGCGAGCGGCAGCTTCAAGGCACGCGGCGCGTTCACGCACGTGCTCGCGCTCGACGAAGCCCGCAAGAACGCGGGCGTCACCTGCGTGTCGGCCGGCAATCACGCGGCGGCCGTCGCGTACGCGGCGATGCGGCTCGGCAGCAGCGCGAAAGTCGTGATGTTCCATACCGCGAGCCCGACGCGCATCGCGCAGTGCAAGCAGTACCGCGCGGAAGTCGTGCTCGCGGGCAGCGCGTCGCAGGCATTCGACCTCGTGCGGCGCATCGAGGCCGAGGAAGGCCGCTTCTTCATTCATCCGTTCAACGGCTATCACACGATCCTCGGCACCGCGACGCTCGGCTACGAATGGGCGACGCAGACGCCGGACCTCGACGCGGTGATCGTGCCGATCGGCGGCGGCGGGCTCGCGGCCGGCATGGCGACCGCGCTGCGGCTCGCGAATCCGCGCGTGCACATGTACGGCGTCGAGCCGGAAGGCGCCGACGCGATGAGCCGCAGCTTCGCGGCCAATCACACGATCAAGATGAGCGCGATGCAGTCGATCGCCGATTCGCTGATGGCGCCGCATACCGAGGAATACAGCTATCAGCTGTGCCGGCGCCATCTCGATCGCATCGTTACCGTCTCCGACGATGCACTGCGCACCGCGATGCTGTTCCTGTTCTCGCACCTGAAACTGTCGGTGGAGCCGGCCTGCGCGGCCGCGCTCGCGGCGCTCCTCGGCCCGCTGCGCGAAACGCTGCAGGGCAAGCGCGTCGGCGTGCTGCTATCGGGCACGAACACCGATCCCGCCACGCTCGGCATGCACCTCGCGCATGCGCAACTGCAGCACTGACCACGCGTCGTGCGTGCGCAGACCGACCCGGGGTTATCCCCAGATTATGTTGACAGCCCTGTTGATAACCCGCCGGACAAGCGCGCAAGTGGTTGAGCGGGCGGCGTTTTGCGCGCGCGAAGGTCGATCGTCACGAAATGGGCAGATGCGGCGGCTGGCCGCATGCGCTGCGGTGCTCGCCCTGCTCGCCGGTTGCGCGGCGCCACCCTCGTCCACCTCCACCGCGCAATCTGCGTCCTGCGCGCGGCCGGGCGAAAGCCGCATGCTGCAGGCCGACCTGCTGTTCGGGCGCGACATCGCCGGGCGCGGCCCCGTCACCGATGCCGAACGCGCGGCATTCCTCGCCGACACGGTCACGCCACGCTTCCCCGACGGCCTCACGTACTGGGACACGCACGGTCAGTGGCGCGACCGCGCGAGCGGCGCGATCACGCGCGAAGACAGTTTCGTGATCCGTATCATCGCCGACGATACGCCGGACACGCGCGCACGGCTCGCCGCGATCCGGCAAGCGTACGTCGAGCGATTTCATCAGCAATCGGTCGGCATGACCGTCGTGCCGGCCTGCGCGTCGTTCTGATTCACCGTCTTTGCCGCCCGGCCGCACGCAAAAAAACGGGCGCCCGAAGGCGCCCGTCGCATGCGCGGAGAACGGCGTATCGCTTACTTGCTCTCGAACATGTCCATGATCTGCTGCTTCTCCTGCGGCGTGACGGGCGGCGGCGCCAGCCCTGCCGCGCCGGCGGAACCGAGGGCGTCGTTCGCGCTGATCGCGTTCTCGGCCGGGTTGATGTCGACGTTCGCGACGAAGCCGTTGCCCGGCGTGCGATCGGCGTAGTACAGCTCGCCGTCGATCGTGGTCAGGCCGTCCGGCATCGGCATCTGCTGCTCGGGCACGCCGTTCAGCGCGGTGCGCATGTAGTTCACCCAGATCGGCAGCGCGAGCTGCGCGCCGAATTCGCGGCTGCCCAGGCTCTTCGGCTGGTCGAAGCCCATCCAAGCCACCGCGACGAGCGACTGCTGGTAGCCGGCGAACCAGCCATCCTTCGCATCGTTCGTCGTACCCGTCTTGCCCTGCAGGTCGTTGCGGCCCAGCGCGTTGGTGCCCGCGCCCGTGCCGGCCGTCGCGACCGAATGCAGCAGGCTGTTCATCACGTACGCATTGCGGCCTTCGATCGTGCGCGGCGCCGTGCTGCCGGCGACCACCGGCTGCGACTTCTGCATCGGCTGGCCGCGCGCGTCGTCGACTTCGGCGATCAGGTACGGGTCGACCTTGTAGCCGCCGTTCGCGAACACCGCGTAGCCGGTGGCGAGCTGCAGCGGCGTCACGAGCCCCGCGCCGAGCGCCATCGGCAGGTACGGCGGCGTCTTCGCCGGATCGAAGCCGAAGCGCTGCGTCACGTACTGCTGCGCGTACTGCGTGCCGATCGACGCGAGGATCCGGATCGACACGAGGTTCTTCGAACGCTGCAGGCCGGTGCGCATCGTCATCGGGCCGTCCGGCTGGTCGTCGTCCTTCGGCTCCCACGCGGTGCCGCCCGGCACGCTCGGCGGGAAGTACAGCGGCGCGTCGTTGATCATCGTCGCCGGGCCCATCCCCTTGTCGAGCGACGCCGAGTAGATGAACGGCTTGAACGACGAGCCCGGCTGACGCCACGCCTGCGTCACGTGGTTGAACTTGCTCTTGTTGAAGTCGAAGCCGCCGACGAGCGAGCGGATCGCGCCGTCCTGCGGCGCGATCGCGACGAGCGCGCCTTCGACCTGCGGCAACTGCACGACCTGCCAGCCCGTCTTGCCGTCCTTCAGCACGCGCACGACCGAGCCCGGCTTGATGCGCAGCGCGTTGTTCGCGCGCGGGCCCAGCGCGGCCGACACGAAACGCAGCCCGGCCGGGCCGATCGTCGTAGTCGCCCCGCCGACGAACTGCACCTCGACCGCGTTCGGCGACGCCGACAGCACGACCGCCGATTGCAGGTCGCCGTTGTCCGGGTGGTCGGCGAGCGCGTCGTCGATCGCCTCGTCGCGCTCGTCGCCGGCCGCGGGCAGGTTGATCGACGCTTCGGGGCCGCGATAACCGTGGCGGCGCTCGTAGTCGAGAATCCCGCGACGCACGGCCTGGTATGCGGCTTCCTGGTCGGCCGAATTGATCGTCGTCGTGACGGTCAGCCCGCGCGTGTAGGTTTCGTCCTTGTATTGCTCGTACATCATCTGCCGCACCATCTCGGCGACGTACTCGCCGTGCACCGCGTACTGGTTGCCCGGCGTGCGCACGTGAATCTCTTCCTTGATCGCCTGGTCGTACTGCGGCTGCGTGATGTAGCCGATGTCGAGCATGCGCTTCAGGATGTATTCCTGACGCACCTTCGCGCGCTTCGGATTGACGACCGGGTTGTACGCGGACGGCGCCTTCGGCAGCCCCGCGAGCATCGCCGCTTCCGCGAGCGTGATGTCCTTCAGGTCCTTGCCGAAGTACACGCGCGCGGCGGCCGCGAAGCCGTACGAACGCTGGCCGAGATAGATCTGGTTCATGTACAGCTCGAGGATCTGGTCCTTCGTCAGGGCCTTCTCGATCTTGTACGCGAGCAGCATTTCGTAGATCTTGCGCGTGTAGGTCTTCTCGCTCGACAGGAAGAAGTTGCGCGCGACCTGCATCGTGATCGTACTCGCGCCCTGGCGCGCGCCGCCGTGCATCAGGTCGGCCACGCCCGCGCGCAGGATGCCGAGGAAATCGACGCCGCCGTGCTCGTAGAAGCGGTAGTCCTCGATCGCGAGCACGGCCTTCTTCATCACGTCGGGAATGTCCTGGAAGCGCACGAGGCTGCGGCGCTCCTCGCCGAACTCGCCGATCAGCACGTGGTCGGCGGTGAACACGCGCAGCGGCACCTTCGGCTGGTAATTCGTCAGCGCATCGAGCGACGGCAGTTGCGGCGCCATCACGACGAGCGCGTAACCGACGATCAGCGCGCCGACGACCGCGAGCGTCGCGATGAGGCCGACGAACCACAGCGCGACGCGCGAGCCGAACGTGCGGCGGCGCCCTCCGCCACCGCGCTGCTGCGCACGGCGGCCGTCGTCGCGATCGTCGTCATCGGGGTAATAGGCTCCGGACGGCGAACGGCGCAGCGTGTAGTGGGGTTCGTTCCTGTCGGAAGAAGAAGGCGGTCGTTTGATAATTGGCATGTCGGAATGGCGGGCGGTCGTGGCGCCCTCGGACGCATGCGGAAATGCAAGCGGATGAATCAGAGTGGGTGCATCGAGATGCGGCTGTCACGTCGACAGACCCCGCCGCGCGGCGATCCGTTCCCGCGACGTGACAGCGCATTTTAATGAAATCGACCGGGGGCCTTCGCGATTTTTTGTAAAAATTCCCGCAATGGCGTGATTTCCGGCACGTATTGTCGGCATCCTCGGCCTATGATGGACACGCGACACGGCGCGTGCGCACGCGTTTCTTTCAGCCGCGAAAGGTTGGGCATCCTGATGCACGAGCCGCTTGAACTCGCGCGTTTAAGCCGTATTTAAGTGAACCGGTGGTGTAATATCCGCCGGCTCACGCGGGCCGGAACCGTAGCGGAACCGTAGCGGGACCAGCTCGCAGCGGGCATTGCCGCGGTCACGCGGCGCCTTTCAACCACGGAGGATTTCATGTCGCTTTTCGACTCTATTTCGCGCACGATCAAAGGCCTGCTGAACGATGCGGCCGATTCGGTACAGGATCCGTCGCGCGACGCACGGCAGATCGTGCGGGAGCTCGACGACAGCATCGGCCGTGCCGAGAATTCGCTGATCGAGATCGAGGCACAGGTCGCCACCCAGCGCAGCAAGCGCGATGCGGCCGACGACAAGGTGAAGAAGTACGAGGACGGCGCGAAGCGTGCGCTGCAGGCCGGCGACGAAGCGCTCGCCCGCGAGGCGCTCGCCGCACAGTCCAACGCGGAAGCCGAGCGCGATGCGCTCGCGGCCGAACTGGCGACGCTCGAGCCGTCGGTCGACAAGCTGAAGGGGCAGATCGCCGACATGCGCCAGCGCCGCAACGACCTCAACGCGCGCTCGAACATCCTGCAGGCCAAGCAGGAAATCGCGCAGGCGAAGGACGTGGCCGCCAGCGCGCTGGGCGGCATCGGCGGCAAGAACCTGTCCGAGGATTTCCAGAAGCTCGAGGACAAGGTCGCGCTGCAGAACGCCCGCTCGGACGCGCGCCTCAATTCCGCCGACACGTCGAGCGGCAAGGCGCTCGAGGACAAGCTCGCCGCGTTGAACAAGGGCCCGTCGGTCGAAGATCGTCTCGCCGCGCTGAAGAAGCAGCTCGATACGCCCGCGCAGTAACCGCCGCCGCGAGCCCCCGCGTCGCGCCCCGGCCCGGGCGCGCGGCGCGAACCGATCGTCAGGAGACGGGCGCGTCGCGCCCGGTTCGACCATGAAGAAATCTCTCGCCGCACTCGGCCTCTCGCTGATGTTGCTGTCGTCCGCCGCGTTTGCGGTCCCGTCGCTGCAGCAGGTCGAGCAATCGATCGCGCAGCGCAACTGGCAGCAAGCCGACACGCAGTTGTCGCAAGTCATCGACGCCCATCCGAACAACGCGCACGCGCGCTACCTGTATGCGCAGGTGCTGGACCGGGAAGGCCGCGCGTCCGACGCGCTCGCGCAACTGCAGCGCGCGAAATCGCTCGATCCGCAACTGAAGTTCACCGACGCGTCGCGCTTCGCGCAGACGGAGTCGCGCATTCGCGCCGATGCCGCGCGCGTGAGCGGCAACGCGCCGTCGGCCGCGCAGGCGGGCACCCTGCAGCCGGGGCTCGCTCCCGCCGTCGCGCCGGCCGAAAAACACGGCCCGTCGACCGGCATGTGGATCGGCCTCGGGCTGATCGTCGCCGTGATCGCGCTGGTGCTGCGCTGGACGCTGCGACGCGCGCGCACGGCCGACGACGGCCGCGCCGACGACGAACGCCGCACGCAGCTCAAGCGCGCGACCGACGTGCTGAACGACATCCGGCCGCTGAAGCTCGATGCGAAGCTGTCGACGGCGCCCGGCGCCGCGGCGCTGACCGGCGAGCTCGAAGCGATCGAGAACGACGCGCGCACGCTCGTCGAGACGCTCTCGAGCGGCAAGAATCCGGTGCCGCCGTATCGCGTCGATGAACTCGAACAGCGCCACGCCAGCGTGAAGGCGCGCGTCGAAGGCCGTCCCGACCCGGCGGCGCAGCACGCGGCGCCGGCGAACGGCAGCGGCTCCGTGTACGCGCAGGAAGCCGACCGCATGACGGGCGCCCAGGGCCAGCCGTATCAGCAGCAGCCCTATCCGCCGCAACAGCCCTATCCGCAACAGCAGCCGCCCGTCGTGATTCAGCAAGGCGGCGGTTTCGGCGGCGGGATGGGCGGGCTCCTGACCGGCGTGCTGCTCGGCGAAGCGATGTCGGGCGGCCGCGAGCGCGTGGTCGAACGCGACGTGATCGTCGACGGCGAACGCCACCGGCAGGAGGCCGACCCGGGCTTCGACCTCGGCCGCGGCGACGATTCGAGCTGGAGCGACGGCAATGGTGGCGGTGGCGGCATGGACCTCGGCAGCAACGACGACGGCTGGACCGACGACAACACCTGAAGCACCGACGGCCAGGCGTCGACGTCCGTTTCGACGCCCGGCCGCGCACGCCGCGCGCTGCCGCATGGCCGCCCGCTGCCGACGCGCGGATTTGTCAATCATTTCAAGATGGACTACCGGCAATGGGGCACGTTCGCTATCATGCGGCCATCGGCGTGCCACCGACCCTCATTCGACGCAAGGCAATCCTGCGCGTCGCGGCACGCCTCCCCCGCCCCCAAACAGGAGAAAGCCGCTCATGAGCATCATCAAGGAATTCAAGGAGTTCGCCGTCAAGGGCAACGTGATGGATCTCGCCGTCGGCGTGATCATCGGCGGCGCGTTCTCGAAGATCGTCGACTCGGTCGTGAAGGACCTCATCATGCCGGTCATCGGCGTGCTGACCGGCGGCCTGGATTTCTCGAACAAGTTCATTCTGCTCGGCACCATCCCCCCGTCGTTCAAGGGTAATCCCGATTCGTTCAAGGACCTGCAGGCCGCGGGCGTCGCCGCATTCGGCTACGGTTCGTTCATCACCGTGGCGATCAATTTCGTGATCCTCGCGTTCATCATTTTCCTGATGGTGAAATTCATCAACAAGCTGCGCAAGCCGGAAGAAGCCGCGCCGGCCGCGACGCCGGAAGACATCGTGCTGCTGCGCGAGATCCGCGATTCGCTCAAGCAGCGCTGATCGCGCCACGCTTCGCGTGCCAGGCCCGCCCCGTGCGGGCCTTTTTATTGCGCATGCGATGCACCGCCGCATGCGGCCCATCTCACTTTTTTGTGACGGGCGAATGCACGCGCGGGAAAAGCAGGTCTATGATGGAGACTAAACGACAGTACGGGCGCCAAGACGCTGGCTGTGTCGATCATGGCGAGCAGGTCGACGGGAGACATTGATCGTCGTACTGCACGAATGCAGCATTTTCGTGTGCTATAAAGGATCGACATGCGGCGTACATAGCCGGGAGTGGGTCGCATGAAAGTGCCGCATTTCTTGCAATTGTTTTTGAGGCGAGTGTTTATGTCCTTCCCGAAAAAACGTCGGCGTGCGCCGCAGGATGGCCAGGAGTCGTTCCTCGCGGTCTTGCGCCACTCGAAGCCGTTTGCCCAGCTCGACACCAAGATTGCCCGCGCCCGCGCGCAGGACGAGCCCGTCCTCTATGCGCACGTGCTGCCCGGCCTCGACGTGCTCCTGTGCAGCGTGCGCGGCGCGCAGCCGCCCTATCCGGCCATCGCCGAGCTGCGCAAGCGCTGCATCGAATCGATCGCCAACGCGCTCGAGCAACCGCTCGACGGCCTCGAGAACGGTGGTTACTGGTACGAAGCGAACGGCTTCGGCTTCCTCGTGTTCGCCAGTCGCGCGCGTGCGCGCATCCTGCCCGAGTTTGGTGCGGGCACGAAAGCGAGCCTGCGCGGCGGCCTCGGCCGCCAGAACGCCGGCGATACGACACCCCGCTCGCTCGGCTGATCCGCCAGTCATTCGATGGGCCGCCTCCGGGCGGCCCATCTGCCATTCACGCGCCCTGCTTGCCCGTCACGGCGCCTGCCGGCGACCGTTTCCCGGCCGCACAATGTCGATGAACGCGGCGAAATCGGCGCCGGCCAGCCCCTGCGCGGCGCCGAGCCTCAGCACCTGCTGCACGGTGGCCGACACGGGCATCACCGCGCCCGTGTCGCGCGCGGCGTCCGCGATGGCGTCGACATCCTTTTGAAACGTACTCAGCGCGCCGATCGCAGGATGGCCGCCCGACGTCATGCGCGGCACGAAGGTCTGCAGCAGCACCGAATCGGCCCATCCGCCCGCCAGCGCCTCGGCCAGACGCGCGGCGTCGATGCCGCTCGCCTGCGCCAGGCCGACCGCCTCGGCGATCGCGGTGACCGTCGCGGTGACGATCGCCTGGTTGCACAGTTTCGCCGTCTGGCCCGCCCCCGCGTCGCCCATGTGCGTGATGCGCGACGCGTACGTATCGATCAACGGGCGCACCGCATCGAGATCGGCCGCGCGGCCGCCGGCCATCACCGCGAGCGTGCCGGCCTGCGCGCCCGGCACGCCGCCGGACACCGGCGCATCGACCCAGCCGACGCCGAGCGCGGCCGCACGCGCCGCATAGTCGCGCGTGACGGCGGGCGGAATGCTCGAATGATCGACGATGCGCCGCACGCGACGCGCGCTCGCGTCACCGGAAAGCAGCCCGTGCTCGCCGAACACGACGTCGCCGACCGCCCGGCCGTCGAGCACGCACACGAACGCCGTCTCGACGCGTTCGGCCAGCTCGCGCGGCGTGCCGACCACCTGCGCGCCGTCCTTCACCAGCGCCTCGGCCTTCTCGCGCGAGCGGTTCCACACGCTCACGCGATGCCCGGCCGCCAGCAAATGCCGAATCATCGGCGCGCCCATCAATCCCGGTCCGCAAAATCCGACTTCCACGTTCGTCGTCTCCGATATGGGTTGCAGTTGCCGCCCATCATACCTATCACTCAAGAAGCCGGGCACGCACGCGGGACCGTAGCGGGACCGAAGCGGGACCGCGCCTTGCACCGGCAAAACAGATCGATATCCCAGGGAGGCATCATGAGCGACCACGTGTACAAGATGATCGAGCTGACCGGATCGTCGCGGCAATCGAGCGACGACGCGATTCGCAACGCGATCTCGAAAGCCGGCAAGACGCTGCACAACCTGCACTGGTTCCAGGTGACCGAAACGCGCGGCCACATCGAAGGCGATCAGGTCGTGCACTGGCAGGTCACGCTGAAGGTCGGCATGCGCATCGACGACTGACGCACCCGTCGCCACCCGTCGCGCCGCGGTCCGGATCTGCGCAATACGGATCCGCGCGGCGCCGCGCGCCCATCCGTTCAGGCCCCTTGTCGCGGCCCGGCCGGCGGATACCTGCGGGTATCCATCTCTTGACGCTGATTTTCGTTCATATTAAAAACGATATACCCCACCCACTCCTCGATCAGCCCAGCCATATAACCCGGAGATAACATGAGTCAGCAACGCGAGGCGATCGACACGTACCTCTTGCGCGTCTTGCACACCTTGTTGATGGAGCGCAGCGTCACGCGCGCGGCCGTCAAACTGAACCAGTCGCAACCGGCGATCAGCGCCGCGCTGCGGCGCCTGCGCGACATCACCGGCGATCCGCTGCTGGTGCGCGGCAAGTCCGGCATGGTGCCGACCGAATACGGGCTGCGCCTGCTCGAGCCCGTGCAGAACGCACTACGTGAAATCGAGCGCATCAAGTTCCAGCAGCACAACTTCGACCCGGCCACGTCGATCCGCTGCTACCGGATCGGCTGCCCCGACTACCTGAACGTGCTGTTCGTGCCGACCGTCGTCGAACGTTTTCGCCTGGCCGCGCCGAATGCGACGCTCGAGTTCCACTCGCTCGGCCCCGCGTTCGACTACGAGCTCGCGCTGGAAGACGGCAAGCTCGACATCGTCGTCGGCAACTGGCCCGAGCCGCCCGAGCAACTGCACCTGTCGAACCTGTTCGTCGACGAAATCGTCTGCCTGATGAGCAACACGCACCCGTTCGCGAAGCGCGGCGGGCTCACGCTCGACCAGTACCTGAACGCGCCGCATCTCGCGCCGACGCCGTACTCGGTCGGCCAGCGCGGCGCGATCGACGTGCATCTCGCGCGCGAACGGCTCAAGCGCCACGTGGTCGTCACGCTGCCGTACTTCAACCTCGCGCCTTACGTGCTCGTGAAGTCGGACCTGATCTTCACGACCACGCGGCTGTTCGCCGATCATTACGCGAAGTTCCTGCCGCTGTCGGTCGTGCCCGCGCCGCTCGATTTCCCGCCGATGCAGTACTACCAGCTGTGGCACGAGCGCTGCCATTACTCCGACGAAGTGCGCTGGCTGCGCAGCCTCGTCGCCGAAGCGACCCGCACGCTGATCGAGGCGTAAGCGCACAGGGCGCGCCCCGCGCGCGCGCCGGTCACGCCGTTGCGCGTGGCCGCGGCGGGTTGCGCGGCGGGCGGTGGCCGCCACGGCCGCGCAACCGATCCGCAACGTGCTGCGCGACCTCCGCGCCGACGCGTCAGCGCGACACTTCCACGAGCGCGTGCGCAAGCGCGTTGTGACGCTCGATCACGGGCGGCAGATCGAGCGTCGCCAGCCGCCCTTCGCGCACCACCACCTTGCCGTTCACCACCGTGTACGCCGTCTGCGACGGCGCGCAGAACACGAGCGCCGCGACCGGATCGTGCAGCGCGCCCGCGAACAGCGGCTGACGCAGGTCGAACGCGGCGAAATCCGCGGCCATGCCGGGTTTCAGCGCGCCGATGTCGTCGCGGTTGAGCACCTTCGCGCCGCCGAGCGTCGCGATCTCGAGCGCTTCGCGCGCGGTCATCGCGTCGGGCCCGAAGCCGACGCGCTGCAACAGCAGCGCCTGGCGTACCTCGGCGACCATCTGCGCGCCGTCGTTCGACGCGGAACCGTCGACGCCGAGCCCCACCGGCACGCCTGCGAGCCGCATCTTCTTCACCGGCGCGATGCCGGACGCGAGCCGCATGTTCGAGCACGGGCAATGCGCGACACCCGTGCCGGTGCGCGCGAACAGGCCGATGCCCGCATCGTCGAGCTGCACGCAGTGCGCATGCCACACGTCGTGGCCGACCCAGCCGAGGTCTTCCGCGTATTCGGCCGGCGTCATCCCGAACTTCTCGCGGCTGTATGCGATGTCGTTGACGTTCTCCGCGAGGTGCGTGTGCAGCGACACGCCGTATTCGCGCGCGAGCACGGCCGCGTCGCGCATCAACTCGCGGCTCACCGAGAATGGCGAGCACGGCGCGACCACCGCGCGCAGCATCGCGTAGCGCCCTTCGTCGTGATAGGTCTCGATCAGGCGCTGCGTGTCGCGCAGGATATCCGGTTCGCGCTCGACGACCGAATCGGGCGGCAGCCCGCCGTCGCGCTGGCCGACGCTCATCGCGCCGCGGCTCGCGTGAAAGCGCATGCCGATCCGCCGCGCGGCGCCGATGCTGTCGTCGAGCCGGCTGCCGTTCGGATAGATGTACAGATGATCGCTCGACGTCGTGCAGCCCGACTGCAGCAGCTCGGCCATCGCGGTGAGCGTCGACACCTCGATCATCTCGGGCGTCAGGTGCGCCCAGATCCGGTACAGGTTCGTGAGCCAGCCGAACAGTTCGGCGTTCTGCGCGGCCGGCACCGCGCGCGTGAGGCTCTGGTACATGTGGTGATGCGTGTTCACGAGCCCCGGGATCACGAGGTGGCCGCGCAGGTCGAGCACTTCGTCGGCCGTGTCGGGCAGCTCGGCGCTCGGGCCGACCGCGACGATCCGGTTGTCTTCGATGTAGAGCCCCGCGTCGCGCAGCTCGCGGCGCGTGTCGTCCATGGTCACGAGCACGTCGGCGTGCTTGACCAGCAGCGTCGTCGGGCGGGATGAGGTGGGGTTCGGCGCGCGTGCGCCGGCGTGCTGCTCGAGATTCATGCGTTCTCCGCGTCGGTCTGCCTCCCGGGTTGCCCTGGAGGCGGTCACACAGCCGTTCGAACGCTGAATCGCGGCACGCCCCGGTGCCTGCGTCCGTTCGAACGCCCTGGCCCGGTTACCCGGCGTGCTCGCCGTCTTCGGGGTACGCGCGGGCCACGGGCCGACGCGCACGGCGGGAGGATCGCCCAAGCGCGCGCCGCGCACAATGCGCGATCCCGAATACCGTCCTTCAGGGATTCGGTATGGTACGCCGCCCGCCGCCCCGCCGGGCGCCCGGCATCCACGCGCGAAGCCCTGTCGGGCGGGCCGTCGACAGCCGCTCATGCGCGGCGCATTATCTTCGATATCGCGCACGTATTTGCACGGGGAACCTTTTTACAATGCCTGCACGGCGCTCGCTTCACGCTCGCCGACGGGTATGTAGCCACGTGACGTGGAGCCTCGATCCGCCGCACAGTCATGGATCGGGTCGCCGCCGAACCTCGCATTCACACAAGGACACAACGAATGGGAAAGCTCACTACCCACGTACTCGATACGGCGCACGGCCGTCCCGGCGCGGCCATCAAGGTCGACCTCTACGCGCTGGACGGCGAATCGCGCCGCGCGATCAAGACCGTGCTGACCAATAGCGACGGCCGCTGCGACGAACCGCTGCTCGAAGGCGCCGCGCTCGCCGCCGGCGAATACGAACTCGTGTTCCATGCCGGCGACTACTTCGCGTCGCTCGGCGTGAAGGTGCCCGAACCCCGCTTCGTCGACCGCGTCGTGCTGCGCTTCGGCATCGCCGACACCGGCGCGCACTACCACGTGCCGCTGCTCGTGTCGCCGTGGTCGTACAGCACCTATCGCGGCAGCTGACAGACGAATCAGCGCCCGCATCAAGACAAACGATCTGAGTCTGGAGGAGTTTCATGGAAGGCTTCATCACCGACTGGCTGAACCTCGCGCTGCGATGGCTGCACGTCATCGTCGCCATCGCGTGGATCGGCGAGTCGTTCTATTTCGTCGCGCTCGACAACAGCCTGAAACCGCCGACCGACGCGAACCAGCGCAAGCGCGGCGTGTTCGGCGAGCTGTGGCACGTCCACGGCGGCGGTTTCTACAACATGCAGAAGTACACGGTCGCCCCGCCGGAAATGCCGGACGACCTGCACTGGTCGAAGTGGCCGTCGTACACGACGTGGCTGTCGGGCTTCACGCTGTTCTTCGTGCTGTACCTGCTCGCCCCGAACACGTACCTGATCGACAAGAACGTGCTCGACATGGGCCCGGTGGTCGCCGTCGCCTCCGCGCTCGGCTTCCTCGCGGCCGGCTGGATCGTCTACGACTCGCTGTGCCGCATCGTCGGCACCAACGACCGCGTGCTCGGCATCTGCGTGGGCCTGTACGTCGTCATCGCCGCGTACCTCGCATGCCACATCTTCTCGGGCCGGGCCGCCTACCTGATCGTCGGCGCGATGCTCGCGACGATCATGTCGGCGAACGTGTTCTTCGTGATCATCCCGGGCCAGCGCAAGATGGTCGACAAGATGCTCAAGGGCGAGGAACCGAATCCGATCTACGGCAAGCGCGGCAAGCAGCGCTCGGTGCACAACACCTACTTCACGCTGCCGGTCGTGTTCGCGATGCTGTCGAACCACTATGCGATGACGTACACGAACAAGTTCAACTGGGTCGTGCTCGTGCTGATCATGCTGGCCGGCGCGCTGATTCGCCAGTTCTTCGTGATGCGCCACCGCGGCAAGCAGCTGTGGTACCTGCCGATCGGCGGCGTCGCGCTGCTGTCGGGCGCGCTGGTGTGGACGATGCCGAAGCCGGTGGCGCCGGAAGCGCAAGCGGCCAACGCACCGAAGATCGTGATCAACGACATCATGCCGATCCTGCAGCAGCGCTGCGTCGCGTGCCACTCGGCCAAGCCGACGCTGATGGGCAGCGCGCCCGCCGGCGTGATGTTCGACACGCCCGACGAAGTGTCGAAGAACGCGCAGCGCATCTACGACCAGGCCGTGCGCCTGAAGGCGATGCCGATCGGCAACGTCACGCACATGACCGACGACGAGCGAACGAAGCTCGCCGCGTGGTTCGAGGGCGGCGCGGTCAAGTAAGCCGCCCGCCGGGCACCGGAAATCATTCGCCGGCGCCAGCCTCTCGTTCTCGGGCCCGGTGACGGGCCCGTTTTTTTGCCCGCGCGGAGCTGAATGCGCTTCGCGCGTCGGTCGCGCATCGCGTCGTCCGCTTCGCGGAACGTCGAACCGCAACGCTCGACTCACGCGTCGACCGTCTCCGGCAGCCGCGCGATCGCCTTGATCTCGAACTGGAAGCCGTACAGCCAGGTCACGCCGACGGCGGTCAGCGTCGGATGCGGTGCGTCGCCCCAGTATTCGGGCACGATTTCCCAGACGCGCTCGAACGTCGCCTCGGGATCGACGAGGAACACCGTCACGTCGACGACGTCGTCGAACGTGCAGCCGGCCGCCCGCAGCACCCCATTCAGGTTGTCGAACGCGCGGCGGACCTGCGCGCCGAGTTCCGGCTCGGGCGAACCGTCCTCTCGGCTGCCGACCTGCCCGGACACGAACAGGAAGCCGTTCGAGCGCAGCGCCGGCGAGTAACGGTTGCGGTCGTACAGCGCCTGGCGACCCGGCGGGAAAACTACGCTACGCTTTGCCATTCGACACCTCCATCGGTCTTGTCGGGCGACATGCCCTTGCATCAACGATGGAGGCACTTTAAGGACCGTTGCGCGGCGGATAAACCGGCAACCCTGTCCAACACTGTTTGCTCGCCCCAAACAATCTGCGACCGACGCGGAGCCCCGACCCGATGGATCGATTCGACGCAATGCAGGCGTTCGCCCGCGTGGTGGAAGCCGGCAGCTTCACGAAGGCAGCCGACACGCTGCACATGAGCCGCACCACCGTCACGCAACTGGTGCAGCAGCTCGAGGCGCGACTGCGCGTGAAATTGTTCAATCGCACGACCCGCAAGGTCGTCGTCACCGCGGACGGCGCCGCATACTACGAGCGCGTCGTGCGGCTGCTGGCCGACATGGACGATGCCGAAACGAGCCTGTCCGCGGCGTCGGCGTCGCCGCGCGGGCGGCTGCGGGTGGACGTGCCGACCCCGTTCGCGCGCCTGATCCTGATCCCGGCGCTTCCCGCGTTTCATGCGCGCCATCCGGACATCCAGCTCGACATGGGCGTGAGCGACCGCGTGGTCGACGTGATCGGCGAAAACGTCGATTGCGTCGTGCGCGGCGGCGAGCCGACCGACCGCGCGCTGGTCGCACGCCACATCGGCGACCTGCGGCTCGGCGTGTACGCATCGCCCGCCTATCTCGCGCGCGCCGGCACGCCATCGCATCCAGATGAACTCGAGGATACGCATCACCGGGTCGTCGGCTTTCTGTGGGCGCGCACCGGCAAGACGCTGCCGTTCGCGATGGCACGCGACGGCGAGCAGGTCAACGTGCGCGGGCGCTACGTGCTCGCGGTCGACGACGGCAATGCGTACCTCGAAGCCGGCCTCGCGGGGCTCGGCATCCTGTGGCTGCCGGACTACATGGCCGCCGCGCATCGCGCGAGCGGCGAGCTGGTGCCGCTGTTCGAGCAGTGGCAACTCGAACCGATGCCGATGTATGTCGCCTTCCCGCCGAACCGGCACGTCAGCGCGAAGCTGCGCGTATTCGTCGATTGGGTGGCCGAGCTGATGGCGCGGCATGCGCCGGTCGCGAGCCGCCGCCGCAGTCAGGGTGCGCGCGACACGCGCAAGGGCGCGGCGGCCTGATTCGCCTGAAAACGACGCGCATGAAAAAACCCGCGCGAATCGCGCGGGTTTCGATCGACGGACGATCGGCCCGACTCAGGCCGTCAACGCATGCAGCGCGTCGTCGGTGAGCCACAGCGATTCCGGCAGATCCTGCTCGTTCAGGTTCAGGCCGTCGCCGCCACGATCGACGACGATGAAGTCGCTGACGCCGCCGAGCGCGATCAGCGGGTGATGCCACACGCCCTTCGCGTAGTTCACGCCCTGCCAGCCGCTCGTGACGAACGCGCGGATCTTCGCCGGATCGAGATCGCCCGCCGGCGCGACGACGACGAGATACGGCCGGTCGTTCAGCGGCACGAACGCCTGACTGCCGAGCGGGTGCCGCTCCAGCATCTTCACTTCGAACGGCAGCGTGCGCGGCTGGCCGCGAAACAGGTTGACGAGCGGGCGGCCGCCTTCGTCGGCCACGTCGACTTTCGCGAGATCGTGAAAGCGGATCGTCGTGCCGAGGTTGATCGGGATCTGCTTCGCCCCTTCCGTTTCGATCACGTCGCCGAACGGCGCGAAGGTTTCCCTGGTCAGCGGTTCGATGGCAAGCGTCTTCATTTGTCGAGCGTCCCCCACAGGCGCAGGCGCGACACGCCGCCGTCCGGAATGGTGTTCAGCCGCACGTGCGTGACCGGGCCGAGCGACGCGATCTCATGTTCGAAGTAGTGCTGCTTGTCCATCTGCAGCTTCTGCTCGCCGAGCAGCACCGGCCAGAACATCGACTGCGTGATCAGCGAGCTGTCGGTGCCGCCCGACACGTACGCGGCCTGGATCGAGCAGCGGTCCGGGTAGTTGCCCTTGAAGAACGCGGTATCGACTTCGATCTTGCGGATCACGCCCGGCTGCGCGAGCGCGATGATCGCCCAGTCGTTGCCCGGTTCGCGGCGGCGGCGGGTTTCCCAGCCGTCGCCCATGTTCACGCCGCGGCCCGGCAGCAGCAGGTTCGACGCGACGCCGAAGTGCTGGTTGTTCGCGGCCACCACGTAGCCGCCGTTTTCCATCGCCGCGAGATCGAACTGCTCGGTCGCGCTCGCGCCGGCCCAGTCGAGCCGCGGCTGGCCGTACACGCGCAGGCGCGCGATGCCGCCGTCCGGGTAGATGTTCACGCGCAGGTGCGTGAACGCACGCGCGTCGCTCGCTTCGACGTAGTGGTGGCTGTTGCCCTGCAGCGTCGTCGACGGCACGATCTCGACCCAGTCGGTCGCCTGCGTCGGCGCGCCGTCGGCCACGAACGCGGCCTCGATCGACGCGGCCGGCGGAAAGTTGCCGGTGAAGTGGCTCGTGTCGATGTCGAAGCCCTTGATCACGCCCGGCCGCGCGAGCTTGACGATGCACCAGTCGTAGCCGGTCGTACGCTTGCGGCGCGTTTCCCAGCCGTCCATCCACTTGCCGTGATCGTCGTACTTGCCGGGAATGAAGACGGCCGGCTCGGGGTTCAGCATTCGCTCCTTCGGCGCGAAGAAATCGTCGCTGGCCTCGAGCGCCTGCGCACCGAGACGCGGGTCGGCAAGGTTCACGTAGCGCCGCGTGAAATCGGGTGCGTTCGGATCGAGAAGCGGAACAGCCATGATGTTTCCTTGTTTCAGTGAAGCGATCGGGCCGCCGCGACGCGGCGGCCCAGAGTGCGGGGTCAGGCGTCGACGTCAGGCGTCGATCAGGTCGTCGAGGCGAAAGCGCGCGATCCGGTAGATCTGGTCGAGGCTCGCGCGCAGCTCCTCGTCGCGCGAATGATTCACGCGCGACTCGAAGTTCGCGATGATGCCGTGGCGGTCATAGCCGCGCACCGCGAGGATGAACGGGAAGCCGAATTTCTCGCGATACGTGCGGTTCAGCGTCAGCAGCTTGTCGAATTCTTCCTGCGTGCACTGGTCGAGGCCCGCGCCGCTCTGCTCGCGGGTCGACTCGGCCGTCAGCTCGCCGCGCACGGCGGCCTTGCCGGCCAGCTCCGGGTGGGCGTTGATCAGGGCGAGCTGGCGCGCTTCGCCACCGGTTTCCACCGCATCCGACATCGTCTCGTGCAGCGCGTCGATGCTCGCGAACGGCCGCTTGCCCGCGGCGACCTCGGCCACCCACGGCGAATGTTCGAAGATGCCCGACAGCGCCGCGACGAATGCGCCGGGCGCCATCGTGTTCAGTTGCTCCAACGTGTAACGCATCGCCTTCATGCTTTCCCTTCGTTTCGATGATTGGGCTGATACGGATGATGTTCACGCCAGTGACGCGCGATATCGACACGGCGCGTCACCCATACGCGATCGTGCTGCTCGATGTGGTCGAGAAAACGCTGCAGCCCGCGGAACCGGCCCGGCCGGCCGAGTAGCCGGCAGTGCATGCCGATCGACAGCATCTTCGGCGCCTCGTCGCCCTCCGCGTACAGCACGTCGAAGGCGTCGCGCAGGTACTGGAAGAAGTGGTCGCCGGTGTTGAAGCCCTGCGGCGTCGCGAAACGCATGTCGTTCGTGTCGAGCGTGTACGGCACGATCAGTTGCGGCGACGTGCGGCCGCCCGACACCTCGACGTCCATCCAGAACGGCAGGTCGTCGCCGTAGTTGTCGGAGTCGTACAGGAAGCCGCCGTATTCGGCGACCAGGCGGTGCGTATTGGGGCTGTCGCGGCCCGTATACCAGCCGAGCGGACGCTCGCCCGTCACGCGCTCGATCGCCTCCATCCCGAGGCGCATGTGCTCGGCTTCGAGCTCCGGCGTCATGCTCTGGTAGTGGATCCAGCGCCAGCCGTGGCACGCGATTTCATGGCCGAGCTCGACGAATGCGCGCGCAAGCTCCGGATGACGCTCGATCGCCATGCCGACGCCGAATACCGTCAGCGGCAATCCGCGCTTCTCGAACTCGCGCAGGATGCGCCACACGCCGGCCCGCGACCCGTATTCGTAGATCGACTCCATGCTCATGTGGCGGTCCGGGTACGCGGCCGCGCCGACGATTTCGGACAGGAACTGCTCGGAGCCCGGATCGCCGTGCAGCACGCAGTTCTCGCCGCCCTCCTCGTAGTTCAGCACGAATTGCACGGCGACGCGGGCGCGCCCCGGCCAGTTCGCCTGCACGGGATGGCGGCCGTAGCCGATCAGGTCGCGAGGATAATTGGGATCGAGTGGCATGGGTTCGAGGTGCGGCGAAAGCCTTGCTGAAGTAATGGGTTCGCATCGGCTGCACGGCGCCCGAGGCCGGCCGCACGAGCCGATGCGATGACGGCCCAGTGTAGCGAAAACGCTCATACGCGCCCATACAGCGGCGCAGATAGTGCGTGTCAGACGGTGTGTATGTGCGGTTGCGGCAAATTCGGGCCCGGCTCCGCCGCTTCGCCATCCGGCGGGCTGAAGCGGGCGAACGCGCCGTCGTAGCGCTTCGGCAGCGGGCGCGCGTAGTCGCCGCGCTTCGCGGTCGCGAGGCGCAGCGCGACGAGCGCCTCGGCCCACTTCACGGCCGCCGTGACGCCCTCGACCACCGGCGCGCCGATCTGCTGCTCGATCTCGTGCGCGAATTCGGCCATGCCCGCGCAGCCGAGCACGATCGCGTCGGCGCCGTCCTCGTCGAGCGCGCGCCGGCATTCGTCGGCGATGATCCGGCGCGCGGCCGAGCCGGGCCGGTCGAGTTCGAGCACCGCGACGTCGGTCGCGCGCACGTTGCGGCAGAACCGCTTCATCCCGTAGCGTTCCGCGAGGTGCCACGCCATCCCGCAGGTGCGCGCGAGCGTCGTCACGACCGAAAATCCCGGCGCCAGCACACTCGCCGCATGCATCGCGGCCTCGGCGATGCCGATCACCGGCCCGCGCGCGAGCTCACGCGCCGCATACAGGCCCGGATCGCCGAAACACGCGATCACGTACGCGTCGCAACCGTCGCGCTCGCCTTGCGCGATCTCGGCAAGCAGCCCCGGCGTCGCGAGCGCCTCGTCGTAATACCCTTCGATCGACGGCGGACCCATCGGCGGGCTCACGGCCACGATCTCCGTGCCGGCGGCCGCGACCTCGCGCGCGCAGCGGCCCATCGCGTCGGTCATCCGCTGCGTCGTATTCGGATTGATCAGTCGGATCTTCATCGCCCGCTCCTTACGCCTTCGCACTCGCGAGCATCCGGTAGAACACGAAGCCGAGCCCCGCGCCGATGAACCACGAGAAATTCGCGACGCCCTCCCAACCCGGCACCATCACGCAGGCGACCGCGATCACCGCGGCCGGCAGCAGCGCGGCAAGCGCGCGGCGATTCACGCCGCCCGTATACCAGTAGGCGCCGCTTTCCGACATCGTGTACAGGTCGTCGCGCACGAGGCGGCCGCGCTTGACGAGGTAGAAGTCGGCGATCAGCACGCCGTACAGCGGGCCGATGAACGCGCCAAGCACGTCGAGCGTGTAGTGGATCACGGCCGGGTTGTTGAACAGGTTCCACGGCGTGATGAAGATCGACGCGACGGCGGCGAGCATCCCGCCCGCGCGCCAGCTGATCAGGCGCGGCGCGACGTTCGAGAAATCGAACGCGGGCGACACGAAGTTCGCGACGATGTTGATGCCGATCGTCGCGATCGTGAACGTCAGCGCGCCCAGGATCACCGCGGTCGGATGGTCGATGCGGCCGACCGTCTCGACCGGGTCCGTGATGAGCTGGCCGAACACCGGCAGCGTCGCGGCGGTGGTGATCACCGTGACGAGCGAGAACGCGAGGAAGTTGACCGGCAGCCCCCAGAAATTGCCGCGCTTCACGTCGCCGAACGAGCGGCAGTAGCGCGAGAAATCGCCGAAGTTCAGCATCGGCCCGGAGAAGTACGACACGACGAGCGACACGGCGGTGATCATCACCGGAATCACTTCCGCGCCGTGATACTTGACGCCGCCGAGGTTGATGCCGATGTTGCGCCAGCCCGCGCGCCACACCATGTAGCCGGCGAGGATGAACATCACGACGTAGACGGCCGGGCCCGCGAAATCGATGAACTTCTTGATCGTCTCCATCCCGTTCCAGAACACGAACGCCTGGAGCACCCACAGCAGCATGAAGCCGGCCCAGCCGACCGCCGACAGCCCGAGAAAGCCGTAGCGATGGACGTCCGCGTACGGCAGCCATTGCGGGAAGAATTTCAGCACGACGATCACGAGCGCGCTCGACGCCAGATACGTCTGGATCCCGTACCACGCGATCGCGATCAACCCGCGGATCACGGCCGGCACGTTCGCGCCGAGCACGCCGAACGTCGCGCGGCACGCGACCGGATACGGCACGCCGATCTGCTGGCTCGGCCGCGCGATCAAGTTGCACAGCGCGTTCACGAGGCCGATGCCGACGATCAGCGCGATCAGCACCTGCCAGCTCGTCAGCCCGAGCGCGAACAGGCTGCCCGCGAACACGTAACCGCCGACGCTGTGGACGTCCGACATCCAGAACGCGAAGATGTTGTACGCACCCCACGTCTGATTTTTAAGGGGTGCCAAATCTTCGTTGTACAGACGTTCGCTGTAACCATCCGGCAGTGCCGGACCACCGCCCTCGCTGCCTTCTTCCGCCGGATAGGCGCTGTCGTGCGCCACACTGAACTGAGCCATGACTTCTCCTTGACGCGGCCGCAAGGCCGCTCCACCGTCATCGATATCGCCCCGGATCGTCGCCCGGAGTCGGACCAGCGGCCCGCGGCAAACGCCGCGGGCCTGCATTTCGCTCGTTCTGTGGCGCGCGGCCGTGTTCGCGTCGCCGCTCAGGCGCCGCCGAACACTTCGCGCAAATCGACCTGCCCTTGCGCGGGCCGGTCCAGCATCTTCAGTTCGACATGCTGCAGGTGGCGCGCCATCAGCGTCACCGCCTGCTTCGGATCGCCCGCCTCCAGCGCGGCGAGGATCTCGTCGTGGTCGTCGCACGAGCACGGGCTGCGCCCGTGCGATTCGTACAGCGCCGACATCAGCGTCGAGCGTGCGACGAGCCCTTCGAGGCACTCGCTGAGCGTCGCATTGCCCATCAGCGCGGCAAGCGCCGTATGGAATTCGCCCGACAGCCGGATCCACGCCGCGAAGTCGTGCCGCTCGAACGCCTTGCGTTCCTTGTCGATCAGCGCGGCGACGCCCTTCAGCCGCCTGGCGCCGGGGCCGGTCGCGAGCCGCTCGACCACGGCCAGCTCGATGATCCGGCGCATCTCGAACACTTCGTGCACGTCCTGCAGCGTCGGGCTCGCGACGAACGCGCCGCGGTTCGGCTCGAGCTCGACCAGCTTGTCGGTCGCGAGCTGCGCGAGCGCCTGGCGGATCGTTCCGCGCTTCACGCCGAACACGTCGCAGAGCTGCGCCTCCGTGAGCTTCGCGCCGGGCGCGAGCCGATGCTCGAGGATCGCGGTGCGGATCCGCTCGGCGATCGCGTCAGGGCTGGCCGCACCGGACGGAGGGGAATCGGGCTCGTTCATGATCGGCATCGTGTGATGGTCCTCATCCTAGAGTGGACACAAAGATTGTCAACAATTCTTTTGAAGGATTTCGCACAATCGGCGTGCGCCGGCGTGCCTGCATTCGGTGCAACGCGCACGAAATCCATGCATATCAAGCCTCACAGGCAAGACGGAGGCCCTTCTCGTCGTATACCCTTCCGCCGATTTTGTTGACAAAAATGGTGCAAAACCGGGCGAAACTCAGGTCGGCGTCAATGAAAAATATCGACGGTTAGTTGCGCATTTGCATAAAGAAAAAGGCGGGAAATGAACTGCACCCCAAAAGTTGGACACCCGTCCAACCTTTGGGGTGTTTTTCATGACGAAGTACAACGAGCAGTTCAAGCAACGCATCGTTGGCTCAAGTTGAAAGGGCTGAGTCCCGTGCAATACAGGACTCAGCCCTTGGGCGCCTAGCCTTTAACTGTCCAACTTTGCGGGGTCAGTTCAAAACCCGCCTTTCGATCGATCGCGCCGGCATCGCCGGCGTCAGCCGAGATGCGGATAGTCCGACAGCGTGAGCCGGAACCCGTGCGCATTCGCGACCAGTTGCGCCTGTGCGCCGAACGGCAGCGTCAACAGGTCGGGCACATGGCCGAACTGGAGCCCCGTGACGACCGGAATCCCGACCACCGCCCGTACCTGGTCGATCATCGCCTGCATGTCGTAGCCGTTGTCGTACTCGAACGGCCGCGCACCGGTGAACTGGCCGAGCACGAGCGCCTGCTGCCGCGCGAGCAGCCCCGACAGGTGCAGTTGATAGATCATCCGCTCGATCCGGAATGGCTGCTCGTTGACGTCTTCGATGAACAGGATGCCGCCCTCGATGTCGGGCATGTATGGCGTGCCGACCAGCGACGTGAGGATCGCGAGGTTGCCGCCCCACAGCGTGCCCGTCACGTTCACCGCCTGCACCTGCGGGGCGTCGGCCACGATCGTCGTGCTCGGCTGCGTCAGCGTCTGCCAGAAATGCTGCATCGTGAAGTCGCTCGGCGTTTCCGCGCCGAAATCGGCCGACAGCATCGGGCCGCCGAACGTCTTGATGCGCGCCTTCGCGTACAGCGCCAACTGGATCGCCGTGAAGTCGCTGTGACCGACGAGCGCGACCGGCTGGTCGCGCAGCCGGCGTTCGAGCCCGCGATAGTCGAGCCCGTGCAGGATGCGCGCGGCGCCGTAGCCGCCGCGCACCGCGAGCCCGATGTCCGGCAACGGCCGTGCGGGATCGGCGAGGCGGTTCAGGTCGCCTGCCCGCTCGCCGTCGGTGCCGCCGAAACGCTGGAAGCGGCGCTGCGTCGCCTCGATGTTCTCGATGCGCTGCTGCGCGGTGCTCAGGCGCTCGAGCGCGCGGTTGATCGCGTCGGGGTCGTGCGGATAGCCGGACGGCGCCAGCAGGCGAATGGTGTAGGACGCGGCGGGCTGGAAGGACATGGCGAAAGGTGTCGGGGTCGTCAAACCTGCTTAGAGGGTCCGAACCGTGGGCGGTTCACGAAACCATGCGCGCCCACAACGACGGGCGCGGCGGCGACGCGCCTATGACGCGCCGGATTCGGCGTCGCGGGCAAGCCGTGCTTCGCGCAGCGCGCGTCGGCGCTCGGCGAAGAACGACTTCAGCGCGGCGCCGCATTCGTCGGCGAGCACGCCGCCCGTCACTTCGGTATGGTGGTTCAGTTGCGGATTCGCGAATGCGTCGATCACGCTGCCGCACGCGCCCGTCTTCGGGTCGGCCGCGCCATAGACGACCCGCGCGATGCGGGCATGCATGATCGCGCCCGCACACATCAGGCACGGCTCGAGCGTCACATACAGCTCGCAGCCGGGCATCCGGTAATTCCGCAGGTGCTGCGCGGCCATGCGCAGCGCGGCCATTTCGGCATGCGCGGACGGGTCGTGCCCGCCGATCGGATGGTTGAAGCCGCGCGCGATCACTTCGTCGCCGCGCACGAGCACCGCGCCGACCGGCACTTCGCCGGCCGCGCGCGCCTCTTCGGCGGCGGCCTGCGCAAGACGCATGAAATGCAGATCGCGCGCCGAGATGGGCGCGGCTTCCAGAACGGGAGAATCGGCGGCGGGTTCGGCACCCGAGGCGGCTGCCGCAAGGCCAGCAGGGGCTGCGTCGGGCAGCGCGCCGGACGTCACATCGGCCCCGCTTCGGCGGGCGCTTCGTCGAGCCCGCGCTCGCACAGGCGTTCCGCGATACGCCGGCAGTAGTCGCGCGGCATCACCATCGGGCCGCCGCGCAGCGATTCGAGCGCCATGTCGAGCGCGAGGATCTTCGCTTGCAGCCGGCAGCGCGCGGCGCGGTCGCTGACCGCCTGCACCTCGTCGTGCAGGTTGCGCAGCGCGCGCAGTTGTTCGACGGCCGGCGGCACGAAGCCCGCATTCTTCAGGATACGGTTAGCCACCCGCACCTCCTCGGGCACGAGCAGGTCGTCATCCAGCGCCTGCGGCGCGCCGGTACCCGGCAAATCGTCGAACTCGCCCCGCGCGGCGGCGGCGGCAATACGTTGTTCGACCAGAGCGTCAAGCAATCTCATCAGTCAATCGGAACAATGCGGCAGGCCGAATTCTATCAGGGTGACGCCGGTATGACAGGCCCTTCGAATACATGCTCGATATTGTGCTTTTAGGGGCCGAATCGCAGCGCATGCGCGCCGATCGCAGCCACTTGCCGCGCTGCTGCGCCGCAGCAGGCCGAGCGCCGTTCGACCGCGTCCGAACGGGCGCGATGTCCGAGCCATTTTTTATCCGCGCCAGGAAGGTGGCCACAGCGCGCCCGGCGAAAACGCGAGGCGCCCCACTCCCCGCCCGATTACGCAGCCACCGTTTCCTGTCGCGCTTTCGCGAACGGGCGGAACAGCGTCGCGATCAGGAACGCGCCGATCCCGATCGCGAACGAGCCGAGGTACAGCCAGCCGTAGCTGCCGAGCGCATCGACGATCAGCCCGCCGGCCACCGGGCCCGCGGCCATCCCGAGGCTGCCGGCCATCGCGCAGCCGCCGATCACCGTGCCCATCATGCGCAGCGGGAAATTCTCGCGCGCGAGCACCGAATACAGCGGCATCACGCCCGCATAGATGAAGCCGAACAGCGTCGCGACCGCGTAGAAGCCGTCGAGCGTGCGCACGAAGTAGTAGCCGAGCGCGCCGAACGCCTGCGCGAGCAGTCCGGCGACCAGCATGCGCTTGGCGCCGAGGCGGTCGCCGAGTATCCCGAACGCGATCCGGCCGCCCATGCCGGCCAGCCCTTCGACGCTGTAGATCGACACGGCGACGATCAGCGGAATCCCGCAGGTCACCGCATAGCTGACCGTATGGAAGATCGGGCCCGAATGCGTCGCGCAACAGAAGAAGTTGGTCAGCACTAGCACCATGAACTGCGGCGAGCGCAGCGCATCCGCGACCGACATCGTCGGGGCCGGCGCGCCGGCAGGCGCCGACTCGGCCGCCGCCTGCGCGGGCGCGTGCTCGAGCGCGGGCGCCCGGCGCACCAGCAGCGACACCGGAATCATCACGACGGCCGCCAGCACGGCGATCAGCAGCATCGACGTGCGCCAGTCTCGCACCGACACGAGCCACGCGGCCAGCGGCGCCATCGTCATCGGCGCCATTCCCATGCCGGCCGACACGAGCGACACCGCAAGGCTGCGGTGCGTGTCGAACCAGCCGGTCACGCACGCCATCATCGGTGCGAATATCGCGGCCGTCGCGCTGCCGACGGCCAGCCCGAAGGTGAGCTGGAACACCAGCAGCGATGGCGCGCGGCTCGCGAGCGCCAGGCTGGCCGACAACAGCACGGCCCCCGCGATGACGACGGGCCGCGTGCCGACGCGGTCCGACAGGCTGCCCCACGCCATGCTCGCAAACGCCATCGCGATGAAGCCGAGCGTCATCGCCGCGGAAATGCCGGTCATCGACCAGCCCGTATCGTGCGCGATGGACCGCAGGAACACCGGCAACGAAAACATCGCGCCGATCGCGACGCACCCCATCAGGCCGCCCGCGGCGACAATGACCCAGCGGTATCGGGAATCCGGCATGTGGCGTGTCATGGGGTCTCTCCTCGTTCGTTGCGCCATTCGCGGAAAACCGGGGTGCCGGCCGCATGGCGCGGCGCACTGCCCGGTCGATATCGATACGACGGGCGACGCATCCGGGAATCGACATGCGGCGCGCATCGGGCCACGCCTTTTATTGTCGGCGATCCCGCTCGGCTCGCAAGGGTCGGTTCACCCGCTCGCGCCGCCGCCTGCCGCCGCCCCCTTTTTCCGCCACGGGAAATCGAAATCAGAAATGCTTGGTTGGGGCGCGCCCTTGCGCTGGCTACACTCGCCTCATCTTGTCATAACAAGTTGACCGATGCCCCCACCCAACGTCGTGCCGCTGTCAGCGGCCCCGCTCTACGTGCAGATCAAGGACACGCTGCGCGCGCGCATTCTCGACGGCACCTATGCGCCGCACAGCCGGATGCCGTCCGAGCACGAACTCTGCGCGATGTTCGACGTCAGCCGCATCACGGTGCGCCAGGCGCTCGGCGACCTGCAGAAGGAAGGCCTGCTGTTCAAGCTGCACGGCAAGGGCACGTTCGTGTCGAAGCCGAAGGCCTTCCAGAACGTGACGTCGCTGCAAGGGTTCGCCGAGGCGATGTCGTCGATGGGCTACGAGATCGTCAACCAGTTGCGCAGCCTGCGCACCGTGAAGGCCGATCGCCATCTCGCGACGAAGCTGAACGTGCCGGAAGGCGCGCCGCTCGTCGAGATCCATCGCGTGCGGCTGCTGAACCGCGAACCCGTGTCGCTCGAACAGACCTGGGTGCCGGAGGCGCTCGGCAAGCGGCTCGCGGGCGCCGATCTCGCGACCCGCGACATCTTCCTGATCCTGGAGAACGACTGCGGCATCCCGCTCGGCCACGCCGACGTGTCGATCGACGCGATCCTCGCCGACGACGACATCGTCGACGCGCTGCACGTCGAGGAAAGCAGCCCCGTGCTGCGCATCGAGCGCCTCACGCACGACGCGTCGGGGGCGCCGATCGACTACGAACACCTGTACTTCCGCGGCGACGCCTTCCAGTACCGGTTGCGCGTCGACCGGCAGAAGGCGCGCAAACCTGCAAGGAACCCACGATGAACACCCATGTGCACGAATACGACATCGTCGTGGTCGGCGGCGGCACGGCCGGGCCGATGGCGGCCATCAAGGCGAAGGAGCGCGATCCGTCGCTGCGCGTGCTGCTGCTCGAGAAGGCCAATGTCAAACGCAGCGGCGCGATCTCGATGGGGATGGACGGCCTGAACAACGCGGTGATTCCCGGCCATGCGACGCCCGAGCAGTACACGCGCGAGATCACGATCGCCAACGACGGGATCGTCGATCAAGCAGCCGTGTACGCGTACGCGGCGCACAGCTTCACGACGATCGAGCAGCTCGACCGCTGGGGCGTGAAGTTCGAGAAGGACGGCACCGGCGACTACGCGGTGAAGAAGGTCCACCACATGGGCTCGTACGTGCTGCCGATGCCGGAAGGACACGACATCAAGAAGGTGCTGTACCGGCAACTGAAGCGCGCGCGCATCGCGATCACGAACCGGATCGTCGCGACGCGCGTGCTGACCGACGCGCAGGGCCGCGCGAGCGGCGTGCTCGGCTTCGACTGCCGCACCGCCGAGTTCCACGCGATCCGCGCGAAGGCCGTGATCCTGTGCTGCGGCGCGGCCGGCCGCCTGGGCCTGCCGGCATCGGGCTACCTGATGGGCACGTACGAGAACCCGACCAACGCGGGCGACGGCTACGCGATGGCCTATCACGCGGGCGCGGCGCTCGCGAATCTCGAATGCTTCCAGATCAATCCGCTGATCAAGGACTACAACGGCCCGGCGTGCGCGTACGTGACGGGGCCCCTTGGCGGATTCACCGCGAACGGCAAGGGCGAACGCTTCATCGAATGCGACTACTGGAGCGGCCAGATGATGTGGGAGTTCTACCAGGAACTGCAAAGCGGCAACGGCCCGGTATTCCTGAAGCTCGACCATCTCGCGGAAGAAACGATCCAAACCATCGAGCAGATCCTGCACACGAACGAACGGCCGAGCCGCGGCCGCTTCCATGCGGGGCGCGGCACCGACTACCGCCGCCAGATGGTCGAGATGCACATCTCCGAAATCGGCTTCTGCAGCGGCCACAGCGCATCCGGCGTGTACGTGAATGCACGCGCGGAGACGACCGTGCCGGGGCTTTACGCAGCGGGCGACATGGCGGCCGTCCCGCACAACTACATGCTCGGGGCGTTTACGTACGGCTGGTTCGCCGGGCAGAACGCGGCCGATTACGTGGCCGGCCGCGACCATGCGCCGGTGGACGACGAACAGGTCGACGCCGAGCGCACCCGCGTGCTCGCACCGCTGATGCGCGAGCGCGGCCTCGCGCCGGCGCAGGTCGAGTACAAGCTGCGCCGCATGGTGAACGACTACCTGCAACCGCCGAAGGTGACGCGCAAGATGGAAATCGGGCTGCAACGCTTTGACGCCATTACCGAGGATATCGAAGAGATCAAAGCAAACCATCCGCACGAGCTGATGCGCGCGGCCGAAGTGCGCGCGATCCGCGACTGCGCGGAAATGGCCGCACGTGCATCGCTGTTCCGCACCGAAAGCCGCTGGGGCCTGTACCACCATCGCGTCGATTTTCCGCATCGCAACGATGCCGAATGGTTCTGCCACACCTGGCTGCGCAAGGATGCCGCAGGCGCGATGCGCAGCGAGAAGCGGCCGGTCGAGCCGTACGTCGTGCCGCTTGCCGACGACGAACGCGGCGCCTACGCGCAATTGCGCATCCGCGAACCGGCCGCGCTCGCGGCCGCCCTTTGAGGAGCCTTGCCATGCCGCATACCCCGCACGACATCTTCCAGCGCAGCAGCGCGCCCGTGACGATCGACGAGTCGCTGTGCATCGCCGACAAGGGCTGCACCGTGTGCGTCGACGTATGCCCGCTCGACCTGCTCGCGATCGACGTCACCAAGGGCAAGGCCTACATGCAGTTCGACGAATGCTGGTACTGCATGCCGTGCGAACGCGATTGCCCGACCGGCGCGGTCAAGGTCGACATCCCTTACCTGCTGCGCTGACACGGCGCGCGGCCCCGCACCGGCGACGGCACGACCGAGCCGGCCTCCGTCGACATCGAGCGCCGCTGTCTCGCGCTATTGCGCGAACGTCGCATCAGTACGCATGCCGGCCCGTTCACCGCACCGACTTTATCCATGACCGCTTCTTCCTCCGCTTTTCCGCTGCCGGGCGTGCCGGCCGGCGATCACGCCGATCACGCCGTGCTCGTCGCGCGCCTCGCCGCAGCCGATGCATCGGTGCGCCGCATCGCGCTGCTCGAACTCGCCGACCTCGAAGCGCCCGAACTCGTGCCGTCGTTCGTCGCGGCGCTGCGCGACGATGCGTCGGCCGATGTGCGCCGCGAGGCTGCACGCGTGCTCGACGCGTGGGAGCAGCCCGATGTCGTCGACGCGCTGTGCCACGCGCTGCTCGATCCGGACGGCGGCGTGCGCGCGACCGCCGCGCAAAGCCTGTCCGAACTGAAGAGCGCGGCATCGGGCGCCGTGCTGTGCCGCTGGGCCGACCGGCCCGAGCCGTTCGTGCGCGCCGCCGTGCTGCGCGGCTTGCGCGAGTTGCGCGACCCCGATGCGTTCGCGCCGGCGCTGCGCGCGCTCGATGCAAGCGATGCGGACGTCCGCGCCGAGGCGGTCGTCGTGCTCGGCTGGCTCAAGGACGGCCGCGCGCTGCCGCCGCTCGCGCGCGTCGCGACCACGGACACCGATGTGGACGTGCGGCGCGCCGCGGTCGGCGCAATCGGATTTGCTTCGGCGAGCGATGCGGCCGTCGTCACCGCATTGCTCGCCGCGCTGCGCGACGCCGCATGGCAGGTACGCGAGGAAGCCGCTGCCACGCTCGGCAAGCTGCGCGCCGCCGTTGCGCGCGACCCGCTCGTCGCCGCGCTCGACGACGATTACTGGCAAGTGCGCGTGCGCGCCGTCCGCGCACTCGGCCAATTGCGCGATGCGGCCGCGGCATCGGCCGTCGTCGCGCTGCTCTCGCATGCGATCAGCAATCTGCGCAAGGAAGCCGCACTCGCGCTCGGCGAATTGCGCAACCGGGAAACGCTGCCGGCGCTGCACGGCGCACTCGACGATCGCGACCCCGAAGTACGCAAGGCCGCACGGATCGCGATCGGACAGATCGACGAGGCGTCGCGATGATCGCGCCGACCGAAATTGCACTCGATCACCCCGCGCATGCACTGACGTTGCACTGGCCCGGCGGCGTCACGCAACGCATCGGCTATGCGCGGTTGCGCGGCGATTGCCCGTGTGCGCAATGCCGGAGAATCCGCTTCGATGGCGGCCATATCGACGCGCGGGCCAGCCTGACGTTGGACGGCGTGGAAGCGCTCGGCTACGGCGTGCGCTTCCTGTTCGGCGACGGCCATGCACGCGGCATCTATCCGTGGCCGTACCTGGCGGAGATCGCGTCGCGGCGATGACCCGGCTGCCGCGGTCGCGCGGGCCGGATGGCAGGCATGCGCAAACGCTGCGATACTGACGCCCACGATCGCATCACTCACCGTGGGAGCAGCATCATGCAAACCGCAGTCGGATTCATCGGCCTCGGCGTGATGGGCACGCCGATGGCGCTCAATCTCGCGCGGGCCGGCACGCCGCTCGTCGTGTGGAGTCGTTCGCACGGCAGCGACGATGCACTGCGCGACGCCGGCGCACAGGTGGCCGACGGCATCGACGACGTATTCGCGTCCTGCCGCACCGTGATCCTGATGCTCGCGAACGACGCGGCCATCGATGCCGCTCTCGCCCGCGGCACACGTGCTTTTGCCGCGCGGGTCGGTGGACACACGATCGTCAACATGGGCACGAATGCGCCCGAGTATTCTCGCGCGCTCGCCGACGACATCGCCGCCGCGTCGGGCCGCTACGTCGAGGCGCCGGTATCGGGCTCGCGCAAGCCGGCCGAAGCCGGTCAGCTCGTCGTGATGCTGGCCGGCGCGCCGGACGATGTCGATGCCATCCGCACGCTCGTGAAGCCGCTGTGCCGCGACAGCTTCGTGTGCGGCTACGTGCCGGCAGCGCTGACGATGAAGCTCGCCGTCAACCTGTTCCTGATCACGATGGTCACCGGTCTCGCCGAAGCCACGCACTTCGCGCAACGTCACGGCATCGACCTCACGCGCTTCGCCGACGTGCTGAATGCCGGCCCGATGGCGAGCGACGTGTCGCGCGTGAAGCTCGGCAAGTTCGTCACGCAAGATTTCTCGGTGCAGGCCGCGATCAGCGACGTGCTGAAAAACGCGCGCCTCGTCGCCGAGTCCGCGCGCGGCATCGGCATCGCGTCGCCGCTGCTCGACATCTGCCATGCGCTTTACGGCGAAACCGAACAGGCCGGACATGGCGCGGCCGATATGGTCGCCGTGATCCGCGCGATCGAACGGCGTACCGGGGACATGCGATGAGCGGCGTGCACACTCACCTATTCGTTCGCAGCGGCAGGTAGGCACAACCATGTCCGCAACCGGCACGTCCGCAACCGGCAACGCTGCACCGTTGCGCCCCGTTCCCGCCGTGATCGGCATCGTGCTGCGCGAACGCGACGTGCTGCTCGTGCGCCGCGCGAACCCGCCCGATGCCGGCTGCTGGGGCTTCCCCGGCGGCAAGATCGAGCCCGGCGAGCCGCTTGCCGAGGCGGTCGTGCGCGAGATCGCGGAAGAAACGACGATCGACGTGGAGGCGCTCGACGCCTTTACCGCGCTGGACGCGTTCGATTACGATGCGCACGGCGCCGTGCGCCAGCATTTCATCATGGTCGCGGTGCTGTGCAGATGGCTGCGCGGCACGCCAGCCGCCGGCGACGACGCGCTCGACGCGCGCTGGTTCGGCCTCGACGAACTCGACCGCGACGATTTGCCGATGAGCGCGGGCGTGCGCGATGTCGCGCGACGGGCGATCGAGCGGGCGGCGGTGCTGGACAACATGCGGCCGCCATCCGCCTAACACTTCCGCGGTCGCTTGCGCATCATCGCGATGCGTTCGCTCCGTCACTAAGCCGGCTACCCGCCGAGCGCCGGACCACCCACATCAGACCATGATCACAATCCGACCATCCACCGAGGCCGACGGCACACGCGTACTTGATATCTGGCGCCAAGCCGTCGATGCCACGCATCACTTCCTGAGCGAAGACGATCGTCGCGCGATCGAATCCGAAGTCGTCGCGTTCCTGCCGGGCGCACCGCTCGATCTGGCCGTCGACGAAACCGATCGCCCGATCGGCTTCATGCTGCTCGACGGCAGCCACATGGAAGCGCTGTTCGTCGATCCCGCCCACCATCGCGCGGGGATCGGGCGGCTGCTCGTCGAAGAGGCGATCAAGCGCCATCCCGACCTGTCGACCGACGTCAACGAACAGAACGAAGCGGCGGCACGATTCTATGAACGGCTCGGATTCGAGCGCTGCGGGCGATCGGAGCTGGATGGACAAGGGCGGCCTTATTCGCTGATTCATCTTCGTTATCGCGGGGGCGGTCGAGACTGAAAATCATCCCGACGGGCTGAGATTTTCATTATCGTCAATCGGCAGCCTGCCCACTCGCCGCTCGACGAACCCGCCGTTCGCGCGCCCGAAGATGCTACCCTCTCGGCCACACTCGACATCCTCTAATGAAGCACCCGAATTCAACCATGCAAACCGTCGCGGTACTGGACTTCGAAACAACCGGGCTGTCGCCGAATCTGGGCGACCGTGCAACCGAAATTGCCGTCATCCTGCTGCGCGACGGGCAGGTCGTCGACCGTTTCCAGAGTTTGATGAATGCAGGCCGACGCATCCCGTCCGACGTCGTCGCGCTCACGGGCATCACGAACGACATGATCGCGGCGGCGCCCCCGGCTTCCGAAGTCATGAAGGAAGCGGCGGCGTTCGTCGGCCAGCATGCGGTCGTGGCCCACAACGCCGGTTTCGACAAACGCTTCTGGCAGTCGGAACTCGGGATGCTCGGCATGTCGGCCGACCATGCATTTGCGTGCACGATGCTGGTGGCGCGACGGATCTACCCGGACGCGCGCAGTCACCGCCTGTCGAGCCTGGCCGAGATGCTGCGGCTGCCGCAATCGGGCCGTGCGCACCGCGCGATGGTCGATGCGGAGATGGCTGGCCATCTGTGGTGCCGGTTGCAACAGGACATTTCGCGGACTTATGGGCTGGATCGCATCGATCATGCGCTGATGTCACGCGTTCAGGCGACGACCAAGGCGAAAGTGCCGATGTATCTGCGGTCGCTCGGGCGGGCGCATGTGTGACGTATCCGGTCCCGGAACGGAAAACGCCACGCTCGCCGATTTCATGCGTTAACGCAAAACGGCCTGGCAATCCATTGCCAGGCCGCTTCTTGCCCCTGCGTGAGCCGGGGCAGCAAGCCAACCGAATCGGTCATCCGCTTGCGAACTATCGCGACATCAAGCGATGCGCCACGACACAAGCGGAATCGAACGCCGATTTAGCCGAAATGCTCACTCCCACTCAATCGTCGCCGGCGGCTTCCCCGAGATGTCGTACACGACCCGGTTGATCCCGCGCACTTCATTGATGATCCGGTTCGACGCGCGGCCGAGCAGCGCATACGGCAGATGCGCCCAATGCGCGGTCATGAAGTCGGTCGTCTGCACGGCCCGCAACGACGTCACATAGTCATACGTCCGCCCATCGCCCATCACGCCGACCGACTTCACCGGCAGGAACACCGCGAACGCCTGGCTCGTCAGGTCGTACCAGCTCTTGCCGACGTCGGCGTCGCCGCACAGGCCGGCCGCCGCATCCTGCGCGGTCGCGACCGTGCCGCGCAGTTCCTCGATGAAGATCGCGTCCGCGCGGCGCAGCAGATCCGCGTACTCGCGCTTCACTTCGCCGAGAATCCGCACGCCGAGGCCCGGGCCCGGGAACGGATGGCGGTACACCATCTCCGGCGGCAGGCCGAGCGCGACGCCCAGCTCGCGCACTTCGTCCTTGAACAGGTCGCGCAGCGGTTCGAGCAGCTTCAGGCCGAGCGTTTCCGGCAGGCCGCCGACGTTGTGGTGGCTCTTGATCGTCGTCGCCTTCTTCGTCTTCGTGCCGCCCGATTCGACCACGTCCGGGTAGATCGTGCCCTGCGCGAGCCACTTCGCCTTCGACAGCTTCTTCGCTTCCGCCTGGAACACCTCGACGAACTCGCGGCCGATGATCTTGCGCTTCGCTTCCGGATCGGTCACGCCGGCCAGATGGCCGAGGAACTGGTCGGACGCGTCGACGTGCACGACCTTCGCATGCAGGCGGCCCTCGAACATGTCGAGCACCATCTTGCCCTCGTTCAGGCGCAGCAGGCCGTGGTCGACGAACACGCACGTCAGTTGATCGCCGATCGCACGATGGATCAGCGCGGCCGCGACGCTCGAATCGACGCCGCCCGACAGGCCGAGAATCACTTCCTCGTCACCGACCTGCTCGCGGATCTTCGCGACGGCTTCCTCGATGTGGTTCTTCATGATCCAGTCGGGCTTCGCGCCGGCGATCTGCAGCACGAAGCGTTCGATGATCTGCCGGCCCTTCACCGTGTGCGTGACTTCCGGGTGGAACTGCACCGCGTAGTAGCCGCGCGCCTCGTCGGCCATGCCGGCGATCGGGCAGCTCGGCGTCGACGCCATCAGCGCGAAGCCCGGCGGCAACTCGGCCACCTTGTCGCCGTGGCTCATCCAGACCTTCAGCATCCCGTGGCCTTCGGCCGTCGTGAAATCCTCGATGCCGTCGAGCAGGCGCGTATGGCCGTGCGCACGCATTTCCGCGTAACCGAATTCGCGATGATCGCTCCACTCGACCTTGCCGCCGAGCTGCACGGCCATCGTCTGCATCCCGTAGCAGATGCCGAGCACCGGCACGCCGAGATCCCACACGGCCTGCGGCGCACGCAGCTGGTGGTCTTCATACGTGCTCGCGTGGCTGCCCGACAGGATCACCGCCTTCGGCGCGAACTCGCGGACGAAGTCGTCGGACACGTCGTTCGGGTGAATTTCGCAGTAGACGTGCGCTTCGCGCACGCGGCGCGCGATCAGTTGGGTGACTTGCGAACCGAAGTCGAGAATCAGGATTTTGTCGTGCATGGCTGCGGACGGGATGAAGAGAATAAGAAAAGCAGCGCATCGAGCGCTGCGTCAAAAACATGGACAGCGGCGTCGGGCGGCAGGCGGCTCGCGCGACGCATCGCCGGTCAATCCTGCGACGGCGGGCGCGCGTCGAACGCGACGCTGCCTGACGCACGGTCGGATGCGGCCGACGGGGTAGCCGCGGCCGGCGCCGCAGGCGCCACCGGACGGCTGACGACCGGCTCGACTCGCGGCTGCGCCACGGAGGCCGGCGCCGGTTCGACCGGACGCTTCGCATCGCGGCCCTCGAGCGCCTGCGCCTTGTCGGCCCTTTCGCGCCGGCGCACGGCCGATGCGAGCCGCACGCCGCCGAGGCCGAGCACGATCAGCGCGACGCCGGCCACGGCCGACAGCACCCGGCCGGCGGCCGCGAGCGCCGGCCCGCTGCCGGTGCCGATCGACCACACGACCGTCAGCACGCCGGTCAGCCAGTACACGTGGCCGACCGGGCGCGCGACGGGCGCCGTGAGATCGCCGTTGAACGCCGCATGAAACGCGAGCCACGCGAGCCCGAGCAGCGCGATGCCGAACGCCTGGCCGAGCATCGCGGGCTGGATGTTCGCCAGTTGCAGCGCATTGAACAGCGCCTGCCAGGGCGTCAGCACGAACAGCGCGCCGAACGCCAGCAGCAGTACGGCATCGACGATCAGCACGGCTCGCAGCAGCGGTTTCATCGGCGATCAGTCCACGTGGTAGTTCGGTGCTTCCTTCGTGATCTGCACGTCGTGCACGTGCGACTCGCGCATGCCCGCCGCGGTGATCTGGACGAATTCCGCCTTCTCGTGCAGCTCGTCGATCGTGCGGCAGCCGCAGTAGCCCATGCTCGCGCGCACGCCGCCGACCAGCTGGAACAGGATCGCGTTGACCGAACCCTTGTACGCGACGCGGCCTTCGATGCCTTCCGGCACGAGCTTGTCGATGTTCGCCGAGTTGTCCTGGAAGTAGCGGTCAGCCGCGCCGTCCTTCATCGCACCGACCGAACCCATGCCGCGGTACGACTTGTACTGGCGGCCCTGGTACAGGAACACGTCGCCCGGCGCCTCTTCGGTGCCCGCGAACATGCTGCCCATCATCACCGCGTTCGCGCCGGCCGCGAGCGCCTTCGACACGTCGCCCGAGAAGCGCACGCCGCCGTCGGCGATGCACGGCACGCCGGTGCCCTTCAGCGCCTCCGCGACGTTCGCGATCGCGCTGATCTGCGGCACGCCGACGCCCGCGACGATCCGCGTCGTGCAGATCGAGCCCGGGCCGATACCGACCTTGACCGCGTCCGCGCCGTATTCGACGAGCGCCTTCGCGGCGGCGGCCGTCGCGATGTTGCCGCCGATCACCTCGACGTGCGGGAAGTTCTGCTTGACCCAGCGCACGCGCTCGAGCACGCCCTTGCTGTGGCCGTGCGCGGTATCGACGACGATCACGTCGACGCCGGCCTGCACCAGCAGTTCGACACGCTCTTCGTTGTCCGGGCCGACGCCGACCGCCGCGCCTGCGCGCAGCTTGCCGTGTTCGTCCTTGCACGCGTCCGGGTGCTCGGTCTGCTTCGTGATGTCCTTGACGGTCATCAGGCCGCGCAGCTCGAACGCGTCGTTGACGACCAGCACGCGCTCGAGGCGGTGGCTGTGCATCAGCGCCTTCGCTTCGGCGAGCGGCGTGCCTTCCTTGACCGTGACGAGGCGCTCGCGCGACGTCATGATCGACTTGACCGGCTCGTCGAGGCGCGTTTCGAAACGCAGGTCGCGGTTCGTGACGATGCCGACGAGCTGCGGGCCTTCGACGACCGGGAAGCCCGAGATGCCATGCTGGCGCGACAGCGCGATCACGTCGCGCACCTTCATTTGCGGCGGCACCGTGATCGGGTCGCGGACGACGCCCGACTCGAAACGCTTGACCTTCGCGACTTCGCGGGCCTGCTCGGCCGGCGTGAGGTTCTTGTGGACGATACCGACGCCCCCCTGCTGCGCCATCGCGATCGCGAGGCGACCTTCGGTGACCGTGTCCATCGCGGCGGACACGAGCGGCATGTTCAGGGAGATGTTGCGGGTCAGCTTGGTCTTGAGGCTGGTGTCGCGCGGGAGAACGTCGGAGAAGGCGGGAACGAGGAGCACGTCATCGAAAGTGAGTGCTTTTTGGATCAGACGCATGGCAAATCCTATGGGCGCAAAAGCGAATTATACGCGAAGCGCCGTGATTTTTCACAACACGAACAACGGCTTAGCCGGTTTCGGCGGTTCGGGGGCCGAATCGTTCGGATCGCCGTTCGGTTCGTTTTCGATCGACTTTCGTTTCACCGCTGCGTCGAGCCATTCGCGCCGCCGGCGGCCGGACGGCACGTGCGCGTGTCGCGGCGAGGCGACACGGGCGCGACGGCGGCGGCCGCGCACGGCCCGGCGACCCGCGCGCCGAAGCGGCTTGCCTGCCCGACCTCACGCCAGACCGGCCGCACGGGCGGTCATCGCGATGCCGCCCGCCACCGTCCCGCAACCGACGATCCACGCGACGCGCCAGCCGGCAGGCGCAACGCGTTCGGCGGCGATCGCGACCGTCACGGCGGCCATCACGCGCAGGTCCATCATGCCGGCCACCAGCGCGACCGCCATCAGATTCCCGCAACACGCGCCGCATCGGATCGCGGCGTGCACGCCGTACCGCCATGCCGTGACGGCTGCTGCCCGTGGCCGATGCACGTCGTGCGCCGTCGGGTGCCGGCAGCACGCGAGCCGCCGCGCCTTCCACCCGGAAAATTGCAACGCGCCCGCGGCCAGCACGACGGCGCCGGCCACGAACGGCATCGCCCCGGCGAGCGCCGGCAGACGGGCAGCGGCCGCCGTCAGCGCAGCGCCGGCCGGCAACACGAGCGCCCCGAGCACCATCCAGACCGAGAAATATCCCGCCCCCGCGACGACGACGAGCCAGGCCGACCGCGCCGCCGCCCGTGGGCCGATGCGCCGCCGGTAATGCCAGAGCTGCGGCGCGAGCACCGGCAGCATCATCGTCACCGTCATCGCGCCCCACATTCCGGCGAAGGCCGCGAATGCGCGGCCGGCGCCCTGGCCGCACGGCCGCAGCCATACGGCCGAAGCCATCCAGCCGCCGGGCATCGGTTCGCCGCCCATCGCACCCATCGACGCGTGCTGCGCCAACGTCGCCATCGCGGCGAGCGCGAACACGGCGGTGGCCGCCACGCCGAATGCCCGCGGATCGGGGGCCGCCTCGCCGGTTGCCGTTCGCGTCATCGCGCGCTCCCGCCCGTGGCCGGCCCGCTCAGCCACGCGCGTATTCGTCGTGACGGCGCCACCACGGGCCGGCCTCGTTGCGTCCGCGCGGCGCGCGATCGAGCCACTGATACATCCCCCACAATCCGTCGAGGCCGCGCGCGTAGGTCGAATACGTGTGATAGACGGCGCCGTCCTCGCGCACGAACGCGCTCATTCCCGGCCGATCGAGCGCATACGTGACCGGATCGGTGCCGCACGTGGCCGCGAACTGCACGACGGGCGCCGGCGGCGGATCCATGTCCATCGCATGGCCGGCCTTCGCATAGTTGTATTCGACGTCGCCCGCGCGCTGCTGCGCTTCGGTGAACGACACGTTGAAATCGAAGTTGAAATCGCTGCCGACCGACGACGCCCACGGGAACGTCCACCCCATCCGCTGCCGGTACGCGAGCAGTTTCGCGAGCGGCGCGCGCGACACGGCCGCGAGCGTCACGTCGTGATGCGCCAGATGCACGGCAAAGCCGTCGAAGCCGTCGGCGAGCGCGGAGCACGACGGGCAGCCCGCCTTGTAGTCGGGGCCGAACATGAAGTGATAGACGAGCAGTTGCGAACGGCCGCCAAACAGGTCGTCGAGCGTCGCCTGCCCTGCTTCGGTGTCGAACCGGTAGGTCTTGTCGACGCGCACCCACGGCAGCGCCTGGCGCTGCCGCGCGAGTTCGTCGCTGTGCCGCGTCAGCGCCTTTTCCGCGTCGAGCAGCGCGCGGCGCGCGGCCAGCCATTCGTCGCGGGTGCCGGTGAGATGGGTCGTCATGGTGGGGTCCTCCTTCCGATGGGTGTCCGGGCACGGCGTACGGGCCGTGTGCGTGGTGCTAGATTAGTGGCGGGCATCGGACCGAAGGGAGTGACAAGTGTGTCGGGATTCGAATGGATTCGCTGATCACGGCGGCCGCGCACGCGCTCGCGGCCGGTGACGCGCTCGGCGCGCTGAACCGCGTCGCGCTGCGCGACGATGCGCCGGCACTCGCGCTGCGCGGGATCGCGCTGGCGCAGCTCGGCGATTTCGAACGTGCACGGTCGCTCGTGCGCGGCGCCGCACGCGCATTCGGCGCGAAGGAAGCGGTCGCACGGGCGCGCTGCGTCGTCGCGGAAGCGGAAATCGCGCTCGCGTCGCGCGACCTGCGCTGGCCGACGCGCGCGCTCGACGCGGCCTGCGCGACGCTCGACGCGCATGGCGACCGCGCGAACGCCGCGCATGGCCGCTATCTCGGCGTCCGCCGCTTGCTGCTGATCGGCCATCTCGACGAGGCCGAGCGGCTGCTCGCGCATCTCGACCCCGCGCCGCTGCCGCCCGCGTCGCGCGCCGCCCATGAATTGATCGCGGCCGGCATCGCGATGCGCCGCATCCGCACGCACGCGGCCCGCGCGGCGCTCGACCGCGCACGGACAGCCGCCCGCGCCGCCGGCATCGCCGCGCTGGCGGCCGAGGTCGACACCGCGGCGCGCGTGCTCGACGCACCGGCCGCGCGGCTCATCGCGCGCGGCACGTCGCGGCTCGTGCCGCTCGACGAAGTCGAGACGCTGTTCGAGTCGAATGCGCTCGTCGTCGACGCGTGCCGCCACACGGTGCGCGATGCGCGCACGACCGTGTCGCTCGCGCGACGCCCGGTGTTGTTCGTGCTCGTCCGTGCACTTGGCGAGGCCTGGCCAGCCGACGTGTCGAGAAATGCGCTCGTCGCCGCCGCGTTCCGCGCGAAACAGGCCGACGAATCGCACCGCGCGCGGCTGCGTGTCGAGATCGGCCGGCTGCGCGCGGTGCTGCGCCCGCTCGCGAACGTCGTCGCGACGCCGCGCGGCTTCGCGCTCGAACCGCTCGGCGTGCGCGAAACCGTCGTCCTCGCGCGGCCGGTCGACGATCGCCATGCGGCCGTACTCGCGCTCCTCGCCGACGGCGAAGCGTGGTCGAGCTCCGCGCTGGCGCTCGCGCTCGGCGCGAGCCAGCGCACCGTGCAGCGCGCGCTCGATGCGCTCGCGCAAACCGGCAAGGTGCAGGCACTCGGCCGCGGACGCGCGCGCCGCTGGCTCACGCCGCCGCTGCCCGGATTCGCGACGACCTTGTTACTCCCGCTTGCGCTGCCGGGCGATTAGGATGGCCTCATCGAACGACGAGGTGACGAACATGAAGCGCTCCACCGCAGACATCCTTCACGAGTACGGCCCGTTTCCGGGCGTCGACGGCGTGCACGGCGTCACGTTCGACGGGCGGCACGTGTGGTACGCGTCCGGCGACAAGCTGAATGCGCTCGACCCCGAGCGCGGCACGATCGTCCGCTCGCTCGACGTCGCCGCGCACGCGGGCACGGCGTTCGACGGCCGCCACCTGTTCCAGATCGTCGAGGACCGCATCGAGAAGATCGACCCCGAATCGGGCCGCGTGCTCGCGACGATTCCGGCGCCCGGCGGCGGCGCCGATTCGGGGCTCGCGTGGGCGGAAGGCACGCTGTGGGTCGGCCAGTACCGCGAGCGCAAGATTCATCAGGTGGATCCGCAATCGGGCGCCGTGCTGCGCACGATCGAGTCGAACCGCTTCGTCACCGGCGTGACGTGGGTCGACGGCGAGCTGTGGCACGGCACGTGGGAAGCCGACCGCAGCGACCTGCGGCGCATCGATCCGCGCACGGGCGAAGTGCTCGAGCAGGTCGACATGCCGCCCGGCGTCGGCGTGTCGGGCCTCGAATCCGATGGCCGCGACCGCTTCTACTGCGGCGGCGGCAACAGCGGCAAGCTGCGTGCCGTGCGCCGCCCGACGCGCACGGATGCTGCCGGCGACGGCACGCGGCCAACCCCCGATTCGGCGGACGAATGATTCGCCGCCCGCCGAAGCCGCGTGACGGCCGCACCCGGCCGCGAGTGCAGGAATGAACAAGACGCCGCCGCGCCGGCATCGCTAAGATGCGCGCACCTCAGTCATTCGTTCGGAGCGGTCGATGCAGCGCGGCGTGGTGTACGGTGTCCTGGCAGGCGCCCTGTGGGGCATGGTGTTTCTGGTTCCGCGGCTGCTGACCGATTTCTCGCCGCTGCTGCTGAGCGCCGGCCGCTACACGATGTACGGCCTCGTGTCGCTCGCGGCCGCGCTGCCGGCCGCCCGCTCGCTGCTCGATCGGCTGACCCGCGCGGATCTCGTCGCACTGGTGAGGCTCGCCGTCATCGGCAACGTCGCGTACTACATGCTGCTGTCCGGCGCCGTGCACCTGATCGGCATCGCGCCCAGTTCGCTGATCGTCGGCGTGCTGCCGGTGACCGTCACGCTCGCGGGCCTCGGCGACCACGGCGCAATGCCGCTGCGGCGGCTCGCCGCCCCGCTCGCGCTTGTGATCGCGGGCATCGTGTGCATCAACGTCGATCTGTTTACGTCCGAAGCCGCGCACGCGACGACGCTCGCCCAGAAGCTTGCGGGTATCGCCTGCGCGGCGGGCGCGCTCGCGAGCTGGACCTGGTATGCGGTGGCAAACACACGCTACCTGCAGCGCCATCACCGCTTCGGCGGCAACGAATGGTCGGTGCTGTGGGGTGTCGTGACGGGCCTGATCGGCGGGCTCTGCTGGCTGGCGATCCTCGCGCTGCCCGCCGGGACGGTACAGGCGGCCGTCCCCGCCTCGCGCTGGCAATTGTTCTGGCTGCTGAACCTCGTGCTTGCGATCGGTGCGTCGTGGCTCGGTAACGGACTGTGGAATGCCGCGTCGAAGCGGCTGCCGCTCACGCTGTCGGGCCAGTTGATCGTGTTCGAAACCGTGTTCGCGATGCTGTATGCGTTCGTGTACGACCAGCGGATGCCGCGCGCACTCGAGATCGCCGCGCTCGTGCTGCTGCTCGCGGGCGTATACGGCTCGGTGCGACGGCACGGCGACACGCCGGGCGGCGCGCCCGCAAACGCAAACGCCGCGGCCCACTGAGCGCCGCGGCGCTTGATCAGATCAATCGGAACGAAAAGCGCGTCAGCGCGCGTCCTTGTGCATCCACTTGCGGCCCTCGATCGAGCCGTCGCGGCGCGATTTGTCGACACGCCGCTGGCGTGCGAGCTTCGGATCGACGATCAGCGGACGATAGATCTCGACGCGGTCGTGATCGACGAGCGGCGCATCGAGCGGCGCGAGCTTGCCGTAGACGCCCGTCTTCGCGTGCGCGAGATCGATCTCCGGGTGCAGCGCGAGCACGCCGCTCGCGTCGATGGCCGAGCGCACGGTCGCCCCTTCGGGCAGCGACAGCGGAATCAGCGTCTGGCGGTCCGGCAATGCGTAGCAGACTTCGATCGACAGCATCGCGTCACCCCTTTCCGTACCGCTGGTCCGCGCGCTTCACGAACGAATCGACGAACGTGTTCGCGATGTGGCTGAACACCGGCCCGATGATCTTTTCGAGCAGGATGCTCGAAAATTCGTAGTGCAGCGCGAATTCGATCTTGCACGCATCGGCGCGCAGCGGAATGAAGCGCCACGAACCCGTGAACTTCTTGAACGGCCCGTCCGCGAACTCCATGTCGATGCGGGTCGGGCGCTGCTGCGTGTTGCGCGTCGCGAAATGCTGCTTGATGCCCTTGAAGTTGATGTCGATGCGCGCTTCCATTCCGCTCTCGTCCTGACGGCGAATCTCGACACCGCCGCACCAGGGCAGGAAATTGGGGTAGTCGGCCACGTCGGTGACGAGGTCGAACATCTGTTCCGCCGAATGGCGAATCAATACGGTTTTCTGGACATCTGCCATAAATCGCGCGGCATCGCTGAAAGTGGAAACGCCAAGCCGGGCAATTGCCGCCCCGCTTTGCTAAAATCGTGATTTTAAACGAGTTGGCCCAATCCTTTCATGAGCATCATCGACAACAGGAAAGCGCACTTCGATTATCACATCGAGGAACGCTACGAAGCGGGGCTCGTGCTGGAGGGCTGGGAAGTCAAGGCGCTGCGCGCCGGACGCGGCCAGATCAAGGAAGGCTACGTCGTGGTGAAGAACGCCGAGATCTTTCTGATCGGGACCCATATCAGTCCGCTGCCCGAGGCTTCGACGCACATCAAGCCCGACCCGGTTCGCACGCGCAAGCTGCTGCTGCACCGCGAGGAAATCAAGAAACTGATCGGCAAGGTCGAGCAGCGCGGCTACACGCTCGTGCCGCTGAACTTCCACTACAAGGGCGGCCGCGTGAAGTGCGACATCGCACTCGCGAAAGGCAAGAAGCTGCACGACAAGCGCGAAACCGAAAAGAAGCGCGACTGGGAACGCGAGAAGGCGCGCATCATGCGCGCCGGCACCTGACGCCCACCGCATTCATCGCACACGACACGGCCCGCTCGAAGCGGGCCGTGTTGCTTTGGACCTGGTGAATCGCACCGGCCGGTCGCGCGGCTGCGCGACGATTCGCCGCACGACGACGCGCACGCGGCAGCCGCGCGCGCGTCGATGTCGGCTCAGCCCTTCGCGCCCGACGCCGCGCCCGCGCTCTTGACGATCGTCAGCGCCGACGAGATCGCGGTGCCGAGATCCGACAGGTTCGACGGCACGATCAGCGTGTTGCCCTGCTTCGCGAGATTCGCGAACGCGCCGACATACTGCTCGGCGACCTTCAGGTTCACGGCATCCATCCCGCCTTGCGACTGGATCGCGCTCGCGATCTTCTGGATCGCCTGCGCGTTCGCCTCGGCCACCGCCAGAATCGCGGCGGCTTCGCCCTGCGCCTGGTTGATCGCGGCCTGCCGCTCGCCTTCGGACTTCTGGATCGCTGCTTCGCGCGCACCCGACGCGAGGTTGATCTGTTCCTGCTTGCGGCCTTCGGAGGCGGCGATCAGCGCGCGCTTTTCGCGCTCGGCGGTGATCTGCGCCTGCATCGCATGCAGGATTTCCTTCGGCGGCGTCAGGTCCTTGATCTCGTAGCGCAGCACCTTCACGCCCCAGTTCGCCGCGGCCTGATCGAGCGCCGACACGATGTTGTGGTTGATGAAATCGCGTTCCTCGAACGTCTTGTCGAGTTCGAGCTTGCCGACCACCGAGCGCAGCGTGGTTTGCGCGAGCTGCGTGATCGCCAGCACGAAGTTGCTCGACCCGTACGACGCCTTCATCGGATCGGTCACCTGGAAGTACAGCACGCCGTCCACCTGCAACTGCGTGTTGTCGCGCGTGATACAGACCTGGCTGGGCACGTCGAGCGGAATTTCCTTCAGCACGTGCCGGTACGCGATCCGATCGACGAACGGCAGCACGATATTGAGGCCGGGCGACAGCGTCGCGTGATAGCGCCCGAACCGCTCGAGCACCCATGCATGCTGCTGCGGCACGATCTTCACCGTCTTCGACACGATCACGATCGCGATGACGAGCAGGACAACCCAGATGATCAGCGAATCCATGAAATATTCCCTCCTTGTTGTATTGGCGGACGATCAGCCCGCGGGTTTCGCCACGACCACGAGACAATTGCCGCGCACGGCGCTCACCTGGTACACGTGCGCATCGTCGCGCTCGCCGTGCGCGAGCTCGACGTCCCAGTCGGCGCCGCGATACTGCACGCGCGCGCGGCCGTCACGCCACGCGTCGACCGTGACGGTCGAGCCGATATCGAGATTGACGTCGGGATTCGCCGACGTGTCGCGCTTCTGCTTGCGGCCGAGCCCCGACCGGCGCAGCACGACCATCGCGACGATCGCCACCGCGGCCGCCGCGCCGAACTGCACGTGCGGCGCGAAGCCGGCCAGTTGCAGCAAGCCGCCCGCGAGAAAGCCGAGTGCGATCATCAACAGATAGAACGTACCCGTCAGCAACTCGGCGACGACCAGCACGCCTACCCCGACCCACCAGAACAGATGCCCCGACATCATTGTGGTCTCCAGAAAAACGCCCCCGATGCTCACTATATTCGCCGCGCTTGCAACTGTACGAAGCGGTCGGCGCGCCAGGGGCGGCCGGCGCGTACCGACGAAAAAAAACACCCCGGTGCTTACCGGGGTGTTTATAGCATGAACCTTGCATTTTGCCTTCAACGAAAGCGCGGTGGACCGCCCTTTCGCCGAAGTTGCATGACGGATCGTTACTTCCGGTTGGCGAGCGCCTGCCACGTATCGATGATCGTGTCCGGGTTCAGCGAGATCGACGCGATGCCTTCGTCGGTCAGCCATTGCGCGAAATCCGGGTGATCGGACGGGCCCTGGCCGCAGATACCGACGTACTTGCCCATCTTGCGGCAGGTATCGATCGCACGCTTCAGCAGGAACTTGACGGCCGGGTCGCGTTCGTCGAAGTCGACTGCGAGCAGTTCCATGCCCGAATCGCGGTCGAGGCCGAGCGTGAGCTGCGTGAGGTCGTTCGAGCCGATCGAGAAACCGTCGAAGTGTTCCAGGAACTCTTCGGCGAGGATCGCGTTGGTCGGGACTTCGCACATCATCACGAGGCGCAGGCCGTTTTCGCCGCGCTTCAGGCCGAACTTCTCGAGCAGGCCGACGACGCGCTCCGCCTGCTTCACGGTCCGCACGAACGGCACCATGATCTCGACGTTGGTCAGGCCCATCTCGTCACGCACGCGCTTCAGTGCACGGCATTCCATCTCGAACGCCTGCGCGAAGTCGTCGGCGATGTAGCGCGACGCGCCGCGGAAGCCCAGCATCGGGTTTTCCTCGTCCGGCTCGTAGCGCGAACCGCCGATCAGCTTCTTGTACTCGTTCGACTTGAAGTCGGACAGACGCACGATCACGGGCTTCGGATAGAACGCCGCCGCGATCGTCGCGACGCCTTCCGTCAGCTTGTCGACGTAGAACTGACGCGGCGACGCGTGGCCGCGCGCGACGCTCTCGACCGCCTTCTTCAGATCCTGGTCGATGTTCGGGTACTCGAGAATCGCCTTCGGGTGCACGCCGATGTTGTTGTTGATGATGAACTCGAGACGCGCGAGGCCAACACCACCGTTCGGCAGTTGCGAGAAGTCGAACGCGAGCTGCGGATTGCCGACGTTCATCATGATCTTGACCGGGATTTCCGGCAGTTCGCCGCGCTGCACTTCCGTGACTTCCGTCTCGAGCAGACCGTCGTAGATCTTGCCTTCGTCGCCTTCCGCGCACGACACGGTGACGAGCGCGCCGTCCTTCAGGATGTCGGTCGCATCGCCGCAGCCGACCACCGCCGGCACGCCGAGCTCACGCGCGATGATCGCCGCGTGGCAGGTGCGGCCGCCGCGGTTCGTGACGATCGCCGCCGCGCGCTTCATCACCGGCTCCCAGTTCGGGTCGGTCATGTCGGCCACCAGCACGTCGCCCGGCTGCACGCGTTCCATTTCCGACGGATCCTGGATCACGCGCACGGGGCCCGCACCGATCTTCTGGCCGATCGCACGGCCCGTCGCGAGCACCTGCGACTGACCCTTCAGCTTGAAGCGCTGCTCGGCCTTGCCGGATGCCTGGCTCTTCACCGTTTCCGGGCGTGCCTGCAGGATGAAGATCTTGCCGTCGCGGCCGTCCTTGCCCCACTCGATGTCCATCGGACGCTGGTAGTGCTTCTCGATGATGACCGCGTACTTCGCGAGCTCGATCACGTCTTCGTCGGTGATCGAGTAGCGGTTGCGCTGCTCGTGCGGCACGTCGACCGTCTTCACGCGGCCCGGCTCGCCCGGCTGCGTGAATTCCATCTTGATCAGCTTCGAGCCGATCGAGCGGCGGATGATCGGATACTTGTCCTGCGCGAGCGTCGTCTTGAACACGTAGAACTCGTCCGGGTTCACCGCGCCCTGCACGACGGTTTCGCCCAGGCCGTAGCTCGACGTGATGAACACGGCGTCCTTGAAGCCCGATTCGGTATCGATCGTGAACATCACGCCGGCGGCGCCGACGTCCGAGCGGACCATGCGCTGCACGCCGGCCGACAGCGCGACTTCGGCGTGCGTGAAGCCCTTGTGCACGCGGTACGAGATCGCGCGGTCGTTATACAGCGACGCGAACACGTGCTTCATGCGGTCGAGCACGTCGTCGATGCCGACGACGTTCAGATACGACTCCTGCTGGCCCGCGAACGATGCGTCGGGCAGGTCTTCCGCGGTCGCCGACGAGCGCACGGCGAACGACAGCTCGCTCGGCGAGCCGTTCTTCAGCACTTCGAACTGCGCGCGGATTTCCTGCTCGAGGCGCGGCTGCAGCGGCGCGTCGACGATCCACTTGCGGATTTCGGCACCGGCTTCGGCGAGCGCCTTCACGTCGTCGATGTCGAGCGACTCGAGACGCTTGGCGATGCGATCGGTGAGGTCGTTGTGCTTGAGGAAATCGCGGAATGCGAGCGCGGTCGTGGCGAAACCGGTGGGTACGCGAACGCCTGCTTCGGAAAGCTGGCTGATCATCTCGCCGAGCGACGCATTCTTGCCGCCCACGATTTCCACATCGGTCATCCGCAACTGCTCGAACGGAATTACATACGCCTGGTCCTTTGCGACGTTTGCTGCGTTAGTCATACAAGCCCCTAAGTGTGAAAAAAATGCTCGATCGCGCAAGTGGGCTCGAACGCGGGCGCTTGCAAAAAGGCGCGGCGCGTCTTGCGCAACCTGTTAGATAAGCACTCGCAGCGGCGAAAATGTTCCGACCCGATTTGCAAAAATCCCGGCAGAAGGGCGATATTTGCAGACAAATCGCCAGACTTGCCGGGAATTCTGGAATCGTGCGGCCCAGCTACGGGCCGCCGTTCGCGCCCCGCCCCGCAATTGCTTATCCAACAGGTTGCCGCTATTCTACCGTGCCGGCTGCCGGATGTGGCGCGACCTTGTCACTGCGTGTGGAGGCGAACCTCCAGCGGTCCGCGCAACCGCCCTTCACGCTCGACGTCCAGATTCATGCTGCCTACCGTATTCATCGTCTCCGACGGCACCGGGATCACTGCCGAAACCTTCGCGCACTCGATCCTCTCCCAGTTCGACCAGAAATTCCGCCTCGTGCGCGTGCCGTTCGTCGACTCGCTCGACAAGGCCTACGCGACCGTTGAGAAAATCAACGAGGCCGCCGTGCACGACGGCCGTCGCGCGATCGTGTTCACGACGCTCGTGGACAGCGAGTCGAACGACATCGTCAAACGCTCGAACGCGCTCGTGCTCGACATGTTCCAGCGCTTCGTCGAACCGCTCGAGCAGGAACTGGAGCTCAAGTCGAGCCACGCGATGGGCCGCGGCCACCAGAACGCGGACACCGAGGAATACAAGACGCGGATCGAGGCGATCAACTTCTCGCTCGCGCACGACGACGGCCAGTCGAACCGCAACCTGTCGGAGGCCGACGTGATCCTGGTCGGCGTGTCGCGCAGCGGCAAGACGCCGACGAGCCTGTACCTCGCGATGCAGTACGGCGTGAAGGCCGCCAACTATCCGCTGATTCCGGAGGATTTCGAACGCGGCAAGCTGCCGTCGGCGCTGGCGCCGTACAGCGAGAAGCTGTTCGGGCTGTCGATCGACCCGCAGCGCCTGTCGGAGATCCGCAACGAACGCCGGCCCGGCAGCAAGTACGCGGCGCCCGAGAACTGCCGCTACGAGATCAACGAGGCCGAGGCGATGATGCGCCGCGAGGGGATCAAGTGGCTGTCGTCGACGCACAAGTCGATCGAGGAAATCGCGACGACGATCCTGCAGGAAATCCGCCTCGACCGGCAGTCGTACTGAGCGCGGATGCGCGGGCGGCTGTCCAGCCGCCGCCGAAAGCAACAAGGCCGCGTCGAACGCGGCCTTGTTTCGTTTTACGGTAATTCATTGCGCGCGTGCGGCGTCACGCGGGCCGCTGCTGCCGCACCTGCTCGAACAGGCACACCGCGGCGGCGGCCGCGACGTTCAGCGACTCCATCCCGCCCGGCTGCGGAATCGTCACACGATGCGTGGCCGCGTCGCGCCAGAATGCCGACACGCCGGCGCCTTCGTTGCCGAACACCCATGCGACGGGCCCCGACAGATCGCAGTCGTAAACCGCGCGCGCGCCGTGCGAATCGGTCAGCGCGACCGGTACGTCGAGGCGTTCGGCAAGCGTCGCGGCTTCGACGTCCTCATGGATCGACAACAGGAAATGCGCGCCCATGCCCGAGCGCAGCACCTTCGACGACCACGCATAGGCCGTCCCCGGCGCGCAGAACACGTGACGCACGCCGGCCGCCGCCGCGCTGCGCAGGATCGAGCCGACGTTGCCGGCATCCTGCACGCCGTCGAGCACGACCGACGTATGCGTCACGCGCGCGGGCAGCGGGTGCGCCGGCCGGTCGACCAGCAGCAGGAAGCCGACGCCGTTGACGACGTTCGACAACTGCCCGAACAGCGCGTCCGGCAGCGAGACGACCCGCTGCGCGTCGATGCGCGCGACGATCGCCTGCGCCTCCGCGTGGCCGAGCGCACCTTCGGTCGTGACGCACAACTCCGGCGTCGCGCCCGTATCGAGGTACGCGCTCGCGAGATGGAAACCTTCGAGCAGCGCCTGGCCGCTGCGGCGCTGCTGGGGCGTCGAACCCGCGAGCGCCTTCAGGCGCTTGTACAGCGGGTTGTCGCGGGAAGTGATGCTTTTCATCGAATCAGATCGAGCGCCGCACGAACCGGCGCGAACGAGCGCCGGTGCGCTTCGCACGGGCCGTGCTCGCGCAGTGCGGCAAGATGTTTCGCGGTGCCGTAGCCTGCATGTACGTTGAAGCCGTACACCGGGAAGCGTTCGTGCAGGTCGACCAGCATGCGGTCGCGCGTGACCTTCGCGAGGATCGACGCGGCCGAGATGCTCGGCACGAGCGCGTCGCCGCTGACGATCGCCTCGGCGCGCACGCTCAGCGTCGGGCAACGGTTGCCGTCGATCTGCGCAAGCGTCGGCAGCACCGACAGGCCTTCGACGGCCCGCTTCATCGCGAGCATCGTCGCGTGCAGGATGTTCAGCGTATCGATCTCGTCGACACTCGCCGACGCGACGCAATACGCGTGCGAACGCGCGACGATCAGTTCGTACAGCATGTCGCGCTTCTTCGCGGACAGCGCTTTCGAATCGTCGAGCCCGTCGATCGGCCGAGCCGGATCGAGGATCACCGCGGCGGCCACCACCGGCCCCGCGAGCGGGCCGCGTCCGGCTTCGTCGACGCCGCAGACGATCTCGTCCGGGCGGCTGAAATCGAAACCGCCCTGCACGTCGGCCGACGCGCGGCGGCGTGGCGCACGGACTGCGGTCATGCGCGCCCCTTACGTTGTTCGAGCACGCGCACGACGGCCTCGGCCGCCTTCGCGGCCGTGTTCTGCCGCAGCGAAAGATGCATTTCAGTGAACACTTCGGTCAGCGTGCGGCGGTTCGCGTCGTCGCGCAGCTGCGTGAGCGTCGCATCGGCGAGCGCCTCGGGCGTCGCGAAATGCTGCAGCAGCTCGGGCACGACGAAGCGCCCCGCCAGGATGTTCGGCAGGCCGACATACGGCAGGTAGCCCTGCCGGCGCATGATCTGCCCGGTCAGCCAGGGCACCTTGTACGAGATCACCATCGGCTTTTTCAGCAGCGCGGCTTCCAGCGTGACGGTGCCGCTCTTCACGAGGATCGCGTCGGCGGCCGTCATCGCGACCTGCGAACGGCCGTCGGTGATCGTCAACGCGAGCTGCGGATGCGCGTCGACGAGCGGCTGCAGCAGTTCGCGCAGCGCGGGCGTCGCGGCCGGCATCACGAACCGCACGCCGGGCTCGCGCTGCTGCATCAGCGCCATCGCCGCGAAGAACGTCGGGCCGATCAGCGCGATCTCCGAGCGCCGGCTGCCCGGCAGCACCGCGATCACGGGGCCGTCGGCCGGCAGGCCGAGCGCAATGCGCGCGCCGTGCGTATCGGGTTCGAGCGGGATTTCATCGGCGAGCGGATGACCGACGTAGGTCGATGCGACGCCGGCCTTGTCGAGGATCGCCGGTTCGAACGGGAACAGGCACAGCATGTGGTCGACGGATTTCGCGATCTTCTTGATCCGGCCGCCGCGCCACGCCCAGATCGACGGACACACGAAGTGGATCGACGGGATGCCCGCGTCGCGCGCGGCCTGTTCGACGTTGAAGTTGAAATCGGGCGCGTCGACGCCGATGAACGCGTCCGGCCGCTCGGCGAGCAGTTGGCGCTTCAGTTCGCCCCGAATCCGCAGGATCTCGGGAATCTGGCCCAGCGCCTCGACATAGCCGCGCACGGTCAGCTTGTCCATCTGCCAGTGCGAGTCGAAGCCCTGCGCGATCATGCGCGGCCCGCCGATCCCGTAATACTGGGCCGATTCGGGCAGCCGCTCGCGCAGGCCGCCGAGCAGCGAGGCCGCGAGCAGGTCGCCCGACGGTTCGCCGGCCACCATCGCGAGCCGGAGCTGGTTGGTCGGAAGCGGCATCGCTTAGCGGATGATGCCGCGTTGCGACGCGTCGATGAACTCGACGAGCGCCTTCACCGGTGCATCGCCGTCGCCGCCCGCTTCCGCGAGCTCGCGCAGTTGCACCTTCGCTTCCTCGAGCGACAGGCTGTTCTTGTACAGCACGCGGTACGCGCTGCGCAGCGCCGAGATCGCGTCGGCCGAGAAGCCGCGCCGGCGCAGCCCTTCGACGTTGATCCCGTGCGGCTCGGCCTTGTTGCCCGCCGCGATCACGAACGGCGGGATGTCCTGCACGAGCGCCGACGCGCCGCCCAGCATCGAATGCGCGCCGATGCGCACGAACTGGTGCACGCCCGACATGCCGCCGATGATCGCAAAGTCGCCGATCTCGACGTGGCCGGCCATCTGCGCGTTGCTCGACAGGATCACGTTGTTGCCGACGCGGCAGTCGTGGCCGATGTGCACGTAGGCCATGATCCAGTTGTCGTCGCCGAGCGTCGTCACGCCGACGTCCTGCACGGTGCCCGTGTGGATCGTCGTGAATTCGCGGATCGTGTTGCGGTTGCCGATCACGAGCTTCGTCGGCTCGTCCTTGTACTTCATGTCCTGCGGACGCCCGCCGACCGACGCGTAATGGCCGATGCGGTTGTCCTCGCCGAGCGTCGTATGGCCTTCGATCACGCTGTGCGAGCCGATCGTCGTGCGCGCGCCGATCGTGACGTGCGGGCCGACGATCGCGTACGGGCCGATCTCGACCGATTCGTCGATCTGCGCGCCCGGCTCGACGATCGCGGTAGGATGAATCCTGGTCATGCGCCGTTGCCTCTCGATATCATGTGTCGCGTTGCTCGCGTTATGTTGCCCATGCGTGCCGCGTCGCTCAGGGCGCCGCGTCGGCCGTCTTGACCGTGCACATCAGCTCGGCTTCCGCCGCGACCTTGCCGTCCACCTCCGCCACCGCCTTGAACTTCCAGATGCCGCGGATGTAGCGCTCGAACGTCACGTTCAGGATCAGCTGGTCGCCCGGTTCGACCACGCGCTTGAAGCGCGCGCCGTCGATCCCGACGAAGTAATACAGCGTGTTCTCCGGATCCTTCGGCTGCTCTTCCGAGAACGTCAGCAGCGCCGCGGCCTGCGCGAGCGCCTCGAGGATCAGCACGCCCGGCATCACCGGCCGCTTCGGGAAATGCCCCTGGAAGAACGGCTCGTTGATCGACACGTTCTTCAGCGCTTTGATCCCTTTGTGCGGTTCGAGTTCGAGCACGCGGTCGACGAGCAGAATCGGGTAGCGATGCGGCAGCAGCGTGAGGATCTTGTGGATGTCGAGATTGATTTTTTCAGTGCTCATGATGGTTCGTCTCACGCAGAGGCTGCGCGGTGGTGATGCAAAGGCTGAAGCGGGCCGCCGCGCGGCCCAGTCTGACGAACCGGGCCGGTTGCGCTGGCCGTGCCCGGTTCATGGTCTCGCATGATGCGCTCAGACGTGGGTGCCGCCCTGGGCGGCGAGCGCGGCTTCGAGCGCCTTGATGCGCTCGCGCAGCTTGTCGAGGTTGCGCACGAGCGCGGCGCTCTTGTTCCACTCGCCGTGGTCGACGGCCGGGAACGCGCTGGTATAGATGCCGGCCTTCGGCAGCGACTTCGATACGCCCGACTTCGCGGTGATGATGACATAGTCGCCGAGCGTCACGTGGCCGGCGATCCCGGCCGCGCCGCCGATCATGCAATGGCGGCCGATCGTCGTGCTGCCCGCGATGCCGGCGCTGCCGGCGATCACCGTGTACGCGCCGATCCGGCAGTTGTGGCCGATCTGGACCTGGTTGTCGATCTTCACGCATTCCTCGATGACGGTATCCGCCATCGCACCGCGGTCGATCGTCGTGTTCGCGCCGATTTCGACGTCCGGGCCGATCGTCACGCCGCCGACCTGCGGAATCTTGACCCAGCTGCCGGTGCGCGCGTCGCCGTCGCCGACGAAATCCGGCGCGAAGCCGAAGCCGTCGGAGCCGATCACGGCACCCGCATGGACGATCGCGCGCGGGCCGATCTTGCAGCCGTGGTACACCGATGCGTTCGGATAGAAGTGCGAGCCGGCGCCGATCGTCGTGCCGCGGCCGACGAATACGTTCGCGTCGAGCTGCACGCCGTCTTCGATCACCGCGCCGGCCTCGACCGTCACGTGCGGGCCGATCACCGCGGTCGCGGCGACCTTCGCGGCCGGATCGATCGTCGCGCTCGGATGCACGCCGGCCGCGCGCGGCGGCGTGGCGAGATCGATGAACATCTGCGCGACGCGCGCGAAGTACGCGTACGGATTCGGCGTCACGATGAAGTTGCGACCCTTCGCGGCCGCGCCCAGCTTTTCCAGATCCTTCGGCGCGATCAGCACCGCGCCGGCGCGGGTCGTTTCGACCTGCGACAGGTACTTCGGGTTCGCGAGGAACGCGAGCTGCTGAGGGCCTGCCTGGTCGAGCGGCGCGAGGCCGCCGACCGTGCACTGTGCGTCGCCGGCGATCTCGCCGCCGAACCGCTTTACGAGTGCCTCAAGCGTCAATGCCATTCGTCGTCTGCTCCGTTCAGTTCGTCGAGCCGGACGCGAGCGCCTTGAGCACCTTGTCGGTGATGTCGATGCGCGGGCTGACGTACACGGCTTCCTGCACGATCAGGTCGTAATTCTGCTGTTCGGCGATCTGCTTGATGACCTTGTTCGCCCTTTCCAGCACGGCCGCCAGCTCTTCGTTGCGCCGCTGGTTCAGGTCTTCGCGGAACTCGCGCTGCTTGCGCTGGAAGTCGGTGTCGAGCTGCGCGAGATCGCGCTGCTTCTGCGCGCGATCGGCCGCCGACAGCGACGTGCCGTTCTTGTCGAGCGAATCGGACATCGACTTCAGACGGGCCGCCAGGTCCTGCAGATCCTTGTCACGCTTCGCGAACTCGGCTTCGAGCTTCGTCTGCGCCGCCTTCGCGGGCGCCGACTCGCGCAGGATCCGATCCGAATTGACCGCCGCGATGCGGGCGACGTCCTGTGCGTGCACCGTTGCCGCGCCCAGGGCCAGCGCAACGGTCAGCGCGCACATCACTCGTTTCGAAAACTTACCGGTTAGCAAAATTACCCTCTCGTTGCTGTTGTCATGCGTTCGGTCAGAACGCCGTCCCGATCTGGAACTGGAATTTCTGGTACTGGTCGCCTTCGTGCTTCTGCAGCGGGAAGCCGAGGCTCAGCTTCAGCGGGCCGATCGGCGAGATCCACGCGAGACCCACACCATAGCCGTAGCGCAGGCCGTTGGCGCCCGTACTCGTGCCGCCCGGCGCATTGCCCCACACGTTACCGCCGTCGAGGAACGTGAACACGCGCAGCGTACGGTCGTAGCCGGTGCCCGGCAGCGGGAACGTCAGCTCGATGTTGCCGACCAGCATCTTCGAACCGCCGATCGGATCGTTCGTCTTCGTGTCGCGCGGGCCCAGCGAGCTCGGCTCGTAGCCCCGCACGGAGCCGATACCGCCCGCGTAGTAGTTCTTGAAGATCGGGTACGGGTTGCCGATACCGTTACCGTAGCCGCCTTGCAGGTTCAGGCCCAGGATGAAGCCGCGCGAGAACGAATAGTAGTACTGCGCCTGCAGGTCGGCCTTGTAGTACTGGATCTTGCCGACCGGCACGCCGTACTCCATGTTCGCCTGCGTGAAGTAGCCGCGGCTCGGAATCAGCGCGCTGTCACGCGCGTCGCGCGACCATGCCACCGTCAGCGGCACCGTGTTCGACACGCGGCCGAACTCGTTCACGTAATCCTGGTAGCTCTGCGGCGTGTTCGAATCGACGTCGAGGCGGTTCTGTTCGAAGCCCGCGCCGAAGTAGACGGTGTCGACTTCCGAGAACGGAATGCCGAACTTCAGGTTGCCGCCCGCGCTGATGATCCGGAAGCTCGAGCTCGTCGAATAGTAGAGCGGCTGGTACGTGCGGTAGTACACGTCGGTGATCCGCTTGATGCCGTCGACCGTGAAGTACGGATCGACCTGCGTGACGGTCAGCGTGCGGTAGCTCTTCGCGGTGTTGACGTTCACCGACAGGCTCGTGCCCGAACCGAACACGTTGTCCTGCGACACGCCGGCCGACAGCACGACCTTGTCCGTCGACGAGAAGCCGGCGCCCAGCGTGATCGCGCCGGTCGGTTTTTCGTCGACCTTCACGTTCACGTCGACCTGATCGTTCGTGCCTTCGACCGGCACCGTCGTCACGTCGACGTTGGTGAAGTAGCCGAGGCGGTTCACGCGGTCCTTCGACAGCGCGAGGCGGTTCGAGTCGAACCACGAGCTTTCGAGCTGGCGCATTTCGCGGCGCACCACTTCGTCGCGCGTACGCGTGTTGCCGACCACGTTGATGCGGCGCACGTACACGCGGCGGCTCGGATCGACGACGAGGTTCAGGTTCACCTTGTGGTTCGCCTGGTCGATGTCCGGCTGCGCGTTGACGGTCGCGAATGCGTAGCCGTATTCGCCGAGCTTGTCGACGATCGACTTGGTGGTCTGCTGCAGCTTTTCAGCCGAGAAGCGGTCGCCCGGCTTGATCTTGATCAGCTTGTTGAGTTCGGCCTCGCGATCGAGCAGGTTGCCCGACAGCTTGATGCCCGACACCGTGTACGGCTCGCCTTCGTGCAGCGTGACCGTCAGGTACATGTCCTTCTTGTCCGGCGAGATCGATACCTGGGTCGACTCGATGTTGAACTCGAGGTAACCGCGGTTCAGGTAGTACGAGCGCACGGCCTCGAGGTCGCCCGTGAGCTTTTCCTTCGAGTACAGGTCGTTCTTCGTGTACCAGGAGAACCAGTTCGGCGTCGACAGCTGCATCTCGTCGCGCAGCGTGCTCGTGCTGAACGCCTTGTTGCCGATGAAGTTGATCTGGCGGATCTTCGCGCTCGGGCCTTCGGCCACCGCGAACAGGATCGACACGCGGTTCGCGTCGACCGGCGTGATCGTCGTCTTGACTTCGGCCGCATAGAAGCCGCGCGTCAGGTACTGGCGCTTGAGCTCCTGCTCCGCCTTGTCGACGAGCGCCTTGTCGTAGTAGCGGCCGTCGGCGAGGCCGACCGCACGCAGCGCCTTCGTCAGGTTGTCCTTGTCGAATTCCTTCGTGCCGGTGAAGTCGATCGACGCGATGGCCGGCCGCTCCTGCACCTGCACGATCACGACGTTGCCCTGCGTGGCGACGCGCACGTCGTTGAAAAAGCCCGTCGCGTACAACGCGCGGATTGCTTCGGATGCCTTGTCGTCCGTGAAGGTATCGCCCTGCTTGATCGGCAGATAGGCGAACACCGAACCCGCTTCGACGCGCTGCAGCCCCTCGATCTTGATGTCTTGCACCACGAACGGTGCCGCTGCATGCGCCGCGAGGCCGTGCGCGGCGAGCGCGGCCGCTGCAACTGTCTTAGGTACAAAGCGATGAGGTTTGAACAACATGCATCCCCAATATTTAGCTGCATCAAATCGGGCGGCTGGCCAGCGGCCGCCGCCTGACGCTTCAGAAATGGATTAACCGAGCCAGATCGTTGAACAGCGCGATCGCCGACAACGCGACGATGCAGATCAACCCGGCTCTTTGCAGAATCAGCTGCCAGCGCTCCGAGACGGCTTTCCCGGTCGCGGCTTCAACCGCATAATATAACAGATGCCCCCCGTCCAAAACGGGAATCGGCAACAAGTTCAGGACGCCAAGGCTAATGCTGACAAGGGCGAGGAACGACAGGAACGCCGACGGACCGAGCCGTGCGCTCTTGCCTGCGTAGTCGGCGATCGTCACCGGGCCCGACAGGTTCTTCAACGACGCGTTGCCCGTGATCATCCGCCCGAACATCTTCAGCGAATACACGGAAATGTCCCACGTGCGGTGCGCGCCGAGCCGCAGGCTCTCGATCGGCCCGTAGCGCACGTCCACCGACGGCGCGTGCATCGACAGCGCCGCGCCGATCCGGCCGACCTGCTGCCCCGATTCGTCGTCGCGCTGCATCTGCGGCACGATCGACACCGTCCGCGCGGCGCCGTTGCGTTCGATCTGCAGCGCGAGCGGCTGGCCCGCATGGTGCTTCACCGTATCGATGAAACGCGACGCGCCGCCGATCGGCTTGCCGTCGAGCGCGACCAGCTTGTCGCCGGCCTTCAGGCCCGCCTGCTCCGCCGCACTGCCCGGCTGCACCGACGCGACCGACAACGTGCCGCCGCCGGCCTCGAAGCCGAGATGGGCCATGAAGTCGTCGTCGAGCTGGCTGTCGGGCACGTTGCGCAGGTCGACACGGAAATCGAACGTCGCATTGCCGTCGCGCGCGCCGAGCACGACCTCGCGATGGTCGAGCGCGGCCGACAGCAGCTTCCAGCGCAGGTCCGACCACGATCGCACCGGCTCCGACTCGCCGCCCTGCGCGTCGCTCACGCGCACGTCGCGGATCGACACGACCGTCTCGCTGCCGTCGAAGCCCGCGCGAGCCGCCACCGTGCCGGCGGCCGGCGGCGCGACGATCGCGGTCGGCTCGGTCACGCCGGTGGCGAATATGGCGGAGAACAGCACGATTGCCAGCAGGAAGTTCGCAATCGGTCCGGCCGCGACGATCGCGATGCGCTTGTAGACCGACTGGCGGTTGAATGCCTGCCCGAGTTCCTCGGGCGGAATGCCGCCCGGGCCTGGATCGCGCTCGTCGAGCATCTTCACGTAGCCGCCGAGCGGCAGCGCGGACAGCGTCCACTCGGTGCCCGTCCTGCGGCTGACCCAGCGCGCGACGGGCTGGCCGAAGCCGATCGAGAAACGCAGCACCTTCACGCCGCACCAACGCGCGACGCGATAGTGTCCATACTCATGCACGACGACCAGCACCCCGATCGCCACCGCAAACGCGACCAGTTCGACCAGTACGTTCATGAGCACTCCATTCAGACCGCACGCTCCACGCGTGGCGCAGGCGCTTTCGCAATGATCGCGGCGGCGAGGCGGCGAGCCTCGGCATCCGCCGCGAGGACGTCGTCGAGCCCGTCGGGCGCGCGGTTCGGCAGCGTGTTGAGCACGGCGTCGACCGTCGCCGCGATCGCCATGAAGCCGATCCGGCGCTCGAGAAATGCTTCGACCGCCACTTCGTTCGCCGCGTTCAATGCGGCGCTCGCGATACCGCCTTCCTCGAGCGCCTTCAGCGCGAGCGCGAGGCACGGGAAGCGCGCGTAATCGGGCTTCTCGAACGACAACTGGGCGATCTGCGCGAGGTCGAGCTGATCGACGCCCGCGTCGACGCGCTCGGGAAACGCGAGCGCGTGCGCGATCGGCGTGCGCATGTCGGGGTTGCCGAGCTGCGCGAGCACCGAGCCGTCGCGATACGACACGAGCGAATGAATCACGCTCTGCGGATGGATCAGCACGTCGATCCGGTCGCCCGGCAGCCCGAAGATCCAGTGCGCCTCGATCACCTCGAGGCCCTTGTTCATCATCGTCGCGGAATCGACCGAGATCTTGCGGCCCATCACCCAGTTCGGGTGCTTGCACGCCTCGTCCGGCGTCACGTCGACGAGCGTGGCCGGCTCGCGCGTGCGGAACGGGCCGCCCGACGCGGTCAGGATGATCTTCGAGATCCCGCCGTGCTCGGCCGCGTCGCGCGGCATGCACTGGAAGATCGCGTTGTGTTCGCTGTCGACCGGCAGCAGGATCGCGCCATGGTCGCGCACGGCGTCCATGAAGATCGCGCCCGACATCACAAGCGCTTCCTTGTTCGCGAGCAGGATCCGCTTGCCGGCGCGCGCGGCCGCCAGGCTCGGCGCAAGGCCGGCCGCGCCGACGATCGCGGCGACCACCGTGTCGCAGCCGTCGCTCTTCGACACGTCGACGAGCGCCTGCGGCCCGTGCAGCACGACCGTCCTGCTGCCCGCCGCGCGCAGTTTCGCGTCGACGTGCGCGGCCGTCGCGGCATCGCCGACCACCGCCACTTCAGGCGCGAAGCGCAGACACTGCTCGACGAGCTTGTCGCCGTTGCGGTGCGCGGTCAGCGCGTAGACCGAGAAGCGCTCGGGATGGCGCGCGACCACGTCGAGCGTGCTGTCTCCGATCGAGCCCGTGGAACCGAGCAATGTCAGGCGTTTTTGCATAACAGAAATAATGGTTTAACCAAGCAGCAGCATCGCGAGCGGCAGCACCGGCAGCAGCGCGTCGACCCGATCGAGCACGCCGCCGTGGCCCGGCAGCAGTCCGCTCGAATCCTTCACGCCCGCCTGCCGCTTCAGCAGCGACTCGAACAGGTCGCCGATCACGCTGTATGCAACCAGCAGCGTCAGTGCGGCCCACGCGCCGGGCATTCCGTAGCGCGCGGCGAGCGCGGAAAACAGGGTCGGTTCGAAAGCGTGTATGGCCATCGCGACACTGGCGACGACCATCACCGCGAACCAGCCGCCGATCGCGCCTTCCCAGCTCTTGCCGGGGCTGATCGTGATGGCCAGTTTACGCTTTCCGAAGGCCTTGCCGGCGAAGTATGCGCCGATATCGGCCAGCCAGACGACCAGAAGCAGCGACAGCACGAACGGCACGCCCTGCGCGCGGGCTGCCACGAGCGCGTGCCAGCAGGCGGCGAACACGACGAGGCCGGCGGCCAGCAGGAACGGTCGCCACACGCCGCCCGCGAGTTCGGGCTTGCGCCGCAGCGCGAACGGGCCGACCAGCAGCCAGAACAGGCCAGCCGCCATGAAAAGGGGACGGGACGAAGCCGCGTCGACGCCGAGCGGCGCGGTGGCCGCGAGCGCGAGCGCCGCGACGAGCGCATAGACGACCGGCGCGGCGCCGCCGAGCTTCAGCAGGCGCGCCCACTCCCACGCGGCGAACACCAGCACGACGCCGATCAGCGCGCCGAACCCGGCGAGCGGCGCGAACAGCGTCACCGGCAGCAGCACGGCCAGCATCACGATCGCCGTGATCACACGGGTTTTCAGCATGAAAGGGAGTCGGCGTTCTGCGATTGCGGTTCGAGCTGCGCACTCGTGCGCCCGAAACGGCGCTCGCGCTCGGTATACGACGCCATCGCGTCGGCCAGTGCCGCGCCGTCGAAATCCGGCCAGTACTTGTCGGTGAAATAGAATTCGGCGTAAGCGAGCTGCCACAGCAGGAAGTTGCTGACGCGCTGCTCGCCGCCCGTGCGGATGAAGAGATCGGGCTCCGGCGCGTAGGCCATCGCCAGGTGCGGCGCGAAAGCGTCCTCGGTCACTTCGATCTCGCGACCTTCGCGCACGGCCTGCTCGACGAGCTTCTTCGTCGCCTGCAGGATGTCCCACCGGCCGCCGTAGTTGGCCGCGATGGTGAGCGTCAGACGGGTATTGCGCGCCGTCTTGGTTTCGGCGCGGCGAATCAGTTCACGGATGCGCGGCTCGAAACGGTCGAGATCGCCGACGACACGCAGGCGGATCCCGTTCGCATGCAGCTTGCCCACCTCGCGCTCGAGCGCGGTGATGAACAGCCGCATCAGGAACGACACTTCGTCGTTCGGCCGGCGCCAGTTTTCCGAACTGAACGCGAACAGCGTCAGGTATTCGACGCCGGCGCGCGCGCAGCCTTCGACCACCGCCCGCACGGCATCGACGCCGCGGGTGTGCCCCGCGACGCGCGGCAAGCGGCGTTCGGTCGCCCAACGGCCATTGCCGTCCATGATGATCGCGATGTGACGCGGCACGACGCCGACGTCAGGCACGCGAACGGTAGAGCTGGTATAGGTCATGGCCGTTGAGACAGTAATGCGGGAAGAAGGCGGCGCGCGAGGACGGTCGTCAGACCGTCATGATCTCGGCTTCCTTGGTCTGCACGAGCTTGTCGACTTCGGCCACGTGCTTGTCGGTCAGCTTCTGCACGTCGTCGCTTGCGCGGCGCTCGTCGTCTTCCGAGATTTCCTTGTCCTTCACGAGCTTCTTGAGCGCTTCGTTCGCGTCGCGACGCAGGTTGCGGATCGCGACCTTGGCCGTTTCGCCTTCGCTCTTCACGACCTTGGTCAGCTCGCGGCGGCGCTCTTCCGTCAGCGCGGGCATCGGCACGCGGATCAGGTCGCCGGCCGTGGCCGGATTCAGGCCCAGATCGGCTTCGCGGATGGCCTTCTCGACCTTCGCGACCATGTTCTTTTCCCACGGCTGCACGCCGATCGTGCGCGCGTCGACGAGCGTCAGGTTCGCGACCTGCGAGATCGGAACCATCGAGCCGTAGTAGTCGACCTGAACGTGATCGAGCAGACCGGTGTGTGCACGGCCCGTACGGATCTTGGCCAGATCGTTCTTGAACGCTTCGATCGAGCGCTGCATCTTTTGCTCGACGCCCTTCTTGACATCAGCGACACTCATTTCAACCTCCGAACCTTCAAACCTTCAAAGAACGCGAGCGCCGACCGGCGCATGTCGCGCGCCGCGGCCGGCAACCCGCAGCCAGTCGCACATAGCCGGTGGCCCGCCGTCAGTCGCCCGCATCCGCGGGAGTTTACACGTGGACGAGCGTACCTTCGTCCTCGCCCAGCACGATGCGCTTGAGCGCACCCGGCTTGTTGATCGAAAACACGCGAATCGGCAGCTTCTGGTCGCGGCACAGCGCAAACGCCGTCGCGTCCATCACCTGCAGGTTGCGGCTGATCGCCTCGTCGAAGCTGATCGTCGTATAGCGCGTAGCCGACGGATCCTTCTTCGGATCGGCAGAATATACGCCATCGACCTTGGTCGCCTTCAGCACGACTTCGGCGCCCACTTCCGAGCCGCGCAGCGCGGCCGCGGTATCCGTCGTGAAGAACGGGTTGCCGGTGCCGGCCGCAAAGATCACGACACGGCCTTCCTCGAGCTGACGGATCGCGCGGGGCCGGATGTACGGCTCGACGACCTGGTCCATCCGCAGCGCCGACTGCACGCGCGCCTCGATGCCCGCGTGGCGCATCGCGTCCTGCAGCGCCAGCGCGTTCATCATCGTCGCCAGCATCCCCATGTAGTCGGCCGTCGCGCGGTCCATGCCGGCCGCGCCGCCCGCGACGCCGCGGAAAATATTACCGCCACCGATCACGACCGCGAGCTGCGTGCCGAGGCGCACGACTTCTGCGATATCCGCCACCATCCGCTCGATCGTCGCGCGATTGATGCCGAAGGCGTCGTCGCCCATCAGCGCTTCGCCGGAGAGTTTGAGGAGGACGCGTTTATAGGCATTGGACATAGGGGCTTCCGAGCGACGAGAGGATGACAACCACGAACTGTAGGGGCGAAATACTGATTCGGGCAAGCGCCGACGACCGGGCCGGGGTACCCGGCCGGCCGGCGGCGCCGCCGGCCGCGGCGGAGCGGACGCCCGCCGCGGTTACTGCCTGACTGCTTACTGCTGCTTTGCTGCGGCGACTTGCGCGGCCACTTCGGCGGCGAAGTCGTCCTGGCGCTTCTCGATGCCTTCGCCGACGACGAACAGCGCGAACTTCTGCACCGCGGCATTCGCTGCCTTCAGCATCTGCTCGATCGTCTGCTTGTCGTTCTTCACGAACGTCTGGTTCAGCAGCGACACTTCCTTCAGGTACTTCTGAACGCTGCCGTCGACCATCTTCGCGACGATTTCGGCCGGCTTGCCCGATTCCGCGGCCTTCTGCTCGGCCACGCGGCGTTCCGTCTCGATCAGTTCCGCCGGCACGTCGGCCGACGACAGCGCGACCGGCTTCATCGCCGCGATGTGCATCGCGACGTCCTTGCCGACCTGCTCGTCCGCGCCCGTGTACTCGACGATCACGCCGATACGCGCGCCGTGCAGGTACGTGGCGATCTTGTTCGCGGTTTCGAAACGGACGAAACGGCGGATCGACACGTTCTCGCCGATCTTGCCGATCAGCGCCAGACGCACTGCGTCGACGGTCGAGCCGTCGAGCGGCAGCGCCGACAGTGCCGCCACGTCGGCCGGGTTTTGCGTCGCGACGAGTTCCGCCACCGTCTTCGAGAACGCGAGGAAGTCGTCGTTCTTCGCGACGAAGTCGGTTTCGCAGTTCAGTTCGACCAGCGCGCCTGCGTTGCCGCCGACGAACGATGCGACGACGCCTTCCGCCGTCACGCGCGACGCGGCCTTGCTCGCCTTGTTGCCGAGCTTGACGCGCAGCAGTTCTTCAGCCTTGGCCAGATCGCCGTCGGCTTCCGTCAGCGCCTTCTTGCACTCCATCATCGGTGCGTCGGTCTTTGCGCGCAGTTCTGCCACCATGCTTGCGGTAATTGCCGCCATCATTCGCTCCTTGAGTCTGTATTCACAACGCCGCCCGCTTGGACGCGAACGGCCGAGATTCGTTTCCGGACCCGCGCCGATTCGACGCGATCAGGTCCGGCGCACAAGCTTAAAAAAAGGGGGCCTGTTGAGAGCCCCCTTTTTGCGCCGGCTCGGGGCCAGTTACGCGTTTTCCTCGACGTACTCGTCGTCGCCGCGTGCAGCCTGGACCACTTCGTTGACCGCGTTCGCACGGCCTTCGAGGATCGCGTCGGCCACGCCTTCCGCGTACAGCGCGACTGCCTTGCTCGAGTCGTCGTTACCCGGGATCACGTAATCCACACCTTCCGGCGAGTGGTTCGTATCGACCACGGCGATGACCGGCACGCCCAGCTTGTTCGCTTCCGTGACGGCGATCTTGTGGTAGCCGACGTCGACGACGAAGATCGCGTCCGGAATGCCGCCCATGTCCTTCACGCCGCCGATCGACTTCTGCAGCTTGGCGATTTCGCGCTCGAACAGCAGCGCTTCCTTCTTGCTCATCTTCTCGAGCTCGCCTGCCTCGACAGCCGCTTCCATGTCCTTCAGGCGCTTGATCGACACCTTCAGCGTCTTGAAGTTGGTCATCATGCCGCCGAGCCAGCGTGCGTTGACGTACGGCATGCCCGCACGCTGCGCTTCCTGGGCGATCGTGTCACGCGACTGGCGCTTCGTGCCGACGAACAGGATCGTGCCGCGGTTCGCTGCCAGCTGGCGCACGTACTTCTGTGCGTCCGTGAACATCGGCAGCGTCTTTTCGAGGTTGATGATGTGAATCTTGTTGCGGTGACCGAAAATGAACGGAGCCATCTTCGGGTTCCAGAAGCGCGTCTGGTGACCGAAGTGGACACCCGCTTCCAGCATTTGGCGCATCGTGACTGCCATGTAAATTCTCCACGAGGGTTGGGTCTTAAGCCGGCTGCCGTACCGCCGCGCGAACCCGCCCGAAGGGCGCGGATGCCGCGCGGCCGGCACCCTGGTTGCGCCGGCTTGCGATTCGGCACGTGCAAAACGCCCGTGCCGTAAGCCTTTCATCGCGATGCCGCCCCAAGACGGGGAAATTTCGGCATTTGGATATCGACTTAGCCAGAGAGTATAGCACGCGGAATTGTCCGCTCTCAAGTCGCGCGGCACTTTCGCGTGCCGTGCGGCAGCGGGCCGGACAATCCGCGAAAACCCGCATCCGCGCGGCCCGCAGGGGCTGCGAGGCCCGCCATAAGGTGCGATAATCCGTCAATTCACCGCATTGCAGGCATACCTCGATGGCTATTACGCTCAAAAACGAACACGATATCGCCCAGATGCGCGTCGCCTGCCGTCTCGCGAGCGAAGTGCTCGACTTCATCACGCCGCACGTCGTCGCGGGCGTCACGACCGCCGAACTCGACCGCCTCTGCCACGAGTACATGCTCAACGAGCAAGGCACGATCCCCGCGCCGCTGAACTACCAGCCGCCCGGCTATCCGCCGTACCCGAAGGCCACCTGCATTTCGGTCAACGACGTGATCTGCCACGGTATTCCCGGCGAGAAGGTGCTCAAGAACGGCGATGCGCTGAACATCGACATCACCGTGATCAAGAACGGCTATTTCGGCGACACCAGCCGGATGTTCATCGTCGGCGAGGGGTCGATCCTCGCGAAGCGCCTCGTGCAGACTACCTACGAATGCATGTGGCTCGGCATCGACCAGGTCAAGCCCGGCGCGCACCTCGGCGACATCGGCTACGCGATCCAGAAGCACGCGGAAGCGCAAGGCTACAGCGTCGTGCGCGAATACTGCGGCCACGGCATCGGCACGGTGTTCCACGAGGATCCGCAGGTCGTCCACTACGGCCGCCCGGGCACCGGCGTCGAGCTGAAGGCCGGCATGATCTTCACGATCGAGCCGATGATCAACGCCGGCAAGCGCGACATCCGCACGATGCCCGACCAGTGGACGGTCAAGACGCGCGACCGCAGCCTGTCCGCGCAGTGGGAGCACACGGTGCTCGTCACCGAAACCGGCTACGAAGTGCTGACCGTGTCGGCCGGCACGCCGGCGCGCCCCGTGTTCGCGCAACCGGCCGCCGCCGTCTGAGCGACGTCACGCCAGCCCGCCCCACTTTCGCACCTGAACGGCTGCCCATGAGCGCTCACGCTGCCCCCTCGCCCGAAGCGCTGTCGCGGCGCGCCGAATTCAAGGCCGCCAAGGCGGAAATGCTCGAGCGTTTTCGCCGCGCGGCGAACGTCGCGTCGCTGATGCACGCGCTGTCGAAACTCACCGACGACGCGTTGAAGCGCGTGTGGGACGAATGCGGGCTGCCCGCGACGCTCGCGCTCGTCGCCGTCGGCGGCTACGGGCGCGGCGAGCTCGCGCCCTATTCCGACGTCGACATCCTCGTGCTGCTGCCCGATGCGCACGACGCGGCGCTCGACGCGCGCATCGAGCGCTTCATCGGGATGGCGTGGGATCTCGGCGTCGAGATCGGCAGCAGCGTGCGCACGGTCGCGCAGTGCATCGAGGAGGCGTCGCAGGACGTCACGGTGCAGACCTCGCTGCTCGAAGCGCGCCGCATCGTCGGCAGCACCGCGCTGTTCGAGCGCTTCACCGTGCGCTACCACGAAGCGCTCGACGCCCGCGCGTTCTTCACCGCGAAGGTGCTCGAGATGCGCCAGCGCCATGCGAAGTTCCAGGACACGCCGTACAGCCTCGAGCCGAACGTGAAGGAAAGCCCGGGCGGGCTGCGCGACCTGCAGACGATCCTGTGGATCGCGCGCGCGGCCGGCTTCGGCAGCAGCTGGCGCGAACTCGACACGCGCGGGCTCATCACCGACCGCGAAGCACGCGAGTTGCGTCGCAACGAAGGCTTCCTGAAGACGCTGCGCGCGCGGCTGCACGTGATCGCCGGGCGCCGCCAGGACATGCTCGTGTTCGACCTGCAGACGCAGGCCGCCGAGAGCTTCGGCTACCAGCCGACGCAGGCCAAGCGCGCGAGCGAGCAACTGATGCGCCGCTACTACTGGGCCGCGAAGGCCGTCACGCAGCTCGCGACGATCCTGATCCAGAACATCGAGGCGCAGCTCTTCCCCGCGACGAGCGGCATCACGCGCGTGCTGTCGGCCGATCGCTTCGTCGAGAAACAGGGCATGCTCGAGATCGTCGACGACGGCGTGTTCGAGCGCCATCCCGACGCGATCCTCGAAGCGTTCCTGCTGTACGAGACGACGCGCGGCGTGAAGGGCCTGTCCGCCCGCACGCTGCGGGCGCTGTACAACTCGCGCGAAATCATGAACAACGCGTGGCGCCGCGATCCGCAGAACCGCCGCACGTTCATGCGGATCCTGCAGCAGCCCGAAGGCATCACGCATGCGTTCCGGCTGATGAACCAGACGAGCGTGCTCGGCCGCTACCTGCTGAATTTCCGCCGCATCGTCGGCCAGATGCAGCACGACCTGTACCACGTGTACACGGTCGACCAGCACATCCTGATGGTGCTGCGCAACATCCGCCGCTTCGCGGTGGCCGAACATGCGCACGAATACCCGTTCTGCAGCCAGCTGATCGGCAACTTCGAGCGGCCGTGGGTGCTGTACGTCGCGGCGCTGTTCCACGACATCGCGAAGGGCCGCGGCGGCGATCACTCGACGCTCGGGATGGCCGACGCGCGGCGCTTCTGCCGCGAGCACGGGATCGACGGCGACGACGCGGCGCTGATCGTGTGGCTCGTCCAGCATCACCTGACGATGAGCCAGGTCGCGCAGAAGCAGGACACGAGCGATCCCGAGGTCATCAAGCGCTTCGCCGAAGTCGTCGGCAACGAACGCTACCTCACCGCGCTCTACCTGCTGACCGTCGCCGATATCCGCGGCACGAGCCCGAAGGTATGGAACACGTGGAAGGGCAAGCTGCTCGAGGATCTGTACCGCATCACGCTCGCGGTGCTCGGCGGCGCGAACCCCGACGCGCATTCGGAGCTGAAGTCACGGCAGGAGCAGGCGCTCGCGCTGCTGCGCCTGGAAACCGTGCCCGACGACGCGCACCGCGCATTGTGGGATCAGCTCGACGTCGGCTTCTTCCTGCGTCACGACGCGGCCGACATCGCGTGGCAGACGCGCGTGCTGTACCGGCACGTGAACGCCGAAACCGCGATCGTCCGCGCGCGGCCGTCGCCGATCGGCGACGCGCTGCAGGTGCTCGTGTACGTGAAGGACCGCCCCGACCTGTTCGCGGGCATCTGCGCGTATTTCGACCGCAACGGGCTGTCGGTGCTCGACGCGCGCGTCAGCACGACGCGGCACGGCTATGCGCTCGACAACTTCATCGTCACGCAGACCGAACGCGACGTGCGCTACCGCGACATCGCGAATCTCGTCGAGCAGCAGCTCGCGACTCGGCTGGCGGAAACCGCATCGCTGCCGGAGCCGTCGAAGGGCCGCCTGTCGCGGCTGTCGCGGACGTTTCCGATCACGCCGCGCGTCGACCTGCGGGCCGACGAGCGCGGTCAGTACTACATCCTGTCCGTGTCGGCCAACGACCGGCCGGGCCTTCTCTATTCGATCGCGCGCGTACTCGCCGAACATCGGATCGGCGTCCATGCGGCGCGGATCAATACGCTCGGCGAGCGCGTCGAAGACATCTTCCTGCTCGCGGGTGCCGGCCTGTCCGACAACCGCCTGCAGATCCAGCTCGAAACCGAATTGCTGCGTGCGATCGCAGTCTGAATGAATCCCAGCGTTTATGCGCACCAAATTAACCGTCAAGAATCCGAAGCCGGCGTCGCCGACTCGCGCCCCCGTCCGCTCCGGCAGCCTCGTCGCCCGCAAGGCGGTACGCCCCGCCGCGCCGCCCGCGGCGGACAAGCCGGCCCGCCCGAAGAAGGCGCCCGCCGCGGCCGCCACCGGCGAGCGCTCGTTCAAGCCGCGCGGCGCCGCCGGCGCCGAACGCCCCGGCGCGGATCGCGCACCGGCCAAGCGCGCGCCGTATCGCGACAATGCGGCCGGCGAAGGTGCGAAGCGCAGCTTCGGCGATCGTCGCACGTCGTCGGATCGCCCGCCGCGCCGCAACGATGACGATGCGCGGCCGCGCCGTGCCGGTGGCGACGAAGGCAAGCGTCCGTCCTATCGTGACAACGCGGCCGGCGAAGGCGCGAAGCGCGGCTTCGGCGAGCGTCGCACGTCGTCGGATCGCCCGCCGCGTCGCGATGACGACGCGCGTCCGCGTCGCGCGGGTGGCGACGAAGGCAAGCGCCCGTCCTATCGCGACAACGCGGCCGGCGAAGGCGCGAAGCGCAGCTTCGGCGAGCGTCGCACGTCTTCCGACCGCCCTCCCCGCCGTGATGACGACGCCCGTCCGCGTCGCGCAGCAGGCAGTGACGACAGCAAGCGCCCGTCCTATCGCGACAAGGCCGCCGGCGAAGGTGCGAAACGCAGCTATGGCGACCGCAATACGTCATCGGATCGCCCGCCGCGCCGCAGCGACGACGATACGCGTCCGCGCCGTGCAGCGGGCGGTGACGACAGCAAACGCCCGTCCTACCGCGACAAGGCAGCCGGCGAAGGCGCGAAGCGCAGCTATGGCGACCGCCGCCCGTCGTCCGATCGCCCGCCCCGTCGTGATGACGACGCACGCCCGCGCCGCACGGCAGGCACCGACGACGGCAAACGCCCGTCCTACCGAGACAAGGCCGCCGGCGAAGGCGCGAAGCGCAGCTTCGGCGATCGCCCGGCCCGCCCCGCGCGCGACGGCGAGCGCCGTTCGTTCGGCGCGGTGAAGACCGCGCAGCCCGTCAAGCGCGCGGCGGCGGCCGATGTCGACTACGGCGACGAAACGGGCCTGATGCGCCTGTCGAAGCGGATGTCCGAGCTCGGCATGTGCTCGCGCCGCGAAGCCGACGAATGGATCGAAAAGGGCTGGGTGCTCGTCGACGGCGAACGCATCGACACGCTCGGCACCAAGGTACGCGCCGATCAGAAGATCGAGATCGACGAGCGGGCGAGCGCCGCGCAGGCCGCGCAGGTGACGATCCTGCTGCACAAGCCGGTCGGCTACGTGTCGGGCCAGGCGGAAGACGGCTACGAGCCGGCGTCCGTGCTGATCACGCGCGCGAACCGCTGGAGCGGCGATCATTCGCCGCTGCGCTTCTCGCCGCAGCATCTGCATGCGCTTGCGCCGGCCGGCCGTCTCGACATCGACTCCACCGGCCTGCTCGTGCTGACGCAGAACGGCGTGATCGCGAAGCAGCTGATCGGCGAGCAGTCGGACATCGACAAGGAATACCTGGTGCGCGTGCGCTTCGGCGAGCGACTGATCGACATCGACCAGCACTTCCCGGCGGAATTGCTCGCGAAGCTGCGCCACGGCCTCGAGCTCGATGGCGTTCCGCTGAAGCCGGCGATGGTGAGCTGGCAGAACGGCGAACAGTTGCGCTTCGTGCTGCGCGAAGGCAAGAAGCGCCAGATCCGCCGCATGTGCGAACTGGTCGGCCTCGACGTGATCGGCCTGAAGCGCGTGCGGATGGGCCGCGTGATGCTCGGCGCGCTGCCGCAGGGCCAATGGCGCTACCTGTCGGCCGACGAGACGTTCTGACCTCGGGCACGCGCGACGTGCGCCCCGCCATGACGAAGCCCGCTTGCGCGGGCTTTTTCTTTTCCGCGCAAAGCGCGGACGATCAGTCGTCGTCGGCCGGATCGAGCCCCGGGAACAGCACCTCGGTGAAGCCGAAGCGCGTGAAGTCGGTAATCCGCATCGGATACAGCTTGCCGATGAGGTGATCGTATTCGTGCTGGACCACGCGCGCGTGGAATCCTTCGGCGACGCGATCGATCTTCTGGCCGAACTGGTCGTAACCGCTGTAGCGCACCTTCGCGTAGCGGCTGACGACGCCGCGCATGCCCGGCACCGACAGGCAGCCTTCCCAGCCCTCTTCCATGTCCGGCGGCAGGTACTCGATCTTCGGGTTGATCAGCACGGTCTCGGGCACCGGCGGCGCGTCCGGATAGCGGTTGTTGTTGCCGAAGCCGAAGATGATGATCTGCAGCCCGATGCCGATCTGCGGCGCGGCCAGCCCGGCGCCGTTCGCGTGATGCATCGTCTCGAACATGTCCGCGACGATCTCGTGCAGCTCGGGGGTATCGAACCGCTCGACCGGTTGGGCGATTTCGAGCAGGCGCGGATCGCCCATCTTCAGGATCTCGCGAATCATGGCGTATTGCCCTCCAGGAGTTGGTGCAGACCGTCTTCGTCCAGCACGGGGATGCCGAGTTCCTCGGCCTTCGCGAGCTTGCTGCCGGCTTCGGCGCCCGCGACCACGTAATCCGTCTTCTTCGACACCGAACCGGCCACCTTGGCGCCCGCCGCTTCGAGCATTTCCTTCGCCGCATCGCGCGTGAGAGTCGGCAGCGTACCCGTCAGCACGACCGTCTTGCCGGCCAGCACGCCCTGCGGCGCCTTCGGCGCGGGCGGCCCTTCCGGCCACGTGACCTTGCCCGGCGCGCGCAACTGCTCGATCACGGTCCGGTTATGCTCTTCCGCGAAGAACTGGTGGATCGACTCGGCGACGATCGGCCCGACGTCGTTGACTTCGAGCAGTTCCTCGATCGACGCGTCCATGATCGGCGTCAGCGAGCCGAAATGCTTCGCGAGATCCTTCGCGGTCGATTCGCCGACATGGCGGATGCCGAGCCCGTAGATGAAGCGCGCGAGCGTCGTATGCTTCGCCTTCTCGAGCGAATCGAGCAGATTCTGCGCGGATTTCTCGGCAAACCGGTCGAGTTCGGCCAACGTCGCGAAGCCGAGATTGAACAGGTCGGCCGGCGTGCGCACCAGATTCAGCTCGACGAGCTGATCGATGATCTTCTCGCCGAGGCCGTCGATGTCGAGCGCGCGGCGCTGCGCGAAATGCCACAGCGCCTGCTTGCGCTGCGCCGGGCAGAACAGCCCGCCCGTACAGCGCGCGATCGCCTCGTCCGGCAGGCGCTCGATCTTCGAGCCGCACACCGGGCATTCGGTCGGCATCACGAATTCGGCCGCATCCGCCGGGCGCCGGTCGAGCAGCGCGCCGACCACTTCCGGAATCACGTCGCCCGCACGGCGCACGATCACGGTGTCGCCGATCCGGATGTCCTTGCGGCGCACTTCGTCCTCGTTGTGCAGCGTCGCGTTGGTCACGGTCGCGCCGCCGACGAACACCGGCTCGAGACGCGCGACCGGCGTGATCGCGCCGGTGCGGCCGACCTGCACGTCGATCGCGACGAGCTTCGTCAGCGCTTCCTGCGCGGGGAACTTGTGTGCAAGCGCGAAGCGCGGCGCGCGCGACACGAAACCGAGGCGCTCCTGCTCGTCGCGCCGGTTGACCTTGTAGACGACACCGTCGATGTCGTACGGCAGCGACTCTCGCTTCTCGCCCACCTTGCGGAAGAAGTCGAGCAGGCCTTCGGCGCCGTGCACGACCGCGCGCTCGCGGTTCACCGGCAGGCCGAGCGACTCGTACCAGTCGAGCAGCGCGCTGTGCGTGTCGGGCATCGGCATCCCGTCGAGCACGCCGATCCCGTATGCGAAGAACGACAGCGGCCGCTGCGCGGTGATCTTCGAGTCGAGCTGGCGCAGGCTGCCGGCCGCCGCGTTGCGCGGGTTTGCGAATTCGCGCTGCTCGGCCGCGCGCTGGCGTTCGTTCAGGCGCGCGAAATCGCGCTTGAACATCAGCACCTCGCCGCGCACGTCGAGCACGGCCGGCACGTGCTTGCCCTTCAGCTTCAGCGGAATCGAGCGGATCGTGCGCACGTTCTCGGTCACGTCCTCGCCCGTCGTCCCGTCGCCGCGCGTCGCCGCCTGCACGAACACGCCCTGCTCGTAGCGCAGCGAAATCGCGAGGCCGTCGAACTTCAGTTCGCACGCGTATTCGACGGGGTCCGTCACCGAGCCGGCGAGATCGGTCGTCTTGGCGAGCGCGTCGGCGACGCGCTTGTCGAACGCGACGATGTCCTCGTCGGCGAAGCCGTTGTTCAGCGACAGCATCGGCGCATCGTGGACGACCGGCGTGAAGCCGCCGGCCGCTTCGCCGCCGACGCGCTGCGTCGGCGAATCGGGCGTCACGAGTTCGGGATGGTCGGTTTCGAGCTGCTGCAGCTCACGGAACAGCCGGTCGTATTCGGCGTCGGGCAGATCCGGCTGATCGAGCACGTAATAGGCGTAGTTCGCCCGCTCGAGTTGGTCGCGCAGCCACGCGGCGCGCGCGTCGGGCTGGCTGGCTGGCGGTTCGGCTTGGGTTCGGGCCATGCTGGCGGCAGATTCGTTCTGAAAAAATCGGATTTCCGATTATCTCAGTTTGACGCCGCGGCGGGGTGCGCAATGCGGGCCCGATGGCATGCTGCAGCGCACACCGAGCGGTGTGCGCCGCGGCGACGAACGACGGCGTCAGGGGCTGCCGTCCGCGCGATCGCGTTACTGGCTGAAGAGGCGGCGCGTGACCGGCGAACCGGCCGGAATGCCGGCTTCCTCGAGCTTCGCGTACAGCTTCATCAACTGCTGCTCGATCGCGAGCAGCGTCGACTCCGGCAGCGGCCGGCGCGAATCGTCGACGACGCGCGCGCCGATCCGCTCGGACAGCGATTTCGCGTAATCGCACATCAGCCGGAACGGCAGGATGTCCTCTTCGGCCACCGGCACGTCGAGTACCAGCGTGATCATGTTGCCGCCCTTGTACGTCAGGTCGTCGCGCAGGAAGTTCGTATCGCCGAACTGCAGCATGAACACCGGATTCTGTTTCGCGTCGAGCTTCACGAAGCGCGTGCCGTCGCGCGACAGCAGCAGCCCGTCCTGCGACGCGACCGCCTGCACGTAGTTCGCGGACCACGGCGCGCCGTCCGACATCACGTTGATCGACAGTTGCGCATCGCACTGCGCGGCAAACGCGTCGAGCTCGCGCGCCATCGCGACCGTTTCCATCATGTCCGGGAATTCCGGCGCGCCGTCGATCGCGTCGGCGAACTGCTGGACGCCCGTCACGAATTCGGAGAATTCGAGCTCGTTCAGCGCGCCGCCGCGGTTCGCGAGCTGCGCGGCCGCGCGCAGCTCTTCGTAGCGCACGCCGTTTTGCAGCAGCTCCCATTGGCCGCCTTCCGGCTTGCCTTCGATGTGCACGGGCTTGCTGCCCGCGCGGCGCAGCCGCTGCGCGATCGGCAGGATCTTGTCGCCCGGCAGCGGCCCAGTGAGACGGATCGGCACGATGCAGTCGATCCGGCGATCGACGATCGCGGGCGGCGCCGACGAGATCGTCGTCGCGGCCGGCAACACCGGCTCGGTCGGCTCGGCCGCCGCCTCGTGCGTGGCGGCGGGCACGGCCTGCTCGCCCGCGGCCGGTTCGGTCGGTGGGGCCGACGTGTCGACGCCCGTCGCCTCGGCCTGCAGGTCGGCCGGCGTATCGGCCGGCGCGGCGCCGCCCGCGGCCGCACCGAAGGTGGGCTCGACGCGCGCGGCTTCGGCCGTGGCCGCCGTACCCGCGGAGACCGGCGCCGCGGGCTCGCGACGCACCGGCTGACGCACCGGCTCGATGAACGGCGGCTCTTCGTCGCGCTCGGGGCGGTTCATCGCCTCGGCCGCTTCCTCCGGCATCGGGCGCGGCATCCTGCGCCGCACTTTCGCGCCCTGCCATGCGTTGTAGACCACGACGCCGCCCACCACGACGGCGCCCGCGCCGATCAAACCGAGTGTCAACTCGTCCATGCACGCTCCATCAGCAATTCTTTTTCGTCGGGACCGCGAACGGGCGCCCATGCGCCGCGCGAACGCGGTCCGGTTTCGTCAAACGTCAATTCTGGGCAAAACCCGCGGCGGTTTCCATGTCCACCGCAACGATCCGCGACACGCCCTGCTCCTGCATCGTCACGCCGATCAGCTGCTGCGCCATTTCCATCGCGATCTTGTTGTGCGAGATGAACAGGAACTGCGTCTTGTCGGACATCGCGCGCACGAGATTCGCGAAACGCTCGGTGTTCGCATCGTCCAGCGGCGCGTCGACCTCGTCGAGCAGACAGAATGGCGCCGGGTTCAACTGGAACATCGCGAACACCAGCGCGGTCGCGGTCAGCGCCTTCTCGCCGCCCGACAGCAGGTGAATCGTCGCGTTCTTCTTGCCCGGCGGCTGCGCCATCACCTGCACGCCGGCATCGAGAATCTCGTCGCCCGTCATGATCAGCTTCGCCTGCCCGCCGCCGAACAGGCGCGGGAACAGATCGCTGAAATGACGGTTCACCTCGTCGAAGGTGCCCTGCAGCAGCGTGCGGGTCTCCTGGTCGATCTTGTGGATCGCGTCCTCGAGCGTCGTGATCGCGTCGATCAGGTCGGCCGACTGCGCGTCGAGGAACACCTTGCGTTCGCTCGCGGCCTTCAGCTCGTCGAGCGCGGCCATGTTCACCGGCCCGAGCGCGTTGATCGCGTTGTTCAGGCGCGTGACTTCGCCCTGCAGGTACGACGGCTTGAGATCCGGCGTCAGCTTCGCGGCCAGCGCGGCCTCGTCGACCTCGGCGGCCGCGAGCTGCTCGGCGAACTGCTCGACGGACAGGCGCGCGGCCTGCTCCTTCAACTGCAGCTCGGTGATGCGGTCGCGCAGCGGTTGCTGCGAACGCTCGGCGACGAGCCGTTGCTCGTCCGACGCGCGCAGCTTCGCGGTCAGGTCGTCGAGCTCGATGCGCGCGGCCTGCAGCGCTTCCTCCTTCACCGCGCGAATCTCGAGCGCGTCCTGCAGGCCCGTGTGCGCGGTCTGCTCGTTGATCGTCTCGAGTTCGGCGCGCGCGTCTTCCAGCGACGCGGCGACGCGCTCGCTCTGCTCGTGCGCGACCTGGATCGTGCGCTTGAGTTCGTCGATGCGGGTCGCCGCGTTGCGTGCGGCAAAGCGCGCGTCGTTCGCGCCGCGCTCCAGGTCGCGCGCTTCCTGACGCGCCTGCGTCAGCGATTCGTCGAGCGACTCGAACGCGAGCTGGTTGTCCTCGAAGCGCGCCTGCAGTTCCGCGAGCTCGCCGTCGAAGCGCTCGAAATTCGCTTCCGACTCCGCGCGCAATGCACGCTGCTCCTCGATCTGCGCGCCGATTTCCTCGAGTTCCTCGCGGATCTGCGTGCTGCGCTGCGTATAACGCTCGTGCGCCTGCGCGAGCTTCAGCACGTCCATCTGCAGCGCATGCACGCGCTGCGTCGCGCGCTCGGCCTGCGCGCGCACGTCGCCGAGCGCCTGCGTGGCCTGCGTGTGCGCGGCTTCCGCCCGCACGGCCGCCGTGCGCGCCTCGTCGGCGAGCAGCGCCTGCGCGCGCACCTGGCGTGTCAGGTTTTCGATTTCCTGCTGGCGGGCCAGCATCCCGGCCTGCTCCGAATCGGCCGCGTACAGCTGCACGCCGACGCGCGTGACGATGTGGCCGGCCTTGACGACGAACGCGCCGCCTGCCGGCAACTGCGTGCGCGTGGCGAGCGCCTGCGCGACGTCGTCGGCGACGTACACGTTGCCGAGCCAGTCGTTCAGCACCGCGCGGATACCGGCGTCGTCGATGCGCACGAGCGACAGCACCGGCCGCAGCCCGGCCGCCGCGGCGGGCGGCTCGCCGGCCGCGGGCGGCGCATAGAACGCGAGCTTCGCGGGCGGCGCGTCGGCCGCGAATGCCTTCACCCAGTCGAGATTCGACACTTCGAGCGCGGCGAGGCGCTCGCGCAGCACGGCCTCGAGCGCCGCTTCCCAACCGGCCTCGACGTGCAGCTTCTTCCACAGCCGCGGCAGCGCGCCGAGCTCGTGCTTGTCAAGCCACGGCTGCACCTTGCCTTCGGTCTGCACGTTCTCCTGCAGCTGCTTCAGCGCGGCGAGGCGCGCCTCGAGCTGGTGGATCTGCGCGGCTTCGGCCTGCACGCGCTCCTGCGCGGCACGACGTTCGCCGTCGAGGCGCGGCACCGTTTCCTCCGCGTCCGCGAGGCGCGCCTGCGCTTCAGCGAGAATCTCTTCCTGCTCGGCCAGCTGCATGCGCAGCTCTTCGAGCTGCGTCTCGTCCGGCGCGTCGAGCCCGCCCGCTTCGCTCTTCAGGCGCTCGTGGCGCTGCTGAAGCTGCTGGAGCTGCTGGTCGGCGTTGCGCTGGTGCGCGGCTTCGAGCTTCAGCGACTGCTCGGTCTGCGCGATCCGCGCGCGCTCGTCGTTGAGCTGCGCCTGCGCGTCGCGCCACTTCGCCTCGAGCGCCGGCAGCGCATCGTGCTTCGCGGCCGCGTTGTCTTCGGCGAGCGCGGCCTTCTCGTCGGCCATCGCGCGCGCCTCTTCGGCTTCCTCGAGCTCGTCCTGCGACTTCTCCGCCTGCGCGCGCCACTGCTCGCGCTGCGCGTTCAGCGCGGCGATCTGCGCCTGCACGCGATTGCGCGATTCGACGATGAACTTGATTTCCGCTTCGAGGCGGCTCACCTCGGCGTTCGCCTCGTAGAGCGCGCCCTGCGCGCCCTGCATCGCGTCGCTCGCCGAGTAGTGCGCGACGCGCAGCGTCTCGAGCTGCGCCTCGACTTCGCGCAGCTTGGCCGTCTGCGCCTCGAGGTCGATCTGCGCCTGCTCGATCGCGCGCTGCTGCTTCTGCTGCTCGCCGGCGGCCTCGTTCTTGCGCAGCAGCCACAAGAGGCGCTGCTTCTCCTCGCCGTCGGCGACGAGTTCCTTGTACTTGGTCGCGACCACCGCCTGCGCCTCGAGCTTTTCGAGGTTCGCGCCGAGTTCGCGGACGATGTCCTCGACGCGCGTCAGGTTCTCACGCGTGTCGTGCAGACGGTTCTCGGTTTCGCGGCGGCGTTCCTTGTACTTCGACACGCCGGCGGCTTCCTCGAGGAACACGCGCAGCTCTTCGGGCTTCGCCTCGATGATCCGCGCGATCATGCCCTGCCCGATGATCGCGTACGCGCGCGGCCCGAGGCCCGTGCCGAGGAAGATGTCCTGGATGTCGCGGCGGCGCGCCGGCAGGTTGTTGATGTAGTAGCTCGACGTGCCGTCGCGCGTCAGCACGCGCTTCACGGCGATTTCGCCGTACTGGCCCCACTGCCCGGCCGCGCGGCCGTCGGAGTTGTCGAAGATCAGTTCGACGCTGGCCCGGCTGCCGGGCTTGCGGGCGGTCGAACCGTTGAAGATCACGTCCTGCATCGATTCGCCGCGCAGCTCGGACGCGCGCGACTCGCCGAGCACCCAGCGCACGGCATCGATGATGTTGGACTTGCCGCATCCGTTCGGGCCGACCACGCCGACGAGCTGGCCCGGAACCTGGAAATGCGTGGGATCGACGAAGGATTTGAAGCCAGCGAGTTTGATCGAGCTCAGACGCACGGCGGTATCGGATGTGAAGAAGGTGTGAGACGGACGGGGCCGCACAGCGCGGGGCCGGAGAGCCCCTGCGCGCCACGCGCCCCGGAATTCAAAAACGGGGCCGCGCGCATCCAGCGTTGGGCCCCGCAAACGGCTTCCATCATACCATCGCGCGTGCGCCGTCCCGACCGTCGCCGGGTTTGTCCGGTGCCGGCGCGGCACGATGGACCCGGCTCGACAGCAGCGTCGCCAGCACGATGCACGCGCCGCCCGCCCACTCGCGCGCGCTCGGCAGCTCGTTCGCGAACACCCACGCGGACAGCGCGGTGATCACGATCTCGAACAGCATGATGATCGATGCACGGTTCGCCGGCACACGCGCGAGGCCGTACTGGACGAGCAGGTTGTTCGACGCCATCGTCACGCCGATCGCCGCGATGATCAATGCGGCCACGCCAAGCTGGCCGCTCGCCGGCGCGGCCGGCAGCCCCTCGAACAGCGACGCGATCGCGCCGAACACGGCCGCGCCGCCGAACAGCGTCGCGGTGCGCATTTCCGCGCGCATGTCGGGCAGCTCGCGGCTCGCCTTGATCACCAGTACGTTGCTCATCGCGAAGCTCAGGCCGGCCGCGAGGCCCGCCCATTCGGCCGGGTTGGCCGGCAGCGGCAAGCCGAGCGCCGGCGACCACAGCATCAGCATCGCGCCGCCGATCGACAGCGCCGCGAGCCCCGCGCCGGCCCAGGTCAGCCGCTCGCGCAGCAGGAAGTGCGCGTAGATCGCGGTCCAGGCCGGCGTCAGGTAGAACAGCAGCATCACGCGCAGCACCTCGCCGTGGATCGTGCCCCACACGAAACCGAGGTTCGTCACGCCGGCCGTCACCGCGATGCCCGGCAGCACCCAGTGCCAGCGCAGCGTCGCGATCGTGCGGCGCCGCGCGACGATCACGAACAGGAATGCGACGAGGCTCGTCAGCGCGCTCGCCAGCGTGCCCGTCACGCCGAGCGACGCGAGGATCCGCAGCGGATACCAGATCAGGCCCCATACCGACGCGCCGATCAGGATGGCCAGCGTCGGCAGGCTGCCGCGTACCGCGTTGTTCATCAGAATTTGCTCCGAGAAACCCCGCCATTGATGGCGGGAAGGAAAGGCGTGCTGTTGACAGGCAGCTTTTCCCACAGGTTAGGATCACCGGCATGATCCTTGTCTACCGCTACCGGGTGAAATCGCTCAACGGACTGCTTAACAAGCAGAGCCGCGCGGTGAACTACGTCTGGAACTTCTGCAATGACACGCAGAAGCACGCGCTCAAGTGGAGCAAGAAGTGGCCGACGGGGTTCGATCTGAACGTGCTGACGACGGGGAGCAGCAAGGAACTCGGCATCCACTCCGGCACGATCAACGCGACGTGCGAGCAATATGCGAAGTCGCGCAGTCAGCACCGACGGCCCTACCTGCGCTATCGCGGCAGGAAATCGCTGGGCTGGGTGCCGCTGAAGGGCCGTGACCTGAAGCGCGAGGGTGACGCGTTCCGTTTCGCCGGCAACACGTTTCGCGTGTTCAACAGCCGACCGCTTCCCGAAGGCAAGATCAAGGACGGGACCAACTTTGCGCAGGATGCGCGCGGCAACTGGTTCCTGAACATCGTGATCGAGATGCCCGATGTGCAGGCCCGCCCGATCCGTTCCGGCGTCGGCATCGATCTCGGTCTGAAAGACTTCGCCACACTTTCGACCGGCGAGAAGCTGCCCAATGAACAGTTCGGTCGACGGGCGGCGGAAAAGCTGGCGAAAGCGCAACGGGCGCGAAAGCACAAGCGTCATATCGCGAAGTTGCACGCCAAGGTCGCGAATGCCCGTGCCGATTTCCAGCATAAGCTCGCGCTCGATCTGGTGCGGCGTTTCGATTACATCGCTGTCGGCGACGTATCTGCCGTCAAACTTGCCAGAACCAGGATGGCGAAGAGCGTCTACGACGCATCCTGGTCGTCCTTCCGAAACAAGCTCCGCTACAAAGCGATCGCGCACGGGGCCACGTTCGAGGAAGTCGACGAAAGCGGTTCGACCCAGTCCTGTTCGTCGTGCGGGTCGCAAGACAGCACGACGCGGCCGAAAGGTATCGCGGGACTGCGAATAAGAGAGTGGACCTGCAGTGACTGTGGTGTCGAACATGATCGTGATATCAACGCTGCGCTGAACATTCTCCGATGCGGACGTGCATCGCCAGGTGTGGGAATCCTCCGCCTTTAGGCGGACGAGGACGTCAATTGGTTCGATACCCTTTATTCGAGCGGCCCCGGCCGCCGCGCCGGCAGGCCGTGACCGCATTCCGTCACGCTATAATCATCCGCTGCGACCCGCGCGCCCGAGGCGCCGCTCGCAGCCGCGCGGCGCGCCCGCCGCTTCTTTCGCTCCAACCGGCCGCGATGGCCGCTTCGCCCGTGAACCCTCGACTCGACTCGCTCCAGCCCTATCCCTTCGAAAAGCTGCGCGCCCTGTTCAAGGACGTGACGCCTTCCGGCGACCTGAAACCGATCAGCTTCGGCATCGGCGAGCCCAAACACGCGACGCCGGCGCTGATCCGCGACGCCGTGGTGGCCGCGCTCGACGGCCTCGCGTCGTATCCGGCCACCGCCGGCTCGGACGCGCTGCGCACGTCGATCGCACGCTGGCTCGAGCGCCGCTACGGGCTGCCGGCCGTCGATCCGGCCACGCAGGTGCTGCCGGTGTCGGGCTCGCGCGAGGCGCTCTTCTCGCTCGCGCAGACCGTGATCGACGCGCGCCTGACCGCGGACGGCAAGAAGGCGATCGTACTCTGTCCGAATCCTTTCTATCAAATTTACGAAGGCGCGGCGCTGCTGGCCGGTGCCGAACCCTATTTCGCGAACAGCGACCCGGCCCGCAACTTCGCGTGCGACTACGCGGCCGTGCCCGACGACGTGTGGGCGCGCACGCAGCTGCTGTACGTGTGCTCGCCGGGCAACCCGACGGGCGCCGTGCTGACGCTCGACGACTGGCGCGAGCTGTTCGCGCTGTCCGACCGCCACGGTTTCGTGATCGCGTCCGACGAGTGCTATTCGGAAATCTATTTCGACGAAGCCGCGCCCCCGCTCGGCGGCCTCGAGGCCGCGCACCGCCTCGGCCGCGGCTTCGAGCGCCTCGTGATGCTGTCGAGTCTGTCGAAGCGCTCGAACGTGCCGGGCATGCGCTCGGGCTTCGTCGCCGGCGACGCCGCGCTGCTCAGGAAATTCCTGCTGTACCGCACGTACCATGGCGCCGCGCTGTCGCCGGTGTGGCAGCACGCGAGCATCGCCGCGTGGAACGACGAGGCGCACGTGCGCGAAAACCGCGCGCTGTACCGGCAGAAGTTCGATACGGTCACGCCGATGCTCGCCGACGTGATCGACGTGAAACTGCCCGACGCCGCGTTCTACCTGTGGGCCAACGTGTCGCGCACCGGCCTGTCGGACACTGAGTTCGCCCGCCGCCTGTACGCCGACTATAATGTGACGGTTCTGCCCGGCTCGTACCTCGCGCGCGATGCGCACGGCGCGAACCCGGGCCGCGATTTCATCCGGATCGCGCTCGTCGCGGGCACCCCCGAATGCGTCGAGGGCGCGCAACGCATCGTCGATTTCTGCCGGGCTCTCGCGCGGTAAGACGTCCATCCCGATCAATTCCATCCATCTCCTGCGAAAACGAACATGTCGCAACAACTTCAGCAAATCATCGATACCGCCTGGGAAAACCGCGCCGAGCTGTCGCCGAAGGCCGCGCCCGCCGACGTCCGCGAGGCCGTCGCTCACGCGATCGAGCAACTCGACAAGGGCACGCTGCGCGTCGCCGAGAAAATCGACGGCAACTGGACGGTCCACCAGTGGCTGAAGAAGGCCGTGCTGCTGTCGTTCCGCCTGGAGGACAACGCGCCGATGCCGGCCGGCGGCTACTCGCAGTTCTACGACAAGGTGCCGTCGAAGTTCGCGAACTACACGGCCGAGGATTTCGCCGCGGGCGGCTTCCGCGTCGTGCCGCCGGCCATCGCGCGCCGCGGCTCGTTCATCGCGAGGAACGTCGTGCTGATGCCGTCGTACACCAACATCGGCGCGTACGTCGACGAAGGCACGATGGTCGACACGTGGGCGACGGTCGGTTCGTGCGCGCAGATCGGCAAGAACGTGCACCTGTCGGGCGGCGTCGGCATCGGCGGCGTGCTCGAGCCGCTGCAGGCGAACCCGGTCATCATCGAGGACAACTGCTTCATCGGCGCGCGCTCGGAAGTCGTCGAAGGCGTGATCGTCGAGGAAAACTCGGTGATCTCGATGGGCGTGTACCTCGGCCAGAGCACGAAGATCTACGATCGCGAGACGGGCGAGGTCAGCTACGGCCGCATCCCGGCCGGCTCGGTCGTCGTCGCCGGCAACCTACCGTCGAAGGACGGCTCGCACAGCCTGTACTGCGCGGTGATCGTCAAGAAGGTCGACGCGAAGACGCGTGCGAAGGTCGGCCTGAACGAGCTGCTGCGAGGCGACTGATGGCGAAGCCGCACACCGTGGTCGTCTACGGCATTCCGAACTGCGACACCGTGAAGAAGGCCCGCGTGTGGCTCGACGATCACGGCGTCGAATTCGAATTCCACGATTTCAAGAAGCTCGGCGTCAGCGCGCCGCTGATCGAAGACTGGCTGAAGGACGTGTCGCTCGACGCGCTCGTGAACAAGCGCGGCACGACGTGGCGCGGCCTGGACGACGCGATGAAGGCGGCCGCCGAAACGAAGACCGGCGCGGTCGCGCTGATGATCCACAAGCCGTCGGTCATCAAGCGCCCCGTGCTCGTCGTCAACGGCCGCGTGAAGTCGCTCGGCTTCGCGGCCGACCAATATGCGGCGCTGTTTGCCGCATAGGGCCGCCCGCGCCGCGCCTGCGGGCGGGCCTGTTCACGCTAATAACGGGCTTGCGCTGGCCCGACGCCCTGTCGCTGCCGGCCACCGCGCCGGCATTTTTTATCGAAAGTGGTCCGAACCATGTCCGCCACCCTAGCCCTTACCGAACAGCTGATCGCCCGCGCGTCCGTGACGCCCGACGACCAGCACTGCCAGCAGATCATGACCGAGCGCCTCGCCGCGCTCGGCTTCGAATGCGAGACCATCGCGTCGCACGGCGTGACCAACCTGTGGGCCGTCAAGCGCGGCACCGACGGCCGTGACGGCAAGCTGCTCGTGTTCGCGGGCCACACCGACGTCGTGCCGACCGGCCCGCTCGAACAGTGGACCTCGCCGCCGTTCATCCCCGCCCATCGCGACGGCAAGCTGTACGGCCGCGGCGCGGCCGACATGAAGACGTCGCTCGCGGCGTTCGTCGTCGCGTCCGAGGAATTCGTCGCGGCCCATCCAGGCCACCGCGGCGCGATCGCGTTCCTGATCACGAGCGACGAGGAAGGCCCGGCCACCGACGGCACCGTGAAGGTCGTCGAGCTGCTGCAGGCACGCGGCGAGCGGCTCGACTACTGCATCGTCGGCGAACCGACGTCGACCGCCGAGCTCGGCGACGTCGTCAAGAACGGCCGCCGCGGCTCGATGTCCGGCGAACTGGTCGTCAAGGGCGTGCAGGGCCACATCGCGTATCCGCACCTCGCGAAGAACCCGATCCACCTGCTCGCGCCGGCGCTCGCCGAGCTCGCCGCCGAGCAGTGGGACGCCGGCAACGAATACTTCCCGCCGACCACCTGGCAGGTGTCGAACCTGCACGCCGGCACCGGCGCGACCAACGTGATCCCCGGCCACGCCGACCTGCTGTTCAACTTCCGCTTCTCGACCGCGAGCACGGTCGAGGGCCTGCAGGCCCGCGTGCATGCGATCCTCGACAAGCACGGCCTCGAATACACGCTGAAGTGGTCGGTGAGCGGCCTGCCGTTCCTCACGCCGCGCGGCGAACTGTCGGGCGCGCTGGAAAACGCGATCCGCGCCGAGACCGGCATCACGACCGAGCTGTCGACGACGGGCGGCACGTCGGACGGCCGCTTCATCGCGCGCATCTGCCCGCAGGTGATCGAGTTCGGCCCGCCGAACGGCAGCATCCACAAGATCGACGAGCACATCGAGCTGCGCTTCGTCGACCCGCTGAAGAACGTGTACCGACGCGTGCTCGAACAACTGATCGCCTGACGGAGCCTCGCATGACGACACCTTTTGCCACGGTCCGCGACCTGCTGCGCTACGCGGTCACGCGCTTCTCGAAAGCGAAGCTCGCGTTCGGCCACGGTTCCGACAACGCGTACGACGAAGCGGCCTACCTCGTGCTGCATACGCTCGACCTGCCGCTCGACACGCTCGAACCGTTCCTCGACGCGCGCCTCTTGCCCGACGAAATCGCGGCCGTGCTCGCGGTGATCGAACGACGCGCGACCGATCGCGTGCCGGCCGCGTACCTCACGCATGAAGCGTGGATGCACGGCCACCGCTTCTACGTCGACGAACGCGTGATCGTGCCGCGCTCGTTCATCGGCGAACTGCTCGACGACGGGCTGCAGCCGTATGTCGCCGATCCCGAGCAGGTTGGCGCGGTGCTCGAACTGTGCACCGGCTCCGGCTGCCTCGCGATCCTCGCGGCGAGCGCGTTCCCGAACGCGGAGATCGACGCGGTCGACCTGTCGGACAAGGCGCTCGAAGTCGCGGCAATCAACGTGCGCGACTACGGCCTCGAAGATCGCATCGGGCTGCACCGTGGCGATCTCTACGCCCCGCTGCCCGCGTTCCGCACCGATCCCGACTCGCGCTACGACGTGATCCTGACGAACCCGCCGTACGTCAATGCCACGTCGATGGCCGCGCTGCCGCCCGAATACCGGCACGAGCCGGAAATGGCGCTCGCCGGCGGCGACGACGGGATGGACATCGTGCGGCGCATCGTCGCCGACGCGCACCGCTGGCTGCATGACGACGGCGTGCTCGTCGTCGAGATCGGCAACGAACGCGAGAACGTCGAAGCGGCGTTCGGCGGCCTCGAGCTCACGTGGCTGCCCACCAGCGCGGGCGACGACGCGGTGTTCCTGATCCAGGCATCGGACCTGCCGCGCAAGGCCTGAGCGTGTGCGGGCCATCCGCCGTGCGGCGCACCGTTGCGCCGCACGGTTGGGTAAGATGCGCGTAGGCGGCCGCCCGGCCGCACGACCTGCGGAATCCCTTCGGGAGCTCTCCCGGCAGTCCCTCGGCAGTTCTTTACGCACTCATGACCCTCGACTGGCTACATCTCGGCACCCTGATCCTGATCATCCACGTGCTCGGGATCGTCGCGGCGTGCCACGCAATCATGAACACGCGCACGTCGCAAGGCGCGATCGCGTGGGCCGTCTCGCTCACGGCCATGCCGTACCTGACGCTCGTTCCGTACCTGTTCCTCGGCCGCAGCAAATTCTCCGGCTACGTCGACGCCCGGCGCCACGAGCTGGAAATGTTGCGCACGCACACGCCTCGCTCGCCGTGGCGCACCGCCGACGCGACCGACGGGCCGGCCGCGGACGCGCTGGGACAGGCCGCCGTGCTCGCGCTCACGCGGCTCGGCGGCATGCCGTTCCTCGGCGGCAATTCGGTGCGCACGCTCGTCAACGGCGACGCGACGTTCTCGGCCATCCTGGCGGCGATCGACGCCGCGCGCGACTACGTGCTCGTCCAGTTCTTCATCGTGCGCGACGACGCGCTCGGCCGGATGCTGCGCGACTCGCTGCTCGCGCGTGCGGCGGCCGGCGTGCGCTGCTGCGTGCTGTACGACAGCATCGGCAGCTTCGACCTGCCGCACCGCTACGTCGACGCGTTGCGCCGGGGCGGCGTCGAAGTCCATCCGTTCGCGACCAACCGGAAATTCGTCAACCGCTTCCAGCTGAACTTCCGCAACCACCGCAAGATCGTCGTCGTCGACGGCAATCGCGCGTTCGTCGGCGGCCACAACATCGGCGTCGAATATCTCGGCGCGAATTCGCGGCTGTCGCCATGGCGCGACACCCACATCGAGATCCGCGGGCCCGTGGTGGCGAGTATTCAATACGTGTTCGCCGAAGACTGGCACTGGGCGACGCAGAAGCTGCCGCCCATCGCGCTGCCGCCGCCCGCGCAGCCTGGCGACGGCATGCATTGCCTCGCGGTGCCGATGGGGCCGGCCGACAAGCAGGAAACCGGCTCGCTGTTCTTCGTCGAATCGATCAATGCCGCCCGCGAACGGGTCTGGATCACCACGCCGTACCTCGTTCCCGACGAAGCCGTGGTCTGCGCGCTGAAGCTCGCCGTGATGCGCGGCGTCGACGTGCGCATCCTGATCCCGAGCCGGCGCGATCACTACGTCGTGTTCGAGGCGTCGAAGCTTTACGCACGCGAGCTCGTCGATGCGGGCGTGAAGGTGTTCCGCTACCGGCCCGGCTTCCTGCACCAGAAGGTCGTGCTGATCGACCGCATCGCGGCGGCGGTCGGCAGCGCGAATCTCGACAACCGCTCGTTCCGCCTCAATTTCGAGGTCATGGTCATGACCGTCGATCGCGCGTTCGCCGACGAAGTGGAAGCGATGCTCGATGCCGACTTCGCGCAGGCGTACGAGGTCGATGCGGACGAATACCGTCGGTCGCCCGCCTGGCGGCGCATCGCGATGCACGTCGCGCGGCTGTTCGCGCCGATCCTGTAACGGCCGCGGCGCATGCCGCGCGTCACCGTCAAAGCAGCTTGTCGATGTCCGCGGCGATTTCGTCGGGCTTGGTGGACGGCGCGTAGCGCTTGACGATGCGCCCTTCGCGGTCGATCAGGAATTTGGTGAAATTCCACTTGATCGCCTTGAGGCCGAGAATGCCGGGCGCCTCGTCGGTCAGGTAGCGATACAGCGGATGCGCATGGTCGCCCTTCACGTCGATCTTCGCGAACATCGGGAACGTGACGCCGTAGTTGCGTTCGCAGAACGCGCCGATCTGCGCGGCGTCGCCCGGCTCCTGCCTGCCGAACTGGTTGCACGGGAAGCCGAGCACGAAGAAGCCGCGCGCCGCGTACTGGTCGTACAGCTTCTGCAGGCCCGCGTACTGCGGCGTGAAACCGCACTCGCTCGCGGTATTGACGATCAGCAGCACCTTGCCGCGATATGCGTCGAGCGATACCGGCGCACCGGCGAGCGTCTCCGCGCTGAACGAATACAGGGTGGACATCGGGCACTCCTTTTACGAAACCGGATCGACGTGGAGTCTAGGCGAAATTGCGCCGTTGCGGCATCCGCCGATCGGCCGATGCCCGGCGCACGCGGCGCGCAGTCTAGAATAGCGGTTTTGGCCAGCCATTTCCGCCGTGATCCGTTTCAATCAGTTCAGCCTTGCGCGCGGCACCAAGCCGCTGTTCGAGTCGGCCTCGTTCGTGCTCAATCCCGGCGAGAAAGCCGGCCTGATCGGCGCGAACGGCGCCGGCAAGTCGACGCTGTTTTCCGTCCTGCGCGGCGAGCTGCATTCCGACGGAGGCGATTTCTCGATGCCGCCGTCGTGGCGGATCGCCCACGTGTCGCAGGAAACGCCCGCGGTCGACCGCTCGGCGCTCGACTATACGCTCGACGGCGACACCGCGCTGCGCGAGATCGAGGCGCGTATCGCCGCCGCGTCGGCCGCGCATGACGGCGCGGCCGAAGCCGACGCGCACGCGGCGTTCGCCGATGCCGACGGCTACACCGCGCCGGCCCGCGCCGAAGCGCTGCTGCTCGGCCTCGGCTTCACGCTCGCGCAAACGCGCGAATCCGTCGCGAGCTTCTCCGGCGGATGGCGCATGCGCCTGAACCTCGCGCAGGCGCTGATGTGCCGCTCCGACCTGCTGCTGCTCGACGAACCGACGAACCACCTCGACCTCGACGCGATCGTCTGGCTCGAAGACTGGCTGCACCGCTACGCCGGCACGCTCGTCGTGATCTCGCACGATCGCGAATTCCTCGATTCGATCTGCAACGTCACGCTGCATCTGGAAAATCGCCAGGTGAAGCGCTACGGCGGCAACTACTCGCAGTTCGAGGTACTGCGCGCGCAGCAACTGGCGCTGCAGCAAAGCGCCTACGAAAAGCAGCAGAAGACGATCGAGCACCTGCAGAGCTTCGTCGACCGCTTCAAGGCCAAGGCGACCAAGGCCAAGCAGGCGCAAAGCCGGATGAAGGCGCTCGAGAAGATGGAGCTGATCGCGCCCGCGCACATCGCGTCGCCGTTCACGTTCGAATTCCGCACGCCCGACGCCGCGCCGAACCCGATGATGGTGATGGAGGACGTCCGCTGCGGCTACCACGCCGACGACGGAACGGACATCCCGATCGTCGAGCGCGTCGCGCTGTCGATCCAGAACGGCCAGCGCATCGGCCTGCTCGGTGCGAACGGCCAAGGCAAGTCGACGCTGATCAAGACGCTGGCCGGCACGCTCGCGCCGCTGTCCGGGCACGTGCGCGACGGCAAGGGGCTGACGATCGGCTATTTCGCGCAGCACCAGCTCGAAACGCTGCGCGAGGACGATTCGCCGCTCGCGCACCTGGCGCGGCTCGCACCCGACACGCGCGAACAGGAATTGCGCGACTTCCTCGGCGGCTTCAATTTCTCGGGCGACATGGCGACCAGCCCGGTGGGGCCGTTCTCGGGCGGAGAGAAAGCCCGCCTCGCGCTGGCGCTGATCATCTGGCAAAAGCCGAACCTGCTGCTGCTCGACGAACCGACGAACCACCTCGACCTCGAAACGCGCCACGCGCTGACGATGGCGCTCGCGCAATTCGAAGGCACGCTGATCCTCGTGTCGCACGATCGCCACCTGCTGCGCGCGACGACCGACCAGTTCATGCTGGTCGCGAAGCACCGGCTGCAGCCGTTCGACGGCGACCTCGACGACTACCGCGACTGGCTGCTGCAGCATGCGGCCGAGCAACGCGCGGCCGCGAAGGCCGACAGCGCGGCAGCCGCGGGCGCCGATCCGGGCATCAACCGCAAGGATCAGAAACGCCTGGCCGCCGAGGAACGCCAGCGGCAGTCGCAACTGAAAAAGCCGCTGCAGAACCGCATCACGAAGCTCGAGAAGGAAATGGAAACGCTGCACGCGGAGAAAGCGCGCCTCGACGCGTTCGTCGCCGATCCGGCGAGCTACGAGGCCGCGCGCAAGACGGAGCTGACCGACGCGATCCGCAAGCTCGGCGAAGTCACGACTCGGCTCGAGACGGTCGAGGCCGACTGGCTCGCCGTGCAGGAAGAACTCGAGCAGATCGGCTGAACGCGGCCCGGGCGCCGTAGCCGATCGCTTCATCGGCGGCGGGTGCGCCGCGGCGGTCGGGTGTCGACGCCCCACGAACCCGCCTGGCCGCGCCCCGCCCCCGGAAACGACGAGGCCGGACACGCTGGCCCGGCCTCTTTGTCACTGCTGTCACGGCTGCGTCCGACGCGGCTGCGGCGGCCCGCACCATCCGCTCAGCGGCGCGGCAGCGTGTCGCGCGGCATCTGCTCGTCGTCGCCCATCAGGTGCCGGCGCCCTTTGATCGGCCGGCGGATCGCCGCGGCGACTTCCGCTTCCGTCACGTCCTCGGACACGACCTTGCGCGCCAGCCGCCCTTCTTCGTCGATCCATTCGACGATCCGGCATCCGCCGCCCCACGGCTGGCGGATCGGCTCCGACACGCGGCAGCCGCGCAGGTTGTAAAGGCGTCCGCCAGGCGCTTCCCCATACGATTTCAACATAGGTTCCCTTCGCATTGCGCGGTTCGACAATCCGGCCAAGGATAGGGAAAAGCGATGTCCGGCGGGTTACATCAGCCTACATATTCTTTACAGCGAATTACGCGACAGATCGCCCGGCTCGATACGGCCCGTGCACGGGCCGGGCCGCTCATTCAAGATCGCGCACGCGGTCGATCGCCTGCTCGAGCCGCTCGACGGCCATCACGTTCAGCCCTTCGATCGGCTGCTTCGGCGCATTCGCCTTCGGAATCAGCGCGGATGTGAAGCCGAGCTTCGCCGCTTCGCGCAGCCGCTCCTGCCCGCGCGGGGACGGCCGGATCTCGCCCGCCAGACCCACCTCGCCGAACACGATCAGCCCTTTCGGCAGCGCCTTGTTGCGCATCGACGAGTGAATCGCGAGCAGCACCGCGAGGTCGGCGGCCGGCTCGGTGATCTTCACGCCGCCCACCGCGTTGAGGAACACGTCCTGATCGAAGGCCGCGATGCCCGCGTGCCGGTGCAGCACCGCGAGCAGCATCGCGAGCCGGTTCTGCTCGAGGCCGACCGCGAGCCGGCGCGGGTTCGGCACGTGCGCCGTATCGACGAGCGCCTGGATCTCGACGAGCAACGGGCGCGTGCCTTCCTGCGTGACGAGCACGCACGAGCCGGGCACGACCTGCTCGTGCTGCGACAGGAACAGCGCGGACGGGTTGGCTACGCCGCGCAGCCCGCGCTCGGTCATCGCGAACACGCCGAGCTCGTTGACCGCGCCGAAACGGTTCTTGAACGCACGCACGAGCCGGAACGACGAATGCGTGTCGCCCTCGAAGTACAGTACCGTGTCGACGATGTGCTCGAGCACGCGCGGGCCGGCAAGGTTGCCCTCCTTCGTCACGTGCCCGACCATGATGATCGCGGTGCCCGACTGTTTCGCGATGCGCGTGAGCTGCGCCGCGCATTCGCGCACCTGCGCGACCGAACCGGGCGCCGACGTGAGCGCGTCCGAATAGACGGTCTGGATCGAGTCGATCACGGCCACGTCCGGCCGCTCCGCATCGATCGCGGCCTGGATCTTCTCGAGCTGGATCTCGGCGAGCAGCTTCAGTTCGGCCGCCGGCGCGCCGCCGTCGAGCAGCGCGAGCCGTTGCGCGCGCAACGCGATCTGCGCGGCCGATTCCTCGCCGCTGATATAGAGCGCGCGCCGCTCGCTCGCGATATCCGCGAGCGACTGCAGCAGCAGCGTCGACTTGCCGATGCCCGGATCGCCGCCGATCAGCACGACGCCGCCCGGCACCAGCCCGCCGCCCAGCACGCGGTCGAATTCGCCGATGCCGGTCGAGAAGCGCGGTACGTCGGCGGCCTCGATGTCGACGAGGCGCTGCACCGGCGCGCGCTTCGCGAGCGACTGGAAACGATGGGCGGCCGGCGACTCGGCAACCGATTCGACGAGGGTGTTCCACGCCTGGCACGACGGGCACTGGCCCTGCCATTTCGGGGTCTGTCCGCCGCACTCGCTGCAGACGTATACGGTTTTCTGTTTGGCCACGCGCGACGCCCTTATTCCGCTCGCACCGGCACGCGGGCGGCGACCGCGCACATCAGCTCGTAGCCGATCGTCCCGCAATGGCGCGCGACGTCGTCGATCGGCAGCGCGTTGCCCCACAGCTCGACGTGCGCGCCGACGCCGGCCTGCGGGCACGGCGTCAGGTCGACGGTGATCATGTCCATCGACACGCGGCCGACGATCCGCGTGCGGATGCCGTCGACGATCACGGGCGTGCCTTCCGGCGCGACGCGCGGATAGCCGTCCGCGTAGCCGCACGCGACGACGCCGATGCGCATCGGCGCCTGCGCGGAGAACGTCGAGCCGTAGCCGATCGCCTGCCCCTTTCCGATCGTCTGCACCGCGATCAGCTCCGACGCGAGCGTCATCGCCGGCTTCAGCCCCGTGTCCGCGATGTCGGACGACAGCCCGGACGGCGACGCCCCATACAGCACGATCCCCGGCCGCACCCAGTCGAAGTGCGTATCCGGATGCCACAGCACGGCCGCCGAATTCGCGAGACTGCGCGCGCCGGCGATGTTTTCCGCGCCGCGCTCGAACGTCGCGAGCTGCTCGGCGACGCCGCGCTCGTTGTCCGCGTCCGAAAAATGGGTCATCAACGTGATCTGGCCGATGCCGGGGCACGCGCGGGCGCGCTCCCAAGCGGCGCGGTATTTCTCCGGCACGTAACCGAGCCGGTTCATCCCGCTGTTCATCTTGAGCTGCACGTTGACGGGCTTCGACAGCCGCGCCGTTTCCAGCATCCGCATCTGCTCGTCGTTGTGGACCGTCGTGGTCAGGCTGTAGCGGTCGATCACGTCGATGTCGGTCGAACGGAAGAAGCCTTCGAGCAGCAGGATCGGGCCGGCCCAGCCGAGCTCGCGCAGCTTCACGGCCTCGTCGAGGTCGAGCAGGCCGAAACCGTCGGTGCCGCGCAGGCCCGGAAACACGCGGGCGAGACCGTGGCCGTACGCGTTGGCCTTGACGACCGCCCAGACCTTGGACGGGCCGGCAAAGCGGCGGACGACGGAGAGATTGTTCGCGAGAGCGGCGGTGTGGATGGTGGCGGAGATCGGGCGCGGCATGGGAAATTTACGTAAAGACGCTTGCGAATCATCAGCTTACCGCGCCTTTTGAGCACCGAAGCCGACAATTTGCGGAACGATCGGGGAATCTTGCTAGTCCGAATTCGCGTATTTTCATGTTATAAAGCCGTGCGCACAACCCATTTCGAACGGAATAAGCCGATCGCATACCAGGCGGCCTACGCGGCCCTGCCGCAGCGACGAAAGCATCGCATCAGATGAAAAAAGGTTTTTACACCATCATGGCCGCGCAGTTTTTTTCGTCGCTGGCCGACAATGCGCTCCTCATCGCCGCCATCGCCCTGCTGAAAGATCTCCACGCCCCCAACTGGATGACACCGCTGCTGAAGCTGTTCTTCGTGTTGTCGTATGTGGTGTTGGCGGCGTATGTCGGTGCGTTCGCGGATTCGCGTCCGAAGGGCCGCGTGATGTTCATCACGAACTCGATCAAGGTGATCGGCTGCCTGATCATGCTGTTCGGCGCCCACCCGCTGATCGCGTACGGCATCGTCGGCTTCGGCGCGGCAGCCTACTCGCCGGCCAAGTACGGCATTCTCACCGAGCTGCTGCCGGCCGACCGGCTGGTCGCCGCGAACGGCTGGATCGAAGGCACGACCGTCAGTTCGATCATCCTCGGCACCGTGCTCGGCGGCGCGCTGATCAGCCCGCACATCGCGTCGCACGTGATCGCGCACACGCCCGCCTGGATCGGCACGCCCGCCGAAGCGGCGATGGCGATCATCATGGCGATCTACGTGGTCGCCGCTCTGTTCAACCTGCGCATTCCCGACACGGGCGCCCGCTATCCGAAACAGGAGCGCGGCCCGGTCAAGCTGCTCACCGATTTCGCCGACTGCTTCATGGTGCTCTGGCGCGACAAGCTCGGCCAGATCTCGCTCGCGGTCACGACGCTGTTCTGGGGCGCGGGCGCGACGCTGCAGTTCATCGTGCTGAAGTGGGCCGAGGTGTCGCTCAACATGTCGCTGTCCGAAGGCGCGATCCTGCAGGCCGTGGTCGCGGTCGGCGTCGCGGCCGGCGCGATCGCCGCCGCCGCCCGGATCCCGCTGAAGAAGTCGCTGACCGTGCTGCCCGTCGGCATCATCATGGGCATCGCGGTGATGCTGATGGCGTTCTACACGCGCGACCTGTTCCCGTCGCACTGGGCCGTGCATGTCGGCCACCTGCGCCTGCCGTTCTACCTGATCGTCGCCTACATCTTCCTGATCGGCGTCGGCGCGCTGTCCGGCTACTTCGTCGTGCCGATGAACGCGCTGCTGCAGCATCGCGGCCACGTGTTGCTGTCGGCCGGCCATTCGATCGCGGTGCAGAACTTCAACGAGAACCTGTCGGTGCTCGTGATGCTGTGCCTGTATGCGGTGCTCGTGTGGCTCGACGTGCCGGTCGGCGTCGTGATCGTGCTGTTCGGCACGTTCGTCTGCCTGACGATGTGGCTCGTGATGCGCCGCCATCAGGCGAACCAGCGTCAGTTCGACTCGGTCGCGCTGATCGGCGAATCGCGGCACTGACGCTACACTGTCCGTTTCCGTCCGCCGGCGCCGGGCCTCGAACCGGCGCATTGCCCTCATGACGCACCCGATACCCAACATCCTGACGATCGCCGGCTCCGATTCGGGCGGCGGCGCGGGCATCCAGGCCGACCTGAAGACGTTTTCCGCGCTCGGCGCGTATGGCGCGAGCGTGATCACCGCGCTGACCGCGCAGAACACGCGCGGCGTGACGGGCGTGCATGCGCCGGACGCCGCCTTCGTGACCGCGCAGCTCGACGCGGTGTTCGGCGACATCCGCATCGATGCGGTCAAGATCGGGATGCTCGCGAACGCGGCGATCGTGCAGGCGGTGGCCGACGCGCTGCGCCGTTACGCGCCGCGCTTCGTCGTGCTCGACACGGTGATGATCTCGAAGAGCGCGCACGCGCTGCTCGCGCCCGATGCCGTCGACGCGCTGCGCGACACGCTGCTGCCGCTCGCGACGGTCGTCACGCCGAACCTGCCCGAGGCAGCCGCGCTGCTCAACGACGCACCCGCCACCACCGAAGACGACATGGTCCGGCAAGGCCGGGCCTTGCTTCAGACGGGCGCACGCGCCGTGCTGATGAAGGGCGGCCACCTGCCCGACGCGTCCGCGAGCCCCGACTGGCTCGTCGAAACGACGCGCACCGTGCGGCTCGACGGCACGCGCGTGCCGGTCAGCAACACGCACGGCACCGGCTGCACGCTGTCGTCGGCGATCGCGGCGCTGCTGCCGCAGCAGCCCGACCTCGAAAGCGCGGTACGCGAGGCCAAGACCTACCTGACCGGCGCAATCGCCGCGAGCGCCCACCTCGACGTCGGCCACGGCGTCGGCCCGGTCCACCACTTTCATCGCTGGTGGTGAGCGGCCGCTCGCGCGGCGTCAGCGATCCTGTGCGGCGAACGCCTGCGCGCGCGCCGGCCAGTCGTCCGGCACGACAAAACCGCGCGCCGTCTCGCGCCACGTGCCGTCGCCGGTCCTTTCGTGGATCGCGATCAGGTCGGGCGCTCCGCGCGCCGCCAGCACGGCCGGCAACTCCGGTGCGCTCGCCAGCGGCTCGGGCTCGAAACCGGCGTCGGCGACGGCACGCCGCGGCGCCAGCCACGCCAGTCGCGGCAACACGCTCCATGCGGCGCCGTCACGCTGCGCGGCCGCCCACGCCGGCCACTGCGCGTGCGTGAGCCAGAAACCGCGCGGGTGATCCGGCGCGATTTCGGCGGATACTGGCAACACCGGCGCGCCGTGCGGATGGAACAGCCAGCCCTTGATGAACATCTGCGCGTCGGACGGCGCGCCGTAGCCGAGCCGGGCAAAAGCGTCGTGCTGGCCGAGCCGCAACTGGTGGTCGAGCAGCCGGCTGCGCTTGCGGTCGAAGCGGTCGACGAGATTGGGGCCGACGAAGTCGGCGAGCGCCGCGCCGCCGCGCACCGGCGCGCACAGATAGCACTTCACCGCGAGTTCCCAGTGCAGGCGCCGGCCGTCCGGCGCATCGACCAGAAAATCGACTTCACCGAGCGTGCGGCCATTGCTGCGCAGCGGCAGATTGGCCGCGACGAGCCGCAGCGCCGGCCCGTGCGTCAGAAAGTATTCGAGCAGGCATTCGGCGTAGCGGCCGAGCCGCGTGGGCCGGAACCCGTCGAGCGCGCGATGCAGCGGCCCGGGGTGCGCATCGAGCGCGGCAAGCCAGGCTTCGACGGCCGCTTGGCCCGCCGCATCCGGCCACGGGCGCGCGAGCGGCGCGCCCGGTACCGCGGTGAGCAGGCTCGGGCTGGCCAGCAGCCAGCCCAGATCGCGCACCGCGACGTCATGCAGCGTATCGACGAACGCGTACGCCGCGCCGGTCGTCATGGCCCGGTCGGACCGTTCGCGTCGGCGCCTTGCGCACGCCGGAACGTGTCGCGCGCGAGGCACAGGTCGGCCCACGCCTTCGCCTTGTCCTGCAGGCTGCGCAACAGGTAGGCCGGGTGGTACGTGACGATCACCGGCACGCCCTCGTACGCATGCACGCGGCCGCGCAGCGACGCGATGCTCGCGTCCGTCTTCAGCAGCGTCTGCGCCGCGAAACGGCCGAGCGCGACGATCAGCTTCGGCTTCACGAGCGCGACCTGGCGCTGCAGATACGGCTCGCAGCGCGCGACCTCGTCCGGCTCCGGATTGCGGTTGCCGGGCGGCCGGCACTTGATCACGTTCGCGATGTAGACGTTGTCGCCGCGCTTGAGCGACAGCGACTGCAGCATGTTGTCGAGCAGCTTGCCGGCCTGGCCGACGAACGGCTCGCCCTGCTTGTCCTCGTTCTCGCCCGGCGCTTCGCCGATCAGCATCCAGTCCGCTTCGCGGTCGCCGACGCCGAATACGGTGTTGGTCCGCTTCTCGCAGAGGCGGCACAGCGTGCAGCCGGCCACGCGCTCGGCCAGCGCATCCCAGTCGAGCGCGGCGACCGGCATGCCGGCGGGGCGCGATTCGACGGCCGGCACGGGCACGGATTCGCCCGGCGGCGCCGCGTCGAACCACGCGAAATCGTCGTCACCTGCCGGCGGCGCGTCACCCTTCGGCGGCATCGTATCGGGCGATGCCGCCGATGCGGTCGATGCGGCCTGCTCGGGCGGGCGATCGCGATCGACGACGCCGTGCGCCGCCGGCGACTCGCGAGCCGGCACACCGCCGGCCGCGCCATGCGCGACGGCCGCGGGCGCATCGTCCCGCACCGGCGCCCGCGCGGCGCGCACCGGCCGCTCGGCCGCGACGGCGTGACCATCGTCGGCCGTCGCGGCCTGTACGACGGCCGGCGCGTCGGCGGCCGCGCCTTCGTCCGCGCGCTGCCCGCGCCGCACCCAGATTTGCGCGAGACCCAGTTCCTCGAGCGCCGCTTCAGCCCACGCCATGCGTGTCCCCCTCGTCCTTGTTCAGCGTCAGACGCATCACGATCGCGTCCTCCCGGCTGCGATGCTTCGCCGGATAGTAATTCTTGCGCCGGCCGATCGTCACGAAGCCGAAGCGCTCGTACAGATGAATCGCGCGCGAATTGGTCGGCCGCACTTCGAGCAGCACGCCGTCGAGCCCCTCCGCGCGCGAAATGCGCACCGCCTCGCGCAGCAGCGCGAGGCCCGCGCCCGCGTGCTGCGCGGCCGGCGCGACGCACAGGTTCAGCAAATGCATCTCGTCGATCACGGGCATCAGCACGCAATAGCCGACGAGCGACCCCGTCACGTGCCGCAGGCACACGCCCAGATAGCCGTTGCGCAATGAATCCTCGAAGTTGCCGCGGCTCCACGGAAATTCGTACGCGACGTGCTCGATCGCGACGACCTCGTCGAGATCGGCGTCCGTCATCGGCGCCAGATAGCGGTCGCTCAGCAGGACGCCCGTCATCCCTTCGCCCCGCCCGTCTGTGCCGCTCGTGCCGCGACGCGCTCGGCCGTGGTCTGCGCGACCTTGTCGCGCACGTATTCGGGTGCGGCCTGGTCGGCCGGCACTGCACGCCCGGCGCGGAACGCGCGCAGCGCGGCATGCGCGACCGCCAGCGCATGCGGCAGCGCATCGCCGTCGATCGCGGCTGCCCGCGCGGCGGCCGGCAATTGCGCGCCGAACGCCGCGGCCGCATTGCCGGCGAGCGTGAACGGCGCGTCGGGCACGCCGACGGCGCCCGGTGCGTCGAGCGACGCCGGATGCCGCGTGCGCCAGTCGCCGGCGGCGGCGTCCCATTCGAAATCCGCCCAGTAGGCTTCGTCCATCCGCGCGTCGAGCGCGGCGAGCACGCGGGTCGTACCAGGCGTACGCAGCCGCGCATGTTCGGCGCACGCGAGCAGCGTGCCGATCGGCACGACCGGCAGCCCGGCGCCGAACGCGAGGCCCTGGGCAATGCCCGTCGCGGTCCGCAGGCCCGTGAACGAGCCCGGGCCCGCGCCGAACGCGATCGCGTCGCAGTCGGCGAGCGTCAGCCCGGATTCGGCGAAGAGTTCCTGGATCGCCGGCAGCACGCGCGTGCTCGACACGGCACCCGTCAGCTCGTGACGGACCCAGGTTTGCGGGGGGGAAACGGCGTCATCGGCGTGGGCCGAGCGCAGCAACGCGACCGAGCAGTATTCGGTCGACGTATCGATGGCGAGGAGCACTGTTTGCGTCATGGGCGACATTGTAATGCGCCGCCCCGCTCCCACGGGCGATCGGGCCCGATCTGTCGCGCGTGCGGCGTCGCCCGCAGTTTGGAAGGATCGCTCGACCCCGCGCGGCGGTCCGCTTGTTAAGATCGGCCGACCTGAAACCCTTACGGAGACACCCGATGAGCGACCTCACCGCGCAATTCGACCAGGCCCAGATCGACGTCAAGCAACTGACCGAACGGCCGGGCAACCTGACCCTGCTGCGCCTGTATGCGCTCTTCAAGCAGGCGACCGACGGCGATGCGCACGGCGACAAGCCCGGCTTCACCGACATCGTCGGCAAATACAAGTACGATGCCTGGGAAGCCCTGAAGGGCACGTCGCAGGATGCGGCGAAGCAACAGTACGTCGAACTCGTCGAATCGCTGAAAAACGGCACGGCGTCCTGACCGAATCACGGTCATCGCAATAGGCAATCAAATCAGTGGCGCAGCGCAGCAAATTTCTTTATAATGCTGCCTGCGTCATCTCCCGCGCTCGGCTCGCAAGCCGTTCCGGCCCGACGCCTCGTAGCGTTAAGCTCCAATCCGGTTTAGAACCTGTCCCCTCCTGCTTCGACCCTTGCGGTCGTCAACTAGGCTGGCGGCCCCGCTCCTGAAGCGCGCCGCACCCAAAACAGCTTCTAATGCCTCATCCGCCGACGGTTCGGCGGATTGCACCCGTTTCCCGATTTGCTCGCTGAATCCGACGACTTGGGTATGCGCGATTGGCGCCGACGTTTCACCCACTGTGTTTCAAGGATTGTTATGACTTCGAGCATCAACACCAGCCCGCTCAACGCGATCGCCGACCAGGCGCTCGGTCTCGACGCCGCCGCCGCACCGGCCGCGATCGAACCGGCGTCGGACGAGCCGAGCTTCGCGTCGCTCGGGCTGTCGCCGGAGATCGTCTCCGCGCTGCAGGCCGCCGGCTACGTGAAGCCGACGCCGGTCCAGCAGCGCGCGATTCCGGCCGGCATCGCCGGCCGCGACCTGCTGGTGTCGAGCCCGACCGGTTCGGGCAAGACGGCCGCATTCATGCTGCCCGCGATCGAACGTTTCGCGCAGCTCCAGAAGACGCAGGCGCAGCAACCGCGCGCGCCGCGTGAACCGAACCAGGGCGATCGCCGCGCGCGCCGCCCGCAACCCGTCGCGCGCCCGGGCCTGCTCGTGCTGACGCCGACCCGCGAACTCGCGATGCAGGTCACGACGGCCGCGTCGACGTACGGCAAGCACCTGAAGCGCCTGCGCACGGTCAGCATCCTCGGCGGCGTCGCCTATGGCCAGCAGCTGATGCTGCTCGCGAAGAACCCGGAAATCCTGGTTGCCACGCCGGGCCGCCTGCTCGACCACCTCGAGCGCGGCCGCATCGACCTGTCGGAACTGAAGATGCTGGTGCTCGACGAAGCCGACCGCATGCTCGACATGGGCTTCATCGAAGACATCGAAACGATCGTCGCCGCCACGCCGGAATCGCGCCAGACGATGCTGTTCTCGGCCACGCTCGACGGCAAGATCGGTTCGCTGACGAGCCGCCTGCTGAAGGATCCGGAACGCATCGAGATCCAGCAGCGCCTCGAATCGCGCGCGAACATCGCGCAGACCGTCCACTACGTCGACGACCGCGATCACAAGGATCGCCTGCTCGATCACCTGCTGCGCGACGACGCGCTCGACCAGGCGATCATCTTCACGGCGACCAAGATCGACGCCGACCAGCTCGCTGGCCGTCTCGCCGACGCAGGCTTCGAATCGGCCGCGCTGCACGGCGACCTGCCGCAGGGCGCGCGCAACCGCACGATCCGTGCGCTGCGCGAGCGCCGCGTGCGCGTGCTGGTGGCCACCGACGTCGCGGCACGCGGCATCGACATCCCGGGTATCACGCACGTGTTCAACTACGACCTGCCGAAGTTCGCGGAAGACTACGTGCACCGTATCGGCCGTACCGGCCGCGCAGGCCGTTCGGGTATCGCGGTGAGCCTCGTGCATCACGCCGAGCAAGGCGCGCTCAAGCGCATCGAGCGCTTCGTGCGCTCGCCGCTGCCGGTCAACGTGATCGAAGGCTTCGAGCCGCGCAAGGCGCCCCCGCGTAACGGCGGCACCGGCGGCCGCGGCCGTCCGGGCGGCGGTAACGGCGGTCGTCGTTTCGGCGGCAAGCCGGGCGGCGGTTATGGCGGCAGCGGCAACGGCCGCAGCTACGGCGGCGGCAATGGCGGCGGCTGGAGCGGCAAGCCGGGCGGCAGCCGCGATGGCGGCCCGCGTCGCGACGGCCAGCGCAGCGGCGGCCCGCGCCGCAGCAATTCGGCATCTTAAGCACACACGGGCGGCCATCGGCCGCCCAGCGGATCGGCAACCCGCCCATCCAGCCGACCGGCGCATCCGCGCCGGTTTTTTTTCGTCCCTTCCGTATATTTCACAATACGGAAAAATTTTTTGTGTCGTAAAAAATCATGCTGCACGGCACAACCCACGCGATTGCAGGATAGGAAAATGCATTTCTTATCTCGAAACTACGCACGCAAGCCATTGATTCAAAACAATTAAAAAATTAAGCACCTCACGAACCGGCCCCTGTTTCACTCCCGTCGATTTGCCTAGACTCTTATACAAGACTTCACGAAACGGAACGCACTGCTTCCCCGCTTCGCGAACAGCATCACCGTCAGATTCGGCAGGCATACATCGCATCAAGGAGCTCATCATGTCGCGTCAGCAACAGGCACAGGAACTGCAACAACAATGGGAAACCGATCCGCGCTGGAAGGGCATCAAGCGCAGCTACTTGGCTGAGGACGTGGTCCGCCTGCGCGGCTCGGTCCCCATCGAACACACGCTGGCCAAGCGCGGTGCGGAAAAACTGTGGAGCCTCGTCAACAACGAGCCGTTCGTCAACGCACTCGGCGCGCTGACCGGCAACCAGGCCATGCAGCAGGTGAAGGCCGGCCTGAAGGCCATCTACCTGTCCGGCTGGCAAGTGGCCGGCGACGCCAACGTCGCGGGCGAAATGTACCCGGACCAGTCGCTGTATCCGGCGAACTCGGTGCCGCTCGTCGTGAAGCGCATCAACAACACGCTGACGCGCGCCGACCAGATCCAGTGGTCGGAAGGCAAGAACCCGGGCGACGAAGGCTACGTCGACTTCTTCGCGCCGATCGTCGCCGATGCGGAAGCCGGTTTCGGCGGCGTGCTCAACGCGTTCGAGCTGATGAAGGCGATGATCGAGGCAGGCGCATCGGGCGTTCACTTCGAGGACCAGCTCGCGTCGGTGAAGAAGTGCGGCCACATGGGCGGCAAGGTGCTCGTGCCGACGCGCGAAGCCGTCGCGAAGCTGTCGGCCGCGCGTCTCGCGGCCGACGTGATGGGCACGCCGACCGTGCTGATCGCGCGCACCGACGCGGAAGCGGCCGACCTGATCACGTCCGACGTCGACGACAACGACAAGCCGTTCCTGACGGGCGAGCGCACGGTGGAAGGCTTTTTCCGCACGAAGCCGGGCCTCGAGCAGGCGGTCTCGCGCGGCCTCGCGTATGCGCCGTACGCGGACCTGATCTGGTGCGAAACGGGCAAGCCGGATCTCGAGTACGCGAAGAAGTTCGCGGAAGCGATCCACAAGCAGTTTCCGGGCAAGCTGCTGTCGTACAACTGCTCGCCGTCGTTCAACTGGAAGAAGAACCTCGACGACGCGACGATCGCGAAGTTCCAGAAGGAACTCGGCGCGATGGGCTACAAGTTTCAGTTCATCACGCTGGCCGGCTTCCATGCGCTGAACTACTCGATGTTCAACCTCGCGCACGGCTATGCCCGCACGCAGATGAGCGCGTTCGTCGAACTGCAGCAGGCCGAGTTCCCGGCCGCCGACAAGGGCTTCACGGCCGTCAAGCATCAGCGCGAGGTCGGTACGGGCTACTTCGACGCGGTCACGCAGACGGTCGAACGGGAAGCGTCGACGACCGCGCTGCACGGGTCGACCGAGGACGAACAGTTCTTCGACGGCAAGAAGGTCGCATAACGCGCGCAGGCGCTACGCCGATGCCCGCCGCGTCTCGCGACGCCGCGGCGTCGGCCACCGGAACAACAATCAGGGAGGAGACGGCAGGCGCGCGAGTCCCATCGCGCGACCGGCCGCGCGGCCTGCGGGCCGCCAGCAACGATGCGCGCCGGCTTGGTCCGGCGCGCCCTTTTTCCGCGGTGCAGCCGCCCGGCCACGGCCGGCGCTGCCCTACCGATAGACGATCACCGGAATTTTCGTATGGGTCAGCACGCGCTGCGTCTCGCTGCCGATCAGCAGGCTGCCGAGCCCGCGGCGTCCGTGGGACGCCATGAAGATCACGTCGCACCCGCCGCGTTCGGCCGCCTCGATGATGCCGAGATACGGCGACGGATGCACGCTCGTCCACGTGTCGCACGCGACCCCGGCCGCCTTCGCGGCCGCTTCCACCTCGTCGAGATGCGCACGCGCCTCGCGCTCGCTGCGCGCGCGGAAATCCGCGGGCGGCTCGATGATCACTTCGGAAAACGGCGAGTACGGGTATTGCGGCAGGCACGCGTAGGCCGTCACGCGCGCGCCGACCGCGCGAGCCAGATCGATCGCACCGTCGATCGCCTTTTGCGACAGTTCGGAACCGTCGGTTGGAACGAGGATGTGCCGGAACATCGCGCCCTCCTTCGTCGATTGCACGCCACACGCCGCGGCGCCGGCCGAGCCGGCCGCGACACGGCGCGCATGCCTCTTACGATTGTAGTGCGCGAAACCGCGCACGCCGCGCCGCCAGCGGGTTCGCCCTCATATCGGAAACACGCGGGCGCGCGTCGCCTACCCGCCCCAATAGCCGGGTCGCTCGTACGTATGCTTCAGGTAATCGAGAAACAGGCGCACGCGCAACGGCAGATGCCGGCGCTGCGGAAACACCGCATGGATGCCGATCGGCGGCGCGGCGAATGCATCGAGCACGCTGACGAGCCGGCCGGCCGCGATGTCCTCGCCGACTTCCCACCACGAGCGCCACGCCAGGCCATGGCCGGCGAGGCACCACTCGTGCAGCACCGCGCCGTCCGAGCATTCCATCGTGCCGTTCACGCGGATCGACACGACCTTGCCGTCTTCCTGGAACGTCCAGCCGCGCTGCTGGTTCGCGTTCGCCGCGAGCGCGAGGCAGTTGTGCCGCGCCAGTTCCGCGAGCGTGACCGGCATGCCGCGCCGCTCGAGATATGCGGGAGACGCGACGCACACGCGGCGATTCTCGCCGAGCTTCAGCGATACCAGCGACGAGTCGGGCAGCTCGCCGAGCCGCACCGCGCAATCGAATCCTTCGTTGACGAGATCGACCATCCGGTCGGACAGGTCGAGCGTGACCGACACGTCCGGGTGCCCGACGCTGAATTCGGGCACGAGCGGCGCGACGTGTCGGCGGCCGAAGCCGGCTGGCGCGGAAATGCGCAGGTGGCCGCTGGCCTTCACGCCGCCGGCGGACACGCTCGCTTCCGCGTTCTGCATGTCGTTGATGATGCGCTGGCAATCCTCGAGAAACGCCGAACCCTCGAACGTCAGCGTGAGCTTGCGCGTCGTGCGCACCAGGAGCTTGACGCCGAGCCGCTCCTCGAGCGCGTCGAGGCGGCGGCCGATGATCGCCGGCGCGACTCCTTCCGCATGTGCGGCCGCCGACAGGCTGCCTTTTGCCGCGACAGCGGCGAACGTTTCGATCTGTTTGAACCGGTCCATGACGCTCGCGAGAGGACGGCATCGCCGCCCTTCAAATAGCTTGAGCCGCTCAGATTAGGTATATGAAAGTAAAAGATCAAGTGATGTTTAGCGTATTTTTTAGCATCTTCTATCACGAATACAATCGACCCGACCTCTGAAACTGGAGCGCAAGGCTATGTCGGCCACAACGACACTCTCCTCTCCCGACGCCATTCTCTTCGACGCATTCGGCACGTTGTTCGACGTGCGTGCCGTGCTGGCCGCGGCAGAGCAGATGTTCCCCGGACACGGGGAACGGTTGTCGCAGCTGTGGCGACGCAAGCAGATCGAATACTCGCAGCTGCGCACGCTCGCCGATCCGGCCGGCGCGCACTACCGCCCGTTCCGGGACATCACGCTCGATGCGCTGCGGTTCGCCGCGCGCCGGCTCGGGCTCGTGCTGAACGGCGCGGCCGAGAAGCGGCTGATGGACGAATACGCGTGCCTGTCCACCTATCCCGATACGGTGCCCGCGCTGCGTAAGCTGCGCGCGCTCGACCCGCGCCGGCCGCTCGCGATCCTGTCGAACGGCACCCCGCAGATGCTCGACATCGCGATCAAGAGCGCGGGCATGTCCGGCCTGTTCGATCGCGTGCTGTCGGCCGACACCGTGCGCGCGTACAAGCCGAGTCCGGCCGCCTATGCGCTCGGCACCGCCGCGTTCGGGGCGAACCCGCGCGACATCGTGTTCGTATCGTCGAACGCGTGGGACGTCGCCGGCGCGACCTGGTTCGGCTACACGACGTTCTGGCTCAACCGCACGGGCGCGCCCGCCGAGGAGCTCGGCGCGCCGCCCGACGGCGCCGGCACCAGCATGGCCGACCTGCTCGCCTTCCTCGCCACACCCGCCCCGGCTCCGTCCGGCAGACCCGCGAACCGCACGCGCCCCAGCCCGGGTGCATGACGCTCGCGGATGCCGCCTTCCCCCTTCACCGAAACCGCAACTGACCGACCAAGGAGATGAGACTCATGAGCACCCCGATCACGCTGCCGCAAGGCATGACGATCACCGGCGAAATCAAGCCGGGTTACGAAGCGATCCTGACGCCCGACGCGCTGGCACTCGTCGCGGCGCTGCACCGCGCGTTCGAATCGCGTCGCCAGGCGCTGCTGCAGGCCCGCGTCGAGCGCACGAAGCGCCTCGACGCGGGCGAACGCCCTGATTTCCTCGCCGAGACGAAGGCGATCCGCGAAGGCGACTGGAAGGTCGCGCCGCTGCCGGCCGACCTGCAATGCCGCCGCGTCGAGATCACGGGCCCCGTCGAGCGCAAGATGATCATCAACGCGCTGAACTCGGGCGCCGATTCGTACATGACGGACTTCGAGGATTCGAACGCGCCGAGCTGGACGAACCAGATCGACGGCCAGATCAACCTGAAGGACGCGGTGCGCCGCACGATCTCGCTCGAACAGAACGGCAAGTCGTACAAGCTGAACGACAAGGTCGCGACGCTGATCGTGCGCCCGCGCGGCTGGCACCTCGACGAGAAGCACGTGACGGTCGACGGCCAGCGCGTGTCCGGCGGCATCTTCGATTTCGCGCTGTTCCTGTTCCACAACGCGAAGGAATTGCTCGCGCGCGGCTCGGGCCCGTACTTCTACCTGCCGAAGATGGAAAGCCATCTCGAGGCGCGCCTGTGGAACGACATCTTCGTCGCCGCGCAGGAAGCGGTCGGCGTGCCGCGCGGCACGATTCGCGCGACGGTGCTGATCGAGACGATCCTCGCCGCGTTCGAGATGGACGAGATCCTGTACGAGCTGCGCGAGCACAGCTCGGGCCTGAACGCCGGCCGCTGGGACTACATCTTCTCGGCGATCAAGAAGTTCAAGAACGACCGCGACTTCTGCCTGGCCGACCGTTCGAAGATCACGATGACGGTGCCGTTCATGCGTGCATACGCGCTGCTGCTGCTGAAGACCTGCCACAAGCGCAACGCGCCGGCGATCGGCGGGATGAGCGCGCTGATTCCGATCAAGAACGATCCGGAAGCGAACGACAAGGCGATGGGCGGCGTGCGCTCGGACAAGCAGCGCGACGCGACCGACGGCTACGACGGCGGCTGGGTCGCGCACCCGGGCCTCGTGCCGATCGCGATGGAGGAATTCGTCAAGGTGCTCGGCGACAAGCCGAACCAGATCGCGAAGCAGCGCGACGACGTGCAGGTCGAAGCGAAAAACCTGCTCGACTTCCAGCCGGAAGCGCCGATCACCGAAGCCGGCCTGCGCAACAACATCAACGTCGGGATCCACTACCTCGGCGCGTGGCTCGACGGCAACGGCTGCGTGCCGATCCACAACCTGATGGAAGACGCGGCGACGGCCGAGATTTCCCGTTCGCAGGTGTGGCAATGGATCCGCTCGCCGAAGGGCGTGCTCGACGACGGCCGCAAGGTCACGGCCGAGCTCGTGCGCGAATTCGCGAAGATCGAACTCGACAACGTGAAGCGCGCGGTCGGCGGCAACACGCAGCCGTACGAACGCGCCGCGGCGATCTTCGAGCAGATGTCGACGTCGGAAGGCTTCACCGAATTCCTGACGCTGCCGCTGTACGAGGAAATCTGACGGCACGTCCGTTGCGATCGGCGGCCGGCCCCACGCCGCACCGCCGGCCGCATGGAGGACGGCATGAAGGAAGCGCCCCGCGGGGCGCTTCCTTTTTGCGGCGATGCCAGCCGCCGCCGGCAGGCACGCTCAGGCGGCGGCTTCCTGCTCGCGCCGGTGCTGGACCCAGTCGCCCGACGTGATGCGCGGGCGCCCGGCTGCCGCGTGCGCGGCGACCGGATAATACAGGCAGGCATACTGCCGGCCGCCGAGCTCGACCGTTACCTCCTGCGGCTTGAACAGCGAGTCGACGCCCGGATAGACGCGCTCGATCTCGTCGAGCACCGGGACGAGCCGCTCGCCGACCTCGTAGACGTCGCCCCACACCAGCGACTTGCCGACCGTCCCGGCAATCATGCCCGGATACGTGCCGAAATCGTACAGCTCACCCGGCAGCGCGGCAGCGCCCAGCAGCGTCGGCGCGGCGATGCCGTGGCGGGCGGCCGCATGGCCGATGTCGTTGGCCTGTCCGGCTCTCAAGGTGCCATAGACGAATACGTGGCGCATCGTGGTTCTCCTCTTCAATTCGTGTGTTGCCGTGTTTGCGTGCGATCGGTGCGCGATGGGCGCGATCTGGCGCACGCATCGATAGACCGCGATACCGGCCCGATGGTTCGAACGGTCGCGCGCGCGGCTGCGGCGCCGCTCCGGATTCGCCGATGCCCACACAAAGTTCATTTGAACCCGGCATGATGACCCGACAAACCGCCGCATGCGCACGCGCTGCGCCTTCTAAAATGACGGCATCGCCGCCGCGCCGCCCGAACCGTTCATGAATCCGCCCGCTCCAGCCGACGTATCGAACCCGTACGACGTCATCGACATCCCGCCGGAATTCGCGCCGACCGCCGTTCATCCGATGCGCGTGCGCGCACGGCAGGTCGATGCCGGCCACCGCATTCCGCTGCACACGCATGCGTGGGCGCAACTCGCATACGCATCGCGCGGCGTGCTGCGCGTGGCGACGACCGGCACGACCTGGATGGTGCCGCCGTCCCGCGCGATCTGGGTGCCGCCGCACGTGACGCACGAAGTCACGATCGTCGAAGAGGCCTACTTGCGCACGCTGTACATCGACGAATCGATCGTGCCGGGCGGCCTCGATGCGTGCCGCGTCGTCGAGGTGACGGGGCTGCTGCGCGAACTGATCGTCGCACTCGATGCGCGCGAGCTGAGCACCGCGCGCGAGCACCTGCTGTGCGGGCTCGTGCTGGACGAACTGAGTCATGCCGAACCGTTGCCGCTCGCAGTGCCGATGCCCGACGAGAAACGGTTGCGTCTTCTGTGCGAATCGGTACTCGCGCATCCCGCACATGCGGAGTCGCTCGAACACTGGGCGAGCGAGGTCGGCGCGAGCACGCGCACGATCTCGCGGCTCTTCAAGCAGGAACTCGGGGTGAGCTTTTCGCAGTGGCGTCAGCAGGCGCTGCTCGCGCGGGCGATCCCGCTGCTGAACCAAGGGCGCCCGCTGTCGCATATCGCGCGCGAACTCGGCTACCAGAGCCAGAGCGCGTTCTCGGCCATGTTCCGCCGGGCATTCGGCGAAAGCCCGCGTGCGTTCATGCTGCGCGGCTACGAACATCGAGGCCCGGAAGGCCGCGGCGCGGACGACGACGCGCGGGACGACGACGGCGCGATCGACACGGCGCGCTGACCCTCGCGCGCCGGCGCGCCGGGCCGTCAGACCGGCCGCACCATGTGGCGGATCGAGCCGAGTTGCGCGAGCCGCGGGCCGGTCACCTGGTAGCCCATGCGCAGGTACAAACGCGCGGCAGGGTTGTCGACGAACACGCGCAACTGCAGTTCGTGCAGCCCGCGCGCACGTGCCCAGCGATGCGACATCTCGAGCATGTAGGTGCCGGCGCCCTGCCCGCGATGGCCGGCCGCGATCTGCACGTCGCGAATATGCAGCGAATCGCCCTCCTCGGTCACGCGCAGCACGCCGATGCGCTCGCCGTCGGCCTCGAGGATGAAGTTTTCGGATTCGCGCCAGCTCGCATAGAACAGGTCGCTGCGCCATACGAGCCCATGGCGCTTGTAGTAGCCGCCCATGTTGCCGTGCGTCAACGCTTCGGCATACGGAAAATCATCGGGCTCCGCGGGCCGGAGCTGATACAGGAGTCGCAGGTCGGTCGGATCGAGCATCGCGCAGGAGTCGGAAACGCATCCCGCCACGATAGCGCAGTCGCGTACGGATGCAATCGCGAATTTCTCGTAGGGGCGCGGTGCTCGATGCAGCATGCGGGACCACAACGCACAAACAACAATGCCCGCACGAGGCGGGCATTGTTGTTTGTTTGGCGGAGCGGACGGGACTCGCCCACATCCTGCAGGCCGCGGTTGCGCGTGCACGCGCAACCCTTCGAGTCCCGCCGGAAGCCGCGCAGGCGCCTTCCTCCACTCCGCAGTCACGCGCCCGCCAGCGGGCGCAAAACCACAACGCACAAACAACAATGCCCGCACGAGGCGGGCATTGTTGTTTGTTTGGCGGAGCGGACGGGACTCGAACCCGCGACCCCCGGCGTGACAGGCCGGTATTCTAACCGACTGAACTACCGCTCCAGTCTTGCTGCTTGCCTGGCAGGCGTCGGTTACCTCCTGCCGGCGCGTCGTTTGTTCGAACGACGCCGAAATCTGGCGTCCCCTAGGGGATTCGAACCCCTGTACTCACCGTGAAAGGGTGATGTCCTAGGCCTCTAGACGAAGGGGACAACGTACTGCT
>NZ_JAHLCL010000007.1:48750-220448 GCF_029268935.1 Burkholderia semiarida | reverse complement strand
GCGTCCCCTAGGGGATTCGAACCCCTGTACTCACCGTGAAAGGGTGATGTCCTAGGCCTCTAGACGAAGGGGACAACGTACTGCTTACATCCTTAACGAGAAAGCCCGTTCAAAAAACGCTTTTGAACGGGCTTCGTTCTGGCGGAGCGGACGGGGCTCGAACCCGCGACCCCCGGCGTGACAGGCCGGTATTCTAACCAACTGAACTACCGCTCCAGCTTTCTGCACTACCGCCTGCAGGATCTCGTCACGTTCCTGCGGGCGCTGCGACACTTCCATGAAACGCCGCTGAATCTGGCGTCCCCTAGGGGATTCGAACCCCTGTACTCACCGTGAAAGGGTGATGTCCTAGGCCTCTAGACGAAGGGGACAACGTACTGCTTACATCTTTAATACAAAAGCCCGCTCAAAAACGTCTTGAACGGGCTTCGTTCTGGCGGAGCGGACGGGACTCGAACCCGCGACCCCCGGCGTGACAGGCCGGTATTCTAACCGACTGAACTACCGCTCCAGCTTTCTTACCCAACCCGCGGGACGTCGGTTACGTTCCCGCAAGCCTCGCGACACTTCCATGAAACGCCGCTTAATCTGGCGTCCCCTAGGGGATTCGAACCCCTGTACTCACCGTGAAAGGGTGATGTCCTAGGCCTCTAGACGAAGGGGACAAAATCTTTTCAGATTTGTCTGACTTTCGCTATTTACTTTCAGTCAACAGCGAAGGCCGAAATTCTAACTGCTTTGAATTATTTTGTGAAGCATTTATTACTACCGCTGCTTCGCCAATCAATTCGGTTTGTTCTGATGGTGGAGGTAAGCGGGATCGAACCGCTGACCTCTTGCATGCCATGCAAGCGCTCTCCCAGCTGAGCTATACCCCCTTGCAGAACAGAAATGAGATTATATGGACCTACTTTGATCTTGTAAATACCCTTTTTGCGATTCGTGCGAAATTTTTTGCGAAGCTGCCGCGCGCTCACACGCAGACAGCTTCAATGACGCACGAACTCAGGCCAGCGCGGCCTCGATGCGCGACACCACGACGTCGCGCCCGAACAGCACGAGCACCGCGTCGATCGACGGCGTATGCGTCGTGCCCGCCACCAGCAGACGCACCGGCATCGCGAGCTGCGGCATCTTCAGCTTGTGCGCGGCGAGCGTCGCCTTCAGCGCGGCGGACACCGCCTCCTTCGTCCACTCGGCCGCCTTCAGCGCGGCGACGAGATCGGCCAGCGCCGGCCGTACCGCATCGGTCACGTGCTGCGCGAGCGCGTCCGCGTCGGGCGCCGGCACACGATAGAACATCGCCGCGCCTTCCGCGATCTCCTTGACCGTCGTCGCACGGTCCTTCATCAGGCCGACCACCGCATCGAGCGCCGGGCCCGTCGCGATCGCCGCGTCGTCGATGCCGAGCGCGTCGAGGAACGGCTTCGCGAGTTCCGCAAGGCGTGCGTTGTCCGCTTCCTTGATGTAGTGCGCGTTCAGCCAGCTCAGCTTGCTGTGGTCGTACTGCGCGGGCGACTTGCCGAGATGCTCGAGATCGAACCATTCGACGAACTGCTCGCGCGAGAAGATTTCCGCATCGCCGTGCGACCAGCCGAGACGCGCGAGATAGTTGACCACGGCTTCAGGCAGGAAGCCCGCATCGCGGTACGCCATCACGCTCATCGCGCCATGCCGCTTGCTCATCTTCTCGCCCTGCTCGTTCAGCACGGTCGGCAGGTGCGCATAGACGGGCGGCTCGCCGCCGAGCGCCTTCAGGATGTTGATCTGGCGCGGCGTGTTGTTCACGTGGTCGTCGCCACGGATCACGTGCGTGATGCCCATGTCCATGTCGTCCACCACCACGCAGAAGTTGTAGATCGGCGTGCCGTCCGGGCGCGCGATCACGAGGTCGTCGAGTTCCTCGTTCGAGATCTCGACACGCCCCTTCACCGCGTCGTCCCACACGACCGTACCCGTCAGCGGATTGCGAAAGCGCAGCACCGGCTTCACGCCGGCCGGCGGCTCCGGCAGCACCTTGCCGGGCTCCGGACGCCACGTACCGTCGTAGCGCGGCTTCAGGCCGGCCTCGCGCTGGCGTTCGCGCAGCGCGTCGAGTTCCTCGGCCGACATGTAGCACGGATACGCGAGGCCCTTCTCGAGCATCTGCGCGAGCACTTCGCGATAGCGGTCCATCCGCTGCATCTGGTAGATCGGACCTTCGTCAAAGTCCAGCCCGAGCCATTGCATCCCTTCGAGGATCGCATCGACCGCTTCCTGCGACGAGCGCTCGACGTCGGTATCCTCGATGCGCAGCACGAACGTGCCTTTCATCTTGCGGGCGAACGCCCACGGATAGAGTGCGGAGCGGATGTTGCCGAGGTGGATGAAGCCGGTGGGACTCGGCGCGAAGCGGGTACGGACAGGACGGGTCATAAACGGTAACTCGAACGCCTGGGGCGCATGAATGATTCGACGCGGGACGGTGGCGGCAGCCTGGACAGCAACGGAGCCGGCGACGCCCGGAACGGGAAAGAAGCCGGAATTATACTCGCGCCGGACATCGCGCCAAGCGCGCCGCTTGCTTTATGATGTGCGCGCCGCGGCCGCCAGCCGGCGCGGCGCCGGCCGCACGGAACCCGCCGCGCGGCCTCGGAAACCATCGCAGCCGCGGGCCGCATGACCCGCCGCGCCAAGCCGCCGGAGAACCATTCGATGTCGTCCCCTCGCCTGTCGCGCCGCCGCTTCACGATCGCGTGCGCGTCCGCCAGCCTCGCCGCCTGTACGTCCTTCGGCGACAAGTCCCGCCCCGGCACGGCATTGCCGCAGGAGAAGCCGGTGAAGATCGGCATCGCGCTCGGCGGCGGCGCCGCGCGCGGCTTCTCGCACATCGGCGTGCTGAAGGCGCTCGAGGCGCGCGGCATCCCGATCGAGATCGTCGCCGGAACGAGCGCGGGCTCGGTGGTCGGCGCGCTCTACGCGTCGGGCATGAACGCGCTGCAGATCAACAAGATCGCCCTCGACATGGACCAGGCGTCGATCAGCGACTGGGCGTTGCCGTTCCGCTCGCGCGGCCTGCTGCAAGGCGTGGCGCTGCAGAATTTCCTGAACAAGACGCTCAACAACCGGCCGATCGAGAAGATGGCGAAACCGCTCGGCATCGTCGCGACGGACCTGCAAAGCGGCCAGCCGATCCTGTTCCAGCAAGGCAACACGGGGCTCGCGGTGCGCGCGTCGTGCAGCGTGCCGTCGGTGTTCGAGCCGGTGAGGATCGGCAGCCGCGAATATGTGGACGGCGGCCTCGTGAGCCCGGTGCCCGCATCGTTCGCGCGCAAGATGGGCGCGAGCTTCGTGATCGCGGTCGACATCTCGGCCCGGCCCGACGGCGCGGCGACCAACAACCCGATCGAGATGCTGCTGCAGACCTTCACGATCATGGGCCAGACGATCAAGACCTACGAACTCGACAAGTACGCGGACGTCGTGATTCGCCCGAACCTCGCGGCGATGGGCGGCAGCGACTTCAACCAGCGCAACGCGGCGATCCTCGCGGGCGAGGAAGCAGTCGCGCGCATCATGCCGGAACTGCAGCGCAAGCTCGCGGCGGCACGTGGCGTGACTGCCGCCGCATAACACGGCGGGCGGGAGGCCGCGGCACGCGCGCCTGCCGGTGGCCGACGGAACGATTTCCGCCTCGTCCGTCGTCCGTGCCGGCCTCAAAACAAAAAACCCTGCCGCCTCCCGGCGACAGGGTTTTTTATTGTCCGGCCTGACCGACCGGCCAACGTCAGTTGCCGCCGTTCGCCGAATCGTCGCCGAGCGTCGCGCGCACGCGCTGACGCAGGTCTTCGGGCTTCATCGGGAATTCCGATTCGATCCGGCGCGCGCCGGTGAAACGCTTTTCCCAGTAGCCGCTGTCGAGATCGTCGACGCGGACGGTGCTGCCCGTCGACGGCGAATGCACGAACTTGTTGTCGCCGATGTAGATGCCGACGTGCGAGAACGTGCGGCGCATCGTGTTGAAGAACACGAGATCGCCCGGCTTCAGGTTGCTCATGCTCACCTTTTCGCCGACACGGCTCATTTCTTCCGCGCGACGCGGCAGCGACATGCCGAGCGTGTCCTGGAACACGTAGCGCACGAAACCGCTGCAGTCGAGGCCCGAATCCGGCGAGTTGCCGCCCCAGCGATACCGCACGCCGATCATGTTCAGCGCGCCGACCACCACGTCGCCTGCCTTGCCCGCCATGCCGGCAAGGAACGACTTCGCGCCGCCGCCGGACGGCTGCGCGCTGGTCTGCTGGAGGGAGGAACTCGACCCGATCTGAGTCGAATTGGTGACATTCTGGTTAAAACTGCTGACTTCGTCGGCGAACGCGCCGGGAGCTGCTGCGAACAGGGCGCCGATGAATAGCCCGGCGATGGTGCGCGCGCATGCCTGGGTCAGGGATCGATGCTGCATTGGTCGATGGAATGTGCTTAAAAATCAGCTGATTGGCGGAAAATTTCGGTCGATACTAGCCAGCGCGTAATCGTTTGTCAAAACAAATTAAAAAATACAATCGAGATGGTCAGACCATTGGACGCCTATCACGCTTTCCAGACCGCTTTCAACAGCTTTTGTGTGTAAGGATGTGACGGTCTCGTGAAGACGTCGGCCACCTCCCCCGACTCGACGACGGCGCCGTCCTGCATCACCGCGACGCGGTGCGCCATCGCGCCGATCACCTCCAGGTCGTGGCTGATGAAGACGTAGCCGAGGTTGTATTTCTGTTGCAAATTCGCGAGCAGCTTCAGCACCTGCTGCTGGATCGACACGTCGAGCGCCGAGGTCGGCTCGTCGAGGATCAGGATGCGCGGCTCCAGCACCAGCGCGCGCGCGATCGCGATCCGCTGGCGCTGGCCGCCCGAGAATTCGTGCGGATAACGGTGCAGCACCGTGCGGTCGAGGCCGACTTCGCGCAGCACCGCGAGCGATTTCGCGCGGCGCGCATCCGGCGTCATGTCCGGGCGGTGCAGCTCGAGCCCCTCGCCGACGATCCGCTCGATCGTGTGACGCGGCGAAAGCGAACTGAACGGATCCTGAAAGACCACCTGCATGTTCGAGCGCAGCGCGGTCTGCTCGCGGCCGCGATAGGTCGACAGCGCGCGTCCCTGGAATTCGATCTCGCCGCCGGCCGTCTTCTGCAGCCCGAGCAGCGCCATCGCGAGCGTCGACTTCCCCGATCCCGATTCGCCGACGATCCCGAGCGTTTCGCCCTGCCGCACCGACACCGACACGTCGGCCACGGCCGTCACCGGCACCGTGCCGAACCAACCCGCGAAGCCCGGCCGCTTGCGCGCGAACTGCACGCTCACGTGGCGCGCGTCGAGCACGACGGGCGCGATCGGCATCACCGGCGTGACCGCCCGCTGCGGCCGGCTGTTCAGCAGCCGCTGCGTATACGGATGCTCGGGCGCCGCGAAGATCCGCTCGACGGGCCCGCTCTCGACCAGCCGGCCGTGCTCCATCACCGCGACGCGCTGCGCGAAGTGCCGCACGAGATTCAGGTCGTGCGTGATCAGCAGGATCGCCATCCCGCGCTTTTCCGCTTCCTCGCGCTGCAGTTCCAGCAGCAGATCGACGATCTGCGCGCGGATCGTCACGTCGAGCGCGGTGGTCGGCTCGTCGGCGAGCAGCAGGCGCGGCCGGCACGCGAGCGCCATCGCGATCATCGCGCGCTGCCGCTGGCCGCCCGACAACTGGTGCGGGTAGCTGTCGACGCGCTTGTCCGGCTCCGCGATGCCGGTGCGCGCGAGCAGCGCGATCGCCCGCTTGCGCGCCTCCACGGCCGATACGCCGTCGTGCAGCACGATCGTCTCGCCGATCTGCACGCCGATCGTGTACAGCGGATTGAGCGCCGTCATCGGCTCCTGGAAGATCATCGCGATGTCCGAGCCGCGCAGCCCGCGCATCTCGCGCTCGCTCCTGGCCGCCAGATCCTGCCCCGCGAAGCGGATCGCGCCCGTGACCTCGGCGTCGCGCAGCAACCGCAGGATCGACAGCGCGGTCACGCTCTTGCCGGACCCCGACTCGCCGACGAGCGCGACGCGCTCGCCGCGCCCGATCGCGAGCGTCACGTCGTCGACCGCGACCGTGTCGCCGAAACGGACGTGCAGACGCTCGAGCGACAGCAGCGGCTCGTGTTGCGTCGATACGGTCGACTCGCTCATCGCTGCCCTCCCGCCGCGCGCACCGAATCGGCGATCCGCGTGTCGAGCGCGTTGCGCAGCGCATCGCCCATGAAGGTCAGCAGCAGCAGCGTCGCGACCAGCACGCCGAACGTCGACAGCGAGATCCACCACGCATCGAGATTGCCCTTGCCCTGCGCGAGCAGCTCGCCCAGGCTCGGCGTCGGCGGCGGTACGCCGAGGCCGAGGAAATCGAGGCTGGTGAGCGCGAGGATCGAGCCGCTCATCCGGAACGGCAGGAACGTGATCACCGGCGTCAGACTGTTCGGCAGCACGTGGCGCCAGATGATCTGCCAGTTCGTCAGCCCCATCGCGCGGGCCGCGCGCACGTAGTCCTGCGTGCGGTTGCGCAGGAATTCCGCGCGCACGTAGTCGGCGAGCCCGATCCAGCCGAACAGCGACAGCAGCACGATCAGCAGCAGGAAGCTCGGCTCGAAGATCGACGCGAAGATGATCAGCAGGTACAGCTCCGGCAGCGAGCTCCAGATCTCGATCAGCCGCTGCCCGACGATGTCGATGCGCCCGCCGAAGAAGCCCTGCACCGCGCCCGCGGCGATCCCGAGCAGCGTGCCGATCGCGGTCAGGATCAACCCGAACTCGACCGACACGCGGAACCCGTACACGAGCCGCGCGAGCAGGTCGCGGCCCTGCGCATCGGTGCCGAGCCAGTTCTCGCGCGACGGCGGCGCCGGATTCGGCACGTTCGAGAAGTAGTTCAGCGTGTCGTAGTAATAGCGGTTCGGCGGATAGACGACGAAGTTGCCGGGCGCCTCGAGCCGCTTGCGCACGTACGGATCGAGATAGTCGGCCGGCGTCGGGAAATCGCCGCCGAAGGTCGTCTCCGGGTACGCATGGAACATCGGGAAATAGGTCTGGCCGTCGTAGCGCACGACGAGCGGCTTGTCGTTCGACCACAGCGGCGCCGCAAGGCTCGCGGCAAAGGCCACGACGAAGATCACGAAGCTCCAGTAGCCGAGGCGCTGCTGCCTGAAGCGCTGCCACACGCGGCGCGCGGGCGACGGCGACACGCGCGCGCGCGCGGCATCGATGCGGGGGGATGCGACGGCCCGGTTCATCGCGCGCCTCGCCCGATGACGCCGGGCATGCGAACGGCTCGTTTCATGTCAGCGCTCCAGGTTGTCGAATTGAATGCGCGGATCGACCCACACATAGCAAAGATCGGAGATCAGCTTGGTCGCGAGCCCGATCAGCGTGAACAGGTACAGCGTGCCGAGCACGACCGGGTAATCGCGCCGCACGACCGACTCGTACGACAGCAGGCCCAGGCCGTCGAGCGAGAACAGCGTCTCGATCAGCAGGCTGCCGGTGAAGAACGCGCCGATGAACGCGGCCGGAAAGCCGACGATCAGCGGCAGCATCGCATTGCGGAACACGTGCTTCCACAGCACGCTGCGCTCGGAGAGCCCCTTCGCGCGCGCGGTCAGCACGTATTGCCGGCGGATCTGGTCGAGGAACGCGTTCTTCGTGAGCATCGTGACGACCGCGAAACTGCCGACGACCGACGCGGTGATCGGCAGCGCGATGTGCCACAGGTAGTCGAGCACCTTGCCGGCGAGCGACAGCTGCGCGAAGTTGTCCGACGTGAGGCCGCGCAGCGGAAAGAGCTGCCAGAACGAGCCGCCGCCGAACAGCACGAGCAGCAGCACGCCGAGCACGAAGCCCGGAATCGCGTACCCGACGAGCACGACGAGGCTCGTCGCGACGTCGAACGGCGAACCGTTGCGCACGGCCTTCGCGATGCCGAGCGGCACCGAGATCAGGTACGTGAGGAAGAACGTCCACAGCCCGATGCTGATCGACACGGGCAGCTTCTGCACGACCAACGCCCACACGCTCTGGTGGCGGAAGTAGCTGTCGCCCAGATCGAAGCGCGCGAAGCGCTTCAGCATCAGCCAGTAGCGTTCGAGCGGCGGCTTGTCGAAGCCGTACAGCGCCTTCAGTTGCGCGAGCTGCTGCGCGTCGACGCCGGTGTGCGCACGCATCCCGAACGGCGTCGCGCCCTGCTCCGTCGCGCCCTTGCGCAACTCCTGCACGGCCTGCTCGACCGGGCCGCCCGGCACGAACTGGATCACCGCGAACGTGAGCGTCAGCACGCCGACGAGCGTCGGGATCATCAGCAGCAGGCGTTTGAGGATGTAGCTCCACATAGGGCGTCGACTCGTGATCGGGTGGTGGGTTGGACGAAGGGCCGGCGCGGGTCAGTGATCGGGCTTCGCCCACCAGGTCGACACGACCCAGCCCTCGGCCGAATAGTACAGCGGCAGCGTCTGCGGATAGGCGAGCGTGCGCTTGTACGCGATGCGGTGCGTCGTGCTGTACCACTGCGGGACCGCGTAGTAGCCGTGCATCAGCACGCGGTCGAGCGCGTGCGTCGCGTCGAGCAGCTCCTCGCGCGTCTGCGCGGCGCCGAGCGCGTGCAGCAGCGCGTCGACGGCCGGCGATTTCAGCCCGATGAAGTTGTCGGAACCCGGCTCGTCGGCGAACTTGCTCGCGTAACGCGAGTACTGCTCGGCGCCCGGCACCTGCACGCCCGGCAGGCGGATCGTCGTCATGTCGTAGTCGAACGCATCGAGGCGCTTTTGCAGCAGCGCGTAATCGGCCGTGCGAAACCGCACGTCGATGCCGAGCTTCGCCAGGTTGCGCTGGTAGGCCGTCACGATGCCCTCCATCGCGCCGCCCGCGTCGTCGAGGATCTCGAACGCGAACGGCTCGCCCTTCGCATTGCGCAGCGCACCGTCGCGATAGGTCCAGCCGGCCTGCGCGAGCAGCGCACGCGCCTTCAGCAGGTTCGCGCGCAGCGAGCCCGGCGGGTTCGTGTCCGGCTGCGTGACCATCGGGCCGAACACGGCCGGATCGAGCTGCGCGCGCAGCGGCTCCAGCAGCTTCAGCTCGCCTTCGCCAGGCGTACCGGTCGCCTGCAGGTCGGTATCGGCGAAATAACTGTTGAGGCGCGTGTACGCGCTGTAGAACAGCTGGCGGTTCAGCCATTCGAAGTCGAACGCGAGGTCGAGCGCCTGGCGCACGCGCACATCGCGGAACAGCGGCCGGCGCAGGTTCATGAAGAAGCCCTGCATGCCGGCGCCGTTATGCTGGCGGAATTCGCGCTTGATCAGTTCGCCGCTGTCGAAGCGCTTGCCGACGTCGCGCCGCGCCCAGTTGCGCGCGATGTACTCGACGAGCACGTCGTATTCGCCAGCCTTGAACGCCTCGAGCCGCGCGACGCCGTCGCCGTACAGCTTGTAGACGATCCGCTCGAAGTTGTGGGTGCCGACCCGCACCGGCAGGTCGGCGCCCCAGTACGCGGGGTTGCGCCGGTAGGTGATCGTGCGGCCGTTGTCGTAATGGTCGATCACGTACGGGCCGCTGCCGATCGGCTGCTCGAACGCGAGCTGGTCGAACGGGATGCGCGAGCCGTCCGCGCGCAATCCCCACTTGCGCGAGAACACCGGCACGCCGCCGGCGATCAGCGGGAGCTCGCGATTCGCGCTGCGGAACTCGAAACGCACGGTCGCCGGATCGACGACCACGGCTTTCGCGATCTCCGCGAAATACGCGCCGAACTGCGGCGCGGCCTGCTTGCTCTTCAGCGTATCGAACGAAAACTTGACGTCGTCGGCGCTCACGCGATCGCCGTTCGAGAAGCGTGCGCGCGGATTCAGGTGGAACGTGACCGAACGGCGGTCCGGCGCGACGTCGATGTCGTCGGCCAACAGCCCGTATGCGGACGCCGGTTCGTCGGAGCTGCCCGTCGTGAGGCTCTCGAACAGCATGTCGATGCCGGGCGCGGCGTTGCCGCGCATCGTGAACGGATTGAACTTGTCGAACGACGTCAGCCGGTTCGGGTTCGCCAGCACCAGCGTGCCGCCCTTCGGCGCGTCGGGATTCACGTAGTCGAAATGCTTGAAGCCCGGCGGATACTTCGGCTCGCCGTACTGCGCAATCGCATAGGCCGCGTGCGCGGCCGGCGCGGCGAGCGCCGCGTGCAGCGCCAGCACCGCGGCCACGCGGCCGGCAGCCCGCAGCACGCCGAAGCGGGCGCGCGTGGCGGCGGCCCGGGGCGAACCCTTCGTCATAGAGGCCCTGTCGTCGAATGAGGGTAGTAACGTGGAGCGATTCTACCCATTCATCCGTCGAGCCAAAAGAAAACCGCCGACGCGGGCGGTCTTCTTCGCGAGCAGTTGTCGCGCACGCGGCACGCATGCGCGAGCCGCCCGTCAGCGCCAGCCGTTGTGGCGGCCGTGATCCCAGTGACCGCGATCGCCCCAGCCGCGACCATGGTGGCGATACCATTCGTCGCGGCCCCAGTAGCGGCGGCCGTCCCAGTAGCGGTCGCCGTGCCAGCCGATCACGATTGCCGGCGCCGGCCCGTACACGGGCGCCGGCGCATAGACCGGCGCCGGCTGGTAGACGACCGGCGGCGGAGGCGGCGGCGCATACACGGGCGCGGGCGCGACGTAGACCGGTGCCGGCACGCCGACGTTGATCCCGACATTGACTCCCGCCATTGCTGCGCCCGACACGAGCAAGGCCGTCATACCGGTCAGGAGCGAGGCAACACGCAAAGTCTTCATGGATTCCTCTTCTGGTTGTGTCATGTGTGATTCGACTATAGCGGCAAGCGCCGCGGCCGCATATTTCAAGTTTGTAAGAACTGATGCGCGGCATCGCAACGGGAAGCCCGCGCTAACGTCTTGTAACAATCGGCGCCCGCCCCCGTCCCCCGCTCTTTCCTCCCTTGAACATCCTTCATCCCGCGTCGCGCCCGGCGTCAAGCGGCCCCACGCCCTGCGGGCGGGCCGGACCGGCCCGTCAACCCCCTTCTTGCCGAGCGCCGATATCCGTCCCCCCCGTATCGAACCGGAAACCGAATCTCGCAACCGTTTCGATCCGGGCGGAGAACGCGTGTGCAACCAGCTTGCGCCGCAACCGCACGACCAGCGCATTGACCGTCTCGGGTTCGATGTCGGCATCGTCCCACGCATAACGCAGCACGGCGTCGCGGCCGACCGGCCGCCCCGCTTCACGCAGCAGGCATTCGACCACGCGAAATTCCCGCGCGGTGAGCGCGAGCCGCCGGCCATGCTCCTCGAGCGCGCGCGTGGCCGTATCGAGTCGAACCGATTCACGCGTGGCGACGACGCCCGCGCGGCGCCACAGCGCGCGCAACCGCTCGTGCAGTTCGACGAACGAACAGGGATGGGCAAGACATACGTCGCAGCCGGCCTTCAGCATTTGCGCGCGCCGGACGGGCGTGGCGCCGGCGACGATCGCGGCAATCGTCGCGCCGCCGGCCGACGCGGCGAGCCGCGGTAATCCTTCGAGGATCGCCGGGCGCGCGGCGGCATCGGTCGCGACGATCACGATCGCGTCGAACCGGCCCTGCGTCGCCGCAAAACAGCCATCGCGCCATTCGTCGACGCGCTCGACGCCGTGCATGCTTTCCCGAAACGCCTTGTCGAGCCGCGACGCGCCCGGGTTCGGCGGCGCAATCAGCAGGATGCGCATCGATCGGGTTCCTGCGCCGTCACGCGAGCGAGCGCGGCCAGCATTCGACCGTGATCGCCGCACCGGCCGGCCGCGCATCGCCGATTCGCAGCGCGAAATCGTGCACGCGCATCACCGCCGACACGACGCTCAACCCGAGCCCGGAGCCGTTCACATGACGCGTGCGTTCGCCGCGATAGAAGCGTTCGAGCACTGCATTGCGCTCGGCGGGCGGGATACCGGGCCCGGTGTCCTCGAACCGGACGAGCGGACCGTGCGGCGTCGCCTGGAGCACGACGCGCACACGGCCGCCCGGCGGCGTGAACTTGATCGCGTTGTCCGCGAGATTGCTGAACGCCTCGAACAACAACGCGCGGTCGCCATGGATGCCGTCGACCGCGGCCGCCTCGAGCGCGAACGACACGTCGACGGCCTCGGCCAGCGGTTCGTAAAGCTCGCACACATCGCGCAGCAAGGTCGCGACGTCGACCGCCGCAAAACCGCCGCGCCGGCTCAGCGTGCCGATCTCGGAGATGCGCAGCATCGCGCGAAAACGCTCGAGCAGCCGGTCGGTCTCGTCGCGCGCCGACGCCAGCAGCGCCGCCGACGCGGGATCGTGTGCGCAGAACGGCTGGCCCGAGAGCCGCGCCAGCATCGTATGCACGCGTGCGAGCGGCGTGCGCAGGTCGTGCGCGATCCCGTCGCAGGTATGCCGCACCTCGCCCATCAACCGCTCGACTTCGTCGAGCATGTGGTTCACGAGATGCGCGAGCAGATCGAGTTCGTCGTAGCCGCCCACCGGCAGCCGCTTGCCGAGATCGCCTTCGGCGATCTGCCGCGTGACGCGCCGGATCGCGGCGACGCGGCGCATCTGCCGCATGCCGAGCATGCTGCCGCCCGCGACGCCCGCGATCAGGATCATCACGCCGCCGATCACGAGCCCGCGAATCGCGACGTCGCGGATCTGGATGAAATGCGACAGGTCGCGCGCGACCACCAGCGTCATCCCGTTGTCGCGGCGCACGGCCATCGCGCGCGCGATCGGCGACGATTGGCCGTCGAGCAGCACGAGTGTGTGGTCCAGCGTACGGCCGTGGCGATCGGTGCGTAGCGCGGGCGGTGTCGTGATGTCGCCCGCCACGCGGCGCCCGCTCGCATCGAACAGCCCGTAGAAATTCGTGTGCATGTGCTCGTGCTCGAGCCGCCGATGGATTGCGAGCGGCAGCTCGGCATCGGGAATCGAATCGAAATAGATCAGTTGCCACGCGAGCACCTCGTCGGTGTCGCGCGTCATCGTGTGGGTCGCGGCCACGCTGATCACGCCCGCGAGCAGCAGCAGCGACACCGAGAAGATCGCCGCGTACGCGCACAGCCAGCGAAACGTCGTCGTATGCCAGCGGCGCGTGAAGTTCGCCGCGCGGGCTGCGTCCATCCGTGCCTCCGTCAAGCGAGCATGTAGCCCGATCCGCGTACCGTCTGGATCATCGGGTTCGCGCCGGGCGGATCGATCTTCTTGCGCAGCCGGCCCATGTGGACGTCGATCAGGTTGGTGCCGGGATCGAAGTGATAGCCCCACACGGCCTCGAACAGCATCGTGCGCGTGATCGTCTGGCCTGCGTTGCGCATCATGAATTCGAGTACGCGGAACTCGGTCGGCAGCAGCGCGATCTCGTCGGCGCCGCGGCGCGCGCGGCGCGAAATGAGGTCGAGCTCGAGCGCGCCGACCTTCAGCAGCGTCTGCTGCGGCACGCCCGATGCCTGCCGGCGGCGCAGCAGCACTTCGATGCGCGCGCTCAGTTCGCCGGAATCGAACGGCTTCGTCAGATAATCGTCGCCGCCCGCGCGCAGCCCGCGAATGCGCTCGTCGACGTCGCCGAGCGCGCTCAGCATCAGCACCGGCGTGTCGATGCCGACCGTGCGCATCGCGGTCACGATCGCGAGACCGTCCGCGCCCGGCAGCATCCTGTCGAGCGTGATCGCGTCGTACGATGCGCTCATCGCGCGCATCATCCCTTCGCGGCCGTTGTCGATCCAGTCGACCGCGAAGCCGCGTGCGGTCAGTTCGCCGACGATTTCGTTCGCGGTCACCGCATCGTCCTCGACCGTCAGTACTCGCATGGTTGCCCTCGCAATGAACTTCGAGACGGGCGCATACCACGCGCCCGCCACTATCGTAAGCGCCGCGATCGCCGTGCGGCGCAAGATGAAAATAGCTTCATCCGGCATCGCGGCAAGCGTGCGTGAAAAATGTTTCATCCGTCCGTCGCCTGCCCCGCGACCGCGGCCGTCTACGCTGACATCGTGCGGCAACGGGCCGCGAAACCAGGAGCTACCGGATGAAACTGTCGACCACCCTCGCCTGCATGCTGCTCGCATGCGCCAGCACCGCCGCGTTCGCGGGGCCCCACCTCACCCCGCAGCAATGCAACGCGTACCCGTTCGTGCACACGGGCAGCGGCGTCACGCGCGCGGACCTCGTGCGCGAGCTGACCGAACTCGAGCAGGTCGGCTACGAGCCGGCGCACGCCAGCCCGTATTACCCCGACGATCTCGCCGATGCGAAGCATCGGCTCGCCGCCGAATACCGCGCCGACTGCACGCACGCGCTGACGGCCGACGCGGGCGCGCACCACTGACCGCACGGCCGGCGCAACGCAGCCGGAAAGCAAAAAGGCGGCACGCGCGTGCCGCCTTTCTTCGTGAACGCGCATCGACGTGGACGCGACGCGCCACGCCGGCGCTCAACGCGACATCATGTTCATGCTCACGTTGTGCATCACCCACAGCGTGCCGACGATCAGGATCGCCGCGGTCAGCACCGTATAGCTGAACGCCATCACGTTCCAGCGCTGGCCGGACGAGCCGTTCATGTGCAGGAAGTACACGAGATGCACGACGATCTGCACGAACGCGAGCACGGCGAGCCCGATCAGCGACGCATGCGGCGACAGCACGCCGCCCATCACGAGGCCGAACGACGCGGCCGTGAGCAGCACCGACAGGATGAAACCGGCGACGTAGCCGCCGACGCTGCCGTGCCCTTCTTCGAGTTGAGACGAATGCGAATGGGCCATTTAGATCACGCTCGCGAGATAGACAAAGGAAAACACGCAGATCCACACGATGTCGAGGAAGTGCCAGAACAGGCTCAGGCACGTCAGGCGCCGCAGGTCGCGATCGGTCAGGTCGCCGCCGCGCGACATGATCTGCGCGGCGAGCACGATCATCCACAACAGGCCCGCCGTCACGTGCAGCCCGTGCGTGCCGACCAGCGTGAAGAACGCCGACAGGAACGCGCTGCGCTGCGGGCCGGCGCCTTCCGCGATCAGGTGCGAGAACTCGCGCAGCTCCATCGCGAGAAACGCCGCGCCGAGCACGAACGTCACCGCGAGCCAGGCGAGCAGCGCGCCGCGCCGCTGCTTGTACGCCGCGAGCATCGCGAAACCGTACGTGATGCTCGACAGCAGCAGCGCGGCGGTTTCCACCGCGACGCCCGGAATGTCGAACAGGTCCTTCGCGGTCGGACCGCCCGCGTACTGATTGCCCAGCACCGCGAACGTCGCGAACAGCGCCGCGAAGATCACGCAGTCGGTCATCAGGTACAGCCAGAACCCGAACACCGAATGCGACGGCGGATGGTCGTCGTGCTCGAGCAGGGTCGCGCTCAAGGTTTTCTGCAACATCAGTTGGCCTCCAGTTCCACGTCGTCGACGCGCGCGGCCGTGCGCCGCGTCGGCTGCTTGTCTTCGGTCTTGCGTACCGTCGACGCAGGGATGTAATAGCCGTCGTTATCGCGCGAGCTGTAGATCACGAGCGTCGCGATGATGCCCACGAGCCCGCCGATCGCCATCCACCAGATGTGCCACACCAGCGCGAAGCCGAGCACCAGGCTGAAGATCGCGATCACGAGGCCCGCACACGTATTCGACGGCATGTGGATGTCGCGAATCGCCGCCGGGTTCGGCCGGCCTTCGCCGCGCGCCTTCATGTCCGCGTACGCGTCGAGCGTGCGCACCTGCGGGATCACCGCGAAGTTGTAGTCGGCCGGCGGCGACGACGTCGCCCACTCCAGCGTGCGGCCGCCCCACGGGTCGCCCGTCGTGTCGCGGTACGCGGGCAGGTTGCGATTGCGGATGCTGACCACCAGTTGCAGCAGCTGGCACGCGATGCCGATCGCGATCAGCACGGCGCCGAACGCGGCGACCAGCAGCCACGGATGCCATGCCGGGTTGTCGTAGTGGTTCAGGCGGCGCGTCATGCCCATGAAACCGAGCACGTAGAGCGGCACGAACGCGACGTAGAAGCCGACCTGCCAGAACCAGAACGCGGCCTTGCCGAGCTTCTCGTTCAGCTTGAAGCCGAACGCCTTCGGGAACCAGTAGTTGAAGCCCGCGAGATAGCCGAACAGCACGCCGCCGATGATCACGTTGTGGAAGTGCGCGATCAGGAACAGGCTGTTGTGCAGCACGAAGTCCGCGCCCGGAATCGCCATCATCACGCCGGTCATGCCGCCGAGCGTGAACGTGACCATGAAGCCGATCGTCCACAGCACGGGCGTCGTGAACTCGATCCGGCCGCGATACATCGTGAACAGCCAGTTGAATACCTTCACGCCGGTCGGGATCGCGATGATCATCGTCATGATCCCGAAGAACGCGTTCACGTTCGCGCCCGAGCCCATCGTGAAGAAGTGATGCAGCCACACGAGGAACGACAGCACCATGATCGCGCAGGTCGCGTACACCATCGTCTTGTAGCCGAACAGCGGCTTCTTCGCGAACGTCGCGATGACCTCCGAGAAGATCCCGAACGCCGGCAGGATCAGGATGTACACCTCCGGATGGCCCCACGCCCAGATCAGGTTCAGGTACAGCATCGCGTTGCCGCCGGCTTCGTTCGTGAAGAAGTGCATGCCGAGGTAACGGTCGAGGCCGAGCAGCGCGAGCGTCGCGGTCAGGATCGGGAACGATGCCATGATCAGCACGTTCGTGCAGAGGGCCGTCCACGTGAACACCGGCATCTTCATCAGCGTCATGCCCGGCGCGCGCATCTTGATGATCGTCACGAAGAAGTTCACGCCGGTCAGCAGCGTGCCGACGCCGGAGATCTGCAGCGCCCACAGGTAGTAGTCGACCCCTACCCCCGGGCTGAACTGCAGCTCCGACAGCGGCGGGTACGCGAGCCAGCCCGTCTGCGCAAACTCGCCGATCACGAGCGACACGTTGATCAGGATCGCGCTGACCGCCGTCATCCAGAACGACAGCGAGTTGATGAACGGGAACGCGACGTCGCGCGCACCGATCTGCAGCGGCACGACCAGGTTCATCAGGCCGACCATGAACACCATCGCCATGAAGAAGATCATGATCACGCCGTGTGCCGTGAAGATCTGGTCATAGTGGTGCGGCGGCAGGTAGCCGGGCGCGTTGTACGCGAGCGCGAGCTGCATGCGCATCATGATCGCGTCGGCGAAGCCGCGCAGCAGCATGATCAGCGCGACGATGATGTACATCACGCCGAGTCTCTTGTGGTCGACCGTGGTCAGCCATTCCGTCCACAGCCATTTCCAGCGGCCGGTGATCGTCAGCGCGGCGAGAATGCCCAGCACGACCAGCCCCATGAAGGCGCCGGCCCCCATGATGATGGGCTGATCGAACGGGATCGCCGAAAGTGTGAGTTTGCCGAACATGCGTTACCCCTTCGTGCCGCAGGCGGCGTCCTTCAGGTCGAGGACGTGGCCATCGTTGTATTTCGCGATGATGTTGTGGAAGAGCCGCGGATCGACCGACGAGAAATAGCGCACCGGCGCCTTCTCGCTCGGCTGCGCGACGGTGCCGTACACCGTCGCGTCGAGCCGTTCCGGCGACGCCTTCACCTTCTGCACCCACGCATCGAACTGCTCGCGCGGCTCGGCGAGCGTGCGGAACTTCATGTCGGAGAAACCGCGGCCGCTGAAGTTGGCGGACGTGCCCGCGTAGTTGCCCGGCTCGTCGGCGATCAGGTGCAGGCGCGTCTGCATGCCGGCCATCGCGTAGACCTGGCCGCCGAGCTGCGGGATGAAGAACGAATTCATCACCGAATCCGACGTGATGCGGAAGTTCACCGGCGTGCCGACCGGAATCGCGAGCTGGTTCACCGACGCGATGCCGAGTTCCGGATAGATGAACAGCCACTTCCAGTCGAGCGCGACCACCTCGACGTCGATCGGCTTCACGGCCGATTCGAGCGGCTTGTACGGATCGAGCTCGTGCGTGGTCTTCCACGTGAGCACGCCCAGGAACAGGATGATCAGCGTCGGCACCGTCCAGATCACGACCTCGATCGCGGTCGAGTGCGACCAGTTCGGCGCGTACGCGGCGTTGCGGTTCGACGCGCGGTAACGCCACGCGAACCACAACGTGAGCAGAATCACCGGCACGACGACGATCAGCATCGCCCAGGTGGACGTCGCGATCAGCGCCTTTTCTGCCGCGCCCACGCTTCCTTTCGGATTTAGTACATCTAAATTACAACCTGACAGGCTCAACGCCGCGCCGATTGACATCAGCGCCGCCCAGCCTCTTGAAGCTCTTCTTCTCATCACACAGCCCCGCGGGTCATTGAATCCGTTTGCGTATGCCCGATGCGCATTCGATTCACGAAATTGGCCGAATCATACGTCGCGCGAGTGCGATGAAAAACCGGTGCATGCGGCAAATCATCATTGCAAAATCTGCCGTGAGTCACATTGTCGCGGGGCAATTTCACGCAGCCGGAAGCGGGCCCGGCACTTGCCGTGCCGGGCTGCGGATCGATGCGCGCGCAACCATGCGCGCCGCGCGATGCGGCGGGCTTGCGCGGCGTGGCGCGGCTCGACGTGCCGCGATCAGTCGTGCGTCGACGCCATGTACGACGGCAGCGCCGGCGCGGGAGCGTCCCCTGCCGGCACCTTCGAATGGCTCGCTTCCTGGATCAGCTTGCCGACGGTCGGATCGATCGCATCGGTGAACGGCTTCGGATCGATGCCGACCGCCAGCACGATCAGCGCGAGCGACGCGAACATCACGATCTCGCGACGGTTCAGGTCGGCGAGCTTCGCGATCTGCTGGCTCGCGACCTTGCCGAACACGACGCGCTTGAGCATCCACAGCGTGTACGACGCGCTGAGGATCAGCGTGAGCGCCGCGATCGCGCCAATCCAGAAGTTGAAGCGGATCGCGCCCATGATCACCATGAACTCGCCGACGAACCCCGACGTGCCCGGCAGGCCGACGTTGGCCATCGCGAACAGCAGCGTGAAGGTCGCGAAACGCGGCATCACGCCCGCCACGCCGCCGTACGCGGCGATCTCGCGCTGCCGGGTACGGTCCACGAGCACGTTCACGCACAACAGCATCGCGCCCGCGACGAAGCCGTACGACACGAGCTGCACGATCGCGCCTTCGACGCCGATCCGGTTGAACAGGAACAGCCCGAGCGTGACGATTCCCATGTGCGCGACCGTCGAATACGCGAGCAGCTTGCCGAGATCGGTCTGCGCGAGCGCGATCAGGCTCGCATAGACGATCGCGAACAGGGACAGCGCGATCACGGCCGGCGCGAAGAAATGACTCGCGTCGGGCGTGATCGGCAGCGCGAAGCGCAGGAACCCGTACCCGCCGAGCTTGAGCATCGCGAGCATCAGCGCGGCGCCCGTCGGGCCGTCGGTGTACACGTCGCTCAGCCACGTGTGGACCGGCCACATCGGCACCTTGACCGCAAACGCGGCGAAAAAGCCGACGAACACCAGCAACTGCGGCGCGAAGCCGAGCTGCAGCGTGCGCCACACGGCCATGTCGAACGTATGCGACTGCGCGTACAGGTACAGCATCGCCATCAGCAACAACAGCGAGCCGGCGAACGAGATGAAGAAGAACTTCACGGCCGCATACACGCGGCGCTCGCGCCCCCACGTGCCGATCAGCAGGTACAGCGGGATCAGCGTCGCCTCGAAGAAGATGAAGAACAGCAGCCCGTCCTGCGCGACGAACACGCCGACCATCAGCCCCGACAGGATCAGGAACGACGCGTAGTACTGCGCGACGCGCACCGTGACCGATTCCCACGACGCGACCACCACCACGAGCGTCGTGAACGCGGTCAGCACGACGAGCCACAGCGACGCGCCATCGATGCCGACCCGCCATCCGGCATTGAATGCCGCGAGCCAGTCGCGTCTTTCGACGAACTGCATCGCAGCCGAATGCGCGTCGAAGCCGGCAACCAGCGGCACGACGGGCGCCAGTCCGGCGATCGCGCCGACCAGCGCGATCAGCCGTATTCGCCGTGAATGCTGATCGGAACCGGCGCGCAGCAGGCCCGCGCCGAACAGTATCGGAACCCAGATGGCCAGGCTCAGGAAGGGAAAATCATGCATGTCAACAACGCCTTGAGGAAGTCGCACCCTGCATCGGGGACAGGCGCGACGAAAGGAACGAAATAAAATCGACAGGTAGATTTCGTGAATCGCCAATGTTGGCTAAATGTAAAGCGACATCAGCGAAAAACTTGATGCCGCTCAAACGCGATCGGGTTAACCAGCATAAGGCGATTGAATATTTTCTGCAGCGCAGCAGAATGTTGTTTCTTGGCGTCGGCGTAGTTCGCTGATTTTTATGAGTAATTTTTTGTATTGCCGGGCACTCTGCACGGCAAGAATAGACGCAGCGCCGCATTTTTGATGTCGACCGTTCGTTTCGAAGGGCCGGAATGACAAGGTCGGCATTCCGCGATCTTGCGATCGCCCGGCACTCCCTGCCTTACAGAAATGCTTTCATTCTTATTTCATTCGATTTGGTGCAGCGCATATCGGGCGATGAGGTGCCCTCGCCCGCCCCTTCTCGTGCGGCCGCGCCCTAATAACTCAAGCGGTCCCATAAGCCCCCGCTCGGCGGCAATCTCCATCAGACGAACATATGCCACATCGGGCCTGCGACGTGTGCGTGTCGAAGAAGTACCTTGGCTCATTGTCTTCAGAACTGAGCAGTCACCTGAAAACCGAGCGTCACTCGCACAGTCGGAAAACCCGATGGCTTGTAGACAGGCGTACCCGCGAAGAGATCGTACGCATAGGCTCCGAATCGCGTGCCCACGCTACCTTTTATGCCGATCACGGCGCCGGCCAATTGCGTCCCGACGAGAGCGACAGGCTGCGGGCCCCATACGCGACCGTAGTCGAGCCCCGCATAAATTGCCTGCCCCGTCTGCCCGATCGGCGCCTGCAGTTCGTTGCGCCAGTAGAAGCCGCGTGCCGCGGCGAGCATCGTTTCGCCATCGAAACCGCGCACTGTGTAGCGACTGCCAATCGTCAAATCGTCGATGTAGTAAAGCGTGTTTCCGGTGTACTGGCCGTGGAATGTGCCGACATAGCGGAATGGCTGCTTACCGATCGCAAAGGGCACCGACAGGTTCGCGTCGACTACCGCCATCTTGAAGCGATAGGTCGGTCCACCACCCGCTGCCATCGTATCGTCCTGAGCACCCAACCCACCGACGCCTTGACGATATGCAAGCGAGCCGTCGAACTGTGCGCCGCCGAAGTAGTGGCGATCGGTCAGGCCCAGTTCGATCATCGTGTTGTTGCGGCGCTGCTGCGAGATCTCGGTGTCTTCGATAAAGCTTTGTCCGAAACGACGCGACAGGCGAACGTAGGCGCCGAACACATCATTTTGATTACGCGACAGCACGCGGGCCAGCTTGAAATCGACCGTCTTGGAGTTGCCGCTTGCGATGAACGTCTGGTTCACGCCGGCGATCTGCTGGTAGTACGTGTTCGTGTAAGCCGAGAGCGTTGCCGTCCAGTAGCCCCACGGAATCGAATAGAAACCGTTCCAGCCGTGCGAGCCGAGGCGCTTGTCGCCGAATTCGAGATCCTGGCTGACGCCGACGTTGAACACGTCGCTCAGGCCGAGCGGGTTGTCGATGCCGAGCGACAGGTTGCCTTGCAGTTTGCTGGTGGCACGCGTGCCGGAATTGTCGATCGACGCGACGACTGTCCCCGGCTTGCCGCGCTTCACGTCGAGCACGACGTCGCTTTCGCCGGGAAGATCACCCGGAACAAGTTGCATCGAGACATCCTGACTCGATACGCGTTTCATTTGCTCAAGGCCTTGTTCGAGGTCGCGCAGGTTCAGCAGGTTGCCGTCGCGGGTCGGGAACGCGGTTTTCCAGGTGCCACGGAGCTTTTCGTCGGCGAAGCGGACGTGGCGGATCATGCCGGGGATCAGCGAGAGTTTGAGCGTACCGGTCGATAAGTCTTGCTCTGGAACGAGCACCCGCGTAGTGACGTAGCCCTTCGCCAAAATCGCCTGCGACGGTCCCTTGATCAGTACGTCAATACCTTGTTTGCCGACGCATTGCCCTGCGTAGTGGTTCAGCCATTCGCGTGCGAACGCAAAGCGATCCATCGGTAAGGCGGATGCCCCTTGGGCCTTCGCTGCATCGGACAATGAGCCAGGCACGTCGAGCGTAAAGCGGTCGATCGGGAAACATGGCGTTTCGGTAGGAAGTGCTGGATATGCTTCAGTGCGCGGCAATTCAGAACGAATTGAAGGCGCGCGCACCGCCGCGTCGCGTTGCTGCGCATCGCGTTGCTGCTGTGCTTGCCGATCCTGCTCCGCGTTCGCCCGCGCGGCGGCGGCCTGATCAGCAGGCAGCGGGGCCTGCTGAGCCGACACAGCAACCGACATCAACGTTGTGATCGACAGCGCCGGCAGGCCCTTCATTATCTTCATTTGTATCTATCCCTGATTCTGCCTAATCTCCATACAACCTATACGGGCATTCTGCTCTAGTCGTATTTCAATTCCAATGAAAATCTTCCTTTATTCACATCAACAACAAGGATGAACAATTTCCATTTTGGTTGATTTTGTGAGACAAAAAATCGACGATGCTCAACCAACAATTCCAATAGCCTACTGTTAAGACTAGCACTACCCAAAAACCATGAAGAATCTCCATTTTCCGCGACGGCATCAAACTCGAATTTCGCCTGATCGTCGTCATCCGCAAGTTGCGCTCGCATAACGATCGAATGCGATCCCGCCGGAGCGGCGTCATAAAGCAGCTGGCCAACCTCCTTGCATATATCAACATCTCGGCTGTCCATTACCTTTCTCCAGGCGAATTCCTAAAATACTGCTGCGCCGGTCGACCATTGCCACTACGTACGTGATGTTAAACCCTTCAGGTCTTCGACTATCCCCTTGGTATTGCGGTTCGATCGAAACCTTCACTTGCTTTCCCGCATTCAGCGCGTCGGCCCAACTATTCTCCAATTGCTTCCATGCTCCGCGATTCAAGTTTGAATCCATTGGAACTATGTTTAGCTTCTCTCCAGGCCCGTTCAATATGGACGCGATCAAATGACCGCCATCATCTCCACTATCTCCTTCGCGCCCCGCCTTGGATTGATGAACTGGCTTGTGATGTCAAAGCCGGCCTGGATCTTGGCCTTGTCGAAGATCGGCGCGAGTGCACGCCGGTGTTCGACGTATCGCGATTGGTGCTCGCGACCGCTTCGGCGGCCCGACCGAAATCAACGCGGCGAACGGCAGGGCCGCCAGTTGTTTGGTTATTGTCATTTGATGGTTAGTTCTTATGCTGGCCCGATACCGCGTGGCTATTTAGCCACTTTGCCGACCTCAATCGTAAACACAAGATCTTCGAAATCTGGATTACCCATGCCGTCGCTGCAATGGAATGAGATATGACGATCGTCTTTTTTCACCAACATGCCGGCATTTCCAATCCATGCATGCGAAACGCCATCATATTTCCAAACATTCCAAACTTTAAGGGCGGCCCTCCCACCCTTCTTAATCGCGACATTCAGCGGAATATGTTTCGGACCATGATCCGACCATATAAGAAAATCCGTCAAAATCTGATTATTAACCTCAACATTGCAATTCACCGCCTTTATGTTAACGCCTTGGACTGTCGACTTTTTAAATGATACAAAATCAGGGAACAGTACTGCTTCCCCCGAAGATACGTCGATCTCATACAAACCGTATATTTCCCGGCCGTCAACCACGATTTTGGGGGCTCTAGCTTCTTGGAAGCGCTGCGCTAATGAGATGTTCGTCATGTAAATATCCGGGTCTTCGATACCGATCTACCGTTGCATGGTCTTGCGGCCACCGAGGCACGAATTCCTTGCCACCATCATGGACCGGGACGGGTTCGTGACTCAGTTCGATCGGAATGTCATTCAAGACATCGATTGGCTCTCTCTCCACCACCTCTATTGAAGCAGAGACCCCGAAAATACAAACATGATCTTCAAATCATCTTCTACGGGCAAGGCACCCCGCCATCATTTACCTCGTCTAACGCTCTACTCACTCTCATCAAAAGGATTTTCCTTCATATATCTTTTAATATCACTTTCTGAAATTCCAGGCGCACCCGCGCTTAACCACCTATCGAATTCGTCAGGATATGACCTATACACCCTCCCCCCAGACGATTGAACCGATACATCACTCCCAAATTCCGCTAGAAAACGCAAATGATGTACCACCATAATCCAAATTCGCTTGAGTTCAGGATCCTGCGGCACGCCGCCTGACGCCTCCGAAAGATAACGCGACTCGCCCTCAACGAAGTCCAACAGATCCTTCGCCCTTCCAGCGCTCAGCATTAGCCTTATAATTTCAACTTTCCCCATGATCATCTACCGATAGAATTTAACGTTATACCCATTGACGTCAACACCCTTAAATCCGAGAGAGCTCATCGATTTCCCTAGTGGAGTAGCCCAAACTGCTTGAACCGGCGAAATCCCAGAAGAGGTCGCCGAATTGTAAGCATCACGGTTTGCATTACCCAACTGAGCAGACACAGTTTTCACCTTGTCTGCTCCGACGGATTCTATTGCCTTAGAAATCATATCTGTTCCAACACCTCGCCCAGACACCGTAGTCCCGTACCAGTCTATGTGAAAATTCCCATCTGGAGAGTAACGACCAATCAGATCACTTTGCGCAAACTTGCTATCCACAACAGAGCCATTTTTATCAAACTTCTATCTCGCGGATAACTCGACATCTACATAACCGCCATCCTTGGCTTCAACTTTCGTGTCAAAATTCAATCCTTCCTTACCCGATGGCGATGATCCATTCGAATGAAGAATATAGTCCACGAGGCCTTTGCCTGATCCGGAATGATTTCCGCGATCCAGTCACTGATCTTCTTGGCATCAGGCAACGGCGAAATCAACGAACCCGGTTTGATACTCGGATCGAGCTCCGTGGCCGAATCAGCAATCACACCATCGCCCTTGCCTGCTGTCTCGCCCTCATACCCTGGACGGTCTCAAGAATCAAGTGCAACGTTTAGCCAATCCGGCGGCAGCCAATTCCATCGCCATAGCCTCTTCAGGGGTTTTCCAGTTGAGGGTTTGACGGGGCGGCCGTTCATCCGTTTGGCAATGTCGTTCAATTGCATCTGGGTGACGCCTGACAGGTCGGCCCCCTTGGGCAGAAACTGGCGCAGCAGGCCGTTGGTATTTTCGTTGCCGCCCCGTTGCCAAGGAGCGTAGGGATCTGCGAACCAGATGTCCGGATTCAGTCGTTCAGCCAACTCGACATGGCAAGTCATTTCCGATCCACGATCGTACGTCAGGCTCTCACGCAGAAAGGCCGGGAGCTTTCAGCAGTAGTTCCCGGACGACACATGGCCCCAGGTTTCCGCAATTGCGTTGCAGAAGTGCCAAAATTCGAGCAGTGAATCGGATGGAAGTTTTACGCGGACTTGCGCTTGGACCTCGTTGGACGATCCGTCTTTTCCCGGGAGTATACGGGACGAGCAATCATCGAGCGTTGCCTTCACGCTCGGAGACAGCGCGCAACACCATGCGGCGCCAACGATCAGCTCCGCCCAGCACATTCTTGCTGATGGGCCTAGTGAGGGGCTGAAAAAGAAAAAGCCCCGCAAGTCCGAGAACTTGCGGGGCTTTGTCACCGCTTTTGGCGGAGACGGAGGGATTCGAACCCTCGATCCAGGTTTTGGCCCAGATGCTCCCTTAGCAGGGGAGTGCCTTCGACCTCTCGGCCACGTCTCCCAAACTTTCGCTCGCACCAGGGAGGCAGTGCGACGAGAACGAGATAATATAGGGTTTCGAACCGTACGTCAAATTCCGTGATGCATTTTCTTCAATGCATCACGAAAAATTCACGATGCCTGGTCGAGTTCGAAAGCCTTGTGCAGCGCGCGGACGGCCAGCTCCATGTATTTCTCGTCGATCAGCACCGAGATCTTGATTTCGGACGTCGAGATCATCTGGATGTTGATGCCCTCTTCCGAGAGCGTACGGAACATCTTGCTCGCGACGCCCACGTGCGAACGCATGCCGACGCCGACGACCGATACCTTCGACACCTTCGGATCGCCCTGCACGCGCTCGGCGCTCACATGGCCCTGCACCTGGTTGGTTAGGATGTCCATCGCCTTCTGGTAGTCGCCGCGACCGACCGTGAACGTGAAGTCGGTTTTGCCTTCGACGCTCTGGTTCTGGATGATCATGTCGACGTCGACGTTCGCATCGGCCACCGGGCCGAGGATCTGATATGCGATACCCGGCTTGTCGGGCACGCCCATCACCGCAATGCGTGCTTCGTCGCGCTGGAACGCGATGCCGGAAATGACTGCCTTTTCCATGGTCTCGTCTTCTTCAAAAGTAATCAGGGTGCCCGAGCGCATTTCTTCGTCGAGCGCAATCAGCGGATCGGTCAGGCTCGACAGCACACGTGTCTTCACCTGGTATTTGCCGGCGAATTCGACCGAGCGGATCTGCAGGACCTTCGAGCCGAGGCTGGCCATTTCCAGCATCTCCTCGAACGTCACGCGGTCGAGGCGGCGCGCCTCTTCGACGACACGCGGATCGGTCGTGTAGACGCCGTCGACGTCGGTATAGATCAGACACTCTTCGGCACCGAGCGCAGCCGCCACCGCCACCGCCGACGTGTCCGAGCCGCCACGGCCCAGCGTCGTGATGTGACCGTCCGGATCCACACCCTGGAAGCCCGTGATGATCACGACCTTGCCCGCGTTCAGGTCGTCCTTCACGCGCTCGTCGTCGATCGAGTGGATGCGTGCTTTCGTAAACGCGCTGTCGGTCTTGATCGGCACTTGCCAGCCGGCATAGCTCACGGCCTCGACACCGATTTCCTGCAGCGCGATCGACAGCAGGCCGACGCTGACCTGCTCGCCGGTCGACGCGATCATGTCGAGCTCACGCGGGCTCGGCTGGCTCGAAATCTCTTTCGCAAGACCGAGCAGACGGTTGGTTTCGCCGGACATCGCCGAAGGCACGACCACCATCTGGTGCCCGGCCTGATGCCATTTTGCGACGCGTTTCGCGACGTTCTTGATGCGCTCGACCGAGCCCATCGAAGTGCCGCCGTATTTGTGTACGATGAGTGCCATTGTCGTTCTGAACTGGAGGAGAAGCCGCACGGGCGCGCTGGGCAGGCCGCATAGCCGTTCGGTCACGCGGCTTGTGGCTGTGGACGGACGACAAGGGGAACGGCTGGGACGCAACACGCAAGCGTGACGGATTTTGCCCGGAAGGCCGATCAGGCCGCGCAAACCGGGTACGTCACGCGGAAAACCTGCACAAAACGCTCAAAAATCGAGCCGAGCAAACGACCGAGCGTACCCGATAGAAGCCCGCTTGACAAGCCGCGCGCCGTGGCGGCGACCGTTCCGGCGCTGTTTACCAAATGGTGAAAATGGGCGCGCCATCGCGCCGCCGGAAGCCTGCCGCCGTTACGCGATCAGCAGGTCGGGACGCCACTCGATCCGGCGCCATGCGGCGGCGCCGGGCGCCGCCCCGTCAGGCATGCCGATGTCGCGATTGACACCCAGCCGCGGCACGTAGATCAGCCGGTCGCCCGCGAACAGCAGCGGCACGTCGCGTTGCCAGGCCGGCACCCCGCGCTCCTGGAACAGGTTCTTCAGCGTTCGGCCCGGGCCGCCCGGCGACGTCCGCATCCGTTCGCCACCGGCCCGGGGGCGCACCGCCAGCCGCGCACCGCGCAGCAGCTCCTCCGGCACCGCGTCGGCGCTGCCCGCGTCGGCGGGCGCAAACACGAACGTGCCGCGCCATCCCGGCAGGTGCCACACTTGCTGTCCGTCCCATGCGAGCGCCGCCTCCGGTTGCAGCGTACCCGTACCGTCGTCGGCCGGTTCGCTGCTGTCGCCGGCTTCCCAGTAGACGACATCGCGATAGAGCCGCAGGCACTGCCCCGCGTGATCGACGCGCAGCGCATGCGCGTCGTGCGCCGCGCGCAGTTGTCGCATCATGTTGGCGAGCCGGGCGGCCGACGCGCCCGGCAAACCGAGCCGGCGCATCCAGAAGCGCAGCAGGTTCGCGCCGCGCGTGTCGTCGAATCCGATCAGCGCGTCGCGCGACAGCGCCTGCCCGTCATCGCGCGCGGCGACGGCGAAATCCAGCTCGGCCAGATCGTCGAGCAGCCGCTGAGCCGCCGCCGCGTGCTGCGCCGCGCGACCGAGCGCATCGCGAAAGCCCGGGAAATGCACGGCCAGCGCCGGCAGCACGTCGACGCGCAGCGCATTGCGCGCATAGCGCGTGTCACCGTTCGATTCGTCGTCGATCCAGGCGAGCGCGTGCTGCTCCGCATAGCGCTCGAGTTGCGCGCGCAACAATCGCAGCAATGGGCGCACGCGCTCGATGCTCACGCCGTCGGGGCGATAACGCGGCGCCATCGCGGCAAGCCCCGCGATTCCCGCACCGCGCAACAGTTGCAGCAGCACCGTCTCGGCCTGATCGTCCGCATGTTGCGCGAGCCACAGCGCCGCCACGCCGTGGCGTTCGCCCATCGCGTCGAGCGCCGCGTAGCGACGCTCGCGCGCCGTCGCCTCGATACCGAGCCCGCTGTCGCGCGGCACGTCGACGCGCATCGATTCGAATGCGACGCCGAGCCGCGCCGCCTCCGCTTCGGCATGCGCGACCCATGCGTCGGCATTCGCGCTCAGGCCGTGATGCACGTGCAACGCGACGCAGCGCGATGCGCCCGCGACGCGCACGGCCGCATCGAGCAGCACCGTCGAATCGAGGCCGCCGCTGTAGGCGATCGCGATGCGCGCATCCGGCCGCAGGCCGGAAAGCGCAACGCCGACCGCGTCGAGGACGACACGGTCGGCGGAGAATTCGGTGGGCGGGATCACGAGCGGGACGCGCGCGCCGCGGCGCGCGCATTGAATACACGGCCGGTCATGCGCTCGGCGTGGTTTCCTTGAACTTGCCGTAGGCCATCAGGCGCTCGAAGCGGCGCTCGCGCAGCGCATCGATGCTCATGCCCTGGAACTGGCGCAGCGAATCGGCCAGCGCACGGCGCAGCAGCGCGGCCATGCCCTTCGGATCGCGATGCGCGCCGCCGAGCGGCTCGTTGATGATCTTGTCGATCAGGCCGAGCGCCTTCAGGCGGTGCGCGGTCAGGCCCAGCGCTTCCGCGGCTTCGGGCGCCTTCGCAGCGCTCTTCCACAGGATCGACGCGCAGCCTTCCGGCGAGATCACCGAGTAGGTCGAGAACTGCAGCATCATCACGGTATCGGCCACGGCGATCGCCAGCGCGCCGCCCGAACCGCCCTCGCCGATCACCGTCGTGATGATCGGCGTCTTCAGCTCGGCCATCACGTACAGGTTGCGACCGATCGCCTCCGACTGGCCGCGCTCTTCCGCGCCGATGCCCGGGTACGCGCCCGGCGTGTCGACGAACGTGAAGATCGGCAGCCCGAACTTCTCGGCCAGACGCATCAGGCGCTCGGCCTTCCGATAGCCTTCCGGACGCGGCATCCCGAAGTTGCGCGCGGCGCGCTCCTTCGTGTCGCGGCCCTTCTGGTGACCGATCACCATGCACGGATGGCCGCCGAAGCGCGCGAGACCGCCGACGATCGACAGGTCGTCCGCGAACGCGCGATCGCCATGCAGTTCGTGAAAATCGGTAAACAGTTCCGCGACGTAATCGAGCGTGTACGGACGCTGCGGGTGCCGCGCGATCTGCGAAACCTGCCACGGCGTCAGGTTCGCGTAGAGGTCCTTCGTCAGTTGCTGGCTTTTCTTCGACAGCCGCTCGATTTCTTCCGAAATATCGACAGCCGAGTCGTCCTGCACGAATCGCAGCTCTTCGATCTTGGCCTCGAGTTCGGCGATCGGCTGTTCGAAATCCAGAAACGTGGTCTTCATGTGTTCGAATCCTTGGGTCTTGCGGCAGCGCGTATTCTACCCGCGCGGGCGGCGCGCAAAACCGGCTCTCAACTATTGATGTTCAAAATTCGATAGCCTGCACTCAGGCGTCGGCGTCGGGCGCATCGAGGCTGCGCCACATGTACCAGGTCGCGACGGTGCGCCACGGCTCCCAGTTGGCCGCGACCTCGCGCGCCTCGCTGCGCGTGACGGGTTCGCCGCTGAAGTAATTGACGCTGATCGCACGGATCAGACCCGGGTCGTCGAGCGGCAGCACGTCCGGCCGCGACAGGTTGAAGATCAGGAACATCTCGGCGGTCCAGCGGCTGATGCCGCGGATCTGCGTGAGTTCCGCGATCACGTCCTCGTCGTCCATCGACGTCCATTTGTCGACGTGCAGCGCCCCCGACACGAAATGTTGCGCAAGATCGAGGATGTATTCCGTCTTGCGCTTCGACAGCCCGCACGCGATCAGCTTGTCCGCGCCGAGCCGGATCACCGGTTGCGGCGCGAGCTTCGGGCAGGCGTCCTCGATGCGCGCCCACAGCGACTGCGCGGACGGCACCGAAATCTGCTGGCCGACGACCGAGCGCGCGAGCGTGACGAACGGGTCGCCGCGTTTCACGAGATGCGCGGGACCGAACTTCGGAATCAGCTTCTTCAGGATCCGGTCGCGCTTGACGAGGTCCGCGCATGCCTTGTCCCAATAGGCGGGACGCACGACGACCTCCTCGCCCTCCGCTTCGGACGCACGTGTCTTGCGGGCCGCGTCGGCGGCCGGCGGCGCGGCCGCCGGCTGCGCATGACCGTTCAGCGCGCCGTTCGGCACGGCGCGCGTCGCGTCCGCCTTCGCCGCCGGTACGCGCTTGGCTGCCGGACGCGCGGCGACCGGGGTCGCGCGCCTGACCGGCGCTTTTCTGGCCGTTGCCATCTTGCCTCCTACCTGACGGATCGGTCAGTGGAACGCACCGCGCTCATACGCGACGCCATTCGGTCGATCCGCCCGGTTTGTCTTCAAGTGCGATGCCGGCTTCGAGCAATTCCGCCCGGATCCGGTCCGCTTCGGCATAGTCCTTCGCTTGCTTCGCCGCGACGCGCGCGGCGATCTTCGCTTCGATCTCGTCGGCCGCGAGCCCGCCCGCCTGCGCGGCGCCAGACGCCTGCTGCAGGAACGCGCGCGGTTCGCGGCCCAGCAGGCCGAGCAGGCCCGCCAGCTGTTTCAGTTGCCGTGCGAGCGACGCGTCGCGCGTGCGGTTGACTTCACCCGCCAGCTCGAACAGCGTCGCCACCGCGACCGGCGTGTTGAAATCGTCGTTCATCGCGGCCGCGAAACGCTGTGCGTGCGCCTCGTTCCAGTCGAGCGCGAGCGTGTCGGGCTCGACGTCCTTCAGCGCGGTGTACAGACGCGTGAGCGATGCGCGTGCATCGTCGAGATGCACGTCGCTGTAATTGAGCGGCGAACGGTAATGCGTGCGCACGATGAAGAAGCGCATGACTTCCGCGTCGTAACGCTCGAGTACTTCCCGGATCGTGAAGAAGTTGCCGAGCGATTTCGACATCTTCTCGTTGTCGACCTGCACGAAGCCGTTGTGCATCCAGTAATTGACGAACGTCTCGCCGGTCGCGCCCTCGCTCTGCGCGATCTCGTTCTCGTGGTGCGGGAATTGCAGATCCTGCCCGCCGCCGTGGATGTCGAAATGATCGCCGAGCAGCGAGCAGCCCATCGCCGAGCATTCGATGTGCCAGCCCGGGCGGCCCATCCCGTACTTCGACGCCCACGACGCGCCTTCCGGATCTTCCCGCTTCGCGCGCTTCCACAGCACGAAGTCGAGCGGATCCTGCTTCGCATCGTTCGCGGCGACGCGCTCGCCCGCGCGGAGATCGTCGAGCGACTTGCCCGACAGCTTCCCGTAGCTCGCGAACTTGCGCACCGAGTAATTGACGTCGCCATCGGCCGCCTGATACGCGTAGCCGTTCGTCTCGAGCGTCTCGATCATGCCGAGCATCTGCGCAATGAACTGCGTCGCGCGCGGCTCGATGTCGGGCCGCTGGATGCCGAGCGCGGCTTCATCCTCGTGCATCGCGCCGATGAAGCGATCGGTCAGCGACTTGATCGTCTCGCCGTTCTCGACCGCGCGGCGGATGATCTTGTCGTCGATGTCGGTGATGTTGCGCACGTACGTGACCCGGTAGCCGATCGCACGCAGCCAGCGCTGGACGAGGTCGAACACGACCAGCATGCGCGCGTGGCCCACGTGACAATAGTCGTAGACGGTGATCCCGCATACGTACATCCGCACTTCGCCGGACTGGCGCGGCACGAAGACTTGCTTGTCACGCGCGAGCGTGTTGTAGATGCGCAGTGATTCCATAGAGATGAACCGTGAGCCGAAGGAAACCGCCCTGGCGAAGCTCGCCCAGCATGTGAAACGGACGGACCATCTGCTGCGGCGCCGGGCCGCGCGTCCTCGTTATCACATGGGGCGGTCAGGCTGCAAGCACAGCGGTGACGGCCACGAGAGGCTAAGAAAGACTGTCTGCCGCTCGCCGGAACGCGCAGACGTTTTGTTAGAATGGCTCGGAGTATAACATTCCGATTTACGCCTATGAAACCTCATCGCGGCCGCGCGCCGAGCGCTGCGACCCTCGTTGCGACCACCGTCATGGGCGTCGCGCTGACGCTTTTCGCGGCACCCGCGGCGCATGCGCAGAAAGCCCCGGCGGTCGCCGACGGCACGCCCGAAATCGACGCGTCGATCGGCGGCAAGCAGTGGAAGCAGGCGCTCGCGCAGCTCGACGCGCGCATCGCGTCGAACCCGCACGACGTGCAGGCGCAGTTCAAGCGCGGCACCGTGCTGGCCCGCCTGAACCGCGACGACGACGCGATCCAGCAGTTCGTCGCGATCACGCAGGCGTACCCCGAGCTGCCCGAGCCGTACAACAACCTCGCGGCGCTCTACGCGAAGCACGGCCGCTATGACGAAGCGCGCACCGCGCTCGTCACCGCGACGCAGTCGAACCCGAGCTACACGCTCGCGTACGAGAACCTCGGCGATCTCTACCTGCGCCTCGCGGCCGAATCGTACAAGCGCGCGCAATCGCTCGGCCGCACGAGCGGCGCGACCGCGCAGCGCCTCGCCGATCTGCAGAAAATCGTGTCGCCGTCGAAAGCCGCGCCGAACGCGCGCGCGACGACGCCCGCCACGCGCGATTACACCGAGCGCGCCGCCGCGAACGTGAGCACCACCACGCTGCCGATGTCGCCGACGTTCCAGTTCAGCGGTCCGTCGGGCGCACTGGCGGCGCCGTACGTCGCGCCGTCGCGCTAAGCGGCGCGGCCTTCCTTCCCTCCCAACCTGAGGATCGCAATGAAACGTCTGTTGCTGGCGCTTGGCGGCGCCGCCCTTCTCGCGACCGCGCCCGCATTCGCGCAATCGGCCACCGCGCACCCCGTCGTGCAGCTGAAGACCTCGCAGGGCGACATCCGCGTCGAGCTCTACCCGGAGAAGGCGCCGAAGTCGGTCGCCAACTTCCTCGATTACGTGAAGGCCGGCCAGTACAACGGCACGATCTTCCATCGCGTGATCAAGGGCTTCATGATCCAGGGCGGCGGCTACAAGACCAACTTCGAGGAAAAGCCGACCCGCGCGCCGATCCCGCTGGAGAGCCGCAATGGTCTGAAGAACCTGACGGGCACGATCGCGATGGCCCGCACGAGCGACCCGAATTCGGCCACCGCGCAGTTCTTCATCAATACTGTCGACAACGGCGGCCTCGACTACCCGAACCCGGACGGCAACGGCTATGCGGTGTTCGGCAAGGTCGTGTCGGGACTCGACGTCGTGAAGAAGATCGAAGGCGTGGCGACGACCTCGCGCGGCCCGATGCAGGACGTACCGGCGCAACCGGTCGTGATCGAATCGGCGAGCATCGTCTCGAAGTAAGCACCTGCCGGCACGTCCGGCGCCTCACGCGGCCGCGTCGCACGACCGGCCGCGTGCCATTTAAACTGCCTCACCGAAGGAATTCATCATGGTTGAACTGCACACGAACCACGGCGTGATCAAGCTCGAGCTCGACGCCGCGAAGGCACCGAAGACGGTCGAGAACTTCCTGAACTACGTGAAGAAGGGCCATTACGACGGCACCGTGTTCCATCGCGTGATCAACGGCTTCATGATCCAGGGCGGCGGCTTCGAGCCGGGCCTGAAGCAGAAGCCGACCGACGCGCCGATCGACAACGAGGCGAACAACGGCCTGAAGAACAACAACTACACGATCGCGATGGCGCGCACGAACGATCCGCACTCGGCGACCGCCCAGTTCTTCATCAACGTGAACGACAACGACTTCCTGAACCACTCGTCGCCGACGCCGCAGGGCTGGGGCTACGCGGTGTTCGGCAAGGTCGTCGAAGGCCAGGACGTGGTCGACAAGATCAAGGGCGTCAAGACGGGCAACGCCGGCTTCCATCAGGACGTGCCGACCGACGACGTCGTGATCGAAAAGGCCGTGGTGGTCTGACGCACCCGCCGTTACGGAGGCACTTCGATGTTGCAGGAGAGTCCGCCGCGAAGCGTCTCCGCGGGCGTGCCGGGCGAGCGCGAGTACGCGCAAGCCGCACGCCCGTTCCTGTTTCTGTCCGATCTGCACCTGAGCGAGGCGATTCCGAAGACGGTCGCCGCGTTCGAGCATTTCGTCAAATACACCGCCGACAGCGCCGATTCGGTGTTCATCCTCGGCGACCTGTTCGAATACTGGATCGGCGACGACGTCCTCGACGACGATCCGTTCGCCGCACGCATGGCCGCGCTGATGCACACGTTCTCGGAACGCGGCATCGCGCTCTACGTGATGCACGGCAACCGCGATTTCCTGCTCGGCCGGCGCTTCATGAAGGCCGCCGGCGCGATGCTGCTGCCCGACCCTTCGCTGATCATGGCGTTCGGCCAGCGCATCGTGCTCGCGCACGGCGACGCGCAATGCACGGCCGACCGCGGCTACCAGGTGTTCCGTCGCTTCGCGCGCAACCGCGTCGCGCAATGGCTGTTTCTCGCGTGGCCGTTCCGGTGGCGCCGCGCGCTGGCGCAGCGCATGCGCTCGAGCAGCGAAGCGGGCCGCATGCGCCCTGCGTCGGCCATCTACGACGTCACGCAAGAAGGCGTGGCCGCGCTGTTCCGGAAGAGCCGCGCGAGCGTGATCATTCACGGCCACACGCACCGCCCCGCGCGCCACGCGGAGCCGGGCGGGATCCGCTGGGTGCTGCCCGACTGGGATCTCGATCACGGCACGCCGCGCGGCGGCTACCTGCGCGTCGACGCGGAAGGCATCCACCCGATGCCGCTCGACTGACGCCGCCGCTGCTATCGCACTGACGGCAGCGATCGGTGTCGATCGCGTTCGTTACGTCTGGCGTTCGACCGTCTTGCCTTCGAGCACCGCCGACAGCCTGCGCAGGTCGAGGCGCGCCGCGTCGGCGCCCTGCAGCGTTTCCAGATGCGTGCCGAGCCGCTCGAGCGCCGCGACGATCTCGTCGACGCGGCGGCTTTCCTTCGCCGCGTGATCGATCAGACCGTGAATCGCGAGCGACATCGGATCGTCGGCGTTCGGCGTGATCCCGTATGCGCTGAACGCCGCACGCTCGGCCTGCGGCTTCGGCTGCGCCGGCATCACGATGCGCGCCGGGTTGCCCACCGCCGTGCCCCCCGCCGGCACCGGCTTGACGACCACCGCGTTCGAGCCGATCTTCGCGCCCGCGCCGACCGTGAAACCGCCAAGCACCTTCGCGCCGGCACCGACGATCACGCCGGCCTCGAGCGTCGGGTGGCGCTTCGCGCCGCGCGTGAGCGACGTACCGCCCAGCGTCACGCCCTGATAGATCGTGCAGTCGTCGCCGATGATCGCCGTCTCGCCGATCACGACACCCATGCCGTGATCGATGAACACGCGCCGGCCAATCGTCGCGCCGGGATGGATCTCGATTCCGGTCAGGAACCGGCCGGCCTGCGACACGAACCGCGCGAGCCAGTAGCGTTTCGCGCGCCAGCATGCGTGCGCGAATCGGTGCAGCACGAGCGCGTGCAGCCCCGGATAACAGGTCAGCACTTCCCACGCACTGCGAGCGGCGGGATCCCGCTCGCGAATCGTTGCAACGTCTTCGCGCAGTCTCGTGAACATGATGTGGTCTGGGAAAAGGCCGGCGCGCATCGCCGGCAATGCCGGCCGTTATCGCACCGGGTCATTTGCTTATGATGTCCGGCGATTGTAGGGCCAGTCGCGCGCGGCCGCACGCGGCCGCGCGTTCACCCCGCCGTCGGCGCGGGTATTCGACCGGGACGCTTGCCGTGGCGGCGTTTGCAGGGTGGGTCGGTCGGAGAAATAGAAGCTTCGACGCTTCCGGTGGGTCGAGGCACGGCCTGCCACCGGATTCCCCGCGCCCGGCAATCGGAGCGTCGGCCGCTTACGCGTCGCCGCCCGGCTTGCCCGACTTCAGCAGGATGTGCTTCGCGATGCCGCGCAGGATATTGACCTCCTCGCGCTCGAGGCCGGTGCGCGCGAACAGGCGCCGCAGCCGCGGCATCAGCTTCTTCGGATTGCGCGGATCGAGGAAGTCGAGCGCGATCAATGCGTTCTCGAGGTGCACGTACATCCGCTCGATCTCGTCGCTCTGCGCGAGCGTGCCGGCTTCGGCCGGCGGCTGCGCCGACGGCTCGCTCGCCTGCTCGAGAAACGCGACGCGCAACTCGTACGCGAGCACCTGCACGGCCTGCGCGAGGTTCAGCGAACTGTAGGCCGGGTTGGCCGGAATATGCGCGAGCGCGCTGCATTGGTCGACATGCTCGTTCGCGAGACCGGTGCGCTCGTTGCCGAACACGAGCGCGATGTCGCCCGCGCCGACCTGCGCGCTCGCCTGCGCGGCGGCCGCGCGCGGTGCAAGACGCGGCGGCCCGTATTCGCGCGTGCGCGCGGTCAACGCGATCGACCAGTGAACGCCGGACAGCGCTTCGCCGAGCGTCGGCACGACATGCGCGGACGCGAGGACGTCGTCCGCGCCGCTGGCCATCGCGATCGCCTCGGGGTCGCGCTGCACGTGCGGCACGCGCGGCGCGACCAGCACGAGGCGCGAGAAGCCCATCGTCTTCAGCGCGCGGGCAGCCGCCCCGACGTTGCCGGGATGGCTCGGCTCGACGAGCACGAAGCGGGTGGACGTGAAGCCGCCGGACGGCGGCGCGGACGAGGCTGCGCCCGATTCGGACGGCGCGGCGGTGTTCTGCGGGGTTTCCACTACGATACGACTCGGTTCATCAGAATGGCCGTATGGTATCGCCATCGCCCGCGCAAACCCACTCGTCCGGACGGCCAGTGGGGGTTTCCCCGCATGCCGGTCGCCTGAAACCGCCGAAAATCGGGTAAAATCATGCCTTTACGCGTTGCGCCCGGCGCAGCGCGGGTCGTACCCCGCTCTTTGTCAATTCGCGTCTCACCTCGCCCCGGCACGCTTGCGCCGTTCCGGGCGGTTGTCCCACTTCGTGGCGGCCCCGTGCCGCCGGCTACAGGATCCAGGCTCATGCATCCCATGCTCAACATTGCTGTCAAGGCTGCGCGCCGCGCCGGACAGATCATCAATCGCGCGTCCCTCGATCTCGACCTGATCGAGATCCGCAAGAAGCAGCAGAACGACTTCGTCACCGAAGTGGACAAGGCCGCCGAAGACGCGATCATCGAGACGCTGAAGACCGCCTACCCCGATCACGCGATCCTCGCGGAGGAATCGGGCGAATCGGAGAACGAATCCGAATTCAAGTGGATCATCGATCCGCTCGACGGCACGACCAACTTCATCCACGGCTTCCCGTACTACTGCGTCTCGATCGCGCTCGAGCACAAGGGCGTCGTCACGCAGGCCGTCGTCTACGATCCGAACAAGAACGACCTGTTCACGGCCACCCGCGGCCGCGGCGCGTACCTGAACGACCGCCGCATCCGCGTCGGCCGCCGCGACCGCCTGTCGGACGCGCTGGTCGGCACGGGCTTCCCGTTCCGCGAGAAGGACGGCCTCGACGCCTACGCGCGCCTCTTCACCGAAATGACGCAGGCCTGCACGGGCCTGCGCCGCCCGGGCGCGGCGGCGCTCGATCTCGCGAACGTCGCGGCCGGCCGCCTCGACGCGTTCTTCGAGCAAGGCATCAACGTGTGGGACATGGCGGCGGGCAGCCTGCTGATCACGGAGGCCGGCGGCCTCGTCGGCAACTACACGGGCGACGCCGATTTCCTGCACCGCCACGAGATCGTCGCCGCGAACCCGAAGATCTACGCGCAGATGATCCCGATCCTGAACCGCTACAGCCGCGTGCATCCGGCAGCGGAGTAAGCCCGGGCCGCGCCCGCGTGGCGCGGCTTTCGCGCAAACCGCTCGCGCGGCATCGTCACGATGGCGCGCCGATCGTCTGGCGCACGGATAAATCTTCCGTGCACACGGATCGCTTCGTGCGCCTATCCTGAAGTTGCTCGCGCGGCGCGTGCGGGTCGGCGTATTGCCGCTCGCTCCGCTTCTGCCGCAACGACGGCGAATGGTTTGCGTCCGGCATGCGCGCGCGGCGAACGAGGCCGCCAGCATGCCGGCCCCGCCTGTATCAACACCGCCACGGCGCCGTGGCAATCGCATCCGAGTCCCCATGTTACGGCTAAGCGAAATCAAACTCCCCCTCGACCACCCCGAGAGCGCACTCGAGGCCGCGATTCGCGCGCGCCTCGCTGAGCTCGGCGTGGCGCCAGACGGGTTGCTCCGTTACACCGTGTTCCGCCGCGCGCACGACGCGCGCAAGCGTGCCGACATCAAGCTCACGTATATCGTCGACGTCGAAGTCAAGGACGAGGCGGCCGCGCTCGAGCGCATCGCCGGCAAGCCGCATTGCGGCGTGACGCCCGACATGACGTACCACTTCGTCACCAAGGCGCCCGAGCACGCCGATTTCCTGCGCCCGGTCGTCATCGGCATGGGCCCGTGCGGGCTGTTCGCAGGGCTGATCCTCGCGCAGATGGGGTTCCGTCCGATCATCCTCGAACGCGGCAAGGCCGTGCGCGAGCGCACCAAGGACACCTTCGGCCTGTGGCGCAAGAGCGTGCTCAATCCCGAATCCAACGTGCAGTTCGGCGAAGGCGGCGCGGGAACGTTTTCCGACGGCAAGCTGTACAGCCAGATCAAGGATCCGAACCACTATGGCCGCAAGGTGCTGGACGAATTCGTCAAGGCCGGCGCACCCGACGACATCCTGTACCTGAGCCGCCCGCACATCGGCACGTTCCGCCTCGTCAGCATGGTGGAAAAAATGCGCGCGTCGATCCACGAACTCGGCGGCGAAGTGCGCTTCGAAACCCGTGTCGACGACATCGAAATCGACCAGGGCAAGGTGCGCGCGCTCAAGCTGTCGAACGGGGAAACATTGCGGTGCGACCGCGTGGTGCTGGCCGTGGGCCACAGCGCGCGCGATACGTTCCAGATGCTGCACGACCGCGGCGTCTATATCGAAGCCAAGCCGTTCTCGCTCGGGTTCCGGATCGAGCATCCGCAAGGCGTGATCGATCGCAGCCGCTTCGGCAAGTTCGCGGGCCACAAGCAGCTCGGCGCAGCCGACTACAAGGTGGTCCACCACGCAAGCAACGGGCGCGCGGTCTACAGCTTCTGCATGTGCCCGGGCGGCACGGTGGTCGCCGCGACCTCGGAGCCCGGCCGCGTGGTCACCAACGGAATGAGCCAGTATTCCCGCGCCGAGCGCAATGCGAACGCGGGCATCGTCGTCGGCATCACGCCGGACGACTATCCGGGCGGCCCGCTCGCCGGCATCGCGTTCCAGCGTAAATGGGAAACGCGCGCGTTCGAACTCGGCGGCGGCGATTACCGCGCGCCCGGCCAGCTGGTCGGCGACTTCATCGCGGGCCGGCCGTCGACGTCGCTCGGTGCGGTGGAGCCGTCGTACAAGCCCGGCGTGACGCCGACCGATCTCAGTACCGCGCTGCCGGACTACGTGATCGAAGCGATCCGCGAAGCGCTGCCCGAGATCGACAAGAAGATCGCCGGCTTCGCGATGCACGATGCCGTGCTCACCGGCGTGGAGACGCGTACGTCGTCGCCGATCCGGATTCGGCGCAAGGACGACTACCAGAGCATGAACGTCGAAGGCCTGTATCCGGCCGGCGAAGGCGCCGGCTATGCCGGCGGCATCTATTCGGCGGCGATCGACGGTATCGAAGTCGCGCAAGCGGTCGCGCTCAGCCTGACGTCGGGGCACGCGTCCTGATTAGCGGCACGGGGTCGGCGCGCGCAGGCTCGCCAGCCGAGCGCCGCCGGGCCCGCCCCGCTCGTTGCAACGCTTCGGAAGGGCGAAAGACGCGCCGCCCACGGCCATGCGCCCTTCTTCGGTGCCTCGTGGGAAGCGCTCGCGAGCGACCGCGCGAACTCGGCTGCCGCTGCAAGACAGCGCCGGCAGTCGACCAAACGGCCAACTTCGCGCGTTCACGTCGATGCCACTGGTAAACTCGGGCAACCCAAGCAACAACTTCATGCCTGACCTATGACCACGCTGTCGCCCGAAGCCTTCGCAGGCCACACTCCGATGATGCAGCAGTACCTGCGCCTTATCTGACGCGGGTCAGCGAAAAAAACCTACGCCAAGACTTACGCCTGCTGTTTTGAGAAGCCATTAGCTCAGTCCATCAAGAATCTAGATTCTGGACAAACCCACGGCCGGCCATTACCGATGAAGAAGATGTAGCGAGTGCCTCGTTCTGAAATCGAATTTCTAGCATCCGGCCTTCGCAAGAAACGAATTTTAACCGCCTTAGCAACAACACCCACCTCTGCTTTCAGGGTTGCACTTTCCGGGCTTCCTTCGACTGCTTCAAGGCGACCAAATCTGTATCCAATTGCCATGTAGAAGTGGGCAACCGCGACAACGAATAAGCAAATACCCGCGCCCCCAAACGCTACTCCTCCTACTGAATCACCAGTGATGCCAAAGTACGCAATAGTGCGCTCCAATGCATAGCTACCCAGCAAGGTAGATCCCAGGCCCATGATCGCGTAAGCATTTGCGCGTGACTCTGGTCTCATTTGTAGCCTCACTGAACCGTGATTGATAATTTCAAGAAGCACACCGCCCCCTGATGCGTCCCTGGCTATCGACGAACCCAAACAGTCATAATCTAGGCGATCTAGCAGAGTCGTCCAACGGGAAGTGGTCGCGTTGCGCGTTGTCGCCCCCCTTTCACTCGGACGCTTCCTCGATAGCCTTCAAAATTATTTGCTGCTCGTCAATTACACTCTCATCTCCGGAAAAGCGGGACATTTCCATATGTCCATCGTCGAACACGTCGATCTCGATACGCTCGCCTGGCACAGTTATGGAAATCAGAATGGTGTCCGGGCGATGCCGGCCCAATGTATAAAAGAGGCGGCGTTCGTCCAGGTTGCTAAGCAATTCGTACAAAGGATGCGTCATATATCCTCCGTCACGGTCAGCAGATCACGACAAAGCCGAAAATGACGCGGTAGATCGATTCGTTCACGTAGCGGTCTCCGGTCGACATATCGAGGAAATGGACAGAACGTCCGATGCTCGATCAATGAACCCCTACAGTCACAATCTAGACTGTCGACCGCAACTGGCGTGTCGGGGTTAGCACTATGTGGCGGGTTGTGCCCGCAGCGCTACGCGCGTGAGGCAGGACAGGCCCCTGACGCTGCCGAGTCCCCCTACAGCTGGCCAAACGGCCAACTTCGCGCGTTCACGTCGAAGCCACTGGTAAACTCGGGCAACCCAAGCAACAACTTCATGCCTGACCTATGACCACGCTGTCGCCCGAAGCCTTCGCAGGCCACACTCCAATGATGCAGCAGTACCTGCGCATCAAGGCCGATCATCCGGACACGCTCGTCTTCTACCGGATGGGCGACTTCTACGAGCTGTTCTTCGAGGATGCGGAAAAAGCGGCACGCCTGCTCGACCTGACCCTCACGCAGCGCGGCGCGTCGGCCGGCACGCCGATCAAGATGGCCGGCGTCCCGCATCACGCGGTCGAGCAATATCTGGCGAAGCTCGTGAAGATGGGCGAATCGGTCGCGATCTGCGAGCAGATCGGCGATCCGGCCACGTCGAAGGGCCCGGTGGAGCGCAAGGTCGTGCGCGTCGTCACGCCCGGCACGCTGACCGATGCCGCGCTGCTGTCCGACAAGAACGACGTCTACCTGCTCGCGATGTGCACCGGCCACAACAAGCGCGGCGTCGCGGTCAACATCGGCCTCGCGTGGCTGAACCTCGCGAGCGGTGCGCTGCGGCTCGCCGAAATCGAGCCCGAGCAGCTCGCCGCCGCGCTCGAACGCATCCGGCCGGCCGAAATCCTGACGCCTGACGGGGCAACCGACGCCATTCCCGCCGGCGCGGGCGCAACCAAGCGCGTGCCGGCCTGGCACTTCGACATCGCATCGGGCACGCAGCGTCTGTGCGACCAGCTCGACGTCGCGAGCCTCGACGGTTTCGGCGCGCATTCGCTGACGAGTGCGTGCGGCGCGGCCGGCGCGCTGCTGCTTTATGCCGCGGCCACGCAAGGCCAGCAACTGCGGCACGTGCGCAGCCTGAAGGTCGAGAACGAAACCGAATACATCGGGCTCGATCCGGCCACGCGCCGCAATCTCGAACTGACCGAGACGCTGCGCGGCACCGAGTCGCCCACGCTGTATTCGCTGCTCGACACCTGCTGCACGACGATGGGCAGCCGCCTGCTGCGTCACTGGCTGCATCATCCGCCGCGCGCATCGGTCGCCGCGCAGTCGCGCCAGCAGGCAATCGGCGCGCTGCTCGATGCGCCGGCCAGCGCGAGCCTCGATGCGCTGCGCAGCGCACTGCGCCAGATCGCCGACGTCGAACGGATCACCGGGCGGCTCGCGCTGCTGTCCGCGCGCCCGCGCGACCTGTCGAGCCTGCGCGACACGTTCGCCGCGCTGCCGGCGCTGCGCGAGCGCATCGGCGCGATCGTCGCGAACGCGGATGCGCTCGCACGCGTCGATGCGGCGCTCGCGCCGCCCGCCGAATGCCTCGACCTGCTGACGAGCGCGATCGCCACCGAGCCGGCCGCGATGGTGCGCGACGGCGGCGTGATCGCGCGCGGCTACGATGCCGAGCTCGACGAGCTGCGCGACATTTCGGAGAACTGCGGGCAGTTCCTGATCGACCTCGAAGCGCGCGAGCGCGCGCGCACCGGCATCGCGAACCTGCGCGTCGAATACAACAAGGTGCACGGCTTCTACATCGAGGTCACGCGCGGCCAGACCGACAAGGTGCCCGACGACTACCGTCGCCGCCAGACGCTGAAGAACGCGGAGCGCTACATCACGCCGGAACTGAAGACCTTCGAGGACAAGGCGCTGTCCGCGCAGGAACGCGCATTGGCGCGCGAGCGCGCGCTGTACGACTCGGTGCTGCAGGCGCTGCTGCCGTTCATCCCCGAATGCCAGCGCGTCGCCTCGGCCCTCGCCGAGCTCGACCTGCTCGCCGCCTTCGCCGAACGTGCACGCGCGCTCGACTGGGTCGCGCCCACCTTCACCGACGAGATCGGCATCGAAATCGAACAGGGGCGCCATCCGGTCGTCGAAGCGCAGGTCGAGCAGTTCATCGCGAACGACTGCCGGTTCGGCCCCGAGCGCAAGCTGTTGTTGATCACCGGGCCGAACATGGGCGGTAAGTCGACGTTCATGCGGCAGACCGCACTGATCGCGCTGATGGCGTACGTCGGCAGCTACGTGCCGGCGAAGTCCGCGTGCTTCGGCCCGATCGACCGGATCTTCACGCGCATCGGCGCGGCCGACGATCTCGCGGGCGGCCGCTCGACCTTCATGGTCGAGATGACCGAGGCCGCGGCGATTCTCAACGACGCGACGCCGCAAAGCCTGGTGCTGATGGACGAGATCGGCCGCGGCACGTCGACCTTCGACGGCCTCGCGCTCGCCTGGGCCATCGCGCGCCACCTGCTGGCGCACAACGCGTGCTACACGCTGTTCGCGACGCACTACTTCGAGCTGACGCAACTGCCGGCCGAATTCCCGCAAGCGGCCAACGTCCATCTGTCGGCGGTCGAGCACGGCCACGGCATCGTGTTCCTGCACGCGGTCAACGAAGGCCCGGCGAACCAGAGCTACGGTCTTCAGGTCGCGCAGCTCGCGGGCGTCCCGGCGCCGGTGATCCGCGCCGCACGCAAGCACCTCGCGTATCTCGAACAGCAGTCGGCCTCCCAGCACACGCCGCAACTCGATCTCTTCAGCGCGCCGCCGGCGGCCGTCGACGATCTCGAATGCGCGGATGCGCCGGCGCTGCCCGACACGCCGCACCCGGCGCTCGAAAAACTGCGCGACATCGATCCCGACGATCTCAAGCCGCGCGAGGCGCTCGACCTGCTGTACGAACTGCGCACGCTGGTCCGGTCGCACGATGCCGACGGGCACGCGTAAGCGCATTGCGCGGGGCCTGCCGGCCCGCGCCGCCGCCGCGCTCGTCGCGGCGGTTCTTGCGTTCGCGCAGGCCGGTGCGCTGGCCGCGCCGCCCAAGCGCAGCGCCGCGCCCTATTCGTTCGCGGTCGTGTCGGGCGTCATCAACGCCCCGGCGGACGAACCGGCCGCGCAGCGGCTGCTCGATGCGATCGCACGGGAGCGCAACCTCGCGTTCGTCGTCTATGCGGGCGATCTCAAAGGCTCGAAGGAAGCATGCCGCGACACGCTGTATTCGCAGCGCGGCGCGATCCTGGATTCGGCGCGCGTGCCGCTCGTGTTCATTCCCGGCCACGACGACTGGATCGCCTGCAACACCGCGGCGGGAGGCGGCTACGACCCGGTCGAGCGGCTCGATTTCCTCCGGCAGACGCTGCTCGCCGATTCCGCGCTGCCCGACCCGCGTGCGCTGCAGATTACGCGGGAGAGCGAAGTCGCACGGTTTCGGCCGTATCGCGAGAACGCACGCTGGATGCGCGACGACATCGTCTACGTCGCGCTCAACGTGCCGGCGCCGAACAACCATTATTTGACGGCGGGCGGCCGCAACGGCGAATTCGAGGACCGCGTGATCGCGAACAGCTTCTGGATCGACCACGCGGCCGAATATGCGAAGCGGCGCGAAGCGCGCGCGATGGTCGTGATTTTCGAAGGCGATCCGCAGTTCGAACGCTATGAACGCTCGGAGCGCTTCGCGTGGCTGCGCTTCAACCGGCCGCGCGTGCGCGACGGCTTCCGCGAGCTGAAACGAACGCTGGTGAAGGCCGCGGGGGCGTTCCGGGGCCCGATACTGGTGGTGCACGCGAGCGGCGAACCGCTGGCGAACGGCTTTCTGATCGACCGTCCGCTGCATGGCGACGACGGTGAGCTGGTAGGAAACGTGACGCGCGTCGCGATCGGACCGCGCCATCCGGGGAATCAGTGGGTGAAGGTAAGCGTATCGCCGGCACGGCAGACGATCTTCAACGTGAGCCTGCAGGAAGTACCGAAGAATCTGCCGGTGCCGCCCACGCTGCCGCTCGTGCCGCGCGACGACGTGCCGCTGCCGCAGATGCCGGAAATCCCCGCGCTGCCGGCGCTGCCCGATGCGTCGTCGGTCGCGCCGCCGTTGCAGGGCGACGGCGCCGCACCGGGCGGCGCGTCGTGGCCGGCACCGCCCCCTGCATCGGGGCCGGTGCCGGGCCTGCCGGCAAGCTCAGTGCAGGGTGCGCCCTGACGGCGCTTCGCCGTCTTCGTCGTCGTCCTCGTCGAGGATCTCGAGCCCTTCCGCGCCATGCGCGTGCTCGTGCTCGATTTCGTCTTCGGTGGCTTCGCGCACGTCCTTCACGGTCAGCGCGAAACGCAGCGCCATGCCCGCCAGCGGGTGGTTGCCGTCGAGCACGACCTTGTCTTCGGCGATATCGGTGACCGTATAGATCAGCGAGTCGACTTCCTCGTCACCGTCTTCCGGCGTGCCTTCGAACTGCATGCCCACTTCGAGCGGCTCGGGAAAACGGTCGCGCGGCTCGATCTTCACGAGTTCGGGATCGTAGTCGCCGAACGCGTCCTGCGGCTCGAGCTGGATCTGCGCCTGGTAGCCCGCCTCGTGGCCGTCGAGCTGTTCCTCGATCTTGGGGAACGTGCCATCATAGCCGCCGTGCAGATAGACCATCGGCTCGTCGCTTTCCTCGATCAGGTTGCCCTGTGTGTCCGACAGCTTGTAAGTGACCGACACGACGGTGTTTTTTGCGATTTTCATCCAATTCTCCCAAATACAAGTCTCATTATACGATGCGCAACCGGTCTCAAGCCGAACCGCGGCAAGCCGCTGCCGCCCCGCTCGGCGCGCCGCCCACCGATCTTCCCACGCCGCTGCTCGGCGGCCTTACGCCGGCGCAATTCATGCGCGGCTACTGGCAAAAGAAGCCGCTGCTGATCCGCCAGGCGATTCCCGGCGTCGCGTCGCCGGTCACGCGCGATGCATTGTTCGAGCTCGCCGCCGACTATGACGCGGAATCGCGATTGATCACCCATTTTCGTAACAAGTGGCAACTGGCGCACGGTCCGTTCGAGCCCGACGCGCTGCCCGCCGTTACGCGCAAATCCTGGACCCTGCTCGTGCAGGGGCTCGATCTGCACGTCGACGCGGCGCGCGCGCTGCTCGACCGCTTCCGCTTCATCCCCGACGCGCGGCTGGACGACCTGATGATCTCGTACGCGACGGACGGCGGCGGCGTCGGCCCGCACTTCGATTCGTATGACGTATTCCTGCTGCAGGTCGAGGGCCGGCGCCGCTGGCGGGTCGGCGCGCAGAAGGATCTGTCGCTGCAGCCGGACGTGCCGCTGAAGATCCTCGAAAACTTCGAGCCGAGCGACGAATGGGTGCTGGAGCCCGGCGACATGCTGTATTTGCCGCCGCACATCGCGCATGACGGCGTCGCCGAGGGCGAGTGCATGACCTGCTCGATCGGCTTCCGGGCCCCGTCCGCGGGCGAGCTGGGCGCCCAGTTCCTGTACTACCTTGCGGAGCGCGGCGGCCTGCGCGACGCGGGCGGCGACGATCTCTACCGCGATCCGAAGCAGCCGGCCGTCGATGCGCCCGCGCAACTGCCGCCGGCCATGGTCGAACGTGTCGCCGAGATCGTCGACGCGATCCGCTGGCGCAAGCGCGACGTCGCCGAATTCCTCGGCTGCTACCTGAGCGAGCCCAAATCGAACGTCGTTTTCGACCCGCCCGAGCGCCCGCTGTCCGAGGCGGCGTTCGTCACGCAGGCATCACGCCGTGGCGTGCGTCTCGACAGAAGGGCCGCATTGATGTATAACGCGCGCTCGTACTTCATTAATGGCGAGGAAGGACCACTCGAGCAAGCCGGTGAATGGCTGCCCGAACTGGCCAATCAACGCCAGATGGAGGCGAAACGGTTTGTAACACTATCCCGGGTTCCCTCGATGACAGCCTTGTTGCACGAGTGGTATCGTGCGGGCTGGATACGGGTCGGATGCCGGAATTAGTGTGAGTCGCCCCGTATGCCCGTACAGATCAAATTCTGTATGGGAAAGACAACGTATTGACCCCGCATTTGTCGACGGTCGATAGGAAAGTGCATATAATTTCCGCCCAAGCCGTAGGGAAGATTCACGCTCTAAGAAGTGCATCTCCACCAGCGGCCCAGGTCGGTGTTGGAGCACATTACCGGTATTGTTTCGCGCTGTTGCTTACCTTTAACCATAAAAGGACGTGATCATGAAGAAATCCCTCCTCGTAGCTTCCCTGTTGGCTGCTGTTGCACTGGCTGCTTGCAACAAGAGCGCTGATCAAGCTGCTTCGTCGGCTGCAAGCGACGCGGCTGCTGCTGCTTCGTCGGCTGCTTCGGCAGTTGCTGGTGCTGCGAGCGACGCTTCGGCTGCTGCTTCGTCGGCAACGGCTGCTGCGAGCGACGCTGCTGCTGCAGTGGCGTCGGCTGCTTCGGCAGCGACGGCTGCTCCGGCTTCGGGCGCAAGCCAGTAAGCCTTCAGCGTCAGCTGAAAAAAAACCGGCCCGAGGGCCGGTTTTTTTACGTCTGCCGCTTTGGAATCGAGCGCCCAGCAGTCGCTTCGGGCCGCCGCGGCGGCCCCGCGCTGCTCATCCGAGCGTCAACCAGTCGAAACCCGCGTCCTGCGAGGCCACGATCACGTCTTCCCCGTCCGTCCCGAGCACGCCGCCAAACGCCTGGCGAGCCAGTTCCGGCAGATTGTTCTGCTGGCTCAGATGGGCCGCGACCAGGTGCTGGAGACGGCTGCGTTCGAGCGACGCGAGGATGTCGGCCGCCGCGTCGTTGCTTAGGTGGCCGTGGTTGCCGCCGATCCGCGCCTTCAGCGACTGCGGATAGCGGCTGGCGGCCAGCATCGCGGTATCGTGGTTGGATTCGAGCACCAGCGCGTCACAGCCGCTCAGGACGGCCGTGATGTGCGGCGTGGCCATCCCGACGTCCGTCAGCACGCCGAGCCGTCGGCTTCCGTCCATGAACACGAACTGGAGCGGTTCCCGCGCATCGTGGGGAACCGTATAGGGCATCACGGCCAGATCGCGTATCGCGGCCGTCTCGTCGCCCCACAGCACGTGCAGATCGACATCGGCCTCGTCCGCGCCGACCGCGCGCGCGGTGCCCCAGCTCATGTAGAGCGGCAGCGACGCGCGGCGCGCGAGCGTCAGCGCGCTGCCGACGTGGTCGCTGTGTTCGTGGGTAATGAGGATCGCATCGAGATCGGCGATGCAGAGATTCAGTCGGCCGAGCCGGCGCTCGACCTCCTTGGCGGAAAAGCCGCAGTCGAGCAGCACGCGGGTGGTCGTCGTGCCGCTCGAGGCCTCGACGACCAGCGCGTTGCCTTCGCTGCCGCTTCCGAGGCTGGCGAATCGCACGCGTTCAGTTCAGTTGCGCGTGCAGCAGCGAGATGATCCGCTGCGCGTCCGACGAGTTGTCGATCTGGCCATTCGCGCCGATCACCGCGACCTGCGTGCCGCCGGCGCCTTGGGCGCGCACGTTGACGAGGAACTCCTTGCCCGGCTTCGCCGCCGACGGGCCGCCGTAGAACAGCTTGCCGAACAGGCCGTCACGCTTGAGCTCTTCCATCGAATTCGCATAGCGCACGGTGTACACGCCCTTCTCGCGGTCGCGATTGTCGACCGTGAAGTTGGTCCGGTCGAGCGCGAGGCCCACGCGCAGCCAGGCGCGATCGAACGACTCGGCCAGTTGCAGCGTCGCCGCGCCGCCGCTCGTGTCGCTGACCTGCGCCGGCGCCGTCGCGGGGCGCGCATCGGTCAGCAACTGCTTTGCCTGCGCGTCGGTCAGCCCGAACTTCTGCATCAGCTTCGACAGGAACACGGCTTCGAGCACCGGGTTGCGCGGCCGCTCTTCCCAGCGCGACGACGTGCCGCCCTGCGGGCCGACCATCATTTCTTCCATCGCGCTGTGCGTGATCGAGATGTCGGTGTTGCCGTCCGGCGTGCGGTTCACGAGCGTGCGGAAGCGGTCGCGCGTACCCGACGAATACGCGAAATCGATGACCTTGCCGATCGTGCGGCGGAACCAGTCGTCCGGAATGTTCGCGCGGTTCTCGGCCCAGTCGGTGGCCATGATGCCCGTCGACGGCGCATCGGTCTTCAGCGAGAAGCCGTTCTCCTGCCAGAACTCCTTCAGGATCGGCCACAGCTGCTCGGGCGTGCGGCCGTCGACGACGAGCCAGCGGCGGTCGCCGTCGCGCTCGATGTGCATGCCGAGCGGATCCTGCGCGCTCGGGATGCCGTCGGTCGCGTTGCCGGCCTTCGTCGTGGCCCGCGGCGGCAGCGTGCCGAGCCCGGCGTTGGTCGGCGGCGCGACGAACTGCTGCGTCGTCGGCACCGGCTTCAGGTCGCTCGGCACCGCGAGCGGCGGCGCCGAACCGGTGTTCTTGTAGTTGACCCGGTCGGGGGCCAGGTAATCGTTCAGCGTATCGCAGCCAGCGAGCGCGCCCAGCGCCAGCGCCACCACCGACAACTGGATGGCGCGAGAGGAAAAGGCGAAACGTTTCATGAAATCCTTCGTCTTGCTAGAACGCTCGTCAGGAGCGGCGCCGGACGGAGCCGGCCGGTGCGGGTTGATCAGGGGTCGAGCCGGCGGCCGCAGGACGCGGCCGCCTTGCCATCAGAGAACGCCGGCCTCGACGAGGGCCGAACGCACGGCATCGTGGCAGCGCTCGTCGAGCGCCGTGAGCGGCAGCCGGATACCGCCCTGCATCTTGCCCATCGCCTGCAGCGCCCACTTCACCGGGATCGGGTTCGCTTCGATGAACAGGTTCTTGTGCAGCGACAGCAGCTTCATGTGCAGCGTGCGGGCCGTCTGCACGTCGCCGGCCAGCGCCGCGCGGCACAGCTCGCTCATCGCGCGCGGCGCGACGTTCGCGGTCACCGAGATGTTGCCGTGGCCGCCGAGCAGCATCAGCGCGATCGCGGTCGGATCGTCGCCGCTGTAGATCGCGAAATGCTTCGGCGCGGCCTTGATCAGGTGCGCGGCGCGATCGATGTTGCCGGTCGCTTCCTTCACGCCGATGATGCCCGGGACTTCCGCGAGGCGCAGCGTCGTCTCGTGCGCCATGTCCGCGACCGTCCGGCCCGGCACGTTGTACAGGATCACCGGCAGGTCGACCGCTTCGGCGATCGTCCGGAAGTGGCGGTACATGCCTTCCTGCGTCGGCTTGTTGTAGTACGGCACGACCTGCAGCGTCGCGTCCGCGCCGACGGCCTTCGCGTGCTTCGTCAGCTCGATCGCCTCGGCGGTCGAATTGCCGCCCGCGCCCGCGATGATCGGGATGCGTTTCGCCGCATGCTCGACCGCCGTGCGGATCATCAGGATGTGCTCTTCGACGTTGAGCGTTGCCGACTCGCCGCTCGTACCGACGACGACGAGCGCATCGGTGCCTTCCGCGATGTGCCAGTCGATCAGTTTGCGAAACGCCGGCAGGTCGAGACTGCCGTCTTCGAGCATCGGGGTGACGATCGCGGGGATGCTGCCGCGGATTTGAATGCCGTCTTGGGTGCCGTTAGCCATGAAACGCGATTGATTGTGTACCGGTAAACGTTGAGATTGTAGCGGATTAGCCGGGCAGTTCGTAACGTGGAATTCCCGCCCCCGCCTTCGGGGTCGCGCCCTCGCGCACCGCGCAAAGACGCTGGACGAACGCCTCGCGCGGCGCGGCGACGAAACCGTCCTCGTATGCGACCACCCGCAGGCGCCCGCGCACGGCGTCCAGCAACTCGCCCGGAGCGAGCAGGAACGCGGGGTTGGACGGCTTCCCGACCGTTTCGTTTCCTTGCGCGAAGGTTTCGTAGACCAGCACACCGCCCGGCGCCACGGCATCGAATAGATGGGGCCAGAGCGGGCGATGCAGATAGTTCGTAACGATCACGGCCGCGAACCGCTCGTCGGCCGACAGCGGCCATGGCGCGCCTTCGAGATCGGCCACGCGGGCGTCGACGCCGGCAATCGCGCGCAACGCGGCCAGTGCGACCGGATCGCGGTCGAGCGCGACGACCGGATGGCCGCGCGACGCGAACCAGCGTGCATGGCGGCCGCCGCCGGCGGCAACGTCGAGCACCGCACCGCCGGCCGGCACGAGCCGCGCCCATTGCGCGACCCAGCGCGACGGCTCGGCCTGGCCGACGTGGCCGCCCGCGGCGGCGATGACGGATTCGCTCATGCGCCGGATCAGTTGTACGACAGGCCCATCGCGTCGCGCACGTCGCGCATCGTTTCCGTCGCGTACTTGCGCGCCTTGTCGCAACCGTCCGCGACGATCGCACGCAGCAGCGACGGGTCGTCCATGTACTTCTGCGCGCGCTCGAGCATCGGCTGCTGTTCGCGCAGGATGCCCTCGACGACCGGCTGCTTGCAGTCGAGACAGCCGATGCCCGCCGAGCGGCAGCCCTTCTGCACCCACTCGTGCGTCGCTTCGTCCGTGTAGACCTGGTGAAGCTGCCACACCGGGCACTTGTCGGGATCGCCCGGATCGGTGCGGCGCACGCGCGCGGGATCGGTCGGCATCGTGCGGACCTTCTTCGTGATCGTCTCGGCGTCTTCGCGCAGGCCGATCGTGTTGCCGTACGACTTCGACATCTTCTGCCCGTCGAGGCCCGGCATCCGCGACGCCTCGGTCAGCAGCGCCTGCGGCTCGACCAGGATGATCTTGCGCGCGCCTTCGAGATAGCCGAACAGGCGCTCGCGATCGCTCATCGACAGGCTTTGCGATTCCTGCAGCATCGCGCGCGCCTGTTCGAGCGCCTCGTCGTCGCCTTCCTGCTGATACGCGTTGCGCAGCTCGTGATAGAGCTTCGCGCGCTTGCCGCCGAGCTTCTTCGCGGCTTCGAGCGCCTTCTCCTCGAAACCGGGCTCGCGGCCGTACAGGTAGTTGAAGCGGCGCGCGATCTCGCGCGTCATCTCGACGTGCGGCACTTGATCCTCGCCGACCGGCACGAGCGAGCCGCGATACAGCAGGATGTCGGCGGCCATCAGCACCGGGTAGCCGAGGAAGCCGTAGGTGGACAGGTCCTTGTCCTTCAGCTTCTCCATCTGCTCCTTGTAGGTCGGCACGCGTTCGAGCCAGCCGAGCGGCGTGCTCATGCCGAGCAGCAGCGCGAGTTCCGCGTGCTCGGGCACCTTGCTCTGGATGAACAGCGTCGCCTGCGCCGGATCGATGCCGGACGCGAGCCAGTCGATCAGCACGTCCCATACGTTCTTCTCGATGACCTCGGGCGTCTCGTAGTGCGTCGTCAGCGCATGCCAGTCGACGACGCAGAAGAAGCACGGGTACTCGGACTGCAGCTTCACCCAGTTTTTCAGCACGCCGTGGTAATGACCGAGGTGCAGCGATCCGGTGGGTCGCATGCCGGAGAAAATACGTTCTGGGAACATGATTGTCGTTAGAAAAGCGAGGCGAAGGGAGACAGGATGGCGCTCAGCACGGCATAGCCGACATTGACGAGCGGACGCAGCCAGAAGTTCGTCAGCACGCCCGTCGTGACGAGCACGAGGACGATGATGAAACCGTACGGCTCGATGCGCGACAGCGCGATCGATTGCCGGGTCGGCAGCAGCGCCGCCAGGATGCGGCCGCCGTCGAGCGGCGGCAGCGGAAACAGGTTCAGCACGCCGAGCACGAGGTTCGCGCTGACGCCGGCCAACGCCATGCGCGTGAAGAACGGCTCGTCGACGCCGACGGCCGGCAGCACGAGGGTCAGCACGCCCCAGACGAGCGCCTGCACGAAGTTGCAGGCCGGGCCCGCGAGCGCGACCCACAGGCTGCCCCAGCGCGGATTGCGCAGGTTGCCGAACGACACCGGCACCGGCTTCGCATAGCCGAACAGGAACGCGCCGCCGGTGAGGAAGTACATCGCGAGCGGAATGGCGATCGTGCCGAGCGGATCGATGTGACGCATCGGATTGAACGACACGCGCCCCATCGCATAGGCGGTATTGTCGCCGAGCAGACGCGCGGCATAGCCATGCGCGGCCTCGTGCAGCGTGATCGCGAAGATCACGGGTAGCGCGTAGACGGCGATGGTCTGTATCAGGGAAGCATCCATATCGCGTTATTGTAACAAGCGCACTCGCGCAAAAATGGCACGGCGCGTCATGCGGCCGAGAGCCCGAAGGGTTCGAGGGAGCCGCGCCCCGCGCGGATGAGTTCGGGCGCATCGCCGGTCAGGTCGATCACCGTCGACGGCTCGCGCGGGCACGCGCCGCCGTCGATCACGAGGTCGACCTGTTTCTCGAGCCGCGTGCGGATTTCCTCGGGATCGTTCAGCGGTTCGTCGTCCGGCGGCAGGATCAGCGTCGTGCCGAGCAGCGGCTGGCCGAGCGACTCCAGCAGCGCGAGCGTGATCGCGTGATCGGGCACGCGCAGCCCGATCGTCTTGCGCGACGGGTGCGACAGCCGGCGCGGCACTTCCTTCGTCGCCTGCAGGATGAACACGTACGGGCCCGGCGTCACCGACTTGATCTGCCGGTACTGGCGGTTGTCGACCATCGCGAAATTGGCGAGCTCCGACAGGTCGCGCACGAGCAGCGACAGATGCTGCTTTTCGTCGAGGCCGCGAATCCGGCGCACGCGCTCGACCGCGTCCTTGTCGTCGAGATGGCACGCGAGCGCATAGCTCGAATCGGTCGGCATCGCGATCACGCCGCCCTTGCTGACGATCTCCACCGCCTGCTTGATCAGGCGCGGCTGCGGATTATCCGGATGAATCCTGAAGAACTGGGACATGGGGACACGTAAAGAGGGAGAAGTCGGATGCGCGCAACGGCGGCGACACGGGCGGCCCGAAGCCGCCCGGCGTCAGAGCCAGCGCTCCCAGACCGGCGTCAGGTCGGGCGGCAGCGGCGGCAGGCTGCCGAGCTCGATGCGGCCCTCGCCCGGCGCATGGAAATCCGAGCCGCGCGATACTTCGAAGCCGAAGCGGCGCGCGACGTCCGCGTATTCGCGGTACTGGTCGGGCGTGTGGCTGCCCGTGATGACCTCGATCGCGCGGCCGCCGAGATCGATGAACTCGCCGAAGAACGCGTCGAATTCGACCGGCGTATAGCGATAGCGGCCCGGATGCGCGACCACCGCTTCGCCGCCTGCCGCGCGGATCCAGCCGACCGCGTCGGACAGCGACGCCCAGCGATGCGGGACGAAGCCGGGCTTGCCGTCGCCCAGCAGGCGGTCGAACACGTCGGACGTCGACTCGGCATGGCCGTTTTCGACGAGAAAGCGGGCGAAGTGCGTGCGCGAGATCAGGTCGGGATTGGACACGTATTTCAGCGCGCCTTCGTAGGCGCCGGGAATGCCGAGCGTCGCGAGCTGCTCCGCGATCGCCAGCGCGCGCGCCGCGCGGCCGTGGCGCGTGCGGTACAGGCCGTCGACCAGCGCCGGATGGGCGGGATCGATGTTCAGACCGACGATGTGCACGGTGCGCGACGCCCACGTGACCGAAATCTCGACGCCGCTCAGGTAGCGCATGCCGAGCGCTTCCGCCTCGCTGCGCGCCGCCGCCTGGCCGCCGATCTCGTCGTGGTCGGTCAGCGCCCACAGGGTCACGCCGCCCGCATGCGCGCGGCGCGCGACGTCGGCAGGCGACAGCAACCCGTCGGAAACATTGGAATGGCAGTGGAGATCGGCGTTCATTATCAGCATCGCAGGTAAGGCCTCATTCTACTGCAACGCCGCAATTGCGCCGCCCGCGTGCCCTGCCGCCGGCGCCACGCGCCTATGCGCAGAACGCCTCGATCAGCGCCGCGATCTGCTCGGGCTGGTCGTGATGCACCATGTGGCCGGCATCCTCGACGAGCTTCTCGCGCCAGTCGGGGAATGCATTGAAGCGCGCCTTGAATTCGGGCAACGGGATGTCGCCGGCAAGGTGCGCAAGCGTCGGCGAATTGACGGCCTCGACGTGCAGCACCTTCGCACGCACCTGCTTCCAGATCGCCATGACTTCGTCGAGCCGGTACAGCAGCGGGCCCGGCATCTTGTGCGCCGGGTCCGCCAGCAGATGGTAGAGGCCGTCGTCGCCGCGTTTCGACCAGTGGGCGGCCAGAAACGCGGCGCGGCGCGGGTCGAGCCGCGGATTGGTCTTGATCAGGCGCGCCGCCACGTCGTCGAGCGAGGCGTACGGCCGCAGCGCGGGCGGCTCGCGCAGTTCGTCGAGCCAGCCGCGCAGTCGGCGCGGCGCCTGGTCGGCTCGCGCCGGCGCGAGCCCGAAACCTTCGAGGTCGACGACGCGCCGCACGCGTTCCGGCCGCGCGCCGGCATACAGGCACACGACGTTCGCGCCCATGCTGTGTCCGACCAGGTTGATCTCTCCGGTCGGTGCGTAGCGGTCGACGAGCGCATCGAGGTCGCCCAGGTATTCGTGGAACCAGTAGTGACCGCCGCCCTGTCGCGCGACCGGCCAGTCGGACAGCCCGAAGCCGCGCGCGTCGGGCGCGATCACCTGCCAGTCGCCGGCGAGCGCATCGACGACGAACTGGAACGACGCCGCGACGTCCATCCAGCCGTGCAGCATGAACAGCGTCGGCGCGTCGGGCCGGCCCCAGCGCCGCACATGCAGCCGGACGCCGCGCACCGTGACGAAATCGGAAACAGAACTCGAGGCACTCATCGCAGCCGCCAAAAAAAGAATGGTCGTTCGATTATAACGGCGACGCTCCGGTTCCGGCGGCCGGCAATCGAGGTGCCGCTCTAGCGGCGAGGTCGTTCGAGGGCCGGGCGGCAGACACCATCGGCGAGACACGCGAGCCGGCCCACGCCCACCCGGACGCGGCCAACGCGATCCGGCTAATGCGCGGGGCGCCCGTCCACCGCGTCCTGCGCGGCCAGTTCGTCGAGTTCGGCCTGCTCGAAGCCGGCATCGCGCCGCGCATCGAAATTGAACGGGCCACGCAGCCGCGGCGCGTGGTACTGCTCGGCGAGCTGCCGATAGGTCGGCACGGGGTCGCGCCCGGCTGCGTCGCACAGATGGCGGAACCAGCGGTTGCCGATCGCGACATGGCCGATTTCGTCGCGCAGGATCACGTCGAGAATCGCGGCCGACGCATCGTCGCCCGCCTGCACGAGCCGCGCGCGGATCGGCGGCGACGCGTCGAGCCCGCGGGCCTCGAGCGTGCGCGGCACGAGCGCCATGCGCGCCAGCACGTCGCCCTTGGTCCGCTCGCACATCTCCCACAGCCCGTTGTGCGCGGGAAAATCGCCGTATGCATGCCCGAATGCCGCGAGACGATCGGACAGCAGCGTGAAGTGATAGGCCTCCTCGGCCGCGACCTTCAGCCAGTCCGCGTAGAACGCGTCGGGCATGCCCGCGAAGCGCCAGACCGCGTCGAGCGCCAGGTTGATCGCATTGAACTCGATATGGGCGAGCGCGTGCAGCAGCACGACGCGCCCTTCGGGCGATCGCATGCTGCGCCGCTGCAACTCGCGCGGCTCGACGAGCGGCGGCCGCGCCGGGCGCCCCGGCAGATCGGCCGGTTCGCGCAGTTGAAGCAACGGCACGATCGCGGCCTGCCCGGCCCGCAGCGCATCGTGCAGCGCGCGTACCTGCGCGGCTTTCGCCGCCGGCTCGGCAGCTCGCAGCGCATCGAGCGCCACGCTGCGCACGCAGGCGGGCGCCGTGCCGAAAGAAGAAGACGCGATGCTCATAAACAGGGACACCTTGCGTACGCGGCGTGGGAGCACAGGCACGCGACGGTTTACAATATGCGTTTGTTCCGCGGCGCCAGGCGCCGGGCAAACCGGACGCGCCATTCTACCGGCGCCCGTCATCGAAGATCACCAAGGAGACTCCGTGACGATCTACAAGCTGGGCGATACGGCCCCGACGATCCACGAAAGCGTATTCGTCGCCGATACGGCGGCCATCATCGGCAAGGTCGTGCTCGAGGAAAACGCGAGCGTATGGTTCGGCGCGACGATTCGCGGCGACAACGAGACGATTGCGGTCGGCGCCGGCAGCAACGTCCAGGAAGGCGCCGTTTTGCATACCGACCCGGGCTTTCCGCTGACGATCGCCGAGAACGTGACGATCGGGCACCAGGCGATGCTGCACGGCTGCACGATCGGCGAAGGTTCGCTGATCGGGATTCAGGCGGTGGTCTTGAATGGCGCGGTCATCGGCCGCAACTGTCTGGTTGGTGCCGGCGCGGTCGTGACGGAAGGCAAGACGTTCCCGGACAACTCGCTGATCCTCGGCGCACCGGCGAAAGTCGTGCGCGAGCTGTCGGCAGAAGACATCGCGCGGCTGCGCGCAAACGCGAAGACGTATGTCGAGCGGCGCGCGCATTTCAAGGAGCAACTCGTGCGGATCGGGTGATTCGCACGGATTTCAAGGAAGAAGAGTGAGCGACCAGTTACAGAAATTCATGTTCAATGCGGCGCCCGTGCGCGGCGAGATCGTTTCGCTGCGCAACACGTGGCAGGAGGTGCTCGCCCGCCGCGACTACCCTGCCCCCGTGCGCACAGTGCTCGGCGAGATGATGGCCGCGTGCGCGCTGCTGTCCGCGAACCTGAAATTTCACGGCACCCTGATCATGCAGATCTTCGGCGACGGGCCGGTCCAGATGCTGGTCGTCCAGTGCGGGTCCGATCTGTCGATGCGTGCGACCGCGAAGTTCTCGGGTGACGCCGCGCAGACGATCGGCGACGACACGCGCTTCGCGTCGCTCGTCAACGCGAGCGGCCACGGCCGCTGCGTGATCACGCTCGACCCGGCCGACAAGCTGCCGGGTCAGCAGCCGTATCAGGGCATCGTGCCGCTGAACGGCGTCGACGGCCCGCTCGAATCGGTGTCGCAAGTGCTCGAGCAGTACATGCGCCACTCGGAACAGCTCGACACGCGGCTGTGGCTCGCCGCCGATCGCGACCGCGCGGTCGGCATGCTGCTGCAGAAGCTGCCGGGCGACGGCGGCATCGTGCCGCGCAACGCCGAAACCGATATCGACACGTGGGAACGCGTGTGCACCCTCGGCGGCACGCTGTCCGCGAAGGAACTGCTGGAGGTCGAACCGGAAGTGGTGTTCCGGCGGCTGTTCTGGCAGGAAAACGTCCAGCACTTCGAACCGGCCGGCACGCGCTTCCAGTGCTCGTGTTCGCGCGAGAAGGTCGGTGCGATGCTGCGCATGCTCGGTCGTGAAGAAGTCGACAGCGTGATCGTCGAGCGCGGCCACGTCGAGATCCACTGCGAATTCTGCAACCAGCGCTATGAATTCGATCCGGTCGACGTCGCGCAACTGTTCGCGGCGCCCGGTGTCGAAACCGGTATCGCGCCCGCGACCGACCAGCGTCACTGAGCCGCGCGTGGGCCGAGCGCCCGTGCCCGCCACCGGCGCGGCACGGGCGCATAATGACGCACGAGCGCCGCATGCGCGGCTCAGGCGCCGGAGGTTCGGCCTTCGGCACAAGCCGCTTTCCACGGTCGGCGCACCGCAGGAGAAACACATGAATCGCCGCCCCTTTTGCGCCATCCGCACCATCGTCCTGACGAGCATGGCCGCCGGCACGCTCGCGCTTGCCGGCTGCGCGATGCCGCCGCCGACTTCCACGATCCTGAGCCGCCTGCCCGAACCGGGCGCGTCGGGTGGTCAGCCGCCCGTGCTGTCGAGCGCCGAACGCAAGCGCTACGACGAGATCGATCGGCAAGTCCTGCGCGAGCAGAACAGCGCGATGGCGGCGGAAGCGGCCGCGCGCGCGTGGGCTTATTACTCGCCGCCGCCCGTGACGGTCTACGGCGGATATTACGGCGGCGGATGGGGCAATCGCTGGGGCTCGGGCATCAGCTACGGCTACCCGGGCTGGTGGTGGTGAGCAGGCATCGCCCGATCGATTGACGACTGGCAGGAAATAAAAAAGCGCGGCATTTCCCGCGCTTTTTCAATGGGTTCGAGGTATCGCGCTCAGTGATGCGCGGCCTTGCCCTTGTCGCCGCCATGATGCCGCGACGGCTTCGCGATCGACTGCGGATTCGGCACGACCCGCACGGGCGCCGCCGAGACGGTACCGCGCGTCGACGTATTCGCCGGCGTGTTGTTCGTCGGCCCCGCAGGCGCATTCGGCGATACGAACTGCACGAATACTTCGCCGTCCTTGACCATGCCCATCTCGTAGCGTGCACGCTCCTCGATCGCCGCGGTGCCGCTCTGCAGATCCTGCACTTCGCCGGCGGTGCGCTCGTTGCGCAGCTTCTCGTCCGCGTTCTTCCGGAGCTGGTCGTCGAGCTGCTGACGCAATTCATGCACCCGCAGCCAGCCGCCGTGTCCCCACCATAGGGGGTACTGAATGAGCGCCAGCAAGGCAATCAGGACGACAGTGACAAGCCGCATGTAAGAGACGCAGATATAAGAAGCGCCGCTCCGCGCACAGGCACAGAGCGGCGTCGAGATGACGAACCCGATAGTAGCGCGTTAGCGCAGGTTATAGAAAGCCGATTTACCCGGGTAGCTCGCGATGTCGCCGAGGTCTTCCTCGATGCGCAGCAGCTGGTTGTACTTCGAGATACGGTCGCTGCGCGACAGCGAACCCGTCTTGATCTGGCCGGCATTCAGGCCGACCGCGATGTCCGCGATCGTCGAATCTTCGGTTTCGCCCGAGCGGTGCGAGATCACGGCCGTGTAGCCCGCGCGCTTCGCCATTTCGATCGCCGCGAACGTTTCGGTCAGCGTACCAATCTGGTTGATCTTGATCAGGATCGAGTTCGCGATGCCCTTCTCGATGCCTTCCTTCAGGATGCGCGTGTTCGTGACGAAGAGATCGTCGCCAACGAGCTGCACCTTCTTGCCGAGGCGGTCGGTCAGCAGCTTCCAGCCGTCCCAGTCGCTTTCGTGCATGCCGTCCTCGATCGACACGATCGGGAACTTGTCGGCGAGCGTCGCGAGGTAGTCGGTGAATTCGGCCGACGACAGTTGCAGGCCTTCGCCCGCGAGCTGGTACTTGCCGTCGTGGTAGAACTCGGATGCCGCGCAGTCGAGCGCGAGCAGCACGTCTTCGCCCGCACGGTAGCCGGCCTTCTCGATCGCCTGCAGGATCGTCGACAGGCACTCGTCGTTGCTGCCGAAGTTCGGCGCGAAACCGCCTTCGTCGCCGACCGCCGTGCTCATGCCGCGGTCGCTGAGGATCTTCTTCAGCGCGTGGAACACTTCGGCGCCGCAACGCAGCGCTTCACGGAACGTCGGCTGGCTGACCGGGACGATCATGAATTCCTGGATGTCCAGGCTGTTGTTCGCGTGCGCGCCGCCGTTGACGATGTTCATCATCGGCACCGGCAGTTGCATCGCGCCCGAGCCACCGAAGTAGCGGTACAGCGGCAGGCCGGCCTCTTCGGCGGCGGCCTTCGCGACGGCCATCGACACGGCCAGCATCGCGTTCGCGCCGAGGCGCGACTTGTTGTCGGTGCCGTCCAGCTCGAGCAGCGTCTTGTCGAGGAACGCCTGTTCCGACGCGTCGAGGCCCATGATGGCTTCGGAGATTTCGGTGTTGATGTGCTCGACCGCCTTCAGCACGCCCTTGCCGTTGTAGCGGCCGGCTTCGCCGTCGCGCAGCTCGATCGCTTCACGCGAGCCGGTGGACGCGCCCGACGGCACCGCCGCGCGGCCCATCGTGCCCGATTCGAGCAGCACGTCGCATTCGACGGTGGGGTTGCCGCGCGAATCCAGAATCTCGCGGCCGATGATATCTACGATTGCACTCATGGGTTTCCTCTGAGAATGACGATGGATTCTTCAAACTGCGACGGCGTGCGTGCCGGAACCGCTTTCGCTACAGACGCGCGAAGCCGTCGCAAGGTTCATTCGATCTTTAATTGAAATCGTTTTCCAGGAACGGATTGCGCTTCACCGCCTGGTCGAGCGTGACGAGGGTCTCCAGCAGCGCGCTCATCCGGTTCAGCGGCACCGCGTTCGGGCCGTCCGATTTCGCCTCGGCCGGATTCGGGTGCGTTTCCATGAAGAGGCCCGCGACGCCCGTCGCGACCGCCGCACGGGCGAGCACCGGCACGAATTCGCGCTGGCCGCCCGAGCTCGTGCCCTGCCCGCCCGGCAACTGCACCGAGTGGGTCGCATCGAACACGACCGGCGCGTTCGTCTCGCGCATGATCGCGAGCGAACGCATGTCCGACACGAGGTTGTTGTAGCCGAACGAGACGCCGCGCTCGCACGCCATGAAGCGGTCTTCCGACAGCCCGGCTTCACGCGCCGCGTCGCGCGCCTTGTCGATCACGTTCTTCATGTCGTGCGGCGCGAGGAACTGGCCCTTCTTGATGTTCACGGGCTTGCCCGAGCGCGCGCACGCATGGATGAAATCGGTCTGGCGGCACAGGAACGCCGGCGTCTGCAGCACGTCGACGACCGACGCGACCTGCTCGATCTCGTCGATCGAATGCACGTCGGTCAGCACCGGCAGGCCGAGCTGGCGCTTCACCTCGCCGAGGATCCGCAGCCCCTCGTCCATTCCGAGACCGCGAAACGACTTGCCCGAGCTGCGGTTCGCCTTGTCGTAGGACGACTTGTAGATGAACGGAACGTTCAGCTTCTCGCAGATTTCCTTCAGGCGGCCGGCCGTGTCGATCGTCATTTGCTCCGATTCGACGACGCAGGTACCCGCGATCAGGAAGAACGGTTGATCGAGACCGACCTCGAAATCGCACAGCTTCATGCTTGCACTCCGCGCGCTTGCTTGTTGGCGAGCGCGGCTTCGACGAACGACTTGAACAGCGGATGACCGTCACGCGGCGTGGACGTGAATTCCGGGTGGAACTGGACGCCGACGAACCACGGGTGCATCGAACGCGGCAGCTCCATCATCTCCGGCAGATCCTCGCTCGGGGTACGGGCGCTGATGATAAGGCCGCCGGCTTCGAGCTGGGGCACGAAGCGGTTATTGACTTCATAACGGTGGCGATGGCGCTCGTTCACGTCCTTGCCGTAGATTTCCTCGGCCATCGTGCCCGGCTTGATCGGGCAGCGCTGCGAACCCAGACGCATCGTGCCGCCGAGGTCGGATTCCTCGGTGCGCGTCTCGACCTTGCCTTCGCGGTCGTACCATTCGGTGATCAGCGCGACCACGCGCTCGGGCGTGTCCGGATCGAATTCCGTGCTGTTCGCCTGCTTCAGGCCGACGACGTCGCGCGCGAATTCGATCACCGCGAGCTGCATGCCGAGACAGATGCCGAGATACGGCACCTTCGACTCGCGCGCGTAGCGAACCGCGGCGATCTTGCCTTCCGTGCCGCGACGGCCGAAACCGCCCGGCACCAGCACGGCGTCGAGATGCTTGAGGCTGTCGACGCCGTTCGTCTCGAGCTCTTCCGAGTCGATGTATTCGATGTTGACCTTGGTCGACGTGTGGATCGACGCATGGCGCAGCGCCTCGATCAGCGACTTGTACGACTCGGTCAGGTCGACGTACTTGCCGACCATGCCGATCGTCACTTCGTGCTCCGGGTTTTCGAGCTTCTCGACGAGCGTCGACCACATGCTCAGGTCGGCGTCCTTCGGCGACAGCTTCAGCTCCTCGCAGATGATCCGGTCGAGGCCCTGGTCGTGCAGCATCTGCGGAATCTTGTAGATGCTGTCGGCGTCCCACACCGAGATCACGGCGTCTTCCGGCACGTTCGAGAACATCGAGATCTTCTTCGATTCGTCGTCGGGAATGCGGCGGTCGGCACGGCACAGCAGCACGTGCGGCAGGATGCCGATCTCGCGCAGCTTCTGCACGCTGTGCTGGGTCGGCTTCGTCTTCAGCTCGCCGGCCGTCGCGACGTACGGCACGAGCGTCAGGTGCACGAAGCACGCGCTGTTGCGGCCGAGGCGCAGGCTCATCTGGCGTGCGGCCTCGAGGAACGGCAGCGACTCGATGTCGCCGACCGTGCCGCCGATCTCGACGATCGCGACGTCCGGCTCGCCGCAGGTGGCCGATGCCGCCCCGCGCTCGATGAACGCCTGGATTTCGTTCGTGATGTGCGGAATGACCTGCACGGTCTTGCCGAGATAGTCGCCGCGGCGCTCCTTGCGGATCACCGATTCGTAGATCTGGCCGGTCGTGAAGTTGTTGGCCTTGCGCATCTTCGTGCTGATGAAGCGCTCATAGTGGCCGAGGTCGAGGTCGGTCTCCGCTCCGTCTTCCGTCACGAACACTTCGCCGTGCTGGAACGGGCTCATCGTGCCGGGGTCGACGTTGATGTAGGGATCGAGCTTGAGGAGGGTGACTTTCAGACCGCGCGATTCGAGGATCGCGGCGAGAGAGGCGGCGGCAATACCCTTGCCGAGGGAAGAAACTACGCCGCCGGTGACGAAAACATATTTGGTCATCGCTGGATGCTCGCGGGAAAAACGGATTATACCGTAAAGCCCGCCCTTTTCTCAGCAATTGACGCGATGATCGCGCCCTTTCGTACCGCCCCGCGCGGCGGTGCGCGCCGGCGCGAACCGGCCGGCCGGTCGGCGCCACGCGCATGCGCCGGCGGGCGCTCGGCGCACGGGACGAAACGTCAGGCGCGCCTCGCGAGCGGCGCGCCGGCCTGCGAAATGCCGCCCGAAACGCCGCCCTCTTCCGCCTTCAGCGAATTCAGCATCCGCTGCAATGCGCGGGCGGTCTCGATCGGCCGCTCCATCGGGAACAGGTGACTGCCTTCCAGCCATTCGATGCGCCCGCGCGTCGCACGGCGCGTCGCGTCGAGCCCGACCTGCCGCACCTCGCGCGAGCGCGTGCCGGCGAGAAAGCCGAGCGGCACCGGCGCGCCGTGCGCGAGCCGCGGGCCGAGCGTGTGCGGCAGCGTCCGGTAGATCAGGTATTCGACCTGCCGGTCGAACGCGAGCGCGCGTGCGCCGTCGGGGCCGGCCTGCGGGATGCCGTAGTCGATATAGTCGGCGAGCATCCGTTCGTCCCAGCGCGCGAACGCGGGCTTCTCGCGGAAGTGCCGCCAGACTTCGTCGCGGCTCATCCAGCGCGTGCGCCGGTTGCGCGTCGCCGCGGCGGGCGACAGCCGCTCGTCGAGCCCCGCCCACTGGCTCGCGCGCAACGCGCCGGCACGCCAGCCCGCGATGATCGGCGAATCGATCATCACGACGCCGCGCACCCACTGCGGCTTCTTCAGCGCGGCCATCAGCGACAGGTAGCCGCCGAGCGAATGGCCGACGAGCCAGACCGGGCGCTCGTAGCGGCTGCCGATATCGTCGAGCAGTTGTTCGACGAGATGCGGCCAGTCGCGCGTCACCGGGTAGCGGCGGTCGTGGCCGATCCGTTCGATGTAGCGCAGCTCGTAGTCGTCGGCGAGTTCGGCGAAGATCGTCCGGTACGTCGACGCCGGGAAGCCGTTCGCGTGCGAGAAGTGGAGGATGTCCTTCAAATGCCGGTGTCTCCTTTGTCGACGAGAGTTAGCGCTTTAGCGCCTACTCTCGTCCCATGCTTCGCGGTCGACGGGAGGGGGTGCGTCAGCGCTTGTGCCATTCCCATGCGTCATATTTCTGTCGGAACCGGGCTTCGGCACGGCACGCCGGCCGTCGCCACGCTTACCGGTCCATCCAGTACCGGCGCCGTTCGTCGCGATAGCGCGCGAATGCGAACCCGCCGCCGGCCGGCGCGACGTCGAACCGCACGGCGCCGTCGCGATCGGTGCGCGGCAGCGGAATCCCGCGCGCCTCGTAGCGGGCGAGCACGGTCCGGTGCGGATGCCCGAAACGATTGCGATAGCCTACAGGAAATACCGCGACGCGCGGCCCGACCGAATCGAGGAAAGGCTCGACCGACGACGTGCGGCTGCCGTGATGCGGAACGACCAGGATCTGCGCGGGCAGCGCATCGCGCGCATCGGCCACCAGCCGGCGCTCGGCGGCCGCCTCGATGTCGCCCGTCAACAGGGCCGACGTGCCGCCCGCGTCGATGCGCAGCACGCACGATTGCCCGTTCGACGAACCCGTGCCCACCCCGTCCGGCGGCCACAGCATCGTAAAGACGACACCGTCCCAGGTCCAGCGCTGCCCGGCCGCGCAAGGCAGCCGATCGGCCACGCCGGCCGCCTGCGCCTCGCGCCACAACCGGTGCCGCGGCGCAATGCCGGCCAGCAGCTGGCGCACGTCGGTCGCCGCATAGACGGCCGAAGCACCGCCTGCATGATCGGCATCCGCATGACTGAGCACGAGCGAATCGATCGCCGCGATGCCGCGCGCCCGCAACGCCGGCGCGACGATCCGCGTACCGGCATGCGTCGATTCCGCGCCGGGCCCCGCATCGAACAGCAAGGTCCGCCGCGCGGTTTCGACCAGCACCGCCGCGCCCTGCCCGACGTCGAGCACGGTCAGCCGGAAGCCGCCCGCCGGCGGCGCGTCGGGCGCCGGCGCGACGAGCGGCAGCCACGTGAGCGGCGCCGCCCAGCGCAACGGCCAGCCGCGCGGCATCAGCGCCCAGGCGACGCCCACGCATGCCAGCGCCAGTACCGGCCACTCGGGCATGCGCAGCCACAGCACGCCGGCCGGCCAGTCGGCCAAGTGCCCGAGCAGCGTCATCATCGGTGCGAGCGCCGTATGGGCGAGCATGAACGCACCGGCATCGAACGGCGCCGGCAACGCGATGCCGGCCAGCACGACGGGCGTGACGACCGAGCTGACCCACGGAATCGCGAACGCATTGCCGAACGGGCCCGACAGGGAAACCTGAGCGAACCATGCGGCGGTGAGCGGCGCGAGACCGATCGTCACCGCGTACTGCACGCGCGTGGCCTCGGCGATGCGGCGCCGGCAGCGCGTCGCCCACCCGCGCAATCGCCTCCGCAAGCCGGCCGTGCGGCTTTCCGCGCCCGTTTCGTCGTTCTCGTCGATCCCGTCGTTCTCATCGAGTTCGCGCACCGCGCGCCAGCCGGCGACGGCCTGCAGGATCACGGCGACCGCGCCGAACGACAGCCAGAATCCGGCCGACAGCACGGCCCACGGATCGGCGAGCAGCACGCCGCCGAGCGCCGCGCACAGCACCGCGGAGGTCGGCACACTGCGGCCGGCCAGATACGCGACGCCGCCGCCCGCGATCATCCACCACGCGCGCTGTGCCGGCACGTTGAAGCCGGCGAGCGCGGCGTAGCCCGCAGCAGCGACCAGCGCGGCAAGCGCGGCCGCGTACGGCGCCGGCAACACGAGCGTCGCGGCCCGCGCGCGCCAGCGCATGCGGCGCCAGACCATCGACACGAGCCAGCCGGCGATCGCGCCGACCAGCCCGACATGGAGACCCGAAATCGCGACCAGATGGCTCGTGCCCGTATTGCGCAGCACGCGCCAGTCGTCGTCGCCGATGCCCGACTGGTCGCCGATCGCCAGCGCGGCGACGATGCCGCGGTGCGCCGCATCGGTGCCGAGCACCTCGCCGATGCGTGCCCGCAGCGCGTCGCGCACCCGGTCGATCGATGCACGCCATCCCGCCGCGCGCGCATCGAGCAATACGGCCCGACGCGGCGCACTGACATAGCCGATCGCGCGAATGCCCGCCGCGAGCCACGCCGCCTCGCTGTCGCGCACGCCGGGATTGGCCTCGGCATGCGGACGCTTGAGACGCACGACGAAACGCCAGCGCTGGGCCGCCCGCAAATCGGGAAGCGCATCGCGTGTCGCGGGTGCGCCGTATGCGCGCCACGACAAGCGGATCAATGGCGGAAAACGGGCGAGCCCCGCATCGTTCGATTCGACCGCGAACAGCAGCCGCGCCCCCGTCTCGTCGACGACCGGCAATCCGCGGATCACACCCGTGACGACGATGTCGCGCCCTTCCCACTCCGGCGGGAGGCTGTCGCCGAGCCGCCACTCGGCCCGCGCGGCCGCATAGCCGAACCCCGCGACGCAGGCCGCGAACACACACAGCATCCAGCCGCATGCCACGACCGCACGCGTGCGCCGTCGACGCATGCACCACGCGCCCAGCGCCGCGCAGCCCGCGAGCACGGCTGCTCCGACCGTCCATGCGATCGCCCCCGGCAACGCCGCCTGCCGCTGCAGCACGACGACGCCGAGCGCGAACGCGATCCACCACACGCGCATTCCGCCTCCTCGTCGACCCGGCGCCAGCCCTGCCCGGGCGGCGCCTTCCGGCAACGATTATGCGGACGAAAGTGCGAGTCGCGGCAGCGCGGCGAGCGCGTTAGCCGAAGTGCATACGGCCAGTTCGCCAGTATCGAGCCCGCGCAATTCGGCGAGCACGCCGCCGATGCGCGGCACCTGGTCGGGTGTGTTGCGGGATTTGTATGCCCATTCGGGCGCGATGTCGGGCGCGTCGGTTTCGACGACGAGCGCGTCGAGCGGCAACTCGGTGGCGAGCCGGCGGATCTGCCGCGCGCGCGTGAAGGTCACGTTGCCGCCGAAGCCGAGATGCAGGCCTTGCGCCAGATACGCTTCGGCCTGCTGGAAACTGCCGTTGAACGCATGCGCGATGCCGCGCCGCACGCCGAAACGGCGCAGCCCGGCCAGCACGCGGTCCTGCGACTTGCGCACGTGACACAGCACGGGCAAGTCGAGTTCCCGCGCGAGCCTGAGCTGGCCCTGGTAGAAGAACTGTTGGCGCTCTTCATCGAGACCCGGCACGAAATAGTCGAGCCCGATTTCGCCGATCGCGACGAAACGCGGATCGTCGAGACTCGCCTCGATCTCCATGCGCAGCCGGTCGAGATCGGCGTCGCGCGCCTGCGGCGTATACATCGGATGGATGCCGAGCGCATACGCCGCGCCGGGCGTGCGCTGCGCGAGTTCGCGCACCGTCGTGAAGTTGTCGCGCCCGATGCTCGGGATCACGATGCGCGACACGCCGGCCGCGCGCGCGGCGTGCGCGACCGCGTCGCGGTCGGCGTCGAATTCGGCGGCATCGAGATGGCAATGCGTGTCGATCCACATGGCAGCGGTCCTGCACCGTTGTATCGTGCCGGGGCGAACCCGGCACGGCCAATGGCGTGGCTTTTTTACACCGGCAGCGCCGGCTCCTCGTGCAACACGCCGTCGCGCAGCCGCATGATGCGGTCGCAGCGCGCGGCGAGATCGGGGTCGTGCGTGACGATCACGAAACTCGTTTCGAGCGTCTCGGACAGTTCGAGCATCAGGTTGAACACCGTGTCGGCCGTCGTGCCGTCGAGGTTGCCGGTCGGCTCGTCGGCGAGCACGCACGCGGGCTTCGTGACCAACGCACGCGCGATCGCGACGCGCTGCCGTTCGCCGCCCGACAATTCGCCCGGCCGGTGCTTCGCACGCGGGCCGAGACCGACGCGTTCGAGCATCGCCTGTGCCTGCCCGCGTGCGTCCTCGGTCGTCATCCGGCGGATGCGCAGCGGCATCGCGACGTTGTCGAGCGCCGTGAACTCGGGCAGCAGGTGATGGAACTGGTAGACGAAGCCAAGCGCGCGGTTGCGCAACTCGTTGCGCTCGCGCTCCGCGAGCTGCGTAAACGGCTTGCCGAGCAGCGACACTTCGCCGGCGCTCGGCTCGTCGAGCCCGCCCAGCACGTGCAGCAGCGTGCTCTTGCCGGAGCCCGACGCCCCGACGACCGCGAGCTTCTCGCCGCGCCGCACCGTCAGCTCGGTGTTGTTGAGCACCTGCACGTTGAAGCCGCCCTGCACGAACGCCTTCGTGATCCCGCGCGCCTGAAGCACGTATTCCTGCATACCTGCCGAATCCTGTCCGTTGTGTTGTTGTCGTGAATCCGCGAATGCGGCCGCGCGGTCATTCATAGCGGAGCGCCTCCGCCGGCTTCACCTTCGCGCCGCGCCAGCTTGGATAAAGCGTCGCGACGGCCGACAGCGCGAACGCGATCAGCCCGATCCGGATCACGTCGCTCGCGACGAGTTCGGACGGCAGCTCGCTGATGAAGTACACCGACGGCGGCAGGAACTGCACGCCGAACAGGTGCTCGATCATCGGAATCAGCCACGGGATGCTCCACGCGATCAGGCAGCCGAGCGCGACGCCGGACGCGGTGCCGACGAAGCCGATCGTCACGCCCTGCACGACGAAGATCTTCATGATCGACCCCGGCTGCGCGCCGAGCGTGCGCAGGATCGCGATGTCCGCCTGCTTGTTGGTCACCGTCATCACGAGCGACGACACGAGGTTGAACGCGGCCACCGCGATGATCAGCGTGAGGATGATGAACATCATCCGCTTCTCGATCTGCACGGCCGAGAACCACGTCTTGTTCTGCTGCGTCCAGTCGCGGATGTACAGGCTGCCCGACAGCGTATGCGACAGCTCGAGCGCGACCTGCGGCGCCTTCTGCATGTCGGTGAGCCGCAGCCGCACGCCGGTCGGCGCGCTCATCCGGAACAGCGCCTCGGCGTCGCGGATGTTGATCATCGCGAGCGTGCTGTCGTATTCGTAGTGGCCGGACTCGAACACGCCGACGACCGTGAACTGCTTGAGCCGCGGCATCATGCCGGCCGGCGTGATCGAGCCTTCGGGCGCGACCAGCGTGATCTTGTCGCCGACCGTCACGCCGAGGTTGCCGGCGAGCGCGTCGCCGAGCACGATGCCGAACTGGCCGGGCACGAGCGCGGCCAGCTGCCCCGCCTTCATGTCCTTGCCGATGTCCGACACCTGCGGCTCGAGCGACGGCTCGACGCCGCGCAGCATCACCCCGCTCACCGCATCCTGGCGCGCGAGCAACGCCTGCGCGTCGACGTACGGCGCGGCGCCGATCACCGACGGATTGCGGCGCGCTTCCTGCGCGGTCAGTTGCCAGTCGGGCATCGAGCCCGTCGGCGAGAACACCTCGACGTGCGCGAGCACCGACAGCATGCGGTCGCGCACCTCCTTCTGGAAGCCGTTCATCACCGACAGCACGACGATCAGCGCCGCGACGCCGAGCGCGATCCCGAGCATCGATACGAGCGCGATGAAGGAAATGAAGCCGTTGCCGGTCGTGCGTTTGCCGGCGCGCGTGTAGCGCCAGCCGATCTGCCATTCGTACGGAAGTTTCAAGCGAATCCTTTCTGCTGGTTACGGCGGACAGGTGCGCGGCGGCCGGACCGCCGCCGGGTCGTGGCCGGTAGCGGCCGGCCCCCGGCACGGTCGAAAAACGGCCGCCGGACGCGAACGGGCCGTCAGCCGGCCCGATCACGCGCGCAGTTTGCCATACAATGCGCACCATCATGCACGACCGACGCCTCCATTTTCTCGTTCCGTTCGCGCTGCCGTCGGCGGCCGATGCGGCCTCGTCCCTGCACACGCTGGACAGCCCCGCGCTTCAAAAGTTGCTCGCCCGCGCAAGCCTCGTCGAGCGCGTGGCCGGCGAGGACTTCCAGCGCACGCTGCCGCACGAGCGCTGGCTGGCAAGCCGGTTCGGCGCCACGCAGGGCAACGCCGCGGACGAGGCGCCGCTCGCGCCCTACATGCTGCTGGCCGACGGCGGCGACCCCGGCACGCACGCGTGGGCATGCGTCGAGCCCGTGCACGTCGAAATCGCGCACGATCACCTGGTGCTCGTCGATCCGGCCGCCCTCGCGCTCGACGACGGCGACGCGGCCGCGCTGCTCGCGGTCGCGCGGCCGCTGATCGAGGAGCTCGGCGTGCGGCTCGAAGCGCCGAACCCGGCGCGCTGGTACCTGTCGAGCGACCAGCTCGCGCGCCTCGCCGGCGCCGCGCCACTGCGCGCCAGCGGCCGCAACATCGAGATCTGGCTGCCGCACGAGGCCCATACGGGCGAGCGCTCGCGGATGTGGATGAAACTGCAGAACGAAGTGCAGATGGCGTGGTTCCAGCATCCGGTCAACGAAGCCCGCGAGGCGCGCGGCCTGCCGGCCGTCAATTCGATCTGGTTCCATGCGCAGGGTACGCTGAAGCCGGTCGGCAAGCCATTCGCGCGCGTGCTGTCCGCGTCGCCCGCCGCGCTCGGCCTCGCGCGCGCCGCGCAAACCGAAGCCGGCAGCCCGCCCGCGACGTTCGGCGCGCTGCCCGCCGCCGACGGCGCGACGCTCGTCGATCTGCCGGCGCTGACCACCCCGTTCATCGAGCAGGACTGGGCGCGGTGGCACGACGGCCTCGCCGCGCTCGAGCGCGACTGGTTCGCGCCGGCGCTCGCCGCGCTGCACAACGGCGAGCTGGCGAGCGTCGATTTCACGCTGTGCGGCGACACGAGCTCCGTGACGCTGCACGCGACGCGCGGCGACCTGCGCAAGTTCTGGCGCCGCCGCGCGCTCGCCTCCCTGTTCGAATAACCAGCCACCCCGTATGACCCGGATCGTTACCCGCCCCGTCGCGCCCGCCGACGCCGAAGTACTCGCGCGCCACGGCCTGCACCCCGTCCTCGCGCGCCTGTACGCGTCGCGCGGCGTGCAGTCGCCCGCCGACATCGAGACCGCGCTCGCGCGCCTCGTTCCGCCCACCGAGCTGAAAGGCTGCGCCGATGCGGCGTCGCTGCTCGCCGACGCGATTGCCGACAAGCGGCGCCTGCTCGTCGTCGCCGACTACGACTGCGACGGCGCGACCGCCTGCGCGGTCGCGGTGCGCGGCCTGCGCATGTTCGGCGCGCAGATCGACTACCTGGTGCCGAACCGCTTCGAATACGGCTACGGCCTCACGCCGGAGATCGTCGAACTCGCGGCCGCGTGCAAGCCCGACCTGCTGATCACCGTTGACAACGGGATCGCGAGCGTCGCCGGCGTCGAAGCCGCGAACGCGCGCGGCATCGACGTGCTCGTGACCGACCACCACCTGCCCGGCGACGCGCTGCCCGCCGCGCGCGCGATCGTCAACCCGAACCAGCCCGGCTGCGCGTTCCCGAGCAAGCATCTCGCCGGCGTCGGCGTGATGTTCTACGTGCTGCTCGCGCTGCGCGCCGAGCTGCGCCGCCGCGGCGCGTTCGCGAGCAAGGAAGCCGAGCCGCGTCTCGACGGCCTGCTCGACCTCGTCGCGCTCGGCACCGTCGCCGACGTCGTGCGGCTCGACGGCAACAACCGCGTGCTCGTGGCGCAGGGCCTGCAGCGCATCCGCAACGGCCGCATGCAGCCAGGCGTCGCCGCGCTGTTCCGCGCCGCCGCGCGCGAAGCGCGCACCGCGTCGGGGTTCGATCTCGGCTTCGGCCTCGGTCCGCGCCTGAACGCGGCCGGCCGGCTGTCCGACATGTCGCTCGGCATCGAGTGCCTGATCACCGACGACATCGGCCGCGCGTGGGATCTCGCGCAGCAGCTCGACGTGATGAACCGCGAACGCCGCGAGATCGAGGCCGGCATGCAGCAGCAGGCGCTCGCCGATCTCGCCGACGTCGATCCGGCCGACGCGTGCACGATCACGCTGTTCAATCCCGCGTGGCACCAGGGCGTGATCGGCATCGTCGCCGGCCGGCTCAAGGAGAAATTCCACCGTCCGTCGTTCACGTTCGCGCACGCCGACGACGAAGGCCGGCGCGTCAAGGGTTCCGGTCGTTCGATCGCCGGCTTCCACCTGCGCGACGCGCTCGACCTCGTGTCGAAACGCGAACCGGACCTGATCGTCGCGTTCGGCGGCCATGCGATGGCGGCCGGCCTCACGCTCGACACCGAAAACGTGCCGCGCTTCGCGGCCGCGTTCGAGGCCGTCGCGCGCGAATGGCTGTCCGACGACGCGCTGGCCCGCGTGATCGAGACCGACGGCGAGCTCGAGGATGCGTACTTCACGCCGCAGTTCGTCGGCCTGCTGGACGAAGCCGTGTGGGGGCAAGGGTTTCCGGCCCCGCTTTTCTCGGGCGAATTCGACGTCGTGTCGCAGTCGCTCGTGAAGGAAAAGCACCTGAAGCTGCAGCTCGCGCGCAGCCGCCAGCGCTTCAACGCGATCTGGTTCAACCACACCGAGCCGCTACCGGCGCGCGCGCTGGTCGCGTACCGGCTCGTCGCCGATACGTGGAACGGCGTCACGCGCGTGCAGCTGATCGTCGAACACGCGGCCGGCTGAGCCGGCGACCGTCCCGCGACGCGCCGCCGCACGCTCGCGCGCCGCGTTGGACGGGCCCTCCACGCATGCGCGAGCACCGTTTGCGTCACCGGGCAAGTTTGCCGATCGGCTATAATTCCGCTTTTTTACGAAGCCGGAACAGCGAACGATCATGGAAGCGGAACGTCTCAACGCGATCGAAAGCTCCCTGCTCGACCTGCGCAATCGCGCGGGCGAGCTTCGGGGGTATCTTTGACTACGACGCCAAAGCCGCGCGTCTGACCGAAGTCAACAAGGCACTCGAAGACCCGAACGTCTGGAACGATTCGAAGAACGCCCAGGCGCTCGGCCGCGAGAAGAAACTGCTCGAAGGCGTCGTCATGACGCTCACCGCGCTCGATAGCGACCTGCGCGACGCGCTCGACCTGTTCGAGCTGGCACGCGAGGAAGGCGACGAGGACACGCTTCTCGCGTCGGAAGAAGACGCCGCGAAGCTCGAGGCGCGCGTCGGCGACATCGAGTTCCGCCGGATGTTCTCGAACCCGGCCGATCCGAACAACTGCTTCATCGACATCCAGGCCGGCGCCGGCGGCACCGAGGCGTGCGACTGGGCGTCGATGCTGCTGCGCCAGTACCTGCGCTACTGCGAACGCAAGGGCTTCAAGGCCGAAGTGCTCGAAGAGTCCGACGGCGACGTCGCCGGCATCAAGAACGCGACGGTCAAGGTCACGGGCGAATACGCGTACGGCTTCCTGCGCACCGAAACGGGCATCCACCGCCTCGTGCGCAAGTCGCCGTTCGACTCGTCGGGCGGCCGCCATACGTCGTTCTCGTCGGTGTTCGTCTATCCGGAAATCGACGACTCGATCGAAGTCGAGATCAACCCGGCCGACCTGCGCATCGACACGTACCGCGCATCGGGCGCGGGCGGCCAGCACATCAACAAGACCGACTCCGCGGTGCGGATCACGCACATGCCGACCGGCATCGTCGTGCAGTGCCAGAACGACCGCTCGCAGCACCGCAACCGCGCGGAAGCGATGGCGATGCTGAAGTCGCGCCTGTACGAAGTCGAAATGCGCAAGCGCCAGGCCGAGCAGGACAAGCTCGAATCGAGCAAGACCGATGTGGGCTGGGGCCACCAGATCCGCTCGTACGTGCTCGACCAGAGCCGCGTGAAGGACCTGCGTACGAACGTCGAAATGAGCAACACGCGTGCGGTGCTCGACGGCGACCTCGACGACTTCATCAGCGCGAGCCTCAAACAGGGCGTGTAAGCGCCGCGGCGCGGCCTGCCCCGCGCCGCCCTTTCCGTTTGCGTTGCCGCACCCCACTCCGAATTCCGACCATCATGACCGAACCGACCCAAACGCAGCCCGCCGTCACGGCGGACGAAAACCAGATCATCGCCGAGCGCCGCGAGAAGCTGCGCGCGTTGCGCGAGCAAGGCGTCGCCTATCCGAACGACTTCCGGCCCGAGCACCACGCAGCCGACCTGCAGGCGAAATTCGCCGATTCGGACAAGGCCGCGCTCGAAGCGAACCCGGTCGAGGTGTCGGTGGCCGGCCGCATGATGCTCAAGCGCGTGATGGGCAAGGCGAGCTTCGCGACGGTGCAGGACGGCTCGGGCCAGATCCAGTTCTTCGTGACGCCGAACGACGTCGGCGCCGACACCTACGACGCGTTCAAGAAGTGGGACCTCGGCGACATCGTCGCCGCGCGCGGCGTGCTGTTCCGCACCAACAAGGGCGAGCTGTCGGTCCAGTGCAAGGAGCTGCGCCTGCTGTCGAAGGCGCTGCGTCCGCTGCCGGACAAGTTCCACGGCCTGTCCGACCAGGAAATGCGCTACCGCCAGCGCTACGTCGACCTGATCGTCACGCCGGAAACGCGCGACACGTTCCGCGCCCGCACGAAGACGATCGCGTCGATCCGCAAGTTCATGGACAACGCCGACTTCATGGAAGTCGAGACGCCGATGCTGCACCCGATCCCGGGCGGCGCGGCCGCGAAGCCGTTCGTCACGCATCACAATGCGCTCGACATGCAGATGTTCCTGCGCATCGCGCCGGAGCTGTACCTGAAGCGCCTGATCGTCGGCGGCTTCGAGCGCGTGTTCGAGATCAACCGCAATTTCCGGAATGAAGGCGTGTCGCCGCGGCACAACCCGGAATTCACGATGATGGAGTTCTACGCCGCGTACACCGACTACCGCTGGCTGATGGACTTCACCGAGCAACTGATCCGCCAGGCGGCGATCGACGCGCTCGGCACCGCGACGATCCAGTATCAGGGCCGCGAACTCGACCTCGCGAAGCCGTTCCATCGCCTGACGATCACGCAGGCGATCCAGAAGTACGCACCGGACTACACCGACGGCCAGTTGTCGGACGACGCGTTCCTGCGCACCGAGCTGAAGCGCTTCGGCGTCGACGTGTCGCAGCCGGCGTTCCTGAACGCGGGCATCGGCGCGCTGCAGCTCGCGCTGTTCGAGGAAACGGCCGAAGCGCAGCTGTGGGAACCGACGTTCATCATCGACTACCCGGTCGAGGTGTCGCCGCTCGCACGCGCATCGGATACGGTGCCGGGCATCACCGAGCGTTTCGAGCTGTTCATGACCGGCCGCGAGATCGCGAACGGCTTCTCGGAGCTGAACGATCCGGAAGACCAGGCCGCGCGCTTCAAGAAGCAGGTCGAGCAGAAGGATGCAGGCGACGAGGAAGCGATGTTCTTCGACGCCGACTACATCCGCGCGCTCGAATACGGGATGCCGCCGACCGGCGGCTGCGGGATCGGCATCGACCGTCTCGTGATGCTGCTGACCGACAGCCCGACGATCCGCGACGTGCTGCTGTTCCCGCATCTGCGCCGCGAGGACTGACAGCCGCAACCGCGTGTGCGCCGCGCCCCGTGGCGCGCACGCGTCGCCTTTGTAACGACGCGTAAATCCCGCCAGCCGGCGTCCGCCGGCCTTCGATCCTCCCCCGTTTTATTCCCTCGTCGCGACGCCCTTCTGCGGGTTTTCCCGGAAACCGCCGCCGACGCCCCGCTGCAATTCGTTACACCTTGATACGGCGTGCCCCGGGGCCGTGGACGACACTCCTGTTGCGTCACCACGCATGACCACGGGACCAGAACGAGGCGCAGGAACGCCGAGTCTGATCGCTCCCGAGCGTGGGATCCAGCTCCGGCGCCACGCGCCGATCCGGATCGACATTGGAGAAAAAAATGGACAACCAGAATCAGACCACGCCGCAAAAGCAACGCCTCCACCCGCTGATCGCCACCGCGGCGGGCGCCGTCATCGTCGCCAGCCTCGCGGCGACGGCAGCGATCACGGGCGTCTTCCCGAAAGCCACCAGCAGCAGCGAACAGAACGGCCAGACCCAGGCCGCGCTGATCGCGTCGCAGCCGGCGGTCGATACGGCCGCGGCCGCCAGCGCCGCGCTGGCCGCGCAAGCGCAGCGACAGGCCGCGGAACAGGCCGCCGCGCAGCAGAAAGCCGCCGTCGCGCAGGCCGAGCCGAAGCCCGCGCCGCGCCCGGCTGCGCCGCACCGCCGTCACACGACCGCCCCGCAGCCGCCGCAATATGCGCAGCAGCCGTCGGCGCCTGCGCAAGCCTACTGCCAGAGTTGCGGCACGGTCGTCTCGATCACGCAAACGCGCACGCCGGGCCAGAGCTCGGGCATCGGCGCCGTGGGCGGCGCGGCGGCCGGCGGCCTGCTCGGTAACCAGTTCGGCCACGGCAACGGTCGCACCGCGATGACGATCATCGGCGCGCTGGGCGGCGGTCTCGCCGGCAACCAGGTCGAGAAACAGGTCCGCGCGGAAACCGACTATCAGGTGCAAGTGCAGATGGAAAGCGGCGCGATGCGCACGTTCACGTATCGCAACCCGCCGCCGTTCGGCCAGGGCCAGCGCGTACGGATCGAGAACGGCACGCTGGTCGGCGCGTAAGCTCCCGATCGCGTCATCGCCGGCGTCGCTGCCCACGCGTCGCGCGCGGGCACTTCGCCCAAAACGAAAACGGCTCGCGAGCAGGCGCTCACGAGCCGTTTTTTCATTGGCGCGGCGTACACCATTGCAGCGTACGCCGTGGCCGGCCGGGTCGGTCAGTCCTCGTCGTCGAAGTCGGATTCGTCGATCCAGTGCGCCTGGATCGCCTCGAGGATCTTCTCGCCCGAGTGCGCCGGATCGTCGTCGAAGCCGTCGAGCTCCAGCACCCATTGGCGCAGGTCGACGAAGTTGATCCGCTGCGGGTCGATGTCCGGGTGCTTGTCCGCCAGTGCAATGGCTATTTCACGCGAATCGGTCCATTTCATCGCCTGCCTCCGGTTTCGGTCAGTGATTTTCCTTCGCGTGGTTGATCGAGTACTTCGGAATCTCGACCACCAGGTCCGAATCTTCCTTCACGATCGCCTGGCACGACAGGCGCGACGTCGGCTCGAGGCCCCACGCCTTGTCCAGCAGATCGTCCTCGTCCTCCTCGGACGGCGCGAGATCGTTGAAGCCTTCGCGGATCACCACGTGGCACGTCGTGCATGCGCACGACTTCTCGCATGCGTGCTCGATCTCGATCCCGTTGTCGAGCAGGTTGTCGCAGATACTCTTGCCGGGCGTCGCGTCGATCACCGCGCCATCCGGGCACAGTTCGACGTGAGGCAGCACCACCAGTTGAGGCATGTCCGTTCCGTCAGTCAGGGTGCGGCGCCAGGCGCCGCGTGGTTCATTAGCGCGCGGGCCGTGGCCGGCCGATGCGCGGTTCGTGGGTTCAGATCTCGTCGAGCCGGCGGCCCGACAGCGCGCGCTTGATGCTCTTGTCCATCCGGCGCGCCGCGAATTCGTCGGTACCGTCGGCCAGCGCCTTGGTTGCCTCTTCGATCGCATTCGTATCGTCGCCCTGCGCGACCGCGCGCAGCGCGGCAGCCAGCGCGTCGACCTGCGCGCGCTCGCCGGCATCGAGCAGTTCGCCGTCGGCCGCCAGCGCGGCCTGCGTCGCCTCGAGCATCCGCTCGGCCTCGACCTGCGCTTCGCGCAGCGCACGAGCGCGCATGTCGATTTCGGCGGTCTTGAAACTGTCTTCCAGCATCTTCGCGATGTCGTCGTCGGCGAGGCCGTACGACGGCTTCACGACGACCGATGCCTCGACGCCCGACAACTGCTCGCGCGCAAACACCGACAACAGGCCGTCCGCGTCGACCTGATAGGTCACGCGAATGCGTGCGGCGCCCGCCGTCATCGGCGGAATGCCGCGCAGCTCGAAGCGCGCGAGCGACCGGCAGTCGGCGACGAGCTCGCGCTCGCCCTGCACGACGTGGATCGCCATCGCGGTCTGGCCGTCCTTGAAGGTCGTGAATTCCTGCGCACGCGCGATCGGAATCGTCGAGTTGCGCGGAATGATCTTCTCGACGAGGCCGCCCATCGTCTCGACACCGAGCGACAGCGGAATCACGTCGAGCAGCAGCCAGTCGTCGCCGGTGCCGCGATTGCCCGCGAGCAGATCGGCCTGGATCGCCGCGCCGAGCGCGACGACCTGATCCGGATCGAGATTCACGAGCGGCGGCTGGCCAAAGTATTTGGCGACCGCGTCGCGGATCACCGGCATGCGCGTCGCGCCGCCGACGAGCACGACGCCCTTAATGTCGGCCGGCGTGACCTGTGCATCGCGCAGCGCCTTGCGGGTCGGCGTGAGCGTACGCTGCACGAGCGGCTCGACGAGCGACGCGAACGTGTCGTGCGAAATCGTCTGCACGAGGCGTGCGCCGCTCGACAGCGTCACGTCGAGCGCCGCCTCGGGCGCGGACGACAGCGCTTCCTTCAGCACGCGCACGCGATCGAGCAGCAAGCGCACGTCCTCGGGCGCGAGCGTCTTCGCGTCGATACCGGCCTGCGCGAGCACGTGATCGAACAGCGCGTGGTCGAAATCGTCACCGCCGAGCGCGGAATCGCCGCCCGCGGCCAGCACTTCGAACACGCCCTTCGTCAGCTTCAGGATCGACAGGTCGAACGTGCCGCCGCCGAGGTCGTACACCGCGTACAGGCCTTCGGCCGCGTTGTCGAGACCGTAGGCGATCGCCGCGGCGGTCGGTTCGTTCAGCAGGCGCAGCACGTTGAGGCCGGCGAGGCGCGCGGCGTCCTTGGTCGCCTGGCGCTGCGCGTCGTCGAAGTAGGCGGGCACCGTGATCACCGCGCCGACCAGCTCGTCGCCGAGCGTGTCTTCCGCGCGATAGCGCAGCGTCGCGAGAATCTCGGCCGACACTTCGACCGGGCTCTTCACGCCGTCGATCGTGCGGATCTGCACCATGCCCGGCGCGTCGACGAATTCGTACGGCGCGTTCGCCGCGCCTTCGACCTCGGCCTTGCCGCGGCCCATGAAGCGCTTGACCGACACGATCGTATTGCGCGGATCGGTCGCGGCCTGCTCCTTCGCTTCGTGGCCGATGCGGCGGCCGCCCTTCTCGAGGTAACGGACCACCGACGGCAGCAGCAAGCGGCCGGCTTCGTCCGGCAGGACTTCGGGCACGCTGTTGCGCACGGCGGCGACGAGCGAGTTCGTCGTGCCGAGATCGATCCCGACGGCGAGTCGCCGCTGGTGCGGCGCCGGCGCCATGCCCGGTTCGGAAATTTGCAGTAAAGCCATCTTGGTTCGTTCGGGCGCTCGGCCCGTTTGCTGCGCGTGCCGCAAGGCACGCGGTTAAGTTTCGAGGCGCTCGATCTGCGCGCCCACTTCCGACGCGACCCGTTCGATGAACATCAGCTGACGCACGGCTTCCGCGGCGGCCTGGTCGGCACCGCTGTCGAGCAGCGTGCCGAGGCGCTCGACGCGCACGCGCTTCTCGTCGCGCAACTCGGCGAGCAACGCATCGAGCGCGTCGACATTGCGGGCGGCCGCGGCATCCTCGATGCCCTCGCGCCACTCCATCTGCTGCATCAGGAACGCCGGCTCCATCGCCGTGTTGTTTTCCGCGCCGATGTCGACGCCGCGCAGCGACAGCAGATAGGACGCGCGCTTCAGCGGATCGCGCAGCGTGCGGTACGCCTCGTTCGCGCGCGTGGCCCATTGCATCGCGATGCGCTTTTGCGCATCGCCGGCCGCCGCGAAGCGGTCCGGGTGCACCTGCGTCTGCACCGTCCGGTAGGCGGCGTCGAGCGCCGTCTCGTCGAGCGCGAATTGCGCCGGCAGGTGAAACAGGTCGAAATGGCTGTCTTTCAGCGAAACCATCGTCGCGTTCAATTCCGGTTCGTCGCGCGGCAAACGCCGCACATTAAAAAGGCGGCCCGTGCCGCCTCTTGCCCGCATCGCGCGGAGGGAGCCGCGTCACACGCGGAACGATTCCCCGCACCCGCACTCGTCCTTCACGTTCGGGTTGTTGAACTTGAACCCTTCGTTCAGGCCTTCGCGGGCGAAGTCGAGCTCGGTGCCGTCGATATAGGCGAGGCTCTTCGGATCGACGACGACCTTCACGCCATGGCTCTCGAACACCTGATCCTCGGGAGCCAGCTCGTCGACATACTCGAGCTTGTACGCGAGCCCCGAGCACCCGGTCGTGCGAACGCCAAGCCGCAGGCCCACACCCTTGCCGCGGCGGACGAGGTATTTCTGGACGTGTTGTGCTGCTTTTTCGGTCAGTGTAATTGCCATGATGTCCTTGCCGCGGGGCGCCTGGACGACGCACCGCGTTCCTTCACAACGCTCGATGCCGCTCAGGCTGCTGCCTGATCGCTTTCCTTGGTGTCGTGGCGCTTCTTGTAGTCGGCCACGGCTGCCTTGATCGCGTCTTCCGCGAGGATCGAGCAGTGAATCTTCACCGGCGGCAGCGCGAGTTCCTCGGCGATCTGCGTGTTCTTGATCGACAGTGCCTCGTCGAGCGTCTTGCCCTTCACCCATTCGGTGACGAGCGAGCTCGATGCGATCGCCGAACCGCAGCCGTAGGTCTTGAACTTCGCGTCTTCGATCACGCCGTCCGCGCCGACGCGGATCTGCAGCTTCATCACGTCGCCGCACGCCGGCGCGCCGACCATGCCCGTGCCGACCGTGTCGTCGTCCTTCGCGAACGAACCGACGTTGCGCGGGTTTTCGTAGTGATCCAGAACCTTGTTGCTGTAAGACATGACTCAGACTCCTTGACTCGTTACGTCTGCGTGCGTCAATCCGCCCGCGGTTGCATTCAATGCGGTATCAGTGCGCGGCCCATTCGATCGTCGACAGATCGATGCCTTCCTGGTGCATTTCCCAGAGCGGCGACAGTTCGCGCAGCTTCGCGATCTTGCTGTTCAGCAGATCGATCACGAAGTCGACTTCCTGCTCCGTCGTGAAGCGGCCGACCGTGAAGCGGATCGAGCTGTGCGCGAGCTCGTCGTTGCGGCCGAGCGCGCGCAGCACGTACGACGGCTCCAGCGACGCCGACGTGCACGCGGAGCCGGACGACACCGCGACGTCCTTGATCGCCATGATCAGCGACTCGCCTTCGACGAAGTTGAAGCTGATGTTCAGGTTGTGCGGGACACGGTGGTCCATGTCGCCGTTCACGTAGGTTTCCTCGATCTGCGACAGGCCGCGCAGCAGCTTGTCGCGCAGCATGCGGATGCGCTCGTTCTCGGTCGCCATTTCCTCGCGCGCGATGCGGAACGCCTCGCCCATGCCGACGATCTGGTGCGTCGGCAGCGTGCCCGAACGCATGCCGCGCTCGTGGCCGCCGCCGTGCATCTGCGCCTCGATGCGCACGCGCGGCTTGCGGCGCACGTACAGCGCGCCGATGCCCTTCGGGCCGTACGTCTTGTGGGCCGAGAACGACATCAGGTCGACCTTCAGCTTCGCGAGGTCGATTTCGACCTTGCCGGTCGACTGCGCGGCATCGACGTGGAACACGATGCCCTTCTCGCGGCAGATTTCGCCGATCGTCTCGATGTCCTGGATCACACCGATCTCGTTGTTCACGTGCATCACCGACACGAGGATCGTGTCCGGGCGCAACGCGGCCTTGAGCACGTCGAGATCGATCAGGCCGTCTTCCTTCACGTCGAGGTAGGTGACTTCGAAACCGTCGCGCTCGAGCTCGCGGCACGTGTCGAGCACGGCCTTGTGCTCGGTCTTCACCGTGACGATGTGCTTGCCCTTGCCCTTGTAGAAGTTCGCGGCGCCCTTGATCGCGAGGTTGTCCGACTCGGTGGCGCCGGACGTCCAGATGATCTCGCGCGGATCGGCGTTCACGAGTGCGGCCACCTGTTCGCGCGCTTCCTCGACCGCACGCTCCGCGTCCCAGCCATAAGCGTGGCTGCGCGACGCCGGGTTGCCGAACTGCTCGCGCAGGTACGGCACCATCTTGTCGACCACGCGCGGATCGACGGGCGTCGTCGCGCTGTAATCCATATAGATGGGCAGGTGGAGAGTCTCTTGGGTCATCTGTCGCTCCGGGTATTCTGTGCAGGGACTATGTGCGTTATGGGGTGTGACGGGCGCCTTCGCGCTCACGAACTCGCGATGTTGAACACCGAATTGGGGCCGAGCGGCATCGTGCGCACGGGCTCGGCCGGTGCGGCGACGGGCTCCGGCGCGCGACGGTCGCGCAGCACCGCAGGGGCGCCCTCGCGTGCGCGCTGCTGATCGACGAGATCCTGCAGCGACACCGAATCGAGGTATTCGACCATTTTCTGGTTCAGCGTCGACCACAGCTCGTGCGTCATGCAATGGCCGTCGGGCTGCTTCGAGCCGTCGCACGTGCCTTTGCCGCCGCACTGCGTGGCGTCGAGCGGTTCATCGACCGCGATGATGATGTCGGCAACGGTGACGTCCTGCGCGCGACGCGCGAGGTTGTAGCCGCCGCCCGGGCCGCGCACGGATTCGACGATTTCATGCCTGCGCAGCTTGCCGAACAGCTGTTCGAGATACGAGAGCGAAATCCGCTGGCGCTGGCTGATGCCTGCAAGCGTCACCGGGCCCTGCTCCTGGCGCAGTGCCAAGTCAATCATCGCCGTGACGGCGAAACGGCCTTTGGTGGTGAGTCTCATGGTGTCTAGGGGACTGCAATCTTGACGATTTTGGTCAAGTATAAATATTTGACGATTTTAGTCAAGTATCCATGTCTTCGACAGGGTATTCGCAGACCGCTGAATTTCCCGTGTCGATCAGCGCGCGGCGCGGCTGCGCAGCGTGTCCAGCAGGCCCGCGCACGCGCGCTCGACCTGATCGAGCACCTGTTCGAAGCCCTGCTCGCCGCCGAAATAAGGATCGGCCACCTCGGTCTCGGCGGCGCCCGGCGCGAATTCCATCAGCAGGCGCACCTTGTCGCGATGCGCCGGCGGACAGCGCCGGCGCAATTCCGCGAGGTTGGCTTCGTCCATCGCCAGCAGCAGGTCGAAACGCTCGAAATCCGCCGCGCTCACCTGCCGCGCCCGCAGCGCCGACAAGTCATAGCCGCGGGTGCGGGCCGCCGCCTGCGCGCGCGAGTCGGGCGGCTCGCCGACGTGCCAATCGCCGGTGCCGGCCGAATCGATCGCGATCCGGTCGGCCAGCCCGGCCGCGCCCACCTGGTGGCGCATCACGCCTTCCGCCGTGGGCGAACGGCAGATATTGCCGAGACAGACGAAACAGATCGCTACGCGGGTCATCGCACTATCGGAAAACCGCGGCGAACCGCGTGGGAAGAAGAACGCGCCATTATACAAAGGCGCCCGAAATCGCGCCGCCGCGCGAAGCGACGGCGACGTGCCTTACAGCGCCTTGGGCGCAGCGATCACGACGTCGCCGGATGCGGCCGGCAGCGGCTTCGCCGCGTCGTCGACCAGCCCGAACGACACCGCGCGCGCCAGTTCGGCGGACGCCTGATGAGCCGCGAGCGGGCCGCGCGACGGCGCATCGGACATCGCATGCAGATAGGCAGCCGCCGCCAGCGGAACCACGATTGCCAGCGGCCAGTACATCGATATTGTCTTTTTCATGATGCGTACCTCCTTGACCTCGTACCCCGAAACCCGATTCCGGGGACTACAGCCGAGATTCTATAGATCGCATCTATCGAGATAAATATGCGAATAGCGAACGCACTGTTGCTGCTCGCTGAACAGTGTCAGCCGAGGTGGCTTTGCGACGCCGCGTACAGTTCGCGGAACGTGCGCCCGGTCGGTGTCGGCATGTCGCGCGTGTCCATCCAGCCGCCCATCAACGGCAGGCGCCGCAGCATGCCGCCGTTGCCGCCCAGCCGCTCGAGGACGCGCACCGCCAGCTTGGTCGTCAGCGCATACAGCATCGGCCGCCGCGCGAGGAAACCCCACGCGGCGAGCGCCGCCCGCTCGCGCCACGGCCGCAGATGGCGCTCGACCTGCTTCTCGCGCAGCGTGCGCAACAGGTGCGACAACGGAATCCCGACCGGACATACGCTGTCGCATTCGCCGCACAGCGTCGCCGCCTGCGGCAGGTCGAGCGCGCGATCGAGCCCGACGTAGCTCGGCGTCAGCACCGATCCCATCGGCCCCGGATAGACCCAGCCGTACGCATGACCGCCAACCTTCTGGTACACCGGGCAATGGTTCATGCACGCGCCGCAGCGGATGCAGCGCAGCATCTCCTGGAATTCGCCGCCGATCAGGCCCGTGCGGCCGCCGTCGACGAGCACCACGTAGTTGTGCTCGGGGCCGTCCTCGTCGCCGGGCCCGCGCGGCCCGGTCAGCAGCGAGAAATAGTTCGACGTCTTCTGCCCGGTCGCGGAACGCGGCAGCAGCCGCATCGCGGTCGCGAGATCCTCGAGCGTCGGCAGCACCTTCTCGATGCCCGTCACCGCGACATGCACGCGGGGCATGACCGTGCACATGCCCTCGTTCCCTTCGTTCGTCACGATCGCCACCGAACCCGTCTCGGCGATCACGAAGTTGCCGCCCGTCACGCCCATGTCGGCCGACATGAAATGCGGGCGCAGCACCTCGCGCGCCTCGCGCGTCATGTCCGGAATCTCGGTGAGCCGCTCGCGCCGGTGCGTGCGCGCGAACAGGTCGGCGATCTCGTCCTTGTCCTTGTGCACGACGGGCGCAATGATGTGGCTCGGCGGCTCGTTGTCGTTGATCTGCAGGATGTATTCGCCGAGGTCCGTCTCGATCGACTGCACGCCCATCTCGGCGAGCACCGCGTTCAGCCGCATTTCCTCGGACACCATCGACTTGGTCTTGATGACCTTCTTCACGTCGTGCCGGCGCGCGATGTCGGCCACGAGCCGCGCGGCGTCGGCGGTCGTTTCGGCGAACAGCACCGTCGTGCCGCGCCGCGTCGCCTCGCGCTCGAATGCCTCGAGCCACACGTCGAGATTCTCCAGCGCGCGGTTGCGGCGCGCCTCGAGCGCGGCGCGCGTGGCCGGGAAGTCGATCAGGGTCATCGCGTCGGCGCGGGCGGACACGAACTTCGTCGACAGTTTCTTCAGGTTCTGCTGCAGGCGCTGGTCGGCCAGCTTCTGGCCGGCGCGCGCCTTGAAATGCATCGATTGGACTTGCATCGCGGTATCGGGGAAAGTGAGCGGAACCGGGCGTCAGACGTCGCCCGCCAGCACCTGCGCGACGTGCAGCACGCGCGTGTCGCGGTCGCCGGTGCGGCGCAACCGCCCTTCGATGTTCAACATGCAGCCGAGATCGCCGAGCACGACCGTGCCCGCGCCCGACGCGCGCACGTTCGCGCATTTCTCGTCCGCGATGGCCGCCGAGATGTCGCCGTACTTGACCGCGAACGTGCCGCCGAAGCCGCAACAGTGCTCGCAATCCTTCATCTCGGTCACCGCGACGCCGCGCTGCGCGAGCAGCGCGCGCGGCTGCGCCTTCACGCCGAGCTCGCGCAGGCCCGAGCACGAATCGTGATAGGTGACCGGCCCGGCGAACTCGCCCGGCGCGAGCGACACCTTCGCGACGTTCGCGAGGAAGTCGGTCAGTTCGTGGACTTTCTGCTGGAACCGCGTGTAGCGCCCCATCAGTTCGGGATCGTCGCGAAATAGGTCGCCGTAGTGCGCGCGGATCATCCCGCCGCACGAACCCGACGGCGCGACGATGTAATCGAACTGCTCGAACTCGCGCAGGGTCTTTTCCGCGAGGTCGCGCGCCAGCGCGCGGTCGCCCGAGTTGTAGGCCGGCTGGCCGCAGCAGGTCTGCGCGGGCGGCACGATCACCTCGTAGCCGGCGTCGCGAATCAGCTTGAGCGCCGAAAAACCGATTTCGGGGCGCATCAGGTCGACCAGGCAGGTCACGAACAAACCGACTCGCATACGTGCTCCTTCGAGAAAACGGCTCTCATTATCCGACGTTTGACCGGCAAGACCAACGCCGGCCCGCGCGCAAGCCCGCGGCGCACGAAACGAGGACTTCCTCGAACGGCGTTCGCTTTTTTCACGATACGAGATACAATCGGTCCAACACCGCCTGACGCGTCAATCGATTCCTCCCCCGACATGAGCCAACCCACCCCCGATTCAAAAACGTCGATCCAGGTGATCGAACGCATGATGCGGTTGCTGGACGCGCTCGCCGCGCACAGCGACCCCGTCAGCCTGAAGGAACTCGCGCAGCGTACGGAACTGCACCCGTCGACCGCGCACCGCATCCTCAACGACATGGTGACCTGCCGCCTCGTCGACCGCTCCGATCCCGGCACCTACCGTCTCGGCATGCGGCTGCTCGAGCTCGGCAATCTCGTGAAGGCGCGCCTGTCGGTGCGCGACGCGGCGCTGATGCCGATGCGCGAGCTGCACCGCCTCACCGGGCAGACCGTGAACCTGTCGGTGCGCCAGGGCGACGAGATCGTCTATATCGAGCGCGCGTACTCCGAGCGCTCGGGAATGCAGGTCGTCCGCGCGATCGGCGGCCGCGCGCCGCTGCATCTCACGTCGGTCGGCAAGCTGTTCCTCGCGGCCGACGAGACGTCGCGCGTGCGTGCCTATGCGACGCGCACGGGGCTGTCGGGCCATACGCAGAACAGCATCACCGATATCGCGAAGCTCGAGCGCGAGCTGACGATCGTCCGCCAGCAGTCGTGCGCGCGCGACAACGAGGAGCTCGAACTCGGCGTGCGCTGCATCGCGGCCGGCATCTACGACGATTCCGGGAAGCTCGTTGCCGGCCTGTCGCTGTCGGCGCCGGCCGACCGGCTGCAGGACGCGTGGCTCGGCCAGTTGAGCCGGACGGCGCTCACCATCTCGGAATCGCTCGGCTACCGGCCGGCGCCCGAGAAAGACGTGGACGGGCTGCAGCGGCAGGCGTAAGCCTCGCCGTCGGCCCGGCACCGGCCCCGGCTCCCGATTCGTCGGACAAAAAAAGCCCCGCGATTGCGGGGCTTCTTCGTTGCGGCGATCGGCATGGCGGCGAACCGCCGTGGACGATCAGGTACCGCCGTTCGGCGTGTTGGCCGCCGTCAGGCGCTCGCCGCCGCCGGCATCGAGCCAGTTGCGCAGGCGCGAGGCGTCGGCGAAGCGCGAGTACTTGCCGAACGAATCGAGCAGCACCATCACCATCGGCCGGCCGTGGATCGTCGCCTGCATCACCAGGCATTCACCCGCTTCGTTGATGAAGCCCGTCTTCTGCAGGCCGATGTCCCACGAGCCGTTGCCGCGGATCAGCGCGTTGGTGCTGTTGTAGACCAGGTTGCGCTTGCCCGTGTACACCTCGTAGGTGCGATCGGTCGAGAACTGACGGATCATCGGATACTGGTACGCCGCATTGACCATCTTCACGAGGTCGCGCGCACTCGACACGTTCGAGCTCGACAGGCCGGTGGAATTCTCGAAGTGCGTGTCGGTCATGCCGAGCGACTTCGCCTTCGCGTTCATCGCCGCGATGAACGCCGGACGGCCGCCCGGGTAGTAACGCGACAGCGCTGCCGCCGCGCGGTTTTCCGACGCCATCAGCGCGATGTGCAGCATGTCCTCGCGCGACAGCACCGAGCCGACCGACAGGCGCGAGCCCGTGCCCTTCTCGTAGTCGCGGTCTTCGTCGGTGACTTCGATCTGATCGGCCATCGGCGCTTTCGAGTCGAGCACGACCATTGCCGTCATCAGCTTCGAGATCGACGCGATCGGCACGACCGCGTGCGAATTCTTGTCGAACAGCGGCTCGCCGGTATTCTGGTCGACGACGTACGCGACGCTCGAGCGCAGCGCGAGCGCGTCCGGCGTGTCGTGCAGGCCGAACGCCTGGCCGACCGTCGGGCGGCGCGGCTGGAACGCGACCTTGCGCACCGCGCCGCGATGGCCGCCGTGCACGCTGTTCGCCGCGAGCGTCACGCGCTTTCGCGACGCCTTCGCGCGCGGCGCATCGGCCGACGCGACCTTGGCGGATTTGTCGGAGGTCGCCCCGGCCGACTTCTTCTTCGCGGACGAAGCAGGAGCGACGGCCTTTTTCTTGGCGGCTTGGGTCTTCGCAGTGGCGGCGAAGGCGTCAGCAGGCGTGACGGACGCGGTGGTCGCCAGCAACGCGACTGCGACCGACACAGCGGTGCCGAGCGTCATGCTCTGCAACAATCTGCGCGGTGAAAACGATTCGGCTTTCATTGGGGTCTGGACAAAGCGGGCGGGAGGTTTCCGCAAGTGTAGTTAAAGCTTAAAAAAAGAGCAATATTAGGCACTTACCGATCGTCTTTAAACCGGAATGTAAGAGTCGGCCAACCTCTGGCCAATCAACTCTCCCGCTCCCATCGAAAAAATCCATGGGACGCACTGCCCGACAGCGCCCGTCTCCCGATTACCGCACGGTTAATTGAGATAACGTCACTTTGGAGGCGATTTAAAGCGGGGAAACTACGTATCCGGGGCTCGGCGTGCCAAGGGCGCCGGTCTCGACCGTGGCGGCGGCACGTCGCCACGGCACGCGCATCGAAACGGCGCGTTTTTCGACAGGAACAGAAGGATAACGTTCCATGGGCCTGTCAGGTTTACCTGTGCATGATCATGGTGCGACGCGTTTGCCCCGCCGCCGTGCGCACCATGTGGGAACGCGCCTGAAACCGATTCCGAACGGGCGCGATAACTCGTTGTTTTATCGATAATTTGTCGCGATTGTGCAACGCACAAAAAATGCTTGACATCCGCTTTCTCTGCCCTAAAATAGGCCTCATTGCTGCGTTGCACAAAGCACGCGGCGCCGAAGTTCCCCAGCGTAGTGCCCTTTATCCTGCGATCGACGCGATCGCTTTTCAGGAGCCTGACATGTCCTTGCTGACCCCCGAGCAAATCGCCGCCGCCCAAAAAGCCAACCTCGAAAGCCTGTTCGGTCTGACGACCAAGGCGTTCGAAGGCGTCGAGAAGCTGATCGAACTCAACCTGCAAGTCGTGAAGTCGACGCTGGCCGAAGGCCAGGAAAATGCACAGCGCCTGCTGTCGGTGAAGGACGCGCAGGAACTGATCGCGCTGCAGGCGAGCCTGTCGCAGCCGGTCGCGGAAAAGGTGCTGTCGTACGGCCGTCACCTGTACGAAATCGCATCGTCGACGCAAGCCGAATTCGCGAAGGTTGCCGAAGCGCAATTCGACGAGCAGAACAAGAAGGTCCAGGCGCTCGTCGACAACGTCGCGAAGAACGCCCCGGCTGGTTCGGAAACGGCCGTCGCCGCACTGAAGTCGGCACTGAACGCTGCGAACACCACGTACGAAACGGTTCAGAAGGCCACGAAGCAAGCAGTGGAAATCGCTGAAACGAACTTCAACGCCGCTGCCGCCGTCGCCACGAAGGCTGCCACCGCCGCTGCCGCACGTCGTTCGAGCAAGCCGGCCGCGTAAGCGTCCCCTGCTCCTGAAAGAGCCGCGCGCAGCGCGGCTTTTTCGTTTCCGGCGCCGGAACGTGCGCGGGCGGCAACTGCCCGCCACATTCGAGCCTGTCGCGCGCCGGGCAAATGAAAACGCCGTCGGCCGGATGACCCGGGCGACGGCGTTTTTTCACGGCCGGCGCGTGGCCGGCCGTACCGCTCGCGTTACTTCTTGCGTTGCGGCGGCAGGTCCGTACAGACGCCTTCGTACAGTTCGGCGGCCATGCCGACCGATTCGCCGAGCGTCGGGTGCGGATGGATCGTCTTGCCGATGTCTTCCGCGTCCGCGCCCATCTCGACCGCGAGGCACACTTCGCTGATCAGGTCGCCCGCGTTCAGGCCGACGATGCCGCCGCCGATCACGCGATGGGTTTCCTCGTCGAAGATCAGCTTCGTGAAGCCTTCGTCGCGGCCGTTCGCGATCGCGCGGCCCGACGCGGCCCACGGGAACACGGCCTTGCCGTACTTGATGCCTTCGGCCTTGCACTGGTCTTCCGTCTTGCCGGCCCACGCCACTTCCGGATCGGTGTACGCCACCGACGGGATCTGCAGTGCGTCGAAATACGCCTTCTCGCCGTGCGCGGCTTCCGCGGCGACGTGGCCTTCGTGCACGGCCTTGTGCGCGAGCATCGGCTGGCCGACGATATCGCCGATCGCGAAGATGTGCGGCACGTTCGTGCGCATCTGCTTGTCGACGTCGATGAAGCCGCGATCCGTGACCGCGACGCCGGCCTTGTCGGCGCCGATCTTCTTGCCGTTCGGGCTGCGGCCCACCGCGACGAGCACGAGGTCGTAGCGCTGCGCTTCCGCGGGCGCCTTCTCGCCCTCGAACTTCACGTAGATGCCGTCTTCCTTCGCTTCCGCGCCGACCGTCTTGGTCTTCAGCATCACGTTGCCGAAGCGCTTCGCGTTGTACTTTTCCCAGACCTTCACGAGATCGCGGTCGGCGCCCATCATCAGGCCGTCCATCATTTCGACGACGTCGATCTCCGCGCCGAGCGTCGCGTACACCGTGGCCATTTCGAGGCCGATGATGCCGCCGCCGATCACGAGCATGCGCTTGGGCAACTGGCGCAGTTCGAGCGCGCCCGTCGAATCGACGATGCGCGGGTCTTCCGGCATGAACGGCAGTTTCACCGCTTGCGAGCCGGCGGCGATGATCGCCTGCTTGAACTTGACGACCTTCTTGCCGTTTTCGCCCTGCACTTCCATGTGGAACGGATCGACGAACGCGCCGACGCCGGTGACCACTTCGACCTTGCGCGCCTTCGCCATGCCGGCGAGACCCGTCGTCAGTTTCTTGACGACGCCGCCCTTGAAGTCGCGCAGTTTGTCGAGATCGACTTGCGGCTTGCCGAACGTGATGCCGTGCGACGCGAGCGCCGCGGCTTCGTCGATGACGAGTGCCGTGTGCAGCAGCGCCTTCGACGGGATGCAGCCGACGTTCAGGCACACGCCGCCGAGCGTCGAATAGCGTTCGACGAGCACGGTCTTCATGCCGAGATCGGCGGCGCGGAACGCGGCCGAGTAGCCGCCGGGGCCGGCGCCGAGCACGAGCATGTCGCACTCGATGTCGGCGGCACCTGCGTAGCTGCCGGCTTGCGGCGCGGGTGCCGGCGCGGCTGCGGCCGGCGCCGGTGCGGCGGCTGCGGGCTTCGGCGCTTCGGGTGCTTTCGCGGGAGCGGCTGCGCCTGCCGAGGCTTCGACGATGGCGATGATGGTGCCTTGCGAGACTTTCTCGCCGGCTTTGACCTTGACTTCCTTGACGGTGCCGGCGACGTCGCTGGGCACTTCCATGGAGGCTTTATCGGATTCGAGCGTGATGAGGGTTTGTTCTTTTTCGATCACGTCGCCGGGTTTGACGTTGACTTCGATGACATCGACGCCGCTGAAATCGCCGATATCCGGAACCTTGACTTCGATGAGACTCATGACTGTCCCCTTCTTGATTGACTGCGGAGAGAGAGGGAGGGGCTGGCGAAAAAGCGGATCCTGACGCCATGCGGCCTGACAAGAGCACGGGACGTTGGGCAGGACCACCTTTGCCGTCCGCCCAAGGACGCGCCTTTCTTTTGGTTACTTTTCTTTGGAAGACAAAGAAAAGTGACCGCCGCCCCGCGCAGGGGCGACGCTAGCAGACCGTTGGCAAAACAGGTTCAACGAAAGGGCGTGGAGCACCAAAAACAAACCCACGCCCTCGCGAGCCCCCTCCCCGCTCATCAAAGAATGATGCGACGGAAATCGGCGAGCAACGCCCCGAGATACGCATTGAACCGCGCGGCCTCGGCGCCATCGATCACGCGATGGTCATACGACAGCGACAGCGGCAGCGTGAGCCGCGGCACGAACTGCTTGCCGTCCCACACCGGCTTCATCTGGCCGCGCGACAACCCGAGGATGGCGACTTCCGGCGCATTGATGATCGGCGTGAAGTGCGTCCCGCCGATGCCGCCGAGCGACGAGATCGAGAAGCAGCCGCCCTGCATCTGGTCCGGCTTCAGCTTGCCGTCGCGCGCGGCCTTCGACAGCTCGGCCATTTCCTTCGCGATATCGACGAGCCCCTTCTTGTCCGCATCGCGGATCACCGGCACGACGAGACCGTTCGGCGTGTCGGCTGCAAACCCGATGTGGTAGTACTGCTTGAACACCAGGTTGTCGCCGTCGAGGCTCGCGTTGAAGGTCGGGAACTTCTTCAGCGCGGCGACGACTGCCTTGATCACGAACGCGAGCATCGTGAACTTCACGCCCGCCTTCTCGTGTTCCTTGTTCAACTGGACGCGCAGCGCTTCGAGCTCGGTGATGTCCGCTTCGTCGTTGTTCGTGACGTGCGGGATCATCACCCAGTTGCGATGCAGGTTCGCGCCCGAGATCTTCTTGATGCGCGACAGCGGCTTCGCCTCGAACGGGCCGAACTTCGAGAAGTCGACCTTCGGCCACGGCAGCAGGTTCAGCTCGCCGCCGCCTGCCGGCGCGGCTGCCGCGGCCGGTGCCGCGCGCTGGCCGGTCATCACGCCCTTCACGAAACCCGTGATGTCTTCCTTCGTGATGCGTCCCTTCGGACCGCTACCCTGCACGCGCGCGACTTCGACGCCGAGTTCGCGTGCGAACTTGCGCACGGACGGCGACGCGTGGCTCGCGCGGTATTCACCCGACGGCGCAGCGGCCGGCGCGGCAGCAGCCGGTGCGGGCGCGGCCTGCGCGGGCGCCGGTGCGGCAGCAGGCGCGGGCGCCGGCGCGGCCGGAGCCGGCGCGCTGGCCTGCGGCGCGGCGGCAGCCGGTGCACCCGCGGTTTCGAGCAGCACGATCAGCGTGCCTTCCGACACCGAATCGCCCACCTTCACCTTGATGTCCTTCACGACGCCAGCGGCCGGGCTCGGCACGTCCATCGTCGCCTTGTCCGATTCGAGCGTGACGAGCGACTGTTCCTTCTCGACCGTGTCGCCGACCTTCACGCCGATCTCGATCACCGGAACGTCCTTGTAGTCGCCGATGTCGGGCACCTTCACCTCGAGCGTACCGCCGGCGGCTGCCGGGGCGGCGGCGGGCGCCGCGGCGGCCGGTGCCGGCGCTGCTGCCGGAGCCGGAGCCGCGGCCGGCGCAGCCGCGCCGTTCGCCTGGGCGCCTGCGCCGCCTTCGAGCAGCACGATCAGCGAACCTTCCGACACGGAATCGCCGACCTTGACCTTGATTTCCTTCACGACGCCGCCGACCGGGCTCGGCACGTCCATCGTCGCCTTGTCGGACTCGAGCGTGACGAGCGACTGCTCGGGCTCGACCGTATCGCCGACCTTCACGCCGATCTCGATGACCGGCACGTCCTTGTAATCGCCGATATCCGGCACCTTCACTTCGATCGCTTGACTCATCTGTTTCTGTCTCCATGGCCGCGCGCGCTCCTCGCGGGAGCGGCGCGCGGCATTACACGGCGTGTGCGTTTAAACGGTCATCGGGTTGGGCTTGGACGGATCGAGGTTGTACTTGGCGATCGCATCCGCGACCACCTTGCGCTCGATCGTGCCTTCGTCGGCCAGCGCGTTGAGCGCGGCGACGGTGACCCAGTGACGGTCGACCTCGAAGAAGTGACGCAGCTTCTCGCGGGTGTCCGAACGACCGAAGCCGTCGGTGCCCAGCACGACGAAGCGGCGGTCGATCTGGCCGCGGATCTGGTCGACCAGCGCACGGACGTAGTCGGTCGACGCGATGACCGGGCCCTGCGTGTCCTTCAGGCACTTCTGCACGTGCGACAGGCGACGCTCCTCGGTCGGATGGAGCAGGTTCCAGCGCTCGACGTCGTGGCCTTCGCGCGCGAGCTCGGTGAAGCTCGGCACGCTCCACAGGTCGGCGGCGACACCCCAGTCGTTCTTCAGCAGGTCGGCGGCGGCGATCACTTCGTTGAAGATCGTGCCCGCGCCGAGCAGCTGGACGCGCGGCGCCTTCTTGTCGGCGTCGGCCTTCCTGAACGCGTACATGCCCTTGATGATGTCGGCCGCCACGTGCTCGCCCTGCGGAATCGCCGGGTGCTCGTAGTTCTCGTTCATCACCGTGATGTAGTAGTACACGTCTTCCTGGTCCTGCACCATGCGGCGCAGGCCGTCCTGGATGATCACCGCGAGTTCGTAGCCGAACGTCGGATCGTAGCTCACGCAGTTCGGCACCGATGCCGCCCACAGCAGCGAGTGGCCGTCTTCGTGCTGCAGGCCTTCGCCGTTCAGCGTCGTGCGGCCCGCCGTGCCGCCGAGCAGGAAGCCGCGCGAGCGCATGTCGCCCGCGGCCCAGGCGAGGTCGCCGATCCGCTGGAAGCCGAACATCGAGTAGAAGATGTAGAACGGCACCATGATCTCGCCGTGCGTCGAATACGACGTCGCCGCCGCGATCCAGTCGCACATGCCGCCCGCTTCGTTGATGCCTTCCTGCAGGATCTGGCCGGTCTGCGATTCCTTGTAGAACATCAGCTGGTCGGAATCTTCCGGCACGTACTTCTGGCCTTCCTGGTTCCAGATACCGATCTGGCGGAACAGGCCTTCCATGCCGAACGTACGCGATTCGTCCGGAACGATCGGCACGACGCGCTTGCCGAGCGCCTTGTCCTTCAGCAGGATGTTCAGGATCCGCACGAACGCCATCGTCGTCGAGATCTCGCGACCTTCGCCCGTGCCCTTCAGGAGCGGCTCGAACGCGTCGAGCGCCGGCACCGGCAGCGACGTCGCCTTCTCGCGGCGGTGCGGCAGGTAGCCGCCGAGGTCCATGCGCTTCTGGCGCATGTATTCGAGTTCCTTCGAGCCTTCCTCGAACTTCAGGTACGGCACGTCGGCGATCTGCTCGTCGGTGATCGGCAGGCGGAACTGGTCGCGGAACTTCTTCAGTTGCTCGACCGGCAGCTTCTTCTGCTGGTGCGTGATGTTCATCGCCTGGCCCGACTCGCCCATCCCGTAGCCCTTGATGGTCTTCGCGAGGATGACGGTCGGCGCGCCCTTCGTGTTCGTGGCTTCGTGGAACGCCGCGTAGATCTTGTGCGGATCGTGGCCGCCGCGGTTCAGCGCCCAGATGTCGTCGTCCGACCAGTCGGCGACGAGCGCCTTCAACTCAGGCGTGTTGAAGAAGTGCTCGCGAACGTACGCGCCCGACTCCGACTTGTACGTCTGGTATTCGCCGTCGACGCACTCCATCATGCGGCGCATCAGCGCGCCCGACTTGTCGCGCGCGAACAGCGCATCCCAGCGGCTGCCCCAGATGACCTTGATCACGTTCCAGCCGGCGCCGCGGAATTCCGATTCCAGTTCCTGGATGATCTTGCCGTTGCCGCGCACCGGGCCGTCGAGACGCTGCAGGTTGCAGTTGATCACGAACACGAGGTTGTCGAGCTTCTCGCGGCTCGCCATGCCGATCGCGCCGAGCGATTCCGGCTCGTCCGTCTCGCCGTCGCCGAGGAACGCCCACACCTTGCGGCCTTCCGTCTTCGCGATGCCGCGCGACTCGAGGTACTTCATGAAGCGCGCCTGGTAGATCGCCATGATCGGGCCGAGGCCCATCGACACGGTCGGGAACTGCCAGAAATCCGGCATCAGCCACGGGTGCGGGTACGACGAGATGCCCTTGCCGTCGACTTCCTGGCGGAAGTTGTCGAGCTGCTCTTCCGACAGGCGGCCGAGCAGGAACGCGCGCGAGTACACGCCCGGCGACGAGTGGCCCTGCACGAACACGAGATCGCCGCCGTGCTGGTCGGACGCCGCGTGCCAGAAGTGGTTGTAGCCGACGTCGTAGAGCGTCGCGGCCGATGCGAACGATGCGATGTGGCCGCCGACGTTCGTGTCCTTGCCTGCACGCAGCACCATCGCGAGCGCGTTCCAGCGCGTGTACGAACGGATGCGGTGCTCGATGTCCTGGTCGCCCGGAATCTTCGCCTGGGCTTCGACCGGAATCGTGTTGATATACGGGGTATTGGCGGAGAACGGCAGGTGTTCGCCGTGCATGCGGGCGAATTCGATCTGCTTTTCGATCAGGTAGTGCGCGCGGCCAGTGCCCACGGAGGAGATCACGCCATCGAGCGACTCGAGCCACTCGACGGTTTCTTGCGGGTCGTCGTCACGTTCGGCGGCGACATATTTCATCACTTCGTTCGGTACAGCGGACATTCTCGTCTCCTGGGTCCTGGAATGTGAGGATCGCTCTCGTGCAGACGACGCGACGCGACCGGCTGCGGGCAAGCTCCGACGGATTGTAATGAGCGTGGACGGGCCTGCGCAACAAAATTTTCGAATTGTGAGATCTTTTCTCGCCATGCGGAATATTGCTGCGCTGCACCCTTGTTTCGGGGCTCCGCGGCCCGTCTCGTCGGAACAAAACCGTTTCCGTTCAACATATCCGGTAGCGGTTTTCCATGTATTGCGCTGCGCTACAATCCTGCCATGTTGACCGATCGGCTTTTCGCACGCTCGGCGCGACCGCCGGGCCCGCCGGCGGAGTCGCAGCCGTCCCGTTGGCACCACGGACCGTGGTGGTCCAACTCCTATCTGCTGACGCCGCTGCTGTCGATCCTGGTGTTCCTCGTCGTGATGAGCCTCATCCTGTGGAGCCTCAACCGGCGCGAACAGCAGCAGCAGGAAGACACCCTCTTTCGCAACGTCGCGTGGGCCCAGCAGCAGATCCGCCTGTCGATGACGGGCGCGCAGGAACAGTTGCAGGCGCTGTCGCGCGACCTCGCATCCGGCCGGCTCGACCAGAACGCATTCCAGATGGCCGTCGCGGACGTCATGCAGACGCATCCGGAAATCCTCTACCTGAACTGGTACACCGCGCCCGGCGTGCAGCGCTGGCCGACCGTGCATCCGCCGCTGCTCGGCCAGCGGCTCGCGAAGCCCGGCGACGCGCAGATGCAGGAGGCCGTGCGCGGCGCGTACGAGGAGGCGCGCAGCACGCGCCGCCAGGCCTATTCGCCGCTGATCTACGACGACTTCGGCAACGGCTTCATCACGTTGCAGACGCCCGTGATGCGCGGCGACCGCGAATATCTCGGCGCGATCGCCGCGGTGTTCTCGGTCGAAGGGATCCTGAAGCACGACATCCCGCAGGAATTGTCGTCGAAGTACAAGATCTCGATCACCGATTCCAACAACCGCGAGCTATCGTCCACGTCGACGCGCCCGCGCCTGCCGCGCGACTCGCACTACGACCTGCCGCTCGATCCGCCCGGCCAGGGGCTGACGGTGCGTGTGTATGCGTTCCCGCAGCTCACGAACCTCACCAACAACACGCTCGTGTGGCTCGTCGCCGGCCTGTCGTGCTTCGTGCTGTGGAGCCTCTGGAGCCTGTGGAAGCACACACGCCAGCGCTTCGAGGCACAGCAGGCGCTGTACGCGGAGGCGTTCTTCCGCCGCGCGATGGAAAACTCGGTGCTGATCGGCATGCGGGTGCTGGACATGCACGGCCGCATCACGCACGTGAACCCGGCGTTCTGCCGGATGACGGGCTGGGACGAAACCGATCTCGTCGGCAAGGTCGCGCCGTTCCCCTACTGGCCGCGCGACGCGTACCCGGAAATGCAGCGCCAGCTCGACATGACGCTGCGCGGCAAGGCGCCGAGCTCGGGCTTCGAGCTGCGCGTGCGGCGCAAGAACGGCACGCTGTTCCATGCGCGCCTGTACGTATCGCCGCTGATCGACAGCTCGGGCCGCCAGACCGGCTGGATGTCGTCGATGACCGACATCACCGAGCCGAAGCGCGCGCGGGAGGAACTCGCCGCCGCGCACGAGCGCTTCACGACGGTGCTCGAAAGCCTCGACGCCGCGGTGTCGGTGCTCGCCGCCGACGAAGCCGAGCTGCTGTTCGCGAACCGCTACTACCGCCACCTGTTCGGCATTCGCCCGGACGGCCATCTGGAGCTGTCGGGCGGCGGCTTCGACCGCGCGCAGGCGTCGTCCGACTCGATCGACATGGTCGACGCGTTCGCGGGCCTGCCGGCCGCCGCGCTGACGAGCAGCACCGCCGACGCGCAGGAGGTGTACGTCGAGAGCATCCAGAAGTGGTTCGAGGTGCGCCGCCAGTACATCCAGTGGGTGGACGGCCACCTCGCGCAGATGCAGATCGCGACCGACATCACGACCCGCAAGAAGGCGCAGGAGCTCGCGCACCAGCAGGAAGAAAAGCTGCAGTTCACGAGCCGATTGATGACGATGGGTGAAATGGCGTCGTCGATTGCTCACGAATTGAATCAGCCGCTCGCCGCGATCAACAACTACTGCTCGGGCACGCTCGCGCTCGTGAAGAGCGGCCGCGGCACGCCCGAGACGCTGCAGCCCGCGCTGGAAAAGACCGCGCAGCAGGCGCTGCGCGCGGGGATGATCGTCAAGCGGATCCGCGAATTCGTGAAGCGCAGCGAGCCGAAGCGCCAGCCGGCGCGGGTCGCGGACATCGTCGCCGACGCGGTCGGGCTCGCCGAAATCGAGGCCAGAAAGCGCAGGATCCGGATCGTCACGGAAATCCTCGCAAGAATGCCTATTATTTATGTCGACCCCGTGCTGATCGAGCAGGTGCTGGTGAACCTGATGAAGAACGCAGCCGAGGCGATGGCCGACGTGAAGCCGGCGTCGGTGGACGGCGTGATCCGCGTCGTCGCCGACATCGATGCGGGCTTCGTCGACATCCGTGTGATCGACCAGGGCCCGGGCGTCGACGAAGCGACCGCCGAGCGCCTGTTCGAACCGTTTTACAGCACCAAGTCCGACGGCATGGGCATGGGGCTGAACATCTGCCGTTCGATCATCGAATCGCATCGGGGGCGTCTGTGGGTGGTCAACAACGTCGAGCCGGATGGCCGCATTTCCGGCGCGACGTTCCACTGCAGCCTGCCCATTGGGGAACCCGCTGATCTCGGCCAAGGGGGGCGCGAGGCATCGGCATCACATACCGTTACGGGAGAACTATGAATAGCCCTGTCACCACCACTCAGGAAACCGTCTTTGTCGTCGACGACGACGAGGCCGTACGGGACTCGCTGCGCTGGCTGCTGGAGGCGAACGGCTATCGCGTGCAATGCTTCTCGAGCGCCGAGCAGTTCCTCGATGCGTACCAGCCGGCGCAGCAGGCAGGCCAGATCGCGTGCCTGATTCTCGACGTGCGGATGTCGGGCATGAGCGGCCTCGAGCTGCAGGAACGCCTGATCGCCGACAACGCCGCGCTGCCGATCATCTTCGTCACCGGTCACGGCGACGTGCCGATGGCCGTGTCGACGATGAAAAAGGGTGCGATGGACTTTATCGAGAAACCGTTCGACGAAGCCGAGCTGCGCAAGCTCGTCGAGCGGATGCTCGACAAGGCCCGAAGCGAAAGCAAGAGCGTGCAGGAGCAGCGTGCCGCGAGCGAACGCCTGTCGAAGCTGACCGCGCGCGAGCAGCAGGTGCTCGAGCGGATCATCGCGGGCCGCCTGAACAAGCAGATCGCCGACGATCTCGGCATCAGCATCAAGACGGTCGAGGCGCACCGCGCGAACATCATGGAAAAGCTCAACGTCAACACGGTGGCCGACCTGCTGCGCCTCGCGCTGTCGAAGAAACAGGCCTGAGCGTGTTCCCGGGCCTCGGCGGCAGCGCCGCCCGGCCCGCAACCGGCGCTTGCCGCCCCGCGCGATGCGGCCCACTCGCGCGGCGGCGCGCCGTTTTTCCCGGCGCGCGCGCGCCGCGGCCATGACGCTTCCCGTTGATTCGCTGTCGGACGGCAGCAGGCGAACGGTATAATTACGTGCTTTGCTACGGCGCTTTCGGGCGCCGTACGCCCGCATCCCAACTTCCCGGCAGAACCCACCACCATGACAGCCCTCCTCATCGACGGCAACGCCCTTTCGAAGACCCTGCGCGCCCAGGCCGCCGAACGCGCCGCCGCGCTGACCGCACGCGGCCACCAGCCCGGTCTCGCGGTGATCCTCGTCGGCGCCAACCCGGCGAGCGAAGTCTATGTGCGCAACAAGATCAAGGCGTGCGAGGACAACGGCTTCTTCTCGCAGAAGGATGCCTACCCGGACACGCTGTCGGAAGCCGACCTGCTCGCGCGCATCGACGAGCTGAACCGCGATCCGAAGATCCACGGCATCCTCGTCCAGCTGCCGCTGCCCGCGCATATCGACAGCCACAAGGTGATCGAGGCGATCGCGCCGGAAAAGGACGTCGACGGTTTTCACGTCGCGAACGCGGGCGCGCTGATGACCGGCAAGCCGCTGTTCCGCCCGTGCACGCCGTACGGCGTGATGAAGATGTTCGAAGCGCACGGCATCGCGCTGCAAGGCGCGAACGCGGTCGTGATCGGCCGCTCGAACATCGTCGGCAAGCCGATGGCGATGATGCTGCTCGACGCCGGCGCGACCGTGACGATCTGCCACAGCAAGACGCGCGACCTCGCCGCGCATACGCGCCAGGCCGACGTCGTGGTCGCCGCGGTCGGCAAGCGCAACATCCTGACCGCCGACATGGTGAAGCCGGGCGCGACGGTGATCGACGTCGGCATGAACCGTGACGACGCAGGCAAGCTGTGCGGCGACGTCGATTTCGCGGGCGTGAAGGAAGTCGCCGGCTACATTACGCCGGTGCCGGGCGGCGTCGGCCCGATGACCATCACGATGCTGCTGATCAACACGATCGAATCCGCCGAACGCGCGGCTGCCGCCGCGGCCTGACGCACTACCCGCTCAGCCGGCGCGCGCTTGCGCGCGCCGGTGTCCCGCCAGCCGCGCTCGCCCCGGCTGCGCCGCCCCGGCCCGCGGCGGCCTACCGTCGGGCCGCCGGCCGCCGAATGCCGTTCCCGGCCACGCCCGTCGCTGCGCATCCGACCCTGCGTCAATCGCGTCATTAGAAACTAACGATTGGAAAGCGCACGATGCGCCCCAATAATGTCGGTACCGGGCGCGCTCGCGCCCAGCCGCCGTTACCCTTTTCATCCCGGTTCATCCGGCAACAGACAGGGAGTCTTATGTCCGCCAGCGCCCATACCAATCCGCTCCTCGACTTCTCCGGCCTGCCCCGTTTCGGCGAGATTCGCCCGGAACACGTGACGCCCGCGCTCGATACGCTGCTCGATGCCGCCAACCGCGCAGTCGAAGCCGCGAGCGCCAGCGAGACGCCGGCGACCTGGGCCGCCGTCGTCGAGACGGTCGAGCAGGCCACGGAGCCGCTCGGCCGCGCATGGGGCATCGTCGGCCACCTGAACGCGGTCGCCGACACGCCCGAACTGCGCGCTGCCTACGGCGAAAACCTGCCGCGCGTGACCGAGTTCTGGTCGAGCGTCGGCCAGAATCTCGCGCTGTACGAAAAGTACAAGGCGATCGCCGCGAGCGCCGAATACGCGACGCTGTCCGCCGAGCGCAAGAAGATTCTCGACAACGCGCTGCGCGACTTCCGCCTGTCGGGCGCCGAGCTGCCCGAGGAGCAGAAGCCGCGCTTCGCGGAGCTGCAGGAACAACAGGCCGCGCTGTCGAAGGCGTTCTCCGATCACGTGCTCGACGCGACCAACGCGTACGCGTACTTCGCGAAGGACGAAGCCGAACTGGCCGGCCTGCCCGGCGATGCGATCGAGGCCGCCCGCGAGGCCGCGCAGAAGGACGGCAAGGAAGGCTGGAAATTCACGCTGCATTTCCCGTCGTATTTCCCGGTGCTGCAGTACGCGAACAACCGCGCGCTGCGCGAGACGCTCTATCGCGCTTATGCGACGCGCGCGTCGGAACTCGGGCCGCAATACGGCGACGGCAAGGCCGAATGGGACAACACGGCGATCGTCGCCGACGCGCTCAAGCTGCGCCGCGAAGAGGCGCAGATGCTCGGCTACCGCAACTTCGCCGAAGTGTCGCTCGCGCCGAAGATGGCCGAATCGCCGCAGCAGGTGATCGCGTTCCTCGAGGATCTCGCGACGCGCGCCCGCCCGCACGCGGAGAAGGACTGGGACGAGCTGCGCACGTTCGCCGCGAAGGAGCTCGGCCTCGCCGAACTCGCACCGTGGGACGTCGCGTACGCGGCCGAAAAGCTCCGCCAGCAACGCTATGCGTTCTCGGAAAACGAGGTCAAGCAGTACTTCCCGGAACCGGCCGCGCTGAAGGGCCTGTTCACCGTCACCGAAACGCTGTTCGGCGTCAAGATCAAGCCGGACGACGCGCCGGTGTGGCACAAGGACGTGCGCTTCTTCCGCGTCGAGAACCGCGACGGCTCGCTCGTCGCGCAGTTCTATCTCGACCTGTACGCCCGCGAAGGCAAGCGCGGCGGCGCGTGGATGGACGACGCGCGCTCGCGCGCGAAGCGCGGCAGCGACGTGCAGACGCCCGTCGCGTACCTGACCTGCAACTTCTCCGCGCCGGTCGGCGGCAAGCCCGCGTGCTTCACGCACGACGAAGTCATCACGCTGTTCCATGAATTCGGCCACGGGCTGCACCACATGCTCACGCGCGTCGACGAGCTCGGCGTGTCGGGCATCAACGGCGTCGAATGGGATGCGGTCGAACTGCCGTCGCAGTTCATGGAAAACTTCTGCTGGGAATGGGACGTGCTGTCGTCGATGTCGTCGCACGTCGATACGGGCGCCGCGCTGCCGCGCGAGCTGTTCGACAAGATGATCGCCGCGAAGAACTTCCAGAGCGGGCTCGGCACGCTGCGCCAGATCGTGTTCTCGATGTTCGACATGCTGCTGCACGTCGATTTCGACCCGGCCGGCGCCACCGGCGTGACCGCGTTCGCGCGCGAGATCAACGAGCGCTATCACGTGATCCCGCAGGCGGCGTTCTCGCGCTGGCCGAACACGTTCAGCCATATCTTCGCGGGCGGCTATGCGGCCGGCTACTACAGCTACAAGTGGGCCGAGGTGCTGTCGGCCGATGCGTACGCGGCGTTCGAGGAAGCCGCCGCCGCCAGCGGCAGCGTGCTCGATGCGGCAACCGGCACCCGCTATCGCCGCGAAATCCTCGAGGTCGGCGGCAGCCGCCCCGCGATGGAATCGTTCAAGGCGTTCCGCGGCCGCGAGCCGCAGATCGACGCGCTGCTGCGCCACAACGGGATGGCGGCGTCCGCGCACTGAGCGCGCTGCCCGCTTCGTCCGGCTGCATCGACAGGCACCGCTTCGGCGGTGCCTTTTTTCATGGCGCGGGCGTGTCGTCGCCCACTTCGTCGTCGAACAGCAGGAATTGCCCGTGGCGCTCGGCCGTGTCCTCGTCGATGCGCACGCCGACGCCGAGCAGCCGCACCGGCTGCGCGCGCCGCAACAACCCCTTCGCGAGCAGCGTGACGGCCGTCTCGGCATTCGTCGCGTCGGCCACGCACTCGACCGTCGTGCGCTGGAAATCGGCGAAGCGGATCTTCACGTACAGCTTGCGAATCGATCGCGCGGCGCCCGCGCGCTCGATCCGCGCGTCGAGCTGCACGACGAGGCGGCGGATTTCGTCCGCGCATTGCTCGAGCGTCGTCAGGTCGGTCACGTAGGTCGTCTCGACACTGACCGACTTGCGCTCCTGGTCGGCCTGCACGGGCCGTTCGTCGATCCCGCGCGACAGTTCGTACAGGCGCCGCCCGAACGCGCCGAATTCGCGGTGCAGGTCGATCAGCGGCCAGTCGCGCAATTGCGCGCAGGTCTGGATGCCAAGCCGGTCGAGCCGCGCGGCCGTCACCTTGCCGACGCCGTGCAGCTTGCGCACCGGCAGCGCCGCGACGAACGCGTCGATCTCGTGCGGCCGCACGACGAACAGCCCGTCGGGCTTGTTCCAGTCGGACGCGATCTTCGCGATGAACTTGTTCGGCGCGACGCCCGCCGACACGGTCACGCCGACCGTGTCGCGCACCCGTTCGCGGATCTCGCGCGCAATCAGCGTCGCACTGCCCTGGCAACGCGACGACCCGCTGACGTCGAGGTACGCCTCGTCGAGCGACAGCGGCTCGACGTCGGGCGTGTAGTCGCGATAGATCGCCATGATCTGTCGCGACGCCGCGCGATACTTGTCCATCGCGGACGGCAGGATCAGCAGGTCCGGACACTTGCGCATCGCCAGCGCCGACGACATCGCCGAATGCACGCCGTAGCGCCGCGCCTCGTAGTTGCAGGTCGCGATCACGCCGCGCTGGTCGGGGCGGCCGCCGACCGCGAGCGGCCGGTTGCGCAGCGACGGGTCGTCGCGCATCTCGACCGACGCGTAGAAGCAGTCGCAGTCGCAATGAATGATCTTGCGCATGCGCGGCGGCGCGTCGCCGGACGGTGCGTGCGGATCGGCAGGCGGGATGGTGGTCGGGTTCACGGTGCCGATACTGTACAAAAACACAGTGCCGGTTTCAACTGCCGCGTACGTCCGGGGCCGGCTGCGCGAACCGGCCGTCCGGCAGCGGCCCCCTCGCCCGTCGCCTCAACCGGCCGTCCGGCAGCGGCCCTCCGCCAGCGGCTGCGCCGTACCGGCCCGGTTTGTGCGGATCGTACCGGCCAGGCACGGGCGGCCGCACCTATACTCGTCTGCCGCGATACACGAAACGCAAAGGTGACAGATGAAGACGATCGGACTGATCGGCGGCATGAGCTGGGAATCGTCGGCCGAGTACTACCGGATGATCAACCGGCACTCGAAGGCATTGCACGGCGGGCATCACAACGCGAAGAGCGTGCTGGTCACGGTCGACTTCGCCGAAATCGAAGCGCTGCAGCGCACGCACGACTGGGCCGCGCTCGGCGAACGGATGGCCGACGCCGCCCGGCAGCTCGAAGCGGCCGGCGCCGATCTCGTGGTCCTGACGACCAATACGATGCATCGCGTGCACGACGCGATCGAAGCCGCGGTGACGCTGCCGTTCCTGCACATCGCCGACCCGACCGGCAGCGCGCTGCGCGACGCGGGCGTCGAGCGCGTCGCGCTGCTCGGCACGCGCTACACGATGGAGTTGCCGTTCTATGCGGCGCGGCTGCGCGAAAAGTTCGGGCTCGACGTGCTCGTGCCGGACGAGCGCGGGCGCGACGACGTGCACCGCATCATCTACGACGAGCTGTGCCACGGCGTCATTTCGGCGGAATCACGCACGACGTATGTGTCGATCATCGACGCACTGGCGAAGCGCGGCGCGCAGGCCGTGATCCTCGGCTGCACGGAAATCACGCTGCTGATCGGCGCGGACGACTCGCCGCTGCCGGTCTTCGATACGACCGCGCTGCACGCGAAGGCGGCCGTCGAGTGGGCGGCGCGCTGAACGACGCGCGCCGGCGCGGATCGACAATTGCCGCCCGAGAGCATCGCCGCATTGTTCCGTGCGGCAGGATTCACGCTCCCGGCGGGCGCGTCGCCGCGCGCCCCGCCCGCGAATCACGCGACTCGCTTCACGCGGGCGCACCGAAATAACGGGCGGGCGCGGAAAACAAAAAACCCGGCATGGAGCCGGGTTTTTCGTAGACGAAGTGCGCATCGGTCAATTGCGCGGCACATCGTCTGGTGTGCTTGGTTGCGGGGACAGGATTTGAACCTGTGACCTTCGGGTTATGAGCCCGACGAGCTGCCAGACTGCTCCACCCCGCGTCAGAGAAATAAATTATAGGGTGAGGAAGTACTCACGTCAATACCTTTGTCACAGTTTCTGCTTCCGCTGCCCGGGCGACGATGCGCGGCCCCAGGCACGCATCGCATGACGCGCGCGTTCGCACCCCATGCTCGCGGTAAGATGGCGGCCTTCGCATTCACGCCGCACGCACTCTCCCGTTCATGAAAATCGCCACCTGGAACGTCAACTCGCTCAACGTCCGTAAACAGCACGTGCTCGACTGGCTCGCGCAAAGCGGAGCCGACGTACTGTGCCTGCAGGAACTGAAGCTGCCGGACGAGAAATTCCCGCGCGCCGATCTCGAGGCGATCGGCTACCGCAGCTGGTTCGCCGGCCAGAAGACCTACAACGGCGTCGCGATCCTCGTGCGCGACACGCTCGCCGTCGACGAATCGGACGTCGTGCGCAACATCCCCGGCTTCGACGATCCGCAGCAGCGCGTGATCGCCGCGACGGTCGACGGCGTGCGCATCGTATCCGCGTACTTCCCGAACGGCCAGGCGCTCGACTCCGACAAGTTCGTCTACAAGATGCAATGGCTCGACGCGCTGCAGGCGTGGCTGCGCACCGAGCTGCAACGCTATCCGAAGCTCGCGCTGCTCGGCGACTACAACATCGCGCCGGAAGACCGCGACGTGCACGATCCCGCGAAATGGGAAGGCCAGAACCTCGTGTCGCCGCAGGAGCGCGCGCACTTCAAGCAGTTGATCGAACTCGGCTTCGTCGATGCGTTCCGCCGCTTCGAACAGCCGGAAAAAACCTTCACGTGGTGGGACTACCGGATGATGGCGTTCCGCCGCAACGCGGGGCTGCGCATCGACCACATCCTGCTGTCGCCGGCGCTCGCGGCGACCTGCGCGTCGTGCGAAGTCGATCGCACGCCGCGCACGTGGGAACAGCCGTCCGACCACACGCCCGTCGTCGCGATCGTCGGCTGATCGCGCACGCGCCCGCGCGCGATCAGCGCCGCGCGGGCGCCGGCCCGAGATGGGCCCACAGGAAACCGAATTCGGCTGCGTCGGCTTCCGCACGTTCGAGATCGTCCGCAGTGCCGTGGCCACCGTCGGTGTTCTCCCAGTACCACACCCGTTCGTGACCGAGCGCCTGCATGCGCGCGGCCATCTTGCGCGCATGCGCGGGATGCACGCGGTCGTCGCGCGTCGACGTCGTCAGCAACAACGGCGGGTACACGACACCTTCGCGCACGCGGTGATACGGCGAATACGCGGCCAGAGCCGCGCCCTCGCGCGGATCGTCCGGGTCGCCGTATTCGTCGAGCCATGCGGCGCCCGCGTGCAGCTTCGGATAGCGCTGCATGTCGAGCAGCGGCACGCGGCACAGCACCGCACCGAACAGCTCCGGCCGCTGCATCATGCACGCGGCGACCAGCAACCCGCCGTTGCTGCCGCCCTCGATTCCGAGCTGCGCGGCGGTCGTCACGCCGGTCGCGGCCAGATCCTCGGCGACCGCGATGAAATCGTCGAACGAACGCTGCCGGTGTTCGCGCTGCGCGTCGACGTGCCAGCGCGGCCCGAATTCGCCGCCGCCGCGGATGTGCGCGAACGCCATCACGCCGCCGCGTTCGAGCCAGCCGATGCCGAACGCATCGCTGTAACCCGGCAGGTTCGGGATCGCGAAGCCGCCGTAGCCCGACAACAGGCACGGCCGCGCGACCCGCGCCATGCCCTCCGTCGGGTCGAGCGCATCGCGCGGCCCAATCAGCGTGTACGGCACCACCGTGCCGTCCCGCGAACGCGCGCTCGCGCGGCGTACGACGAGCCCGGCCGCATCGAACTGCACCGGCGGCCGGTCGAGCAGCACGCGGCGCGCGCCCGCATCGTCCGCGCGGTCGGCCAGATCGGCCAGCCAGCATTCGGGCGGATCGAGATACGTATCGACGTCGACGTACACCTCGTCGTTCAGCGTCGCTTCGACGGGCTCGACGTCGATTTGCGCATCGCCCGGCCATTCGAACGGCCGCGCATCCCACGTCCACGACCCGTCGTCGCGCTGCCGCGGCTGCCACAGCATCGTGCGGTTGTGCACGTCGTCGAGCCAGCTTGCGATCAGCGTCGTGCGCGTGTGCGTCCACGTACAGGCGGACGTCGTCGGCTGCGGCGCGAACAGCGTCGTGAAGTCGCGCGCGCCGGCGAGGAACGCCTGCTCGCGGATCGCGAGCAGCGAGCCGCCCGCGTGGCGCGCGCCGTCGCAATCCCAGTCGAGGCGCGGCTCCAGCACGAGCCAGCCTTCCCAGAACCCGACCTCGACGTGCGTCGGCACGTCGTAGCGCGCCCATTCGCCCGCGTCGGTCAGCCGGTACGCGTGTGCATCGAAGAAATCGACGCTGCGCCACGCGACGTGGCGGCCGTCGATCGGATCGAACCACGCACCCGCGCTGATGTCGTCCGGCTCGCCCTTGAACACGACCGGCGCGTCGGCGAGCGCCGTACCGCGCACCCAGCGCCGCGCTTCATACGGATAACCGGCCGCGGTCGCATGCGCTTCGCCGCGATCCCAGCTCACGTAAACGGTGTCGCGATCGATCCAGCCGACCGTGTGATGGCCCGGTTCGTCGATCGTGAAGCCGCCATCGACGAACCGGCGCTCGACGAGATCGAATTCGCGCACGACGACCGCGTCGGCGCCGCCCGGCGACAGCGACAGCAGCGCGCGATCGCCGTCCGGATACAGGATCGCCTCCTGCTCGAACACCCACGACTCGCCCTCTTCGGCGCCGAGGGCGTCGATATCGAGCAGCGTTTCCCAGTCGGGACGGCCGGCACGCCAGTCGTCCCAGCGCGTGCGGCGCCACAGCCCCTTCGGGTGGAGATCGTCCTGCCACAGGTCGTACGCCCAGTCGCGCCAGCGGGTCGGAATCACCGGGCGTTCGCGCGGCAGATACGCTTTCGCGAGACGCGCGGTCAGCGCGCGATAGGCATCGTCGTCGCGCAGCGCGGCGCGCGTGCGCGCATTCTGCTCGTCGACCCACGTGCGGGCGCGCTTGCTGTCGAGCGCTTCGAGGAAACGGAACGGGTCGGCCCCGGCGGGCCAGCGGAAGGAATCGGACATGGAGGAGCGGCGGAATGGCAAACTGCGTGCAAACCGCGATTATGTCCGATCGCGGCATGCGCGGGCCCGCGCATGCCATGAATCGAGCTCAGGGCTCCAGATGGAGTTCCTGGATCTTGCGCGTGATCGTGTTGCGGCCGATGCCGAGCCGCTCCGCGGCCTCGACCTTGCGGCCGCGCGTGAAGTCGAGCGCCTCGCGGATCACGGCCGCCTCGAAGCGGCGCGCGAGCTCGTCCATCACGTCGGCCGAGTTCTCGCGCAACAGCCGCGCGACTTCGGTGCGCAACCCGTGCTCCCACACCGGGTAGCCGGCAGGCGCACCGCCGTTCGCCGCGCTCGCGACGGGCGCGGACGCCGCCGGCGCGGCACCGACCGCGGCAGGCACGGCCGCAGCATGGCCGCCGCTGCCGAGCGCTTCCGTGCCGTCGCCCGTCGCGGCGGCCGGCGCAGCGGGCGCGCCGGCCGGCACGAGATCGGGCGGCAGATCCTTGATCTCGACCGTCTGCGCGGGCGCCATCACGGTCAGCCAGTTCGCGAGGTTCTCGAGCTGCCGCACGTTGCCGGGAAACGGCAGCGAGCTCAGGTACGCGAGCGCGTCGTCGGACACGCGCTTCGGCTCGACGCCGAGATCGCGCGCGCTTTTCTGCAGGAAGTGGCGCGTGAGCAGCGCGATGTCCTCGCTGCGTTCGCGCAGCGGCGGCAGGCGCAGCCGGATCACGTTGAGCCGGTGGTAAAGGTCCTCGCGGAACAGCCCCTGCCGCACGCGCGACTCGAGATTCTGGTGCGTCGCGGCGATCACGCGCACGTTCGCGCGCAGCGGGTTGTGGCCACCGACCCGATAGAACTGCCCGTCCGACAGTACGCGCAACAGGCGCGTCTGCAGGTCGAACGGCATGTCGCCGATTTCGTCGAGGAACAGCGTGCCGTTCTCGGCCTGCTCGAAGCGGCCCTGCCGCGTCGTCTGCGCGCCGGTGAACGCGCCGCGCTCGTGGCCGAACAGTTCGGATTCGAGCAGATCCTTCGGAATCGCCGCCGTGTTCAGCGCGATGAACGGCCCGTTCGCGCGCGGGCTGTGACGGTGCAGCGCCCGGGCGACGAGCTCCTTGCCGGTGCCCGACTCGCCGGTGATCAGCACGGTCGCGGCCGAATGCGACAGCCGGCCGATCGCGCGAAACATGTCCTGCATCGCGGGCGCCTGCCCGAGCATCTCGGGCGCCTCGGCCACGCGCTCGTCCTGCGGCGCGCCGCCGCGCAGGCTTTCTTCCACCGCGCGGCGGATCAGCTCGACGGCCTTGTCGACGTCGAACGGCTTCGCGAGGTATTCGAACGCGCCGCCCTGGAACGCCGCGACGGCGCTGTCGAGATCGGAGAACGCCGTCATGATGATGACGGGCAGGCCCGGCAGGCGCTCGTGCATCGCCTGCAGCAACTCGAGGCCCGAGCCGCCCGGCATCCGGATGTCGGACACGAGCACCTGCGGCGTCTCGTGGTCGAGCGCGGCCAGCGCGTCGCGCACGTTCGCGAAGCTCTTCGTCGCGAAGCTGTCCCGGGCGAGTGCCTTCTCAAGCACCCAGCGGATCGATTGGTCGTCGTCTACTATCCAGATCGGCTTCATAGGTCGGTCAGGTATGGGTGAATCGCATGTCGCCGCTCAATGGTCGAGCGGCAACAGAATCTGAAATTCGGTACGGCCGGGCCGGCTTTCGACCTCGATCATCCCGTCGTGCTGCTGCACGAACGTCTGGGCGAGCGTGAGGCCGAGGCCACTGCCGTCGTCGCGCCCGGACACGAGCGGATAGAAGATCCGGTCGCGGATCTCTTCCGGAATGCCGGGCCCGTTGTCGATCACGTGCAAGTCCAGTGCCAGCCGGTACAGGCGCTTGGCGATCGTCACCTTGCGCGCGATGCGCGTGCGCAGCTCGATCTTCGCGTCGCCCTGCGCGATTCGTTCGCGCAGCGCCTGCGCGGCGTTGCGCACGATGTTCAGCAGCGCCTGGATCAACTGCTCCTTGTCGCCGCGCAGGTCCGGCACGCTCACGTCGTAGTCGCGCTCGATCGTGAGCCCGCGCGGGAATTCCGCGAGCATCACCGCGCGCACGCGTTCGCACACTTCATGAATGTTCACGTCGCCGACGATATGCGGATGCCGGTGCGGCTCCAGCAACCGGTCGACGAGCGTCTGCAGGCGGTCGGACTCCTTGATGATCACCTGCGTGTATTCGCGCAACTCGCCGCGCTCGCGCTCGCCCAGTTCGAATTCGAGCAGCTGGGCTGCGCCGCGAATGCCACCGAGCGGGTTCTTGATCTCGTGCGCGAGGTTGCGGATCAGTTGCTTGTTGACCGCGGTCAGGTCGTGGATGCGCTCTTCGCGGTCGGTGCGCGACTGCCGTTCGTTCTCGAACAGCTCGACGAGCACGAAATCGGGCGCGTTCTCGAGGAAGCCGACGATCGCATGCACATGCAGCGGTTCGCGGCCGGGCCGGTCGAGCACGGTATCGAGGTGCGTCGCGTGAAAGCGTTCCTGGCCGATCGCGGTGATCGTCGACGCGAGCTCGTTCGCGTTCGGGAAAATCTCGCCCCACGGCCGCTGCGCGAGCTGCCGCCGCGAGATGTCGAGCATCGCCTCCGCGGACGGGTTCGCGAACGCGACCCGCAGCGTCTTGCGGTCGAGCACGATCACGACCGTCGGCAGCGCTTCGAGCCCCGCCAGCAGACCCGAGCGCGCGAGCCGCTCGTCGTCCGTCAGTCGTTCGGGCTGCCCCGTTTTCGCCTTGATCAGATTCTTCAGAACCATCTGCGTGCTTGTCGCGCCTCACCGGGCCAGAAAATGAAAATCGTCGGAACAAAAAAGGGACGGCCGGACGCCGTCCCCTTTCAGACTCCGCCGTTCCCGCCGCAAGCCGCGCGACGGGAACGAACCGGCATGACGGCGCTGAATCGAAGCGCCATCGCCGATTAGAGCGAGTAGTACATCTCGAACTCGATCGGGTGCGTCGTCATGCGGAACTTCGCCAGCTCCTGCTCCTTCAGCGCGAGGTACGCGTCGATCATGCCGTCCGTGAACACGCCGCCGCGCGTCAGGAACTCGCGATCCTTGTCGAGCGCTTCGAGTGCCTGGTCGAGGCCCGCGCACACGGTCGGGATCTTGGCATCCTCTTCCGGCGGCAGGTCGTACAGGTTCTTGTCCGCTGCTTCGCCCGGATGGATCTTGTTCTGGATCCCGTCGAGGCCGGCCATCATCAGCGCCGTGAAGCACAGGTACGGGTTCGCCATCGGATCCGGGAAGCGCGTTTCGATACGGCGGCCCTTCGGGTTCGACACGTGCGGAATGCGGATCGATGCCGAACGGTTGCGCGCCGAGTACGCGAGCTTGACCGGTGCCTCGAAGTGCGGGACCAGACGCTTGTACGAGTTCGTCGTCGGGTTCGTGATCGCGTTCAGTGCACGGGCGTGCTTGATGATGCCGCCGATGTAGAACAGCGCCAGTTCCGACAGGCCGGCATAGCCGTTGCCCGCGAACAGGTTCTGGCCGTCCTTCCAGATCGACTGGTGAACGTGCATGCCCGAACCGTTGTCGCCGACGACCGGCTTCGGCATGAACGTCGCCGTCTTGCCGTACGAGTGCGCGACGTTATGGATGATGTACTTCGACCATTGCGTCCAGTCGGCGCGCTGAACCAGCGTCGAGAACTTCGTGCCGATTTCGTTCTGGCCCTGGCCCGCCACTTCGTGGTGGTGCACTTCGACCGGGATGCCGAGCTGTTCGAGCAGCAGGCACATTTCCGAACGCATGTCCTGGAACGTGTCGACCGGCGCGACCGGGAAGTAGCCGCCCTTCGTGCCCGGGCGGTGGCCCGTGTTGCCGCCTTCGAATTCCTTGCCTGCCGACCACGGCGCTTCTTCCGAGTTGATCTTCACGAAGCAGCCCGACATGTCCGTGTTCCACTGGACCGAGTCGAAAATGAAGAATTCCGGTTCCGGACCGAAGTAGGCCGTGTCGCCGATGCCCGTGCTCTTCAGGTACGCTTCACCGCGCTTCGCGAGCGAACGCGGATCGCGCTCGTAGCCCTTGCCGTCGGCCGGCTCGACCACGTCGCAGGTCAGCACGAGGGTCGACTCTTCGTAGAACGGGTCGACGAACGCTGCGTTCGGGTCCGGCATGAGCAGCATGTCCGACGCCTCGATGCCCTTCCAGCCCGCGATCGACGAACCGTCGAATGCATGCCCGCTTTCGAACTTGTCTTCGTCAAACGCCGAAACCGGCACCGACACGTGCTGCTCCTTGCCGCGCGTATCCGTGAAGCGGAAATCGACAAACTTGACGTCCTCGTCCTTCACGAGCTGCATGACGTCGGCGACGGTTTTACTCATAACCTCTTCTCCTGATTGAACAATTCCGGCGGACTGGGAAACCGCCTCGTTTATCGAGCTGACCGGGGTCTTGCTTTGGCGCAGCGCGCCCCGATTCGACCGAATTCTATATAGCAGCTTCCGTGCCAACCATCGCAAAACCGACGCGGATCACGCCAGCCCGCGCCCTGGCGGGGCTCGCCTGCGCAATTGCAGGGCTCTCCGCCGTACTGGCGCTGGCGGGGGCGCACCGAAATGGTGCGCTCGTGCGGATACGGCGGCGCAGCCGAATCATCCTGGTGCATTCGCGCCATTTTGCACTTTTTTGGTGAACGCGTGGTCCGTGCCTGCACCACCGCTCACGCCGGCATCCGCGCGACGCCGCCGCGCTAGAATGCTCGTTTGACCGATACGGAGACCCTGCCATGAGTACGCTCGACCAGCTTTACGCGAAGGCCGACGAACGCCGCGCACAAGGCGCGCTCAACTACGCCGGCGCGCTGCTGCCGGTCGAGGCGTTCGAACTGCTGCAGCTCGACCCGTCGGCGCGCCTCGTCGACGTGCGCACGCGCGCCGAGCTCGACTGGGTCGGCCGCCCGCTCGTCGGCGACGGCCAGTACCTGCACGTCGAATGGACGCGCTACCCGGGCGGCGTGCCGAACGCCGAATTCGTCAACGAACTGAAGGCGGCCCTCCCGGCCGATACGCCCATCCTGTTCCTGTGCCGCAGCGCCGCGCGCTCGAAGCTCGCCGCGGTCGCGTCCGCGCAGGCCGGTTTCACGAAGGCCTTCGATCTGCTGGAAGGCTTCGAGGGCGCCAAGGACGCCGAAGGCCACCGCAAGACGGTCGACGGCTGGTGCTTCCGCAAACTGCCGTGGATCGGCGCCTGACGGCGCGCCACGCCCGCCGGTTGCGACAGCCTCATCGTCGAGCCGGGCGATGACATGCCGATGACGGGCCGCATTGCGCGGCCCGTTGTTTTTGGTACGGCCCCGTTGCAGGCCGCTCAGGCGCGCGGCGTATCGGGCTCGACGACGTCGCCGCCGAGCAGGTGCACGCCTTCGCGCAGCTTCACGAACGCGGCCGCGACTGCTTCCGGCTCGCCCTTCACGCCGAGGTCGATGTGACGGCGCGCGTAGATGCCGCCGCGCTCCGCGTCGCCGACGCTCGGCAGGCTGAATACGCGCACGCCGGGGAAATCGCGCTCGATCTTCTCCATCAGCGGCGTCAGCGTCGATTCCGGCAACTCGAACACGACCAGCGAGCGCTCGGCATGCGGCGTCGCGTGATGCAGATGCGCGTACTTCGTATCGAGCACCCATTCGATCATCGGCCACGCCATCACCGGGAAGCCCGGCACGAAGTGGAGATGGCCGACCGAGAAGCCGGGAATCCGGTTGTAGCCGTTCGGGATGATCGTCGCGCCCGCCGGAAACACGCCCATGTTGAATCGATGCTGGTTCTCCGGCGATTCGAAATCGACCGGCGTGGCCGGGTCGGCGTGCGTCTCGCGAATGCGTTCCGAAATCAGCGCCTTCGCTTCCGGATGCAGCTCGAGCGGCACGCCGAGCGCGGCGGCCGCGCACTGGCGCGTATGGTCGTCGGGGGTCGCGCCGATCCCGCCCGTCGAGAACACGATGTCGCCCGACGCGATCGCGCGCGCGAGCGTCGCGGTGATGCGCGCCGGATCGTCGCCGACGTATTCGGCCCAGTCGAGCGCGAGGCCGCGCGCGCCGAGCAGCTCGATGACCTTCGCCAGATGCTTGTCCTGCCGGCGGCCCGAAAGGATTTCGTCGCCGATGATGATGATGCCGATGCTCATGCCTGCCCCATGTCGATTGCGGTGGCGCGCGCGCTGGCGCGCAGGTCCTCCAGCGCGCGCAGGCAGTAGTGCCCGAACCACAGCGCCGAGAAGACGAGGATGAAAGCGTATACCCAGATCATGGCGGCCGCGACGAACGGGAACAGCACCATCATCCAGACCGACGAAACCCACACGAAGGTCGGCACGGTGCCGAGCAGCCCGGTCGCGACGCCGATGCCGATCAGCGGCCAGCGATGCCGGCGCACGAGCGCGCGGCGCTCGTCGCGGCTCGCGTGCAGCGCGAGCGCGTCGTAGGTCATCATGCGATACGTGAGCCAGCCCCAGATCACCGGCGGCAGCAGCGCGAAGAACGGCGGAATCAGCCACAGCGGGATCGTGACGACGAGCAGCACGACGCCGACGATCGCCGCGCCGAGCGAATTGACCACGCTGCCGAAGAACGTGCCGCCCCGCTTCGGCTCAAGCGCCGCGAACTGCCGGTTCGACAGGTGCTTGATCACGACCGGCATCGAGATCGTCGCGATCAGCAGCAGCACGGTCAGCACGATCAGCGGAATCGCGAGCGACACGACCACGAACGGCGCGACGACCGCGTGCAGCTGCGACATGCCGATCGCATCGAACGCGCGATACAGCGCGGCCGTCAGCACGAACCCGTCGAGCGCGCCGCGCGCGACGTCGATCAGCGTCTGCCACGAGAACCACAGCACGGCGCCCCACAGCAGCGCCGAGACGACGAACGGCATCAGCGTGAGCCACAGCATGCGCGGGTGCAGCGCGCTGGCGAGCGCCCGGACGAAGGAACGCAGCAAGTCGTTCATGCGAGCCTATGGAGTGTGGATTGACGGAGAAAAACGGGGAAAGGATAAACCACACGGCCCGCCTGCGCCAAAGCGCCTGCGGGCCGCGTGGAAGCGTCGCTCGACGGGAGACAGGCCGGAATCGGGATCAGGCCGACGCCGCGCCGCGCTTCGCGGGGAACAGGCGCCGGAAGATCCGCACGAACGCCAGGCCGTGCTGCGACCAGAAGCCGTCGCCGTAGGACACGCCCTCGACCTGCTCGCGGATGCCGGTCGGCTCGACCGTGCGGTTCCACGACGCGGTGCCGAACATCATGTCCCACCACGGGAACAGCACGCCGAAGTTGCAGCCGTACTTGGTGCCTTCGTGGCCGTAGCCGACCGCATGGTGCCGGCGGTGGAAGATCGGGCTGACGAGCAGGCGCTCGCCGATGCGGCCGTACGACAGCCGCGCATTCGTATGCTGGATGCTCTGCAGGAAGTTCGTGACCGCGGTCAGCACGACGAACTGCGACGGCGTCACGCCGATCACGAGCGCGATCGCCGCGAAGAAACACGACTGGATCACGTCGTCGAGCAGGTGGTTGCGGTCGTCGCACCACAGCGACATCTGACGCTGGCTGTGATGAACCGCGTGCAGCTCCCACCAGATGCCGAACTTGTGCTGCCAGCGGTGATACCAGTAGCCGGCGAAATCGAGCACGACGAGGTAGATCGCGAACGCGACGATCGGCTGCGAGGTCACGCCCGGCCACAGGTAGTCGAGGTTGACGTTCGACACGCCATGCAGGCGCAGCCACGCCTGGAAGTTGTCGAACACCGGCTGCAGCGCGAAGAAGAAGAACAGCGTGTAGATGCCGAGCTTCGAGATCGCCGTGTAGATCACGTCGACCCGCACCGCGCGGCGGTTCTTCCAGCGCTCGACCGGCAGCAGCGCCTCGAGCGGGCGCAGCAGCGCGAACATCAGCACCATCTGCAGCGCGCCGATGATCACCCAGTACAGCGCGTCGTAGGTGTCCTCGTCGTAGTCCATCAGGTTGAACTTGAAGAGGAGCGGCTGCACGACGTCGACGTACAGCCAGGTCTGGATGTCCGACACGAACGCGTCGATCAGGTGCAGCATCGTCCGCCTCCGCCCGTCACGCGCCGTTCGCCGCCTTCCACGGCGCGCGGTCGTAGAAGTAGATGCCGTGCGGCGAGCGGCCGACGGCGATCGTCTGCACCAGCTTGCGCGAGGCCAGATCGATGATCCCGACCTTCTTCGCGAAACGGAACGTCACCCACAGCGTCTTCTTGTCGGCGGACAGCTCCATGTCGTCGGGGCCCGGCAGCAGGCCGGTGATGTCGCCGACGTTGGTGAGCGCGTTCTCGTCGATGATGCTGATCGTGTTCGCGACGCGGTTGGTGACCGCGACGTGCGTGCCGTCGGCGAGCGAGCGGAAGTTGTGCGCGCCCTTGCCCGTGTAGATCTGCTTGACGACCTTCTGGTTGCGCCAGTCGACGACTGCGACGTAATCCGCGCCGGTCATCCCGACCAGCAGGAACTTGTCGTCGGGCGTGAGCCACAGGCCGGCCGGCACCTTGCCGACCTTCATCTTCCACTTGACCGTCTGCGTCGGCAGATCGATCGCCGCGATCTCGCCGGACACCTGCAGCGACACGAGCAGCGTCTTGCTGTCCTTCGTGAACGCGAGGTGGCTCGGCATCACCGCGAGCGGCACGCGCTTCACGAGCTTCAGGTCGCGGCCGTCGTAGCCGTAGATGTCGACGCGATCGAGCCGCAAACCGGCCGCCGCGAACCACTTGCGGTCGGGCGAGAAGCCAAGCTGGTAAGGATCGTCGATCCCTTCGACGGTGCGCTGCAGCTTGCCCGTCTTCGGATCGAGGAACATCAGGCTGTTCGAGACCGAATTCGCGACGATCAGCGATGCATTGTCGGGCGTCGCCATCAAATGGTGCGGTTCCTTGCCGGTCGGCATCGTGGAAACGACTTCGCGGGTCTGCTGGTCGATCAGGGAAAGCGTCGCTTCGGCCGAATTGAGGACGATCACGTTATTCGCGTGTGCGGCGGGCGCCAGCACGGCGGCGGCCAGCGCAAGCGTGCGGCCGAAGGAAAGGAAAGTGCGCATGAAGACTCACGTCGTGGAACAGCAGTGATTGTAGAACGTTCGGCGGGCCCCTCCGGTTGACCCATGCCGGGATTGCGCCGCTTTTGCGCCACCTTGCCGCACGCCGGGCGGCCGCACGGGCCGCCGCGGCGCAGGCCTGGGCTGCCCGTGCAGGCCCGGCCGACCGATGTCGCGCTAGCGCTGCATCGACTCCCAGACCTTGTGCAGACGCTTGACAGAGACCGGCATCGGCGTGCGCAGTTCCTGCGCGAACAGCGAAATCCGCAGTTCCTCCAGCAGCCAGCGGAATTCCGCGAGCCGCGCATCGGCGACGCCGCCGCGCTGCGACACCGCGCGCTGGTACTGCTGGACGAGCGGCAGCAGCTCGGTCGACTGCTTCGCGTCGCGCGCCGGATCGGCCTTCAGCTTGTCGATCCGCAGCGCGATGCCCTTCAGATAGCGCGGGAAATGCGCAAGCTGCGCGTAAGGCGTGTCGATCACGAAGCGCTTGCCGACCAGCGCGGCCAGTTGCTGCTGCAGGTCGGCATGGGCCTGCGCGAACGGCTTCGCCTGCGCGAGCTTCTTCACGAGGCCCGCGTATTCGGCCAGGATCTGCCCGACGAGCCGCGCGATTTCCTGCGCGAGCAGGTTCAGCCGGCTCCTGCCCTCGTCGCGGCGCGTGTGGAAGCTCGCGTCGTCGTCGGGCAGCGGGTCCTGCAGGCACGCGCGGTCGAGCGCCGTGTCGATCAACTGGTCGCGCAACTCGTCCTGCGTGCCGAGCGACATGTACTGCATCGCCATCTCGCGCAGGCCCGGCAGGTTCTTTTCCAGGAACTTGATCGGCTCCTTCAACTGCAGCGCGAACAGCCGCCGCAAGCCGGCCCGGTGGATGCGCGCGGCCTCCTCCGGCGAATCGAACACCTCGACGTCGCAATGCGTGCCGCGGTCGACGAGCGCCGGATACCCGTACAGCGTCTGGCCACGCCGGCGGATTTCCAGCAGCTCGGGCAGCTTGCCGAAATTCCACGTCGTCAGGTTCTCGTACAACGCCGTCGCGCCGGTTTCCGTCGGGGCGGCCATCCGTGGGGCGGCCGTCTGCGGCGCGGCGCCCTTGCCCGGCTTGCCGCCCTTCGCGGCCGAAGCCTGCGCGGCGGCCGGCGCCGGCGCGCCGACTGCATCGCCCGCGCCGGCGTCGCCGCCCGGCGCGAGCGTCGACGCCGCCGCGATCTTCTGGAACTGCTGCTGCGCCTGCGCGCCGAGCTCCTGGCGAAGCTGCGCGAGATTGCGCCCCATCGCGAGCTGGCGGCCGTGCTCGTCGATCACCTTGAAATTCATGAACAGATGCGCGGGCAACGTCTCGAGCTTGAAATCGGCCGACTTCATCGCGACCTGCGTCTCGCCGCGCACGTCGGCGATCAGCGCCTCGACGAGCCCGCCCGCGCCAAAGCGCTCGCGCCCCATCCGCTCGACGAAGCCCGCCGCGTACTCGGGCAGCGGCACGCAGTGCCGGCGCAGCTTCTGCGGCAGCGACTTCAACAGCAACTGCACCTTTTCCTTCAGCATCCCCGGCACGAGCCACTCGCAGCGGCGCGCATCGACCTGGTTCAGCGCGAAGAGCGGCACCGCGAGCGTCACGCCGTCGCGCGGCGTGCCGGGCTCGAAGTGATACGTGAGCGCCATCTCGACGCCGGCCATCGTCGCGCGCTTCGGGAACAGATCGGTCGTCACGCCGGCCGCCTCGTGGCGCATCAGGTCGTCGCGCGACAGGTACAGCAGCCGCTGCTTGTCGTCGGGCTGGCCGGCCTTCTTCACCTCGTCGCGATACCAGCGCTCGAACGCGGCGCCCGTATGGATGCCTTCCGGAATCGCATGGTCGTAGTACGCGTAGATCAGCTCGTCGTCGACCAGCACGTCCTGGCGGCGCGACTTGTGTTCGAGCTGCTCGATGTCGGCGAGCAGCTTGCGGTTGTGCGCGAAGAACGGCAGCTTCGTGTCGAATTCGCCCTCGACCAGCGCGCCGCGGATGAACAATTCGCGTGCGCGCGCCGGGTCCTGCTTGCCGAACGCGACGCGCCGCCGGTGGTAGATCGGCAACCCGTACAGCGTCGCGCGCTCGAACGCGCTCACCTGCGCCGGGCGCTTTTCCCAGTGCGGCTCCGACAGCGATTTTTTCAGCAGATGCGCGCCGACCTTCTCGACCCACTCGGGCTCGATCTTCGCGAGGCATCGCGCGTACAGCCGGCTCGTCTCGACGAGTTCGGCCGCCATCACCCAGCGGCCGGCCTTCTTCGCGAGCGCGGAGCCGGGCCACAGGTAGAACTTGATGCCGCGCGCGCCGAGGTAATGCGGATCGTCATCCGCTTTCATCCCGATGTTGCCGAGCAGGCCCGTCAACAGGGCCAGATGAATCTGTTCGTAGGTGGCCTCGACTTCGTTGAGTCGCCAGCCGTGCTCGCGCACGACCGTCAGCAGCTGCGAATGAACGTCGCGCCACTCGCGCAGCCGCAGGTGCGACAGGAAATTCTGCCGGCAGGCGTCGACGAGCTGGCGATTCGACTTCCTGTGCGCGACGGCTTCCTCGAACCACGCCCAGATCTTCAGCCACTGCAGGAATTCGGAGCGCTCGTCGGCGAACCGGCGGTGCGCCTGGTCGGCCTGCTCCTGCGCTTCGATCGGGCGGTCGCGCGGATCCTGCACGGACAGCGCGCTCGCGATGATCAGCACCTCGCGCAGCGACTGCTGGTCGCGCGCGGCCAGAATCATCCGGCCGACGCGCGGGTCGAGCGGCAGCCGCGCGAGCTCGCAGCCGAGCGGCGTCAGCGCGTTGTCGTCGTCGACCGCGCCGAGCTCGTTCAGCAACTGGTAGCCGTCCGCGATCGCGCGGCCGGGCGGCGGTTCGAGGAACGGGAACGATTCGATCGCCGTCAGGTGCAGCGACTTCATCCGCAGGATCACCGACGCGAGCGACGAACGCAGGATTTCCGGATCGGTGAAGCGTGCGCGCGCCTGGTAGTCGCTTTCCTCGTACAAGCGGATGCACACGCCGTCGGCCACGCGGCCGCAACGGCCCGCGCGCTGGTTCGCGGCCGCCTGCGAGATCGACTCGACCTGCAGCTGCTCGACCTTGTTCCGGTACGAATAGCGCTTCACGCGCGCGAGACCGGTGTCGACCACGTAGCGGATGCCCGGCACCGTCAGCGAGGTTTCGGCCACGTTGGTCGCGAGCACGATGCGGCGCGCGTTCGACGCCTTGAACACCTTGTCCTGGTCAGCCGCCGACAGCCGCGCGAACAGCGGCAGGATCTCGGTATGCGGCGGATGGTGCTTGCGCAGCGCCTCGGCCGCCTCGCGGATCTCGCGCTCGCCGGGCAGGAACACCAGCACGTCGCCGGGGCCTTCGCGGCACAGCTCGTCGACTGCGTCGACGATCGCGTCCATCAGGTCGCGCTCGGCCTCGCGCGCGGTCTTCACGCGATCGCGGCCGCCCGTGCCTTCCGCGTTCTTCACCGCCGGGCGATCCTCGGCCACCGGGCGGTAACGCATCTCGACCGGATACAGCCGCCCGCTCACCTCGATCACGGGCGCCGGGCGTTCGTCGGTGCCGAAATGGCGCGCGAAGCGGTCGGCGTCGATCGTCGCGGACGTGACGATCAGCTTCAGGTCCGGCCGCCGCGGCAGGATCTCCTTCAGATAGCCGAGCAGGAAGTCGATGTTCAGGCTGCGCTCGTGCGCCTCGTCGATGATCAGCGTGTCGTACGCCTTCAGCAACGGGTCGGTCTGCGTCTCGGCGAGCAGGATGCCGTCCGTCATCAGCTTCACGGACGCGCCCGGCGCGAGATTGTCGGTAAAGCGCACCTTGTAGCCGACCACCTCGCCGAACGGCGTGCCGAGTTCCTCGGCGATCCGGCGGCCGGTGGACGATGCGGCCAGGCGCCGCGGCTGCGTATGGCCGATCAGGCCCGTGCCGCCGGCGCCGAGCCCGCGGCCGAGATCGAGACAGATCTTCGGCAACTGCGTGGTCTTGCCCGAGCCCGTTTCACCGCAGACGATGACGACCTGGTGGCCGGCGATCGCGCGCGCGATTTCGTCGCGCTTGCCCGACACGGGCAGGCTTTCGGGGTATGTGATCGGCGGGACGGGGTTCGGTGCGACGGCGGCCCGCGGCGCACGCTCGCGGCGCGGGGCACGCTCGCCCGCGGCCTGCGGCGCGCCCTTCGCGGCCGGCTGGCGCGCGTCGCCGCGCCGTTCGTCATTGCGCGGCCCGCGCGGCGCATGTGCCGGCGTGCCCGCCGGCTTGTCCTGCTGCCGGCGCGGCGGCTGGCCGGGCTGCTCGCGCACGTCGGCCGCACCATCCGGGTGCTTCGCCGACGGCGTATTGGCCCGCGTCGGCGCGGGACTTTTAGAAACATTCGACATGGGGGCGCATTATAATCCCGCCCATGAATTCCCAAACCGACCTCCCTCCCGCCCAGACCGGCGCCGCGACGCCGCCGGCCGCCGACGATTCGGCCGCCAGCCACGCGCAGTTCGTCGACTGGATGCGCTCCGTCGCGCCCTATATCCACAAGTTCCGCAACAGCACGTTCGTCGTGGGGTTCGGCGGCGAGGTGGTGCAGCAGGGGCTGCTGAACGCGCTCGTATCGGACATCGCGCTGTTGCAGGCGATGGGCATCCAGATCGTGCTGGTCCACGGCTCGCGCCCGCAGGTCGAGGAGCAGTTGAGCCTGCACGGTGTCGAATCCGAGTTTTCGCACGGGCTGCGCATCACCGATGCGCGCGCGCTCGAATCCGCGAAGGAAGCGGCCGGTGAAGTGCGTCTCGACATCGAGGCCGCGATCAGCCAGGGTCTGCCGAACTCGCCGATGGCGCACGCGCACATCAGCGTCGTGTCGGGCAACTTCGTGACCGCGCGGCCGGTGGGGATTCTCGATGGAGTCGATTTCGCGCACACGGGCATCGTGCGCAAGATCGACGCCGAATCGATCCGTCATTCGCTCGCGAGCCGCAAGCTCGTGCTGCTGTCGCCGCTCGGGTTCTCGCCGACCGGCGAGGCGTTCAACCTGTCGATGGAGGACGTCGCGTCGGCGGCCGCGATCGCGCTGCGCGCCGACAAGATCATCTTCCTGACCGAAGGGCCCGGCATCGTCGACGACGAAGGCGACCTGGTCCGCGAAATGTCGCTCGACGCGGCCGCCGAGCTGCTCGATTCCGGCAACATCCAGGGCGACGACGCATTCTTCCTCAAGCATTCGATCCGCGCGTGCCGCGGCGGCGTGACCCGCGCGCACCTGATTCCGCAATCGCTCGACGGCAGCATGCTGCTCGAACTGTTCCTGCACGACGGCGTCGGCACGATGATCTCGTACGAGAACCTCGAAAGCCTGCGCGAAGCGACGCCGGACGACGTCGGCGGCATCCTGTCGCTGATCGAGCCGCTCGAATCGGACGGCACGCTGGTGCGGCGCGGCCGCCACCAGATCGAACGCGACATCGACCACTTCTCGGTGATCGAGCACGATGGCGTGCTGTTCGGCTGCGCGGCGCTGTACCCGTACCAGCAGGAGAAGATCGGCGAGATGGCGTGCCTGACGGTCGCGCCGGAAGCGCAGGGCTCGGGCGACGGCGAACGCCTGCTCAAGCGCATCGAGCAGCGCGCCCGCGCGCGCGGCCTCACGCACATCTTCGTGCTCACGACGCGCACCGAGCACTGGTTCCTCAAGCGCGGCTTCGTCAAGGTCAGCGTCGACGACCTGCCGGAAGACCGTCGCAAACTCTATAACTGGCAGCGCAAGTCGCTCGTGCTGATGAAGCAGCTCTGAGCACCGGCACGACTGCCCTTCCCCCAGACACCGATTACAGGAGAAGTACACGATGGCTCGAATGATCCAATGCGCGAAGCTCGGCAAGGAAGCCGAAGGCCTCGATTTCCCGCCGCTGCCGGGCGAACTCGGCAAGCGCATTTACGAGAGCGTCTCGAAGGAAGCGTGGCAAGGCTGGCTCAAGCAGCAAACGATGCTGATCAACGAAAACCGCCTGAACATGGCCGACCCGCGCGCGCGCCAGTATCTGATGAAGCAGACGGAGAAGTACTTCTTCGGCGACGGCGCGGACCAGGCGTCCGGCTACGTGCCGCCGACGGAAGGCTGAGCGACGACGCGACTCGCGACGGCCGGCCGTGCCGGCGGCGTCGCGACGTGAAGCAAAAGCCCCAAGCAAACGGCACCGTGTCTCGCACGGTGCCGTTTGCTTTTGGGACGCCTGATCTGGCGCGCGCGAAGGCAACGCGACGCACGGCCCGCCCGGCGCCCGATGCCGCGGAATCGCCGCGCCGCCGCCTCGGCGCATCGCGCCAACCTGCCCGCTCAACCCGCGGGTTTCAACGTCCCGCGATCGTCGGGTGGCGCGGCTTCGCCGCCCGGGTTCCCTGCGCCCGTATGCTCGGTGCCCCACTCGGCCGCATCGCTGCGCTCGGCGCTCGACAGTTCGTCGGCGCGATGTCCGGTGCGATTGAGCAGCGCCACCATGCAGACAAGCGACACGAGCGCATAGAGACCCGACGCGATCGCGACGCCGACGATGCTGCCCGTCGCATTGAGGATCGCCTGCGCGAGCACGGGCGTGCCGCCGCCGACGACGAGCGCGCTCAACTGATACGCGAGCGACAGGCCCGTGTAGCGGATGTTGGCCGGGAACACGCGCGCGAGCACGCCGCCGACCGCGCCGTAGAACATCGCCGACGGAATCGTCGAGATGCACATGCCCGCGACGGCGACCCAGTACGAACCCGTCGCGAGCGCATGAAACATCACGGGCATCAGCACGATTTCCGGGATCAGAATCCAGCACATCGCGCGCCGCATGTCGATCTTCGACACGAACCATGCGCCGACCGGCTGCATCAGGAACTGCACGACGAGCGAGATCGACAGGATGCCGAGGAACGTACCCTGCGCATAACCGAGTTCCTTGGTCGCCCACGACAGCGCGAACGTGCTGCGGAAATACGTGACGTTGATCACCGGCAGCGTGCCGGCCGCGAGCAGCACGACGACCCAGTGGTCGCGCACGACGTCGCGCAGCGGCAGCTTCACCGTGCGCTTGCGCGCGAGCACGCGCTGCATGTCGACCGATTCCTCGAGCTTCAGCCGGATCACCATCCCGATGATCACGAGCACGGCCGACAGCAGGAACGGAATGCGCCAGCCCCACATCAGGAACGACGGCGTCGGCAGCGCGCTCAGCGCGAAGAACGCGGCCGTGGCCAGCAGGTTGCCGGTGGGCGAGCCCTGCTGCGCGAACGCCGCATACAGGATGCTGCGATGCTTCGGCGCGTTCTCGCTCGCGATCAGCACCGCGCCGCCCCACTCGCCGCCGACCGCGATGCCCTGCAGCACGCGCAGCACGACGAGGCCCGCGGGCGCCCACACGCCGATCGACGCATAGCCGGGCAGCAGCCCGATGCCGGTCGTCGCGAGCCCCATCATCACCAGCGTGATCACGAGCGCCGTCTTGCGGCCGACGCGATCGCCGAGATGCCCGAACACGATCCCGCCGAGCGGCCGCGCGGCGAAGCCGGCCCAGAACGTGACGAACGCGAGCAGCGTCGCGACGCCGGGGTCCATCGTGCTGGAAAAGAACACCTTGCCGAACACGAGCGCCGCGGCCGTGCCGTAGATGTAGAAGTCGTACCACTCGATCGTGGTGCCGACGAACGCCGCGAGGGCGGCGCGGCCAGGCCGCGGCTGCGCGGCGGGCGGGGATTGCGGACGGCTCATCGATGTCTCCATGTTTGTGATCGGCGGCGCGACGGTCGCGCGCGTTGCCGGAGGGCCGGCCTTGCGCCGCCGGCTGGCGGGGTTGCGCTACGTTGCGTTGCTTGATGTCGGCGTCGGTCCGTTCGGGACGACGTTCGTTTGCGGGCGCCCTCGGCCCGTCACGTCTCGTCCGGCCCGACCTTCAGCACGCCGGCATCGAGCAATTGCTGCTGAAGCGCGCGATCGACGCCGAGCCGATCGAGCACCGCGCGCGTGTCGCGGCCGAGCGCGGGCGGCGCCGACCGGTAGGTGGCCGGCGTGCGCGACAGCTTCACCGGCGACGCGGTGCCGCGATACGCGCCGATCTCGACGAACAGCTCGCGATGCAGCGCATGCGGATCGTGCGCGACGTCGGCCACCGTGCGCACCGGCCCGCACGGCACACCGGCCGCCATCAGGTCGCGCGCGAGCGGCTCGCACGCGTGCGCGCCGAGCCGCGCTTCCAGTTCCGTCTTCAGCTCCGGGCGATGCGCGCAGCGGCTGCGGTTGTCGACGAAGCGCGGATCGCCGGCGAGCGCCGGTGCGCCGAGATGCGCGACGAGCCGCGCGAACTGCCGGTCGTTGCCGACCGCGAGGAAGATCGGCACGGTCGCCGTGCGGTAGCTGTCGTACGGCGCGATGTTCGGATGCGCGTTGCCGCTGCGTTCCGGCACGCGGCCCGACCCGAAGAAATTCGGCAGGTGCGGATGCAGCAGCGACACGCCGCAGTCGTACAGCGCCACGTCGATCGACTGCCCGCGCCCGCTCTTCTCGCGCTCCGCGAGCGCCAGCAGGATGCCGGCGAGTGCGTTCAGCCCCGTGACCATGTCGACGATCGGCAGGCCGATGCGGGTCGCGTCGCCGTCGCGTTCGCCGTTCACGCTCATCAGCCCGGCCATCGCCTGGATCACCGCGTCGTAACCCGGCAGCCCGCCGAGCGGACCGTCGTCGCCGAAGCCCGTCACCGCGCAGTGGATCAGGCGCGGAAAGCGCGGCTGCAGGTCGCGTGCGTAGTCCATCCCCCAGCGCGCGAGCGTGCCCGGCTTGAAGTTCTCGACGAGCACGTCGGCTTCTTCGAGCAGGCGCCACAGGATCGCGCGCCCTTCTTCGCGCGACAGGTCGAGCGCGAGCCCTTCCTTGTTGCGGTTCACGCCCATGAAGTACCAGGCCGTGTCGCCGAGGAACGGCGGCCCCCAGCCGCGCGTCTCGTCGCCGGCGGGCGGCTCGATCTTGACCACCGTCGCGCCGTGATCGGCGAGCGCCTGCGTGCAATACGGGCCGCCGAGCACCCGGCTCAGGTCGACGACCTTCAGGCCGTCCAGTGCGCCACGCGTCGCGTTCATCGCTCGACCTCCGGCAGCAGGTCGAGGGCCGTGTCGAGCGCGACCGGCAGGCCGCGCAGCAGCGCGTCGGACGCGGCCGATTCGTCGTCGCGCGGCGCCGGCGCGAGCGGATCGACCGGCAGCAGCTTGTGACGTACGATCAGGTGTGCGAGCGCGAGACGCCTGAAATCCGGTGCGAGCCGTGCGCCCTCGCAGGCCATCAGCACGGCCGCGCTCGCGTAATACAGCGCGGACGCGGCCTGCCGCACGCGCGCGTCGTCGCCTTCTCCGGCCACCCTCGCGAGCGCATCGCACGCCCGCGCGAGGATGCGCCGCAGCGCCGTGCGGCTCGCGTCGGGCAGCGGCGCCGCGCCCAGACGATCGCCGAGGAACGTGCGCAGCGCGTCGAGCGCATGCTCGCGCTGCGCGGCGCGCGCGACGTCGAGCGCGACGATGTTGCTCGTGCCTTCCCAGATCGAACCGAGGTGCGCGTCGCGCACGAGCCGCGCGTCGCTCCATTCCTCGATATAGCCGGTGCCGCCGCGCACTTCCATTGCGTCGCCCGTCACGCGGCGCGCGTCGCGACAGGCGCGGAACTTGATCAGAGGCGTCAGGATCCGCACGCAGCGCGCCGCCTGCTCGTCGCCCGCGTCGGCCTGCGGCAACAGCAACGCGATCTGCATGAACATCGCGCGCGCGGCTTCGGCCGGCAGCAGCATCTTCATCAGTTGGCGCTGCATCAGCGGCATCTCGATCAGCTTGCGCCCGAACGCCTCGCGATGCGCGGCGACGTGCAGCGCCTCGTTCAGCGCGCGCCGCATCAGCCCCGCCGCGCGCACGCCGTTCGACAGCCGCGACATGTTGATCATGTCGGCCATCTGGTGAAAACCGCGGCCGATCTCGCCGATCAGCCAAGCCTGCGCGCCTTCGAGCACGATCTCGCCGCTCGCCATCGAACGGCTGCCCAGCTTGTCCTTCAGGCGCACGATCCGGTAGCGGTTGCGCGTGCCGTCCGGCAGCGTCTTCGGCAGCAGGAACAGCGCGAGGCCCTTGATGCCGTCCGGCGCGCCGTCGGGCCGTGCGAGCACCATCGCGAGATCGGCGTCCGCATTCGAGCAGAACCACTTGTCGCCGGTCAGGCGCCAGACGGCCTCGCCGTGCGCGTCGGTTTCGCGGGTCGCGCGCGTCGCGATCCGGCCGACGTCGGAGCCGGCCGCCTGCTCGGTCATGAACATCGCGCCCTGGTACAGCGTGTCGAAGTCGCGCGACGCGAGCCTCGGCAGATAGCGCGCGACGAGCGCCGGATCGCCGAAGCGGCGCAGCGTGCGCGTCAGCGAATCGGTCATGCTGACCGGGCAGCACAGCCCGAATTCCGCCTGCACGAACAGGAACGTCAGCGCGTACTTGACGAGCGGCGGCACGGTTTCGGATCCGTGGCTGAGCGACGCGAGCCCGAGTTCCGCATACGCGACGCGTTCGAGCGCGACGTAGGCCGGATCCTTGTCGATCCGCTGCACGGCCTCGCCGCGCCGATTGCGGTGCTCGAGCACGGGCGGATGCTTGTCCGCGCGCGACGCCCATTCGTCGAGTTCGCCCGATACGCGGGCGCCGAGCGCGCGCAGCCGCGGCTCGAGTTCGGCATAGCACGCGTCGCCGAGATGCAGCTTCAGCAACGCGCCGAGATCGGGATCGACGGTGAAGAAATTGAGGCCCCGGCTGTCGGGGATATTGGATGCGCCGGTGTCCGGCGTGCGAGCGGTATCGTTCATGCGTGCGTCTCCTGGGTTGCCTGCGCATTGGCCGGGCCGGATGTCGCGGCATCGGCCGGCCCTGCGTCAAGCCTCCCGCAGAGCGTAGGCGCGCGATCGATAAGCGTCCAATACAGGATTTGTCCGGTACGATAGATGTCGCTTATCGATGCCGCCGCCGGGAGGAGACACCATGGAACTGAGGCAGTTGCGCTACTTCGTGGCCGTTGCCGAGGAGCTGCATTTCGGGCGCGCGGCGAAGCGCCTGTTCATCTCGCAGCCGGCGCTGAGTTTCGACATCCGCAAGTTCGAGGACGCGCTCGGCGTGCAGCTCTTTTCGCGCACCAACAAGACGGTCGCGCTGACCAACGCGGGCGAGGTGCTGCTCGGCGAGGCGCGCCGGCTGCTGCTGCAGGCAGCCGAAGCCGAGCGCCTGACGGTGCGCTCCGCGTCGGGTCTCGCGGGCCGGCTGCGGATCGGCTTCGTCCACTCGATGCTGTATCGTGGGCTGCCGGACGCGGTGCGTCGCTTCGAGGCCGACTATCCGGGCGTCGAGGTCGTGTTGAGCGAGATGAACACGCACGCGCAGGTGCAGGCGATCCAGCGCGGCCAGATCGATCTCGGCTATGCGCACTGGGGCCGCTTCCCGCCCGACGTCGAATCGGCGCCCGTCTATGCGGAGCCGTTCGTGTGCTGCCTGCCGGCCGCGCATCCGCTCGCGCGGCGCAGGCAGGTCGCGCTCGCCACGCTCGCGACGGAACCGTTCATCCTGTTTCCGCGCGACGCCGCGCCGCACTATCACGACCTGATCATCGCGCAGTGCGTGAACGCGGGGTTCAGTCCGCTGATCCGCCACGAGGCACGGCTATGGCAGACGATCCTGTCGATGATCGAGTTCGGAATGGGCATCGCGCTGGTGCCGCAGGTGCTGCAGCGGGCGAAAAGCGATCGGCTCGCGTTCCTGCCGCTGAAGGATGCGTCGCTCGAATCGCGCACGCTCGCGCTGAAACGCAGCGGCACCGCCGAACCGGTGGCGCTGCGCTTTGCCGGCTACGTGCTCGCATCGATCGATGCGCTGCCCGCGCTCGCGGGCTGAGCGCGCGGCGCGTGCAATGGCGTTGGCAGCTGTTTGAAAAAAATTTGCACAAAGGGCTTTACGAACCCCAAAAGCTCTGACATAATTTGATTCTTCTTTGGGCGGTTAGCTCAGCGGTAGAGCACTGCCTTCACACGGCAGGGGTCACTGGTTCGATCCCAGTACCGCCCACCAAAGAATTCAAGGGCCTGCGTCTCACGACGCAGGCCCTTTTCGTTTTGGCGTCGCGCGTGTCCTGCACGACGCGGCGCCACGTCATGCGCCGCCGCGTCCGCTCGCAGGTAACGCCTTACCGCACGTCCCCCACCCGCTGCGCCGTCGCGTCAAACGCACGCTTCGCCTTGTCGACGATCTCGTCGACCTCCGCCTCGCGAATCACGAGCGGCGGCGACAGCAGCATCCGGTCGCCGGTCGCGCGCATGATCAGGTTGCCGTTGAAGCAGAAGTCGCGGCAGATCGTGCCGATATCGACACTCGCATCGAACCGCTCGCGCCGCTCACGATCGCGCGCAAGCTGAACGCCCGCGACGAGCCCTGCCCCGGCAATCTCCCCGACGATCGGATGATCGCCCAGCGCGGCACGCAGCCGGCGCTGGAAATACGGGCCGATCTCGGTCTTCACGCGCTCGATGATCCCTTCGTCGCGCAGCAACTTCAGGTTCGCGACCGCGACGGCCGCCGCCACCGGGTGGCCCGAATACGTGAGGCCGTGGTTGAATTCGCCGTTGTCGATGATCGGGCGCGCGACGCGCTCGTGTATGCCCACCGCGCCCATCGGTACGTAGCCCGACGTCAGGCCCTTCGCCATCGTGATCAGGTCCGGCTCGAAGCCGAAGTGCTGATGCGCGAACCATTCTCCGGTGCGTCCGAACCCGCCGATCACCTCGTCGGCCACCAGCAGGATGTCGTACTTGCGGCAGATCCGCCGGATTTCCGGCCAGTACGTCGACGGCGGGAAGATCACGCCGCCCGCGCCCTGGAACGGCTCGCCGATGAACGCGGCGACGTTGTCCGCGCCGAGTTCGAGAATCTTCGCCTCGAGCTGCTGCGCACGCGCGAGGCCGAACGCTTCGGGCGTCTCGCCTGCCTGTGCTTCGCCGAAGAAATACGGCTGGTCGATATGCACGATGTGCTCGACCTTCGACGGCATCTGCTCGTGCATGTAGCCCATCCCGCCGAGCGTGCCGCCCGCGATCGTCGAGCCGTGATAGCCGTTCCTGCGCGAGATCACGTATTTCTTCTGCGGCTTGCCCTGCACGCGCCAGTACTGGTGCACGAGGCGCAGCACGGTGTCGTTGCCTTCCGAGCCGCTGTTGCAGTAGAAGAAGTGGTTGAAGCCGGCCGGTGTCACTTCCGCGAGCATCGCGGAAAGCTCGATGATCGGCGGATGCGTGGTCTTGAAGAACGTGTTGTAGAACGGCAGTTCCTGGATCTGGCGATACGCGGCGTCGGCGAGTTCCTTGCGGCCGTAGCCGACGTTCACGCACCAGAGGCCGGCCATCCCGTCGATGATCTTGTTGCCGTCCGAGTCCCACAGGTAGACGCCGTCGGCCTTCACGATCACGCGGCTGCCGGCACGGTTGAGCGCGCCCATGTCCGAGAACGGGTGGATGTGGTGCGCGGCGTCGAGCGCGCGGTATTCGGCGGTCGAGTACTGCGAAAGTGCTTCGTTTCGATCGGTCATGTTTTCTCCGTCAAACAGCGCCGCACGCTTACACGTGCAGCAGCAGGTGCCTGCGTTCCCACGAGCTGATCACGCGGAAGAACGCTTCGTATTCGGTTTCCTTCAACGCCAGATAGGCCTTCACGAACTTGTCGCCGAGGATGCCGGCGAGCGGCTCGCACGCGGCCATCAGCGAGATGCCTTCCTCGAGGTTGCGCGGCAGTTGGTACGGCAGGTCGTAGCCGTCGGATGCGATCGGCTCGGTCGGCGCGAGCTGTTGCGTGATGCCGAGATAGCCGGCGGCGAGCGTCGCCGCGAGCGCGAGGTACGGGTTGCAGTCGACACCCGGAATCCGGTTCTCGATGCGTCGCGCGACGGGGCTCGACTGCGGAATGCGAAAGCCCACCGTGCGGTTGTCGTACCCCCACTGCACGTTGATCGGTGCGGCCATGAAGCGCGACAGGCGGCGATACGAGTTGATGTACGGCGCGAAGATCGGCATCAGCGCCGGCGTGTACTTCTGCAGCCCCGCGAGATAGCTGTGAAACAGCGGCGACACGACCCCGCCTTCGTCGGCGAACAGGTTGCGGCCGGTGCGCGCATCGGCGAGACTCTGATGGATGTGCATCGCGGAGCCCGGCTCGCCCTCCATCGGCTTGGCCATGAACGTCGCATACATGTTGTGGCGCAGCGCGGCCTCGCGCACGGTGCGCTTGAACAGGAACACCTGGTCGGCCAGCGACAGCGCATCGCCATGCACGAAGTTGATCTCCATCTGCGCGGCGCCGACTTCGTGAATCAGCGTCTCGATATCGAGGCCCTGCATTTCGCAGTACTCGTAGATGTCCTCGAACAACGGATCGAACTCGTTGACGGCCTCGATCGAATACGACTGGCGGCCCGTTTCCGCCCGCCCCGTGCGGCCGACGGGCGGACGCAGCGGCAAGTCGGGATCGGCGTTCATGTCGACCAGATAGAACTCCAGCTCGGGTGCGACGACGGGCGTCCAGCCCTTCGCCTTGTACAAGTCGAGCACGCGGCGCAGCACGTAGCGCGGCGAGATCTCGACCGGCGAGCCGTCGAAGTGCACGCAGTCGTGGATCACCTGCGCGGTCGGGTCGACGGCCCACGGGATCAGGCAGATCGTCGACGGATCGGGCACGCACACCATGTCGGGGTCGGTCACGCCGGTCAGCGACCCGTCTTCCGGATAGTCGCCGGTGACGGTCTGCACCATCACGGCCTGCGGCAGGCGCATCGACTCGCCGGATTCGAACTTGTTGCGCGGAATGATCTTGCCGCGCGCGATGCCGGCCATGTCGGGAATGATCGCCTCGACTTCGGTAATGCGGTGCTGACGCAGGAATTCGCTCAGTTCGGGTTGCATGATCGGTCTCGTTAGTCGATATCGATGTCGGATGCGGCCGGCGACGGTGTCGCGCCGCCGGCCGCATGAAGGCGGTGCGCCATCCGCGCGCGGCACGCCGCGCCGAATGCCGCGAAGATGTCGCGCGACAGCGGCTGCTCCGCGTAGCGCCATTCGGGATGCCACTGCACGCCCAGCGCGAACGCACGCGCGCCGCGCACGCTGACGGCCTCGACCAGCCCGTCGGGCGCGCTCGCTTCGACGGCAAGCCCTGCGCCCAGGCGCGCGATGCCCTGGTCGTGCAGCGAATTGACCGTCGCCTCGCGCGCGCCGCGCGCGATCCGCTGCAGCAGGCCGTCCGGCGCGAGCCGCACGACGTGCGCGGGACCGTACTGCCGTTCGAGCGGATCGGCCGGCCGTTCGCGATGGTCGTCGAAGCCGGTCGTCGCATGCAGCCGCTGATGCAGCGTGCCGCCATACGCGACGTTCAGCTCCTGCATGCCGCGGCAGATCGCGAGCACGGGTACGCCCGCGTCGATCGCCGCACGGATCAGCGGCAACGCGGTCGCATCGCGCGCCGGATCGTGCAGCGTGTCGGGCGCGCCCGCGGCGCCGCCGTAATGATGCGGCTCGACGTTCGAATAGCTGCCGGTCAACAGCAGCCCATCGACCGCCGCGACGATCGCCTCGGCCGGCTGCCGCGCGCCGAGCGCGGGCAGCACGAACGCCAGCGCGCCGGCGCCGTCGACGAGCGCGGTGAGGTACTTCTCGCCCGCCGCGTGGTTCGGATGGGCGCCGCGCAGGATGCGGTCGGCGGTGACGGCTACGATCGGTCGCGCACGCATCGGCGTCTCTCCGGTAATCGTGCACGACACGCTCGTGCGCGCAACGACGCAGGTCCATGGGTACGCCGCACGCGCGTGCAATCGCGCCGCGCCAGCGCAGGCGCAGACGCGATCCCGCCGCGCGAACGGTGCGGCAACAGGCGGTACGGCCCGGGACGGGAGCGGAAAGGGACGCTAGGGCAACAACGACGCGCTGCCGTCGCACTGCACCGCGCTGAACAGGTGCACGGTCACGAGATTGAAGCGGCGCGGGCCGCGATGGGAAATGGCGAAGAAACGAGGCTCGCGTAACGGGGCGGCGCGCGTGCCGCGATCAGCATGCCGGTTCGGCCCGGCCTGAGGCGGCGCGCCCGCCGACGGACTTCGCGTCCGGCGTATCGAAGGGCTGGCGGCTTTCACGATCGTACTCGACTGACTGATGGAGGCAGGACACGTGTCGCAATGCCGCGTGGCGACACGTCAGCAAGATGTCTCGCGCGCATTCCGGCGCAGGCCGGCCATCGTCGATGGCCTCGCCGCCGGTGCGCGCATGACGACTTCCTGACATTCAGCTTATATCACCTAAAAATTGCGTCAACTTTTCAGGGGGCGATGACGACACCGATCAGATGAAAAAAACGGCATCGATCCGCGCGATCGATGCCGTTTTGTGCATTGCATCGGCTTGCCGGCTACGGGCCGGCGGGGCAGGACGTGCCCTCGCGCCGCGCCGCCGCATCGTGGCGGCTCGTGCTCAGCGATGCGCGAGCGCGGTTTCGACGAGCGTCCGCAGCAGCGGCACGATCCGCGCGGCACGCGCTTCGTCGTACGCGTACGGACGCGTCTCTTCCATGTAGGTGATCTGCGACAGTTCGAGCTGCACGGCCTCGACGCCGGTCTCGGGCATGCCATAGTGACGCGTGATGTAGCCGCCCTTGAAGCGCCCGTTCGCGACGGCCGTGTAGCCGCCGTGCGCGAGTACACGCGCAGCCAGCGCCTCCGCGAGACCGGGCGCCGCACTCGCCCCGCTCGACGTGCCGAAGTTGAAGTCCGGCAGGCGGCCGTCGAAGAAACGCGGCACATGCGAGCGGATCGAATGCGCTTCCCACACGAGCACGCGGCCGTGTTCGCCCTTCAGGCGCGCGATCTCGCGTTGCAGCGCGTCGTGATACGGCAGCCAGTAACGGTCGCGGCGACGCATGATCTCGTCGTTGCCGGGCAGCGCGTTCGCCGGATACAGCGGCGCCTTGTCGAACGTATCGATCGGCACGAGCCCCGTCGTGTCCTGCCCCGGATACAGGTTCTCGTTGTCGGGCGGACGGTTCAGGTCGACGACGTAACGCGCGTGCGACGGCACGAGGATCGATGCGCCGAGTTCGGCCGCGAAGCCGTACAGCCGCTCGAGATGCCAGTCGCAATCGTCGACGAAGCGCGCGTCGGGCGTCATCGTCGCGGCGATGTCGTCGGGAATGTGCGTGCCCGCGTGCGGAATCGAGATCAGCAGCGGCAGCGTGCCCTGCTTCAGCGTGAATACAGCCGGTTGTTCAGTCATGTCGCCTCACCGTAAGAGTCTGCCGGCGCGCGCATGCGGCGCGCCGGTTGCCGCGCGTCAGCGCAGCAATTGCGCCAGCGCGGCGCGGTAGTCGGCATACGCGGCGGCTTCGTCGCGATGGCGGCGGCCGCTCACGACGCGCTCGCCGCCCGTGTAGACGTCGAGCACCGGCGTCTCGCCGTGTTCGGCGAACACGATGCCCGACAGCCATGCCGCGCTGTCGTGTTCGGCAATCGCCGGATGATCGGGATCGAGCACGAGCCAGTCGGCGCGACAGCCTGCACGCAGCGCGCCGATGCGCCGCCCGCTCGCCTGCGCGCCGCCCGCGAGCGACGCGTCGAACAGGCGATCGGCGACGTGCGCCTGCGATTCGCTCGCCAGCACGTTGCGCGCACGATGCACGAGCCGCTGCCCGTATTCGAGCAGGCGCAGCTCCGAGCGCCACTCGACCGATGCGTGGCTGTCCGAGCCGACGCCGATCACGCCGCCTTGCGCGAGATAGTCGACGGCCGGGAACACGCCGTCGCCGAGGTTCGCTTCGGTCGTCAGGCACAGCCCGGCGACCGCGCGACGCCTCGCGAGCGCCGCCGTCTCGGCCGCATCGACGTGCGTGGCGTGCACGAGGCACCAGCGCGCATCGACGTCGAATCGATCGAGCAGCCATTGCACGGGACGTGCGCCGTAAGCGCGCACGCAGTCGTCGACCTCGGCCGTCTGCTCGGCGATGTGGATATGCACCGGCGCATCGTCGGGCAACCCGTCGAGCAGCGCACGCAGCCCGTTCTCGGACACCGCGCGCAGCGAATGCGGCGCGACGCCGTAGCGCAGCCCGCCATGCTCGGGCGCCGCGCGACGCATCGCGTCGAGCAGTTCGAGCACGCCGTCGGGCGTGTTGATGAAACGGCGCTGGTCGTCGCGCGGCGGCTTGTTGCCGAAGCCCGCGAACTGGTACGACACGGGCAGCATCGTGATGCCGATGCCGGCCGAGCGCGCGGCGTCGATCACGCGCGAGCCGAGCTCGGCGATCCGCGGATAGCGCGAGCCGTCCTGCGCGTGATGCACGTAGTGGAATTCGCACACCGACGTGTAGCCGCACTTGAGCATCTCGACGTACAGCCAGCGTGCAATCGCCGCGAGCGCGTCGGGCGTGATCTTCAGCGCGAAGCGGTACATCAGGTCGCGCCAGCTCCAGAAGCTGTCGGCGGGATTCGCGCGGTATTCGGTGAGCCCCGCCATCGCGCGCTGGAATGCGTGCGAATGCAGGTTCGGCATGCCGGGCAGCACCGGCCCGGCCGCGCGCGCGACGCCCGCCGGGGCGTCGGTGTCGGGCGTCACGTCGGTCAGCGTGCCGGCCGCGTCCCAGCGCAGCAGCACGTTGCGGCGCCAGCCATCGGGCAGGTAGGCATGGTCCGCGAACAACATCGTGTCGGTCATTGCGAGTCCTCATCGACCGGATCCAGCACGCAAGCGTGTCGTCCGGCCCGGTACCGCGGCCGGCAGGCGCGAGCGCATCGCGCCCGCCCCTGCGTCGCGGCGATCGACCGGAGGGCGCGCTGGCGCGCCGGGCCCGGTCCCATGCAAGGCGTCGGCCGGGCCCGGTCCGTCACGACCCGGCCCGGCCGACGTGAAACTTATCCGTTCATCCGGCGAAACACGGTCGTGCCGCCGCGGACGACCTGCTCGCACAGCGGCCGGCCGATCCAGTACGCGAGCTCGGCCAGCGAGCCGACCGACCACGCGGCGAAGTCGGCCTGTCGACCGACTTCGAGCGCGCCGTGACGATCCGCGCGGCCGAGCGCCGCGGCCGCATGGCGCGTGACGCCCTGCAGCACCTCGGGCACCGTCATGCGGAACAGCGTGCAGCCCATGTTCAGCGTCAGCAGCAGCGATTCAAGCGGCGACGTGCCGGGGTTGTGATCGGTCGCGAGCGCGATCGGCACGCCGTGCTTGCGCAGCAGCTCGATCGGCGGCAGTTGCGTTTCGCGGATGAAGTAGTACGCGCCGGGCAGCAGCACGGCGACCGTGCCGGCCGCCTTCATCGCCTCGATGCCGGCTTCGTCGAGAAATTCGAGGTGATCGGCGGACAGCGCGCGGTAGCGCGCGGCAAGCGCCGTGCCGCCCGCATTCGACAGTTGCTCCGCATGCAGCTTCACCGGCAGCCCGCGCCGCGTCGCGGCCTCGAACACGCGCTCGGTCTGCGCGAGCGAAAAGCCGATGCGTTCGCAGAACACGTCGACCGCGTCGACGAGCCCTTCGTCGGCCAGCGTCGGCAGCATCCGGTCGCACACTTCGTCGATGTACGCATCCGCGCGGCCCGCATATTCGGGCGGCAGCGCATGCGCGCCGAGGAAGGTCGTGTAGACGCTGACCGGGAAGCGCTCGCCGAGCTGGCGCGCGACGCGCAGCATCTTGCGCTCGCTCGCGAGGTCCAGCCCGTAGCCGGATTTGATCTCGATCGCGGTCACGCCTTCGGCGAGCAGCGGCTGCAGGCGCGCGGCAGCCTGCACGAACAGCGTCGTCTCGTCGGCCGCGCGCGTCGCGCGCACCGTCGACACGATCCCGCCGCCCTGCCGCGCGATTTCCTCGTAGCTGACGCCCGCGAGGCGCTGCGCGAATTCGTCGGCACGCGTGCCGCCGTACACGAGGTGCGTATGGCAGTCGACGAGGCCCGGCGTCACCCACGCGCCGTGCAGGTCCTCGCGCCGCCAGTGCGCGTAACCGTGCGGCAGCGCGGACAGCGCGCCGAGCCACGCGATCGTGCCGGTTTCGTCGACGGCGATCGCCGCGTCGTCGATCGTCTCGTCGGGATGGCCGTGCGGACACAGCCTCAGGTGATGCCAGACAGTCGGTTTCATGCGTTCAGTCTCGTTCGCCGACGGCAAGCGTGACGGCGAGCAGCGCGCCGCTTCCGCTCACGACGACGTCAAACGCACGCGGCGGCCCGTCGAGCCGCAACGTGTCCATGTCTTCCAGCGCGTAGTGCATGCCGTCGATGTCGACGCCGACCGCACCGGCCGCGCAGAACAGCAGCACGGTATCGGCCGGCGCAAGACGGTGCGCGCCCGCGCGCCACACGTCGAGCGCGCCACGCGCGGCGCAACGGCGCGTCATCAGGTTGAAGTCGCGCGTCGCGCCGTCGTGCAGCGTCGCATCGATCGCCGTCTCGCCCGCGAAATCCGCGCGGGCCAGCGGCGCGTCCAGCACGTGCCGCGCGCCGCCCGCTTCTGCGAGCGTCATGCCCGCGCCGGACAGCAGCACGAGCGTACGGTCGACGCCGTCGAAACGCGAGAACGGCCCGGCCGTGCCGACGTCCGCGACGCTCACGCGCCACGCGAACGCATCGAGTGCCGCGCCGGGCGGGAACGCGCCGATTTCGCGCGTCACGCCACCGCCGTTCTTCCACCGCGACGCAACGAGATCCGCCGCGCGGATTACCGCGACGGCCGGTGTTGCGTTCGCCGGCGCCTGATCGAGCGCCGTCATGCTCAGCGGCCGAGCATCGGCAGCTTGAGGCCGGCTTCGCGAGCCGTCTGCTGCGCGAGTTCGTAGCCGGCATCCGCATGGCGCATCACGCCCGTCGCCGGATCGTTCAGCAGCACGCGACCGAGACGCTCGTGCGCGTCGGCCGTGCCATCGGCGACGATCACGACGCCCGAGTGCTGCGAGAAGCCCATGCCGACGCCGCCGCCATGGTGCAGCGACACCCACGACGCGCCGCCTGCGGTGTTCAGCAGCGCGTTCAGCAGCGGCCAGTCGCTGACGGCGTCCGAGCCGTCCTTCATCGATTCCGTCTCGCGGTTCGGGCTCGCGACCGAACCGGTGTCGAGGTGGTCGCGGCCGATCACGATCGGCGCCTTCAGTTCGCCGTTCTTCACCATCTCGTTGAACGCCTGGCCGAGGCGATAGCGATCCTTCACGCCGACCCAGCAGATCCGTGCAGGCAGGCCCTGGAACGCGATGCGCTCACGCGCCATGTCGAGCCAGTTGTGCAGGTGCGGATCGTCGGGGATCAGCTCCTTCACCTTCTGGTCGGTCTTGTAGATGTCTTCCGGATCGCCGGACAGCGCGACCCAGCGGAACGGGCCCTTGCCTTCGCAGAACAGCGGCCGGATGTACGCCGGCACGAAGCCCGGGAAGTCGAATGCGTTCTCGACGCCCATTTCCAGCGCCATCTGGCGGATGTTGTTGCCGTAGTCGAGCGTCGCCGCGCCGCGTTCCTGCAGCGCGAGCATCGCGCGCACCTGGACGGCCATCGACTGCTTAGCGACCTTCACGATGCTCTGCGGATCGACCTTTTGCGCTTCGCGCCATTGCGCGACGGTCCAGCCTTGCGGCAGGTAGCCGTTGATCGGATCGTGCGCGCTCGTCTGGTCGGTCACGCAGTCCGGCGTGATGCCGCGCGCGACGAGTTCCGCGAACACGTCGGCCGCGTTGCCGAGCAGGCCGACCGACACCGGCTTGCCGGTGCGCTTCGCTTCGTCGATCATGCCGAGCGCCTCGTCGAGCGTCGTCGCCTTCTTGTCGACGTAGCGCGTCTTCAGGCGGAAGTCGATGCGCGTCTCGTCGCATTCGACCGCGATCATCGAGAAGCCGGCCATCGTCGCGGCGAGCGGCTGCGCGCCGCCCATCCCGCCCAGGCCGCCCGTCAGGATCCAGCGGCCCGACGGATCGCCGTTGAAGTGCTGGTTCGCGACCGAGAAGAAGGTTTCATAGGTGCCCTGCACGATGCCCTGGCTGCCGATGTAGATCCAGCTGCCGGCCGTCATCTGGCCGTACATCATCAGGCCCTTGCGGTCGAGCTCGTGGAAGTGATCCCAGTTCGCCCAGTGCGGCACGAGGTTCGAGTTCGCGAGCAGCACGCGCGGCGCATCCTTGTGCGTGCGGAACACGCCGACCGGCTTGCCCGACTGGATCAGCAGCGTTTCGTTTTCCTCGAGATCCTTCAGCGACGCGAGGATCTGGTCGTAGCATTCCCAGTTGCGCGCCGCGCGGCCGATGCCGCCGTACACGACGAGCGCGTGCGGATGTTCGGCGACTTCCGGGTCGAGGTTGTTCTGGATCATCCGGTAGGCCGCTTCGGCCAGCCAGGTCTTGCACGTCTTCTCGCTGCCGCGCGGCGCGCGGATCGTGCGCGTCGGATCGAGACGGGGATCGATGTGTTTCGGATGGTTCATGACGACTGCTCCCGAGGGAAATTGAGATCAATAAGGAATCAGAAATGCCCGGTGAAGCGATAACGGCTGCCGGGATGCCACAGATTCGCCACCGAGGCGACGACGCCCTGCGACCAGGTGCGCCGATGTAAAACCAGACACGGCTCGACGTCGTCCATCCGCAGCTGCTCGCGCCGCTCCGGCGCCGGGGCCGCCGCTTCGATCCGGTACTCGACGCGCTGCAGCGGCGCCGCGCGCATCAGGTACAGGTTCGGCGTCGTGTTCGTGAAATCCTGCTCGGCGTAATCCGGCGCGACCGCCGGATTCACCCATCGTTCTTCGAGCTGCACGGGCTCGTCGTTTTCGAAGTGCAGCACCTGCGAATGAAACAGCTTCGTGCGCACGGCCACCTGCATCTCGTCGGCGAGGGCCTCGTCGGCGCGGATCGTGTCGAGGCCGAGCACACTGGCGCGGTATGCATGCCCGCGCGCGCCGACTTCCTCGGAGATGCTGCGGATCGCCACCAGCGTCGACTCGTACTTCGGCCGCGCGACGTAGGTGCCCGCGCCCTTCATGCGCGTGAGCACCTGCTCCGCCGTCAACTCGCGCAATGCGCGGTTGACGGTCATGCGCGCCACCTTGAACTCGCGCGCCAGTTCGTTCTCGGACGGCACCTGGTCGCCCTCCTCCCACTCGCCGGCGTGAATGCGGGCCAGGATGAAATCCTTGATCTCCTGGTAGACCGGCGCGCTCATCGGCTTACTGTTCCGATGCGAACGAGAACGGCGCGACCTTCGCGAACGCACGCTCGCCGACGAGCTTCGCGATCGCCGCGATGTCCGGCGCGAAGTAGTGGTCGAGTTCGTAGTGCGCGACCTGGCTGCGAATCGTCTCCATCACCGGCGCGAGCTTCGGGCTCGTGTGGTACGGCGCACGCAGGTCGACGCCCTGGGCGGCGGCCAGCAGCTCGATCGCGAGGATGTGCTTCGTGTTGTCCGCGATGTCGGCGAGCTTGCGCGCGGCGAACGTCGCCATCGACACGTGGTCTTCCTGGTTCGCCGAGGTCGGCAGCGAGTCGACCGACGCCGGGTGCGCGAGCGTCTTGTTTTCCGATGCGAGTGCGGCCGCCGTCACGTGCGCGATCATGAAGCCGGAGTTCACGCCGCCGTCCTTCACGAGGAACGGGGGCAGGCCCGACAGCGTCGCGTCGATCAGGAGCGCGATGCGGCGTTCGGCCAGCGCGCCGATTTCCGCTGCGGCGAGCGCGAGGTTGTCGGCGGCGAACGCGACCGGCTCCGCGTGGAAGTTGCCGCCCGACAGCACTTCGCCGGTGTCCGGGAAGATCAGCGGGTTGTCCGACACGGCGTTCGCTTCGACGAGCAGCACGTCGGCCGCGTGGCGCATCTGGTCCAGGCACGCGCCCATCACCTGCGGCTGGCAGCGCAGGCTGTACGGATCCTGCACCTTGTCGCAGTCGCGATGCGACTGGTTGATCGGCGAGCCTTCGAGCAGTTCGCGGTACGACGCGGCCGCGTCGATCTGGCCTTGGTGGCCGCGCAGTTCGTGGATGCGCGCGTCGAACGGCTTCACCGAGCCGGCCGCCGCGTCGACCGACAGCGCGCCGGCGACGAGCGCGGTGCGGTACAGGTCTTCGATCGTGAACATGTTGTCGAGCGCGAGCGCGGTCGACGCCTGCGTGCCGTTCAACAGCGCGAGGCCTTCCTTCGCTTGCAGCGTCAGCGGCGCGAGGCCCGCGACGCGCAGACCGTCGAGCGCGCTCGCGCGCTCGCCGCGGATGAACACTTCGCCGACGCCGAGCAGCACGGCCGACATGTGCGCGAGCGGCGCGAGGTCGCCCGACGCGCCGACCGAGCCCTTCACCGGGATCAGCGGCAGCACGTCGGCGTTGAACAGCGTGATCAGCGCGTCCATCACTTCACGACGGATGCCCGAGTGGCCGCGGCCGAGGCTCGACAGCTTCAGCGCCATCAGCAGGCGCACCGACGAACGCGCCATCGGCTCGCCGACGCCGACCGCGTGCGACAGCACGAGGTTCTTCTGCAGCAGTTCGAGCTGGTCGTGCGGGATGTGGGTGCTCGCCAGGCGGCCGAAGCCCGTGTTGATGCCGTAGGCCGGCTCGCCCTTCGCGGCGATGTCGGCGACGGCCTTCGCGCCGGCGTCGATCTTCGCGAAGCTGGCCGGGTCGAGCTTCAGTTGCACGGATTCACGTGCGATCCGGCGCAGTTGCGGGAGCGTCAGGTGGCCGGGGGTCAACGTAATCATGTGAGCAATCCTGTCTAGACAAGTTCGGAATGGATTGAAGTGTAGCCACCCACACTTGTCTAGACAACCCGTTTTTCATTATTCCGACTCGGGAGTTTCCCTGATGCCCGGCAGGCCCGCCGGGCCGGTCGCCGCGATCCGGCTCTTAACATCTGTTGCAATTATTTTATTTTTGGCAACATACGAATCATCACTCGCCACGGAGACCGTCATGCCCTTCCCGTCACGATTCGCCGCCCGCCTCGGCTTCCCCCTGCTCGTCGCCGCGTGCGCGCTCGCGCACGGTGCGTCCTTCGCGGCGGAGCGGCTGTCCGGCACGCTCGACAAGATCCGCCAGGCCAACCTGATTTCGATCGGCCATCGCGAAACGTCGGTGCCGTTCTCCTATGTCGATGCCAGCGGCAAGGTCGTCGGTTTCTCGCAGGACCTGTGCGACCGCGTGATCGCGGCGGCGAAGGCGCGCACCGGCAAGCCCGACCTGCAGGTGCGCTTCATTCCGGTCACGTCGCAGAACCGCATTCCGCTCGTGCAGAACGGCACCGTCGATCTCGAATGCGGCGTGACCACCAACCTCGCCGCGCGCCATGCGCAGGTCGCGTTCTCGACCACCTTCTTCGTCGCGACGACGCGCCTGCTCACGCGCACGAGTTCGGGTATCCGCGACTTCCCCGATCTCGCCGGCAAGACGGTCGTGACGAACCAGGGCACGACGTCCGAACGCCTGCTGCGCAAGATGAACGAAGAAAGGAAGATGGGCATGCAGATCATCGGCGCGAAGGACTACGGCGAAGGACGCCTCACGCTCGAATCCGGCCGCGCGGCCGCGTACATGATGGACGACGTGCTGCTCGCGGGCGTGCGCCAGCTCGCCGCGAAACCGGCCGACTGGCGGATCGTCGGCACGCCGCAATCGTCGGAGGCGTACGGGTTCATGCTGCGCAAGGACGATCCGCAATTCAAGGCGCTCGTCGACGGCGTGCTCGTGCAGTTGATGAAAAGCGGCGAGATCGACGCGCTGTACGACAAGTGGTTCTTGAAGCCGGTGCCGCCGAAGGGGCTGTCGTTCGACTTCCCGATGAGCGACGTGATCAAGGCGCGCTATGCGGCGCCGAACGACGCGCCGCTCGAGTGAGCGCCGCGCGTCGACACCGGCTTACGCGCGCGTCCACGCGACGCACGCCGCGTAGCCGGGCGCCGCGTCGAGCCACGCCGAGTCGAACGCCGCGACGCCGGCGGCGGGCGCGGCCGGCTCGACGATCGTCGTCGCGGGCGTCGCCGCGTCGCGCGGCGGCACGACCGCGAACGCGCGCAGCCCGCCGACGATGCCGGTGCCGAGCGCCTTGAGCAGCGCCTCCTTTGCGGACCACACGCGCATGAATTCACCCTCGCGCGCGCCGGGCGGCAGGCCGTCGAGATACGCGATCTCGGCGGGCGCGCACACTTCGCGCGTCAGCGCACGCCAGTCGGTCGCGCGGTTGCAGCCCTCGATATCGACGCCGACGCGGCCTGCCGGCGCCCACGCGAGCAGCGCATGCTCGCCCGCGTGCGACACGTTGAAGTCGAGCGACGCGCGATGCGCAGGGTCCAGCGACGGCCGCCCCGCTGCGTCGACGACGATCGCGACCGCACGCGGCGCGATGCCGAGCGCCGCGCCGAGCACGTCGCGCAGCGCGGCGCGCGTCGCGGCGCTGCGCACCGCATCCTCGTGCCGCAGGAAGCGCGCGGCGCGGGCGCGCTCGTCATCGCTCAGCGCCGCATACGCGGCCGACACGAGCGGCACGCGCCAGTCGAAATCGACGCGCGCGATCCGCACGCCGGCGCGCGCCGCGGCGGGCGGCACGTCGAGCGCATGCATGCGCCATGCGCGGGGCGTTTCAACGGAAGAAGCGGAATCGGACGGAATGGACATCGGCGCGCGGCAGTCGGTGCGGTAAAACGAAAGGTCCGATGTTAATCGATCGTGCCGGCCTGCGGCCGCTGCGACACGATCGGGCATTGAACGGGGCTGCGCGATGCGTGCGCGGATGCGTGGTCACCCGTTCGCGGCGATGCCGGGCAAGCCGCTCCCCGTCAGCCGCCCGCGCGACGCCGGGTGCAGCGCGTGCACGACGCCCGGCGCATCGGCCGGCAGCACGCCGTGTTGCAGCCAGTACAGCGCGACGGGCCACAGCGTGTCGGTGAAGCGGCTGTGGAAAAACGCGAAATGGCCGATCGCGTCGACGCCGATGTCGGCCGGCGCGATCCGCAGATGCGTGACGTTGCTGCCCGTGTAATAGCCGGCCAGCCGCTCGATTGCGTCGACCGTGCCGAACGCGTCGTCGTCGATGCCGATCGCGAGCATCGGCGCCGACAGCCCCGCGAAGCGCGCCGGCAACGCGGTGCGACTCGTGGCGCCGTCGTCGAGCACGCTGCCGATGTAGCCATCCTCGAAACGCGGCTGCGAGCGCGCCCACGACAGTGCGACGCCGCGCGGCGTGTCCTCCATCCAGCCGAGCCGCTTCGCGGGCACGTAGCCGAACACGGCCGCGAGCGCGGGCATCGCGACATGCCACTTCCACCACATCCGGCGTCGCTCGGCCGGCAGGTAATCGCGCCAGTACGCATACTGCGCGCCGACGGTGACCACATGCCGCGCGTGCACGTTCGATGCCGCGAGGCCGAGCACGCAGCCGCCGATGCTGTGCGCGACCACGTCGAGCGGCTGCCCCGGAAACGCGTCGCGCGCGTAGTGCAGCGCGGCTTCGCAATCGAGCCGCCCCCAGTCGAGCCAGTTCGCGTCCAGCTTGGCGAGCCGCGCCGGGCGCGACCCGCCGATGCCGCGATAGTCGTAGACGAGCACATCGCGCCCTTGCGCGAACAGCCAGGCCGCGAAACGAAAGTAGTAGTCGCAGCGCACCGACGTCGCGCAATTGACGACCGTCACGGGCCGCACGGCGCCGCCGCCGCGATGGCGCCAGACATGGGCGCGCAGTTCGTAGCCGTCGGCTGCGCGCAGCGTCACGGGTTCGGGTGGCAACGCGTCGGCCGTGCGATTGGCCTGTGGCGCGCCGCTGTTCTCGTTCGAAATCGTCATCGTGTCTCCTGTCGACCAGAGTTAGCGCTTTAGCGCTTACTCTGGTCCCATGGCGTGGCTGGTTGGAGTTAGCGCTTCAGCGCTTACTCCAACCCCACGGCGGTCGACCGGAGTTGGCGCTTTAGCGCTTACTCTGGTCCCATGGCGTGGCTGGTTGGAGTTAGCGCTTCAGCGCTTACTCCAACCCCACGGCGGTCGACCCCAGTTAGCGCTTTAGCGCCTACTCTGGTCCCATGGCGTGGCTCGATGGAGTTAGCGCTTCAGCGCTTACTCCATCCCCACGGCGGTCGACCCCAGTTAGCGCTTCAGCGCCTACTCCGGTCCCATGGCGTGCCCGGTTGGAGTCAGCGCTTCAACACTTGCTCCACGCCCCGCCCTCCGCAATCACCCCGCCTCCATTGAACTTGACGCACGCCCCGTTCTCAACCAATCTTGCCGCTCCGTTCGCATGAGTCACACGCATGTCAATGCCACTCGTCCGTCTCCCGTCGCTCGATCTCGTCCGCGGTTTCGTCGCCGTCGGCCGCCGCATGAGCATCACGCTCGCCGCGCAGGACCTGTGCGTCACGCAGTCGGCGGTCAGCCGTCAGATCCATGCGCTCGAAGCGCATCTCGGCGTTGCGTTGCTGCAGCGCGGCTACCGGAAGATCGCGTTCACGCCGGAAGGCGAGCGACTGTTCCGCGTCGCCGATGCGGCGCTGCACGGCCTGCAGGACACCGTCGCGTCGCTCGCCGCCGGGCGCGAGCGCCAGCCGGTGACGATCACCGCCAGCATCGGCGTCACCGCGCTGTGGCTGCTGCCGCGGCTCGGGCGGCTGCAGGCGCGCCTGCCCGGGATCGACCTGCGCGTCGCCGCGAACGACAAGGTACTCGATTTGCGCGCCGAGGGCATCGACCTCGGCATCCGCTACTGCCCGCGCGAGCGCGCACCAGCCGGCGCGCTGCGCCTGTTCGACGAGATCGTCGTGCCGGTCGCGCATCCCGCGCTCGCCGCGCGGCCGATCACGAGCGCGGCCGCGATCGCCGATCACGTGCTGCTCGAATTCGACGGGCCGCCGCAACCGCAGTTGCAATGGCACGCGCACCTGCACGCGGCCGGGCTCGACGACGCGCGCCCGAAAGGCGTGCTGCGCTTCAACCAGTACGACCAGGTGATCCAGGCCGCGATCGCGGGCCAGGGCATCGCGCTCGGGCGGCTCGCGCTCGTCGCGCCAATGCTCGCCGACGGCCGGCTGGCGGCGCTCGGGCCGCACACGCGGACGCTGCCGCCAACGTACGGCTACTGGCTGTTTCAGCACGATCCGGCCCCGCGCCGCGAGGTCGTCGACGTGCGCGACTGGATGCTCGCCGAAGCAGCCGAATGCGATGCGGCGATGCACGCGCACGATACGGCGTCGGGCTGAACCGGCAGCTGGGCGGCTGCGCATGACCACCGGCTCACGCCGCCCCCTTCACATTCGCGCCACGCATGCCAACCTGACCGAATGATCGCTTGAGCGACGGCAGCCGCGCTCGTCTAATCGGATCGAGCGCGGCGGTTTCGCCGCGCGCCTTCATCCGGAGACACGCATGACCCCGATCGAGCAGGAAGTCCGGCGCCGCTGGCTGCCCGTGCTGGCAGGCGGCCTGATCATGGGCGCCGCGCTCGGCATCCGCCACGTGCAGGGCCTGTTCCTCGCGCCCGTGTCGCTCGACCACGGCTGGTCGCGCGAGGCGTTCGGGCTCGCGCTGGCGTTGCAGAACCTGATCTGGGGCGTCGCGCAGCCGTTCACCGGGATGGTGGCCGACCGCTTCGGCTCGGTGCGCGTGATCGTCGCCGGCATGCTGCTGTACGCAGCCGGGCTCGGCACGATGGCGCATGCGGCCACGACCGGCCTGTTCACGGTCGGCGCCGGGCTCGTGATCGGCGTCGCGCTGTCGGGCTCGGCGTTCGCGTCGATCTACGGCGCGCTGAGCCGACTGTTCCCGCCCGACCGGCGCGGCTGGGCGCTCGGTGTCGCCGGCGCGGTCGGCGGCCTCGGCCAGTTCTGCATGGTGCCCGTCGCGCAGGAGCTGATCGGCGGCATCGGCTGGCGGCACGCGTTCATCGCGCTGGCGCTCGTCGCCGCGCTGCTCGCGCCGCTCGCCGTGTTGCTGCGCGACCGGCCCGCGCAGGCGGCCGCCGCCGCCGGCTCCGACCAGTCGATCGGCGAAGCCGTGCGCGAGGCGTTCGCGCATCGCGGCTTCTGGCTGCTGAATGCGGGCTTCTTCGCGTGCGGCTTCCAGCTCGCGTTCATCGCGACGCACCTGCCCGCGTACCTGCTCGACCACGGGCTGCCGGCGCGCCACGCGAGCGTCGCGCTCGCGCTGATCGCGCTGACGAATGTGGCCGGCACCTACGCGTGCGGCCATCTCGGCGGGCTGCTGCGGCGCAAGTACGTACTGTCGGTGCTGTACCTCGTGCGCGCGCTCGCGATGGCCGCGTTCGTCGCCGCACCGCTGTCGCCCGCCAGTGTCTACGTGTTCGCGGCCGTGATGGGTTTCACATGGCTCGGCACGGTGCCGCTGACGAACGGCGTGATCTCGCAGGTGTTCGGCGTGCGCTACATCGCGACGCTGTTCGGCTTCGTGTTCTTCGGGCACCAGCTCGGCAGTTTCTTCGGTGTATGGCTCGGCGCGCTCGTGTACGATGCGACGCACTCGTACCTGCCGCTGTGGATCGGCTCGATCGCGCTCGGCGTGCTCGCGGCGCTGCTGCACTTGCCGATCGACGACGCGCGCGTCGCACGCCCGGGATCGGGCACTGCGGCATGGGCATGATTCGCGCGGCGCTGGCCGCCGGCATGCTCGCGTTCGTCGCGTGGTGCGGCGCGGCCTACCTCGATTCGGGCGTCGCGTACGCGCTGCTCGAGCACGTCGCGTTCTGCAATTGATGCGGCAAACCTCGGCGCATCGTCAGTGGCGCTTCGGCAACGCGGCCAGCGCATCGAGCGCACGGGCGCGCGCGGCCGCATGCTCGACGAGCGGCGCCGGATAGTCGACGCCGAGCCGCACGCCGGCCGCGTCGAGTTCCAGCGGCGACGCTTCCCACGGCGCATGGATCGACGTGTTGTCGAGGCCGGCGAGCTCGGGCACCCAGCGCCGTACGTACGCGCCGTCCGGGTCGAACTTCCGGCCCTGCGCGACCGGATTGAAGATGCGGAAATACGGCGCCGCGTCGGCGCCGCAGCCGGCCACCCATTGCCAGCTCGCCGCGTTGTTCGCGGGATCCGCATCGACCAGCGTGTCCCGGAACCACGCTTCACCCGCGCGCCAGTCGATCAGCAGATGCTTGATCAGGAACGACGCGACGACCATTCGAACGCGGTTGTGCATCCAGCCGGTCGTCCACAGCTCGCGCAGGCCCGCGTCGACGAGCGGGTAGCCGGTCCGGCCGCGCTGCCACGCACGCAACGCGGCGGGATCGTCGCGCCACGGCATCGCATCGAATTGCGCGCGGAAGTTGTCGGTCGCGAGCGCCGGGAAGTGATACAGCAGCATGTAGCTGAATTCGCGCCAGCCGAGCTCGCTCAGGAATTTGTCGGCGTGCATCGCATACGCCGCGCCGCCCGCGTTCGCGGCGCCCTGCACCGCATGCCACACCTGTCGCGGCGATACGTTGCCGAAGCGCAGGAACGGCGACAGCCGGCTCGTCGCGGGGCGGTCGGGTCGATCGCGCGCGTCCGCATAGCCGGCGAGCGAGGTCGTCAGAAACGTGTCGAGCTGCGCGTGCGCGCCGGCTTCGTCGGGCGCCGGCCACGCCTCGCGCAGGCCGCCGGCCCAGTCCGGCGCATGCGGACGCAATGCGAGCGCATCGAGCGACAGCGCGCGCTCGCGCACGGCCTTCGGCCACGGATGGAACGCGATCCGCTCGGGCGCCGGCAGCGGCGCGGCCACCGTGCGATCGCGGCGCGCCGCGCGCCAGTAAGCGGTGAACACCTGGTACGGGCCGCCGCTGCCCGTCAGCACCTCCCAGGGCTCGTTCAGCAGGCTGCCGTTGCTGCTTTCGACCGTCACGCCCTGCGCCTTGAGCGACGCCTTCAACGCCGCATCGGCGTCGCGCTGTGGCTGCGGATAGCGGCGGTTCCAGTACACGGCCGCGGCGCCCGTGTCGCGAACGAGGCGCTCGATCTCGCGCCGCGCGTCGCCGCGCAACAGCAGCAGGCGCCCGCCATGCCGCGCGAGCGCCGCGTCGAGCCCGGCCAGCGACCCGTGCAGCCACCAGCGCGCCGCGCCGCCGAGCGCGGGCCCGGCGCCCGTGTCCGTGCCGTCGACGAAGACGCAGACGAGCGGCCGGCCCGATTCGACCGCGCGCGTCAGTGCGGGCTGATCTGTCACGCGCAGATCGTCGCGGAACCATACGATCGCTGGGGCAACGGACGACTGGGCGGATACGGGCATCTCGATGACGAAAGGGACAGGAGATGCGTATTGTCGCGGCTGCGCTGCGCGGTGTCGACGCCGGCCGTTACGGCTAGCGCATCACGGCGACGCCGTGCGCGGCCGTACACGCGGCGCCGACCCGATGAAGGTTGCGGTGCCGGCCGCACGCAGGTGATGTTTGCGAGGCTGTCGTCCGTCGACCGGTTCGTGCGCCCGGCGCATCGCTGGCGCATTGCCCCGCGCATCGACGAACGCAGGAAAGCCTGCCGTGGCCACCTGTGCGGCCGGCTGGTCTGCTTCGCGATGCACGTGCCGCGCGATGGCCCGCCCGGCGCACGGCGCATCGATGTTGGATCAGTCGAGCCGGAACGCGGCCTCGAAGCGCTCGGCGAATGCGTCGAACTCGGCTTCCGGCAGATGGTTGATGCCGCCTGCGCACTTGCGCCCGCCGCCGGTCGCGAAGCCGCGGCAGAACTCGTCCGCACCGATCGGCCGGCCGTCGGGCACGCGTACGCTGACGACGAGCCCGCCGCCCGCGCGCGGCGACAGCACCGCGAGCGCCGTATGCGGCGCATTGCGCATCCGTTCGTTCGCGAGCATGCCGGTCGCGCGCCGCGCCCACGGATGATCGGGCATCCGGACCAGCGTCGCGCCCGGCACCTCACGCAGCGGCGCGAGCGCGCACGCGAGCGCCATGTCGTCGCGATAGCCGTCGCGCAGCGCGGCGAACACGGCCGTCTCGCGCACGAAATCGACTGGATCGGCCCACGGCAACATCGCATCCGCGAGCGCCGCCGGATCGAAATGCAGATCGCCGACGCATTCGCCGTATGCGTTGTAATTCAGGTAGCGCCCCAGCTCGGCGAGGGTGCAGCGCTCGGCTTCGTCGACTCCATGCTCGCGCGCGAGCGCATCGCCGAGCGCCGGCAGTTCGTCGCCATAAGCGGCGACGATCGCCCAGCGCACGTGCCGGCCGCCGAGATAGCGGTTCACGATCGCGCTCGTGCAGACGTCGGCCGCCGTGTCGATATGCGCGTGAAAGCGCGGATCGTCGGGCAGTTCGCCCGCGAAGTGATGGTCGAAATAGCGGACCGTCGCGCCTGCCCGCAGCAGCCGCGCGCAGGCATCGCGGTTCTGGTCGTGCGACACGTCGAGCACGGTGACGAGGTCGCCCGCGCGCGCGTCGATCCGCTCGAGCAGCGTGATGTCGCGCTTCACGCCGGTCACGAGCGTGCCGTGCACGCGTTCGGCGAGCCGCAACTGCTGAAGCGCGCACAGGCCGTCCGCGTCGCCGTTGAACGCGAACACGTGCCGCGCGTACTGGTTGTCCTGCATGATCCGTTGCTCCATCGTCAAGGCATGAAATCGCGGCCGTTCTCGCGTGGCGAGCACGCCGAGTTCCGGCGCCAGATATTTTGCCGCAACCGCGAGCGCGCCTTTCGATACAGCGTAGTCGTGCTCCCGGTAAACGGCTTGCGGGTCGACTGCGTGTCGATCGTCGCGATCACGCCGCTGCCGCTTCATCGGCGGCACGACTTCCTGTATGGGCACACCGTACGGAGCGCGTGAATATCGAACGTCGCCCCGTCGAGGCCGGTTTTCTCCGCCGGCGCCGGCCACACGCCGTGCGCTCACGCACCGCCTCGACCGCGAGCCTCGCGCCCAGCCGGCCCGACCTTGAAGCAGCGATCGGTGCAATGTTGCCTTATGTCATACGTCATCAGATGTGAAGACAGGCGCTTTCCATCTCGAGATTTCGGTAATTTTTGATAAATTCCCGGGTAAACCCGCGACGTCTTTGAGGGCACTCCGGCGTACCATGTCATACGACGACATACTACATAACCGCTACCCAGACGCCGCCGCGGGCTGCCGCTCCGCCCGCCGACACCCGACCGGAGACACCCTTGAACCCGCCCTCGTCCGCCCTGCCCGGCCGCGATCCGCTCGCGTCCGCCGTCTCGAAAGTGAAGTGGCACGTGCTGCCGCTCGTGCTGATCATGTTCATCGCGAACTACATCGACCGCGTGAACGTCGGCTTCGTCGATCGCCACCTCGAAGCGTCGATCGGCATCGGCGCGGCCGCGTACGGGCTCGGCGCCGGCCTGTTCTTCGTCGGCTACGCGCTGTTCGAAGTGCCGTCGAATCTGCTGATGCAGCGCTACGGCGCCCGCGTCTGGCTCGCGCGGATCATGGCGACCTGGGGCATCGTCGCGGCCGCGATGGCGTTCGTGTGGAACGACACGTCGTTCTACGCGCTGCGCTTCCTGCTCGGCGCGGCCGAGGCCGGCTTCTTCCCCGGCGTCGTGCTGTACCTGTCGCAATGGCTGCCGCCGCAGGAGCGCGGCAAGGCGATGGCGATCTTCCTCGGCGGCTCCGCGTTCGCGTCGGTGCTGTCCGGGCCAGTCACCGGCGCCCTGCTGTCGATCCGCGGCTTCGGCCTCGCAGGCTGGCAATGGATGTTCCTGATCGAAGGGCTGTTCTCGGTTGCGCTGTGCGGCGCGAGCTGGCTGCTGCTGAAATCGCACATCTGCGACGCGACGTGGCTCACGGCCGACGAACGCACCGCCCTCCAGAACGCGCTGGACGACGAGCGCGCGACGCGCGACGTCCGCTCGAACGTGCCGGTGCGCGCCACCGCGCTGCTGCGCGATCCGCAGATCGTGCTGTTCTGCTTCCTGTACTTCTCGATCCAGTTGACGATCTACGCGGCCACGTTCTGGCTGCCCACCATCATCCGCAAGATGGGCGGCCTCACCGATTTCCAGGTCGGCCTGTACAACACGATTCCGTGGATGATCGCGATCGGCGCGATGTACGGCTTCGCGGTGCTGTCGTCGAAGTGGAAGCATCCGCAGCGATGGCTCGCGTTCGCGCTCGTGCTCGCCGCGTGCGGGCTGTTCGCGTCGACGTCGCCGAATCCGGTGTGGTCGTTCGCGTCGGTCTGCTTCGCCGCGCTCGGCTTCAAGGCGGCGGCGTCGCTGTTCTGGCCGATCCCGCAGGGCTATCTCGACACGCGCGTGGCCGCGGCCGTGATCGCGCTGATCAACTCGGTCGGCAACCTCGGCGGCTTCGTCGCGCCGACGGCCTTCGGCTATCTGAAGCAACATACGGGTTCGATCACGGGCGGGCTGTATGCGCTCGCGATCGCTTCGCTCGTCGCCGCGGTCGCCGCGCTGTTCGCGCGCACGCACCGGCGCAGCGATCCGCCGCGCGGCCGGCCGGCCGACGAACCCTTCACGCACGCCCCGATGCTCCGCCATGCCGAACACTGACCGCCTGACCGTCGTCGTCTCGAATGCCGTCGACGGCGACCTCGCCACGTTCTCCCTCGCCGGCGACGGCACGCTCGCACCGCTCGCCCGCTATCCGGCGGCCGACGCCGCGATGCCGATCGCGGTGCAGGCCGACCGCGCGCGGCTCTACGTCGCGACGCGCGGCGCGCAGCCGATGATCGTCGCGTTCCGCGTCGCCGCCGCCACGGGCGCGCTCGCACGCATCGGCACGACCGCGATCGACGCGAGCCATGCGTACCTGTCGCTCGATCAAAGCGGCCGCTGGCTGCTCGGCGCGTCGTACGGCGGGAATTCGCTGAGCGTCTACGACGCCGCGCGCGTGCGCGACGGCGACGGCACGCCGCTGCAGGTCGCCGGCGGCATCGCGAACGCGCATGCGGTGATCGTGTCGCCGGACAACCGCTTCGCGTACGTCAGCTCGCTCGGCTCGGACCGCGTGTTCGGTTTCGCGCTGGTCGAAGGCGCCACGGGCCTGCGCGCGGTCGAACACGGCGAAACGCGCGTGCCCGCCGGCTTCGGCCCGCGTCACCTGCGGTTCGCGGATGACGGCCGCACGCTGGTCGTCGTCAGCGAATTCCAGGCGACGCTTGCGACCTTCGCGCGGGACACCGACACCGGCCGGCTCGGCGACCCGCACGTGAGCGCGCGCCATCCGGCCGTCGCCGAACTCGCGCAAGGCCATGCGCGCCCGCCCGCCCCCGCCGAGCCGTCCGTGTGGGCCGCCGATCTGCACCTGACGCCCGACGAACGTTTTGCGTACGTCAGCGAGCGCACGTCGAGCCAGTTGCTCGGCTATCGCCTCGACGAAGATGGCACATTCGTGCCCACCCACGCGACGCCCACCGAGACCCAGCCGCGCGGCTTCGCGATCGATCCGTCGGGATGCTGGCTGGTCGCCTGCGGCGAACAGTCGGAACACGTCGCGGTGTATGCGATCGCGCCGGACGACGGCACGCTGTCGCTGCACGCGCGCGTGCCGGGCGGCCGCGGCGCGAACTGGATCGCGATCGTTTGAACGTCTGAAGGTTTGAAGAAGCATCCGCGCCCGCGCGGGAACCGGCACGCCGATGCGGGCGCGCCGTTCGGCGCGTTCAGCGCCGCTCGCTCGGCGCCACGCCCGTCCAGCGCTTGAACGCGCGCGTGAAATTGGCGCGGTCGGTATAGCCGACGCGCGCCGCGATCTCGTCGACCGGCAGCCGCGTGCCTTCGAGCAGCCGCAGCGCGTCGCGCAGCCGGATCTCGTCGAGCAGCGCCGAATAGGTCGCGCCGTATTCGGCCAGCTTGCGCTTGAGCGTGCGCGCCGACACATGCAGCTCGCGCGCGATATCGTCGACCGACGGATAGCCGCCCTCGCCGCAGATCAGCAGGTTGCGCACGCGCTCGACGATGCTTTCCGCGTAGCCGAGCCGCGCGAGTTCGGCCTCGCACTGCTGGACGATCATCTGCGCGGTCTGCGCGTTCGCGGTGCCGATCGGCTCGTCGAGCAGCGCGGCGTCGCAGCGGATGCGGTTCGCGCTCGCGTCGAAATGGCAGCGCGGCAGGCGCGCGCGATAGCGCTCGAACCACGGCGGCTCCGGCCATTCGAAATGCAGTTCGGCACGCGACTGCAGCGTGCGCCCCGGCGTCGGATACAGCAGCGAATTGAACAGGATCGCGGTCTCGACCAGAAAGTTTTCCACCGCGAACTGGCGCAGCCGGCCGAGCGGAAACGCTTCGCGCACGTCGATGTCGACGATGCCGTCGAGCCGCGCGAGCCGCACCGAGAAGAACGGCACGCGCGTCGGCAGGTAACGGATGCCGAGCGCGATCGCCTCGCCGAGCGTCGCGCAGCTCATCAGCCCGAAGCCGATCAGCCCCGCTTTCGTCAGGCTGCTGCGCAGCCCGATCTCGATCGCGATCGACGGATCGTCGGTCGCGTCGAGCAGGTTGAACACGATCGCCGCCTGCTGCAGCGGCGTGATGCGCGCATCGGGCTGCGCGAGCCGGTCACGCTCGACGCCCGAGCCGGCGAGGATGCGGCCGCCGTCGATGCCGCGCTCCTCGGCCAGCATCAGCATGAACAGCGCATACGCGGACGATACCGTCGCCTTGTTCAACTGGCGCGCGGCATCCGGAACGGACGGGACCATGCGGCTCACTCCGGGCGGTTTCGGCGGATTGTAGCGTCGCTGGCCCGCCATGACACCTTGCCGGCACTCTAGCGCGCCGACATCCGTCGGGTGCGCGCCCGCCGGCCAACGTGGCCCGAAATGACACCACGATTGGCACCGGCGGCCCTCGCACGCGCTCCGGCACGCGCCTATGCTTGTCGCATCGGCATTGCGCCCCACTCCTTCCGCATGGATCCCGGTCGATGAGCCACCCCGCACGAACCGCCTTTCGCCACGACGCAGACAAGGTCGCGTACGTCCGCCGCGAAGTCAACGCCGCGAGCGACGCGATCCGCGCGCGGTTTCCGCTGCTCGACAACCAGAACCTCGTCGGCGCGACCGTGATGGTCGTGTCGGTCGGCGCGATGCTCGCGATCGCGTGGCTGTATGCGCGCGGCGCGATCGCGTGGTACGTCGCGCTGCCGCTCGCCGCGTTCGTCACGTCGTTGATCCACGAGCTCGAGCACGACCTGATCCACCTGATGTACTTCAAGAAGACACCGTGGGCGTATCACCTGATGATGGCGCTGTGCTGGCTCACGCGGCCCGGCACGATCAACCCGTGGACGCGGCGGCGCATGCACCTGCATCACCACAAGGTATCGGGCGGCGAATCGGATCTCGAGGAATTCGGCATCACCAACGGGGAGCGCTGGGGCATGAAGCGCGCGCTGATGATCGCGGACGGCATGCTCGCCGTCGTGCTGCGGCCGGCCGCGATGCGTCGCAAGGTGAAGCAGTACGTGGCCGCGCAGCCGGTGCAGGATCCGTCCGAGCGCCTGCAACTGCGCGTCGAGCAGCTGTCGTCGTACATGCCGATCGGTCACCTGTACTACACGCTGTGGCACGCGTTCATCGTCTATCACGTCGGCCTGTTCGCACTGCATGGGTTCGGCTACGCGGTGACGGTGCCGGCCGTCGTCGAACGCGTGATGAGCGTCGTCGATTTCCTCGCGGTGGTGTGGCTCGGGCCGAACTTCCTGCGCAGCTTCTGCATCAACTTCGTCAGCTCGAACATGCATTACTTCGGCGACATCGATTCGCGCAACGTGATCCAGCAGACGCAGGTGCTGAACCCGTGGTGGATGCTGCCGTTTCAGTTGTTCTGCTTCAATTTCGGCAGCACGCACGCGATCCATCACTTCGTGGTGCGCGACCCGTTCTACATCCGGCAGCTGACCGCGCGCACCGCGCATGCGGCGCTGCGCGAAGTCGGCGTGCGCTTCAACGATGTCGGCACGTTCGCCCGCGCGAATCGCTGGGGCGCCTATCGTCCGTCTCGCGGCACGCGCGACGCGCAGGCCGACGCGTAACGCGGGCAGCGTGGGGCGTCAGCGCGGCGTCAGCGCCGGGGTCAATCGCCGATCGGCGGCATCGGCCCCTGCCCGCGAATCCACGACCAGTTCGCGAGCTCGGCCATTTCCTTGTCGCCGCGGCTGTCGCCGTACACGAACAACTGCTTCGGCGGCCGGTTGCCCCACCATCCGCGCAACCGCACGACCTTCTGCGGCCCCCAGCAATTCTCGCCGTCGAGCCGCCCGGCGAAGACACCGCGCTCGAACGCGAGCCGCGTCGAGAGCACCGCGTCGAAGCCGACCGTCTTCGCCCACTTCTCCAGATACAGCGACGGCGACGCGCTGACCAGCACGACTTCATGCCCGCGCGCGCGATGTTCGCGAATGCGTTCGAGCATTTCCGGACGCACGAGGCTCGGCAGATAACTGTCGACGAACGTGCGCGCGTGTGCATCGAGCGCGTCTTCGCGGATCGGCCCGAACGCGAACGACGCGAACTTCGCCTTCGCGTCGCCGCGCGACAGCAGCCCGGCTTTCATCGCGAAGATCCACGGCAGCGCGCGCAGCCCGGCCCACGCGAATCGCGGCGTGCCGACCGCCTGGCGGACGAAATGGCGGAAGCTGTCGGTGGTCGTGATGGTGCCGTCGAAATCGAAGGCGGCGACGATGCGGTCGGTCATGGGGAATCGGCGGGAAAGCGGTGAGATGCCGGGAAGATAGCAGAGTCGGGGCCATCCGCGCGAAACCGTAAAGCCCGACATGAGACCACGCGCGCCGAAGCGCGCGGTCGCATCGTTCCCTCAGCGCGGCGGCCGCGCGGCCAGCGCCGCCGGCAGCACGACGTTCATCAGGTGATCGGCGCGCGACAGCAGATCGGTCACGCGCTCGTCGAGCCCGCGCAGTTGCGCCGGCTGCATCCGGATCTGCTGGACGGCCTGCCCGACGATGTTGCGGCGATCGAACAGCGTGCGCTCGACGCCCGCGTCGTCCGGCGCCCGCACGACGTCCGACACCGCGCTCAGCGCCGCGAGCACGACCACAAGGTTCTCTTCCGCATGGCGAACCGTCGCGGCGAGTTCCTCGGTCCGGCGCGGGAAAAAGCCGAGCGATTGCTTCAGCGCGCCGAGCGCCGCGCGGTAGTCGACATGGCTGGCGCGACGATGCGGCGCGTCAAGCCAGGCCATCCTTTCCATTTCAATACATTTTGCAATGTATGCGATGGGGATTCCGATGTTGCCTCCGGCAACGTCAGGACAAGTGCCTTGATGGAGCACGAATCCGGGTTCCTCGGGGCACGTCGGCAAAGAGAAGCGGAAAGTATTTTGAAAGAATTAAGCGTTCGCCATTCCGCTGATTGTTACAGATCGCTTAACGCGAGCCCTTGCGTCGCGCCCTAGTACGAATAGCCTTGCGACGCCGGGCGCGCATCGTGACGGCGGCCCCACCACGGCAAGTACGCGTTGTTCTCCCCGCGTGCGCGAAACCAGTCCTTGCCGGGATCGATCGGTGTCAGCTTCGACGGCGCAACCACCACCACGGCCGTCGGATGCTCCGCGTCGGTCGTCCCCGCCACGAGCACGTTTCCGCCGAGATGGTTTGCGCGGCCGATCGCCAACGCCACATCGGTCAGCGCCGCGCCGGCGCCCATGTCACCGAGCAGTGCCGACGTGTTGAAGGTCGCGTCGCGGAGGTCGCTTTCCGGCACGGCTTGCGCGAGCCCTTGCGAAAGCGACGCGGCCCTTGCCGACGCGGCAGCGCTGCCCTTGCCCGCATCGTGAATAACATAGTTCAGCGACGAGACAGCGACGCCCGCATTGCCTGCCGCCGCATCGATCGTCGACTTCCATGCCTGCCCTCCCCGGCTGCCGCCCTGCTTCGCGTCGAAATCCTCGACGTTGCCTTGCGCCGCCTTGCCGATCCATGCCAGCGGTTCGCGCTCGGTCTTCAGAGCCGGGCCGGCGAGGAACAGCACCACCATGTTCTCGTTGATCTGTTCGTCCTGCGGGGGAAAACCTGGCGCGTCCCAGTTCATCACCCACACGCTTTTGTCGGGATGCGCGGCCAGATAGTCCAGCGCGGCGTTCAGCGACGTGAAGCCGGCATTGCCGTGACCCGACGTCACGCGCACATCGGGCGGCGTATCGCTGCTCCATAGATTTTTTGCGGAGGGGTTGCCGATTTCGTACGTACTTACCATTTCGTCGCGCAAGTACGCGCCGGCAGCTTCAGGATCGAGACGGTCGGCAGGAAGAGCGAGTTCGACACGCACCCCGGCCAGTTCACGCCACTCCCGCTTGTACTTCGAGCTGACGGTGTAAAAATAATCGGGGTTCATCACGTAGCGCGTTCGAAACAACACAAGGAGTTTGTCGACGTACTTTTCATAGAACCCGGAAAACGTCTCACTTCCCCAGTTACCATTCGCAACGATGGAAACCGCCTGCAAGGTCGAGTATTTTTTGGGGTTTGTCCGCACCATGTCGTCGTTGGCGTTCGGTTTCACCAACCCGAGCGTCCACAGCAATTGCCACTCGGTCGGATAGTCACGACGCTGCAGCGGATTGAGCCATTCAAGTCCGACAACTTGAGCAAGAAATGGCGCGGCAGATGCACCTTCGACAGATTGCGCCGATGTGGTGCTCGTCTCGGCCCGCAACGGCGAACCCGACACGAGTGTCGCCACGAGGATCGAGACGCACCCGATGCGTCTCGCAAGCGTGAAACAGTGCATGAATATTCCCGATCGAGCCGACCAATCCCGAGCGCCGGTCCGATAATTCATTCCCGTCCGGACGACGCCAGACTCGAAATCAGCGTCGCGCCGCACGATGTCTTGTGACCATCGAATGCGGCCGGCTTCCCGTCGACGATAACCTGCGGATCGCCTTCGGCGATAAAGCAGGCCTGATGGCCCGTGATCGGGCAGACGCACGTATCACCGAGCCGGGCGACCGGCCGCCCCATCACTTCGCTGACTGTGCTGCCGGTCACGACCTGACCGCCGTGGCTCGTTGCGTCGCCGACCCGAATGATTCCGCGCATGCGCGCTCCTTATTCCGAATAGCCTTGCGGAGCCGGACGCGCGTCGTGACGGCGCCCCCACCACGGCAAGTACGCGTTGTTCTCACCACGTGCGCGGAACCAGTCCTTGCCGGGATCTATCGGTGTCAGCTTCGACGGCGCAACCACCACCACGGCCGTCGGATGCTCCGCGTCGGTCGTTCCGGCTACGAGCACATTTCCACCGAGGTGATTCGCGCGGCCGATCGCCAGCGCCACATCGGTCAGCGCCGCGCCGGCACCCATGTCACCGAGCAACGCCGATGTATTGAAGGTCTGCGTGCGGAAATCGTATTCCGGCAGAACTTCTGTCAGCGTCTGCGACAGTGAGGCAATGCGTGTCGATGCAGCATCGCTGCCCTTGCCCGCGTCGTGCACGATGTAATTCAACGACGACACCGGCACGCCAGCATTACTCGCCGCCGTATCGATCGTCGACTTCCATGCCTGCACCGCACGGCTCGCGCCTTGCTTTGCCTCGAAATCCTTGACGTTGCTTCGTGCAGCCTTGCCGATCCAGGCCAGCGGCTCACGCTCGGTCTTCAGGTCGGGGCCGGCGAGGAACAGCACCACCATGTTCTCGTTGATCTGTTCGTCGTTCGGCGGGAAGCTCGGTGCATCCCAGTTCATCACCCACGCGCTTTTGTCGGGGTGGGCGGCCAGATAGTCCAGCGCCGCGTTCAGCGACGTGAAGCCGGCATTCCCCTGCCCCGATGTCACGTGCACGTCCGGCGGTGTGTCGTGGCTCCATAAATTTTTGGCGGACGGATTTCCTATTTCGAAGAAATTAACAATCTGATCTCGCAAATGTGACGATGCCAGCCCAGGATCGAGTCGACCAGAGGGGATTGCCAGCTCGATGTGCATGCCAGCCAATTCTCGCCACTTCTTCTGACTATCCGCGCTAACCGTGTAAAAATAATCCTGATTCGTGAAATATCGAGTCCGGAAAAGTACCAGCAGCTCATTGATATATTTCTTATAAAATCCGGAAAACGATTCACGCCCCCGGCGACCATCGGCCACGATAGAAATCGGTTGCAATGTTGAATATTTTTTTGGATTGACCCGAACCATGTCATCGTTGACATTCGGCTTTACCAGGCCGAGCGTCCATAATATCTGCCACTCGGTGCTGTAATCCTTGCGCTGCAACGGGTTCATCCAGCCAAGCCCGACGACCTGAGCAACGAATGGTCTGGACGCCCCAGCTCCGGTAATTGGAGCCGCCTTCTCGTTCAATGAAGCCGCAACCGCTCGCGGACCCGCAATCACCGTTGCAAATGCAAATACCATGATTGCCACAAGTCCTGGAACCAGGACTAACCGCTTCATCAGAGTTCCCATGCTCAACAACGCTCCTGTCCCGTCATCAGACGAAACCAATATCAAAACCGATACACCCAGCGCAAGAAGCAATGCACCGCCGGCGACTCCGGCACGACGCGGCCATGTAGCGATGGCCGATCTCATAAATGGCCTCCAAGCTTCAGGAAAAATCCACCATCTCTTTCGTCGTGTATCTTGGAAGGCATTTTTGCATGATCATCCTTAACAACCCAATCTTGCAAAAACATTTTTTCACACTTTCCAGTTATAATATATTCTGCCATCTTACCATTTTGACCCTCATCACCCAAACTATTGGCAAATCGCCAATCAGCCTGAATCCTGATTTCTTCAAAATCCATCTCGGTCAGATAACAAAGCCCAATTGCAACATCATAAGCCAACGCCTTTTCAGCATGGTCCTTGTTGGTCATGATGGTCGAATGGTTGGTGGGGTTATTCTTGTCCCCGCCGTTCAGAATCTGAAATATCTCCTTGTTCCGCCATTCCGTATAGTCAGCACTCGCTGACTCCGGATTGTCCTCCCCGACCACGGTTCCGATCTCGTCGACCCAGCGACGATTTCCGGATCTCCGCGCTTCCATGCGAAGAATCGAATGATCCTCATACCGCTGCGCAGCCTCGGACGCCGCATCGCCCTGCGCTTTCAGCGCATCACCCTCAGTCTTGAATTTTTCCGACTTCGCGTCGAAGTTGTCGTACGGATCGTCATCGCGCTTGCTCTCCTTCCTGGCATCGCGCGCAGCCGACGGCGGATCGTAACTCTCGTTGAAGCGCCCTTCCTCAATCGGTTTCCCCTGCGCATCGCAAGCGCCCGACGGTTTGTCGTAGCGCAACGCCTGCGGAAGGAAGCGGGTCTCCTTGTCGAGCATCGGTGCCGTAATCGGGATTTCCCAGTCTTTCGGCGGATCGGCATTGACCGCCATGTTAGTCAAATTGAACAGGTAAAGAGCCGGGCTCGTTGCAATCGTGAAAAACTTCGCGATCCACGATTTATTGGAATGCGTGCCTCGTCCAAGACCATACCGTGCAGGTGGTGACGGCGGATACCAGAAACCCTCCTTCTGGTTCTTGTCCTTGCGCCAGTCATCCTGCCAATACCGATAGAGCTTGTTCTCTCCGCCCACCTCGAAATTCGACGCGAACACGCGCTGCGAGAAAACACCCCACCCGTTGGTCGCACTGATCTCGTCGACACTCATCCCGCGCCAGCCGATTCCCTGAACGGTCAAGGCCGAAATGACCTGATCGTGCGGGCAACAATACAGCGTCACTCTGCCGTACGTGTTTTTCTGGTACAACCCGTGCGCCTCGCGGTCCTTGGCTGCACTATACGGTTTGCCGCCGTTCTTCGACGGTCTTGCGTTTTCCATTGCGCGATCCAGATCCTCCGCAGGCATCTCGACCTCGGCCCGGGCACGCAGGATATCGAAGTACTCCCTCAGCGTTTCCTTGCGCGCGACATAGGTCTCGCGCCCCACGTGCCCGTTCTTGTCGCGCACCCCGCGCTGGGCCCACGAGTCGGTCATGTTGGCCTCGACGAGACTGTACGGGGGATTGGCGAGAACATAGGTATCGGCGACGCAGCGCCCTTTCTTGCCCCATTGATCCGTCACCTCGGGCAAGCGGTCTCCAAGGAATGCAGCGGCAAGGCCGATCATGTTTCCCTGACTGTGGCACACGATCGTGATCGGCGCGTCGGCCTGTCGCTTGCGGATCGACTCGACCAGGCGTGCAAGCCGCAGCGCGCCAAGCACACCGTAAGTGCGCGGTGGCGTGGAGTAGATTTTTCGATTGCCGATGCCATTCATGTGCTGGACGGTCAGCCACAGGAAAAGCCGATCGTTCAACCCGTCGTTCCACAGATCCGGCAAACTCGTACACCCGCCCGCGAACGGGCCACCGCCCCAGTAATTCTTTTCGTTGAGCATGATCTTGTCGCCATACTCCTTCAGCTCCTCCGCGTTCGCGGCATAGCCCCACCGAAAGTGGATGACGGGCGAAAAGGACGGATCGGGCTTGATGTACGTCTTCGACGACATGTCCGGATTCAGGAAACCGTCTGGCGTCAGGCTTTCGATATAGCTGACCGGCGTCATCTGCCCGGCCACCGGCCCCCAATGGAACAGTTGATCGTCATAACGCCCCATGCGCCGGTTTAATCCGGCACACAACCCTTTCTCGGCGTCCTTGAACCATTCCCCTTCCGAATTCACCCCGTGCACGAAAATGACGACGCCCGGCAACGGCATCTGCATCACGCACTCGAGGTCGTTGCGGTTGAACAGTGTCGTCCCCAGTCCACCGCCCACCGAAGTCTGCGACGGGTCGTCCGTCGACGGTTGCCCGCCCGGGTTCTGCGCAAAGTTGTAGTTGAACATGTTGTTTTTCTTGAAGACTCAGCTCAGGTTCTGGACTTGAAAAAGCGAACCGCCAATTGTTCGAACTGATCGCTGCTGACCGGCGCCAGCTTGCCTTGCGCGTCGGTCTTCCCCTTGATCAATTCGCCCGACGCCTTTCGCACCTCGGCTTCCATGCCCTCGACCGGCTGCCCGTCCGTGGCGCGTACCAGCTTCGGCACGCGCCCCAGCGAGCCTTGGTCGAACTTCGGAAAGTCGGCGCTCATGCTCGCCGGCCCGGCCCACGTATGCGACGCGGACTTGACGGTGAAACTCCCCGGACACCCGAGCTCGATATCGCCGCCATGCAGCTTCAGATACGCGCCGCCCGACGTCACGAACACGACCTGCTCGCTGGCCATGCCCGCGAGCTTGCCGCCGCCCGCCGTCATCTGGATGTTCTTCGCCGAATCGATCTGCGTGTCGTCGTTCTGGCTCTGCAGCGCAACTTTCCCCTGGTTGGCGATTGCCGACACGCCTTCGCTGTGCGCAAACATCGCGACACCGTGCCCGGCCTGCAGGTTGATCCGCTGCCCGCTCGTGTACTGCAGGTGGTTCTGCGCGACGACATCGACGTTGCCGCCCGCATGGGTCGTCACGGTCTTCGGCGTCGCCATGCTGATGCCGGCCGGTGCGGTGATGCCGATCGCGGCCATCGGCGCGCCTGACGACTCACCGCCGCCGGACGCCTCGCCATTCGGCCAGCCTTTCACCGTGGTCACGAGTGCATCGTGCGGCTGCGTATCGGGCGCGACGCCCTGATGCTGGCCCGCATAGTCGCCGAGACTCTTGAACAGCTCGACGCATTCCTGCATCAGTTGCAGATACTCGTCCCGCGCGAGGTGGCCGTCACTGGCGCGCAGCCGCTCCCAGGCCGAAATCAGCATCGCCTTGCCGCTTCGAATCGCCACGTGCGCATCGCTGCGCAATTCCGCGCCTTCGCCGCGCGCCGCCCCCTGCCCGTTGTCGCGCGGCTGCGTCAGATAGCCGAGGTTCAGCTGACTGTACGCATGCTCGCTCGCCAACTGACTGCTGATCTGCCCGGGCGTATCGTCGAAGCGGATCTGGTTGTACCGCTGCCCCTTGATTTCCTTCGTCTTCGTGCCGGAAAGATAGCGGTTGCCCGGCAGCGCGCCGGTATGACTGAAGGTCGCCGGCATGTTCGGCCCATTGGCCAGCACACCCATCACGACGAGCCGGTCCGGATCGCCGCCGATATGGCCGATCAGCACTTCCATGCCGACGCGCGGCAACGTATTCGCGCCGAAACTCGGCCCGGCTAGCGCGCAGGCGACGCGCACCGGTGCGCTGTCGGACGGCGTGCCACTCGTGCCGGCACCCTGCGCGTGCGCATGATCGTCCGCGCTCAGCCCCTGGATCCGCACCCGGATGCGGCCCATTTCATCGCAGAACACCTCCTCGCCCTCCGGCCCGACGACGACGGCCGTCATCGGATGCACGGGCGGCAGGTCGACGTGCGGATCGTAGGCAGGCGTCAGCGGCACGCCGCGCCGCACGCACGAGAACGTGTTCTCGTAGCGCCTGTCGCTTTCGTCGCCCGGCTTGCCGCTCACGTCGGTCGGCACCGCGCTGAACAGCACGCGGCTTGCCGCGAACAGCGATTGCGCGCGCTCGTTCAGTTCCTTCGGCAGATTGTTTCGCACGCAATGATGAAGCGACGTGACGACAAACTGCCGCTGTTCAGCCGGCAACGTGTCGAGTTGCGGATGCTCCGCGAGCGCAAACCAGTGACCGACGGCCAGATCACGCACGTTGCTCACGCCGTCGACGGATTCGGCGCGCAGTTCATGCGCCAGCATCCGGTCCTTGCCGATTCGGTCGAGATCGGACGACGAATCCCCGGCGTGCGGGATATCGATCACGACGTCGGCCAGCAAATGCCCGAGGTCGTTGCCACTGTCGCCCTGATCGACGATCGTCGCCTGCTCGGTTTGGGACATCCGGCCGCTCTTGTAGTCCCACGTCGGCCGGACGATCTTGCCCGGAATCAACCGGCGGCTCGTCGCCCACAGCGTGATCGAGTCGCGCTCTTCGGTGGCGGCGTCACGGTGGTAGCGGATGGTGCCGGCGGCCGTCTGCGGCAACTTCATCGAGTCGTCGGCAAAGACGAGCGTATGCACCGGCGTGTCGTGCGCATTGCCGCTCGCCCGCTCCCCGGCCTTGCCCGCCTTGACGAATACGGTCGCTCCCTCCCGTCGCAACAGGCGCCGAATGAAATGCGCGTCCGACTCGTTGACCTGCCGTGTGAGTTCCCGCGCGGGGTAACGCTCGGCTTGCAGACCGGACAGATCGAATTCGAATGCGCCCGCGAGCGCCGAGCTGCGCTGGCGCCATTCCTGAAGCAGCACACCCAGGATGTCGGGGAGGCTCTTGGACCGAAACAACCGCGAATTGGTGCGCCGCTCCATCACGGACAGCACGTCGCGAATCGTCAGCTGGTAGCAGGTCAGTGAACCGTCCGATTGTCCGGTGCGAACGTCGGTGACAATGCCGTTGATGGTATGGAGACGCCCGCGATCGGTCGTCATCTCGACGGAGACCGGCAGCCCGATGAAGCTGCGGATCGGAAGATCGGCCCGCGCTGACACGCAGGTCAGATGCCCCTCGATGCCCGTCATCAACCCTTCGCGGATATCGGCATACTGGAGCGCAAGCACCTGCTCGAGCGTTTTCTGGGCGGCCCCCCAGTTCATGCGAACCGGCCGATTGTTCTGATCGACCACCCCGGACGCAAACGTGCGCAGCAATTCGGCTGTATTCACAGCGTGACTCTCAGGATTTTGTTTGACTTCGTTATTCGGCAAGCAATCACGCCCGCTGGTCCGTCCTGGGAGTGCCGCCCGTCTGATTTTCGGCGAGCATAACAAATTTGTCGGCTTGGTGACGGCTTTTTGACAGGATTTAGAATCCTTTTTGCGAAGCGTCCGAACGGACTCAACCGTTCACATTCTTTCGAACCGGGACGTTCCGTGTCCGATGTAGCGAACAGGTCGTACGGGTCGTCACGATCTGACGCAGGGCGACGCGCGCTCGGTATGAATCGACGATTTTCCGACAGGCGCGGAAGGGAGTGGCGGGCTGCCGCCAGAGTTTGCTATACTCTCGGTCTTCCGGAGAGATGGATGAGTGGTTTAAGTCGCACGCCTGGAAAGCGTGTATAGGTTAATCGCCTATCGGGGGTTCGAATCCCCCTCTCTCCGCCAGATATGACGAAAAAGCCCTGCAAAATCAACAAGTTGCAGGGCTTTTTGTTTTTTGACCCACGAATTGACTATCAAATGGGTCATCGCGATGGCGCGGCCAGTAGTCGCGCTGCCCGCCACGCCGTACCGGTTTTTCGTGCGCCCGATTGATCTGCGACTCGAATCGTTGGTTGCCTCAGGACAGAGCCTAGGAACGGACGCACTCCGGTATACTCGACAAAGCATCCACCTCTATATACATGGTCATGGCCCGGGCCGATCTCCTCGTCAACCTTGTCCGCGCAGGCACCCAGGGCGATCAAAAGCTTTTCCGCTCGACGGTCGAAGCCTTGGCTGCTGATGAGCGCGCCAAGCGGCACACGCAACTTGCTGACAAATTGGAAGAGAACTTGCGCGCTGCAGTGACGCCGCAGCGCGGGGCAGAGGTTATTCGCAGCTTTGATGGTGGTCACGGCGGCCTGCTGTACGAAATCGACCCGCATCGTCCGCTAGAAGCAATGCTTTTGCCCGAGGATGTGGAGCGGGCTGCACGTGAGCTAGTAGAAGAGCAACATCGTCGCGATCTCCTCCGCTCGTACGGACTTGAACCGCGACATCGCGTGCTTCTTTCCGGCCCGCCGGGGAATGGAAAAACTACGCTCGCCGAAGCTATCGCATACGAGCTGATGGTCCCGCTCTTTGTCGTTCGTTATGAGGCCGTGGTGGGGAGCTTTTTAGGGGAAACGAGTGGTCGCCTCAAACGGCTTTTCGACTTCACAAGAACCCACAATTGTGTGCTGTTTTTTGATGAATTCGATACCCTAGGAAAAGAACGCGGAGACACGCACGAAACCGGCGAGATCAAGCGCGTGGTCAGTTCCTTGCTGCTGCAAATCGACGCCCTACCTAGTCATGTCGTTGTCGTCACTGCGACGAATCATGCCGAGCTACTAGATCGCGCGGTATGGCGTCGCTTCCAGTTGCGCTTGGAGTTGCCCGTGCCAACGCACGCCCAGCGCACTGCGTGGTTCGAGAAATTTCAAGAGCGAATCGGTACATCGTTAGGCGTGTCACCTAAAACGCTCGCCACGCGCTTGAAAGCGAACAGTTTTTCAGAGTTGGAGCAGTTTTGCCAAGACGTTCATAGGCGTTATGTGCTTTCTTTACCGTCTGGTAATATCAAGGACATTGTGGCGACGCGAATCGAGCAATGGGCGCATCGCCTTTCTGGCGAGTAGCCTAAAGCTATCAAAAACAACGCGACCACATGAGTACGGGACCCCTTCCGCTACTTCTCTTTCCAAATCCCGCTCCAATTCGGCGAGAGCCAGGATCATCGGTTCCGCCCACCCTGCATGTGCCCGGCGGCCCGCGTCAAGGCCAACGACTGGCACCGAAATTTCGTGCGCTACAGGAAGCGTTTGCGGCCCGCCGGATAGAACTGCAGGCGGCGGCGTTGAACGATGACCCAGATTTAGTCGTTGTGTTCGAAACCGTCGGCAGCATCAGCGACTTTATTTCAACGGCGCAACGTATTGCCGGTATGGAGTGGCTGACCGGCATGCTGGACGTTGAATTTGCCCCGGACGAGGACTTCTACCATACCGACGACCATGATCGATCAATCAAGGGAAAACTGTTCTTGGTTGGTACGAATCGTCAGGCTCTCGATGAACTGGTGCGGCTATGGACTCGGTACCAGGAAGATCATTCTGCAAACCTCGGGGCCGGCCTTAGTGCGTGGAAGCAGTTGTTCGCACACCTCCGAGACGTGCGTTTCTGGGGACCAGCGGACCGGCTAGACGCGAGCCTCCGACATATCTGGGGGGAACGGCTTGCACACGACGCTCAAACCATTCGCTTTGAGGTGGAAGCTTGGTGTTTCCAGTCCGCTACAAAAAATGCGCGAGCCGCAGAGGAGATTCGCACCCTAGTTCGGGAAATGAACGGGGCAATATTGAGCACGCGACTAATTTCGGAAATCGCCTATCACGGTTTCTTAGTCGAAATGCCAGCGCCAAGCGTACAGCTATTGCTGAACGATGCGCGTTCGCCTCTCCTGATATCGGAGCGCGTGATGTTTTTGCGCCCTCAGGGCCAAAGCTACTCCGTCGGCATTGATGTCGACGCGCGCGTCCCCGATACCCGCCTGCCTGCCACTCGAACTTTTGGGACACCTATAGTCGCCTTGCTCGACGGACTCCCGATGGAAAATCATCCCCGGTTACAGGGGCGTGTGCAGATCGAAGACCCGGATGGTTGGGCTGCGGATTACTCAGTGAACGAGCGGTTGCATGGAACGGCAATGGCGTCCCTTATTGTATGGGGCGATCTCGATTCCGCTTCCATAGCGCTGCCAAATCCGATTTATGTGCGGCCAATTTTGCGCCCAGATGGAGCCGCGCATCCAAACGGCGAACTAAGGGAAGAGCGTACTCCGGGCGACCGGCTATTGATTGACGTTGTTCATGAAGCGGTGCGGCGCATGTTTGAAGGCTCGCCGACCGCAGCGCCTTCGGCTCCTACCGTCAAGGTGATTAACCTGTCTGTTGGAGATGGTACGCGCCCCTTCAACGGTGCACTATCGCCCTGGGCGCGGCTCATAGATTGGTTGGCATATCGGTACCGTGTACTTTTCGTCGTCAGCACCGGGAATCGAGCAGACGACCTCGTCCTCGACGTGCCGCGAGGGACACTCTCAGATGCTGCCCCGGCAGCGCGTGAATCGGCTGCTATGACCGCTCTGCTTCGAGCTGATGGTCATCGCAGATTGATTTCGCCAGCCGAGTCGGTTAACGCGTTAACGGTAGGCGCAAGCTACAGTGACGACGCAAATTTTGCAGGTATTCCCACTCGCTATACGCTGTTCCCGCAGCAAGGTGTCGCGCCGTATTCTTCGATCGGACCGGGGTATCGACGGTCTGTAAAACCGGACATCTTGTTGCCCGGTGGCCGTGGATTGTATGGCGAGCGCCCGATGTCTTTACCCAACGAGACTGAAGTCACCGGTCACTGGCGGACCCCGAGGGCTCCGGGGCAGCGCACGGCTCTGCCAGGAGAGGCCGGGGATACCGCTTACACAAGGGGTACCAGTAACGCGGCAGCGTTGGGTACAAGGGGGGGCGCTCTCGCACATTCGATTATTGAGCAGTTACGTGCAGCCGATGCAACCGCGCTGCCCTCGCGCTTCGATGCCGTTTTGATCAAGGCCCTTCTTGCGCATGGGGCTCGCTGGCACGATCTCGGGAATCCGATACTTAGAGCCCGGCCGGATGTTGATCATTGGCACGCGCAACGGCGCTTGGTAAGTCGCTACATCGGTTACGGCACAGCAGACATCGTCCGTGCGCTGACATGCACCGAACAGCGGGCGACCCTCCTCGGGGTGGGCCAACTGCGCAACGACCGCGCGCTGGAGTTTCGCGTACCGCTTCCGGAAGCACTGAGCGCGCGCGTGGTAATGAGGCGGCTGACCGTGACCCTCGCATGGTTGTCTCCAGTGAATCCACGTCATTCCCACTATCGAACTGCTCGACTATGGGTCGACCTGCCCGACGATCCGCTGAGACTCGAACGAGTCGACGTAGAGGCTCGACAAGCCCGAATGGGAACGCTCCAACATGAGATATTTGAAGGCGGGGGCGCGGTTCCAATTGTTGCCGATCAGGACTTGGTACTGCGGGTAAACTGTTTGGCCGACGCCGGGCGGTTGACCGAGCCCGTGGACTTTGCGCTCTGCGTCTCGTTGGAGGTCGCGGAAGGTATCGATGTTCCTATCTATCAACAAATTCGTGAGCGAGTTCAGCAACGAATTGCTGTAGCTCCTGCAGCGACGTAACGCCCCTCTTTAAGCGTCTTTCCTGCCTTCGGAGCAGGCTCTCTTGACTGTAGCCGTTCCGACGCCGAACTTTTCGGCGGTTTCCCGAATGCTCGCGCCGCGCTCCGCTCGCCATGCCTTGATCGCCGCGTAGTCGTGTGAGCGCGTGCGCCCCTTGTACTTTCCTTCGGCTTTCGCGATTGCCACGCCGCGCCGTTGCATCTCGGCGCGGTTCAGATAGTCGGCTTCGCCCTGCGCAGCCATGAATGCGAGGATCGCGTCGCGCGTCGCTTTCTCGATAGGGTCTTTCGCCTTCCCGTCGAACACCATGCCGTTGAGCGTGCATTCGACCCGCACACCCAGTTCCATCAGTCGGCGCATGGTCGCGTGCAGTTCGTCATAGCGACGGCTGATCCGGTCGAGCCAGCGAACGATGAGCATGCCGCCGTGGCGCAGATCGTGTTCAGTGGAGCAGCCCCCTGAAACGCCGGACACAGTCACCCACTTACAATAACGGGTAGGCATAAGACTGTGTTTTTGACTAACACCAGGCAGGAA
>NZ_JAHLCL010000007.1:2365-48650 GCF_029268935.1 Burkholderia semiarida | reverse complement strand
CTGAAGTACCGCTCGCCTCGCGAGTTCCGGCGCTCAATGGAGTCAGCAACCTTAGTGTGACGCTGTGTCCGGGATTACAGGGTCAACTCCATTCAGCTCTGCGCCACTGCTCCCGCGCATCGGGGGCAACGTGATAGCCGCTCACGCCCTCGTCAATGAAAACGTCATTATCCTGCACGCCGTGGGCGCGAGCGTCCTCGTACTGGCTCGCAGCGGACTGGCCGTCCGTGGTGGAAATCCGCCCGTAATAGAGTTTGCGCATGATTTGAGTGGATCACTTTAATTGGTAGATCAATTCTACCATGGATCAAATTCACGGTTGACCCTGTTGATCCATGCGCAAGCGACCCGCCGCATGGCCCGTTACGGTGTACCGTAATGAGCCAGCGACTCGGGCTAACGAGAGAGCGCTAGCGGGTTAGTTGCTTGAATTCGATTATCGATAGCTGTTGCTCTTGTCAATCGAGGCGCGAGGTCATACGCTTATCGGAGTCGGCAAAACCAGCCGAATGAGAACATCTTGAGGGGCGACCATGGCAACGGGGAAAAAAGCTGCGTCTGACGCGGCGAAGATTCTGCGCGATCCAAAGTCCACCAAAAAGCAAAAAGAAGTGGCGGCTTCCGATCTTTCTCAGCGCAAAGGTGCGACAAAGACCAAGCCGAAATCAAAATAAGAATCTGCACAGTTCGGCACAGCGTGTACCGAAGGCGCAACTGCGTGGGGGACGGGATGAGTAAAGACTCATTTGAAGATTGGTTGGCTGAGCGTCCGCGCTGGCTGCAAACAGCGGCTGCGCGGTTGCTTGGATCGCAACGAGCGCCGGAGGACAAGGATATAAACGCCCTTGCAGATCTCTGTCTTGCCGAGGCGTCGAAAGATCAAGCTGCCGTATTCGAGAAGATACCTACAGGTGCGTTTGCTGCTGGGATCGCGGCCCTGAGTATCAGATTGTCTAAAATCGAGAAGGTGAATGGAGTCAACGCGATCCGGTCGGACGCTACGCTCGATTTCGACAACAAGGATTTCGCCATTGTCTATGGCCCAAACGGAGCCGGGAAGTCGGGTTTTGCTCGGCTAGTGAAAAATGCGTGTGGCGCACGAACGCGAACAGACCTTCTTCCCAACGTCTTTCTCGCAAATCCCATTGAGCCTTCCGCTGAATTTCTGGTTACGCACAATGGCAAGTCCGAGGTCATCGGATGGACGGCGGCAACTGGACCCGCAGGCAAGCTCCGGCATATCCACGTTTTCGATTCTGCAGTCGCGGCGTCATACGTTAATGACAAAAATGTTGCGTCTTATGAACCGCGCCGCATGCGGTTCATCTCGGCGCTGATCGATATATCAGAACGGGTGGTCGCTGAGTTAACGCGACGGAAGGGCGCGTTACCAACAAAACTTCCTCAAATACCCCCAGACCACACAGACACCAAATCGGGACTATTCTGGGCGGCGATTAAACCCACAACGACGCGGGACGCCATCGAGGCCGCGTGCATCTGGACGGATGCGGACTCGGACGAACGGCTCAAGATCGAGAATAGCCTGAAGCAACAGGACATCTCTGGTCGCCTGAAGGAGTTGGAGCGTCAGAAGAAACTCCTCGCACAGCTCGAAAGCGAAGTGAAGAGCCTTCGTGATGCCCTGTCCGACGACAAACTTCTCGCACTTCTCAATGCCAGACGTGATGCAGCCGAGAAGCGGAAGGCTGCGAGTGACGACGCAGAACGGGTGTTTGCTAACGCTCCGCTCGACGGCGTCGGCAAACAAAGCTGGCGCCTGATGTGGGAACAGGCGCGGCAATATTCCGAAGAGCAGGCTTATCCAAAACGATTGTTCCCAGCGGTCGATGATAACGAGGATAAGTGCGTTTTGTGCCAGCAGCCGCTCGACGAAGCTTCGCGGAGTAGGCTTTCGGACTTTGAGGCCTATGTAAAAGGTGGGCTTGAGACGAGCGCAAGGGCCGCTGAGAAGCTACGCGATACCCTGATCAAGGCGTTGCCCGCAATGCCGTCGGTCGACAAATGGCGGTTGGATGTCGGCCTAGTGAAGATTGAGGCAATTGATGCCGACAGTTTGCTGGGAAGCATTCAAGCTCGCCGTGAGGCGGCCGAGATAGCTGCTCTCGGAACCGAGCTGCCGGCGATCAATTGGGTGCAACTGGATAACGGAATTGCAGCGCTCACTGCGTCGCTGGGGAAAGAAGGAGCGATCCTTACTGAGTTACAGAAAGATGGGAAAAAGGCCGAACACGAGAAAGCATTGAAGGAGCTACGTGCGCGCGAGTGGATTGCGCAGCAGAAAGCTGCTCTGGATGCCGAAATCCAACGGAGGGGCGTAGTCCAGAATATCGAAAATGCCATTCGGTTGGCGGGCACGCATGCACTCACCCGCAAGAAGAACGACTTGGCGGACGAGGAGCTTGCGAAGGGCTATCAGGAGCGCTTCCTAGCGGAGATATCGGTGCTTGGAGGAAAGCGTCTTCTCGTCAGCCCCGAGCCGCTGCAAGAGGGAAAGGGCCGAATCTCGTTCACGCTTACGCTACGTGATACGAAACAGAACGCTGCGGCGCACGCCGTTTTGAGCGAGGGAGAAAGCCGGATCGTTGCGTTGGCGGCCTTCCTTGCTGACATCACGGGCTCGGGGCAACCAACTCCTTTTGTTTTCGACGACCCCATCTCCTCGCTTGACCAGGAGTTTGAAGAGCGCGTTGCCGATCGCTTGGTTGAGTTGTCGCGTACACGGCAGGTGATTGTTTTTACACATAGACTTTCATTGCTGGCGCTTCTGGAGGATGCGCTGGACAAAGCCAGTAAAAACGCGGCAACCACGGGTGGTACGTTCCCGTCACGGGCATTCATATCACTGCGGCGGCTGGGCACGCTGGTAGGCATGGTGGATACGCTCGACGTGAGAAGGGAGCGTCCCGACAAAGGTTTCGCAAAGCTGCGCGATCACCGGTTACCGGTTTTGCGCAAGCTGCTGGATGGGGGCGATGCGGGGTATGACAATGAGATGAAGGCAGTCTGCGGCGATTTTCGAATATTAGTTGAGCGGTCCGTCGAAAAGGTCATGTTGAGCGGCTTAATCGAGCGGTTTCGGCGCTCCGTCCAGACCCAGCAGATTCGTTCACTAGCGAAGATTACCCCAGAAGATTGCGTACTCGTCGATCAGATGATGACGAAGTATTCAAAGTTCGAACATTCCCATTCCGACGAGGTCGACGCCAACCTGCCCGGCGTTGAGGAATTGGCCGCTGATCTCAAGCTGATGATCGATTGGATCGGAGATTTTGATAAGCGAGCGGTAGCTTAGCAACGAGAGGAAATAGACGACCTACGCCAACAACGGCAGCGGTAACAGCCCTTCGTTGAAAATGAGTTCGGCCCAAGCTGCCTGCGGGCAAGAAAGCCCGCAGGCAAATGGGTATTACGTTTCCGCTGGCCTTTTATGATCGGAGCCCTCAGCCAGCTTCCACAAGCGTAGAGACGACTGAGGCCGGTTCCCGCTTCTGCAGATCGAGACGCGGCAACGCCTTCACGATCTTCATGGTTTCCAGGCTGACTGTCACGACCCGCTGGAACAGTTCCAATGGGTAGCGCGGATTGTTCATCGTCTCGGTGGCGTAGTCGTTCGCGTCGTTGACGATGCCGCTGTCCTTATCTGTCTTCACGCATTGACGTTCGACGACCCAATCCAGCGCCGGTTTCCCGTTGATGACATATTCATAGGCTTCCAGCGGGATGCCCGTGACAGTGATCTTGTCGTTGTAGATCAACGTAGTCAGGTCTTTGTCCTTGCCATTCTTGCCATACCGCATCTTCTCGACCCGGTAGTCGGCATCGGTCAATAGCAAACCGCCGCCTTCCATCTGCAACGGGTACGTCTCGACGGTCTCATAGTTGACGTGCAGGTCAGCGAGCTCCCGGCCAGCCTTTGAGAAGGCCCAGAAATCAGCAGCACTCTTGACACATGGGATACGTGGCAACTCCTTCGCCAAATTGTCGGCGTAGCGTTCGCGATAGTCCGGCGAATGCAGCAGCCCATAAACGTAGTAAAAAACATCTTCCTTGCTGATTTGTTCCCCGGGATAGGCGGACTGAAAGTGCGCTAAACCTTCATCCAAGATAGCATCGCGGCGCTTGGGTTCGACGGCGACGGGTCGCACGGTATCAAAAAGCCCGACTTGTGGTCGCTCGTGGACGGGTTCTAGTTCCGGTTCGTCGTACAGATAGAGCGGGAAGCATTGGACGCCTCGGTCGGGCTGAAGATCGACAATCCTGTCTACCATCAGCGCAATTTGCCCGGCATCGGCTGTATTACCCTTAATCATAATGACCCGGTTCTCGACCCTCACATCCGGGAAGATACGTGGCATTTGCAACACCCGTTCATTGAAGCGGCGGCTGAAATACAACCATTGTTTCGCAAATGGGCGGTACAGGCTCGGCACAATTTCTCCGCTCTCGTCAGCGGTAAAGCGCCGCCCTTTTACAAGCTCCTGTTTCAGGTTGACTGACCAACTGATTTTTTCAGGATTTACATCGATGAAGCCGTCCACTAACGCTTCTCGCGACTTCTTGTCCAGACCTGCATGCGCCCGGTTGAAGCGTTCAACTTCGCTGTTGTAGAAGTCAATCATGCGAGCCATGTTGGTCGCCACCGCCGCTTGAGAAGCGTTGTAACACCACGCATCGCGCTGAGTCTTCAAACCATTCGAATAGTTAGCAAATAGCTTCTTCGTTTCGGTACAGTCTTTGTCACCCAAGACAATGTAATCGCTAAAGTGGTCGTCCCGCTGATTCAGCCAGTCGCCATGCTTGTCCGGTGTTACCGTTTGCCAGCCCCCCGCTTGTGTGATACCCGCGATGCTTGCAAACGCACTAATTTTTTCGAGCTTTTCTTCCCGCGTCAGGTAATCCCCGATGTCGTGGAAATGAATCTGGCCGTGCTGCGCGGCGCTCGGATTCTTGACGAGCAATGAAATTGCAATCGGAGCACGACTTCCGCTACCGAAAATCTTACCGCCTTCTCTACGTGATCGTTCGCCGGAAGTTCGTTGGTTGCCCCGCAGATGGAACACGTAGACGCTAGAAAACTCTTCAGCGAGACATTGCCGCAGACCATCAGCAGTGCTGGCTTCCAAAAAGCCCGCGTTGGTCACAAAGCCGATCACACCGCTGTCGCCGATACGATCACTAGCCCATCGAATTGCACGAATGTAGCTGTCATACAAAGCATTTTTCAACGTCGCAGTAGATCGCTCCGCATACGTGACGCGAATACGATTATCGAGATGTGGGTACGCAACGTTCTGGTTGTTGTCGTTCGCGCTGGCCTGACCAACCGAATATGGAGGGTTGCCAAAAATGACGCGAATGTCCAGCTTCTTTTGCCGTTTGCGCCGGGCACTGTTCTGCGCCAATGCGATGTCAACCAAGTCTTCCTTCTCGTAAAGCTGAAAGGTGTCGGCGAGACAGATGCCTTCAAACGGCTGATACTTGCCGCCAACGATGCCGTGATAGACCGACTCGATATTGATACAAGAAATGTAATACGCCAACAGGACGATCTCGTTAGCGTGTATTTCGTGCTTGTATTTATGCGGCAGTTCTTCCGGCTTTATCAGACCGCTTTGCAATAGGCGGGTCACGAACGTGCCCGTCCCGACGAAGGGATCGATGATGTGGACCCCCTTGCTACCCAACGTCTGGCCGAATTCGGTCTCCAACACATGCCCGACGCTGTGAATGATGAAGTCCACGACTTCGACCGGCGTATACACGATCCCCAACCGTTCGGTCATCTTCGGGAAAGCGTTGCGGAAGAATTTGTCGTATAGCTCGACGACGATCTTTTGCTTGCCCGCCGCATTGTCGATGCCTTCGGCCCGCAGCTTCACGCTCTCATAGAACCGTTCTAGCGTGTCGGCTTCCTTGTCCAGGCGATGTTCATCCAGAACGTCCAACACGCGCTGCATCGCCAGCGACATCGGGTTGTGCTTCGCAAAACTGTAGTCTGCAAACAGCGCATCGAACACCGGCTTCGTGATGAGATGCTGCGCCAACATCTCGATGATCTCACCGTCCGTGATGCTGCCGTTCAGGTCATCACGCAGTTCATCGGCAAACGCACAGAACGCATCTCGTTCCTTCACATTGGCTGGATTCTCGACGATGGCCGCAATGCGGTCGATGTGGGTGCGGGCGATCTTCGCGATGTCGTTCGCCCAGTCTTCCCAGTGATGTCGGTTGCCGACCTTCTGGACCAGCTTGGCGTAGATGGCTTTCTCGATCTCGCCGATCTCGAATTGCAGTTCCTGCTGGTCCGGTTCCGTGCGCTTCTTGACCGCTTCGCCGATGGTGAAGCCGCCCTTACCGGCGTCCTTGTTCTTTGGACCCTTGCCCTTCGCTTGCTTCTTCTGAATTTTGTCGGTGATCGCGATGACTTCCATCTTGCTGGTGTCCTGGCCAATCAGGTCCAGCTTGTTCACCATCGCGTCGAAGCGGTCATCGTGCGAACGCAGTGCTTGCAGCACTTGCCAGACCACGGCATAGGTCTTGTTGTCGTTCAGGGCTTCATGCGCTTCGATGCCAGCCGGGATCACCACCGGCAACACCACGTAACCGCGCTTCTTGCCGGGCGCGTTGCGCATGACACGGCCAACCGACTGCACCACATCAACCTGTGAGTTACGCGGCGTCAGGAATAGCACGGCATCCAGTGCGGGGACATCGACACCTTCGGACAAGCAGCGCACGTTACTGAGAATGCGACAGGTATTCTCGGGCGTCTCGGCCTTCAGCCATGCCAGCTTCGCTTCCTTCTCGCTGGCATTCATGCCACCGTCAACGTGTTCGGCTTCGCAGTGAAGACGGGCCGCCTGTTCAAATTCTTCTGTCTCTTCCGATTCCTGATACGCTTCGACGACCGCTTGAAACATTGCGGCGATCTGTTTCGAACTGACCTTGTGCGACTTGGCACCTTTCGAGACTTCGATGACCTGACAGAAGGCCACCGCGCGGCTCATGGGATCGCCGTCGCCAACCAAGTCTTCAGTCAACCCTTGCTTGGACAGAGCCTTCCAGCAGCCGACAATCTTGGCCGCGTCGTCCACCTTCAACTGGTTGTTCTCGTCCCGCAGCAGGTCTTGCAGACGCCGGTTGACGTGTGTCTCTTCGACCGCCAGCACGATCACCTTGTAATCCACCAGCAGCCCGCGCTTGACGGCTTCCGAGAACGTGATGACGAACAGTTCGTCGCCGTACAGTGCCTTGTCATCCATCGAACAAAGCGCCACGTTGTCCCGTTCAGCCGTGGCCTTGGCTGAATCCCCATAGATGCGTGGCGTCGCCGTCATGTACAGGCGCTTGGCGGCGCGGATGTAGTCGGCGTCGTGAACCCGGACAAAGGTGCTTTCGTCATCGTCGCCAAACGTCGCGCCAGTCGTGCGGTGCGCTTCGTCGCAGACAATCAGGTCGAAGTCGGCCATCCCAAACTGCTTCTGCGCACGGCTGATTACGTCGATTGAGTGATACGTGCTGAAAACGACGCTCATGTGCGACCCGTCATGCCGCTTCGCCATCTCAGCCGCCAATCGGGCTGAATCCGTCGTGGCTGGATAGCGCAGTTCATGGACGAAGGTTTGCACCATGTCGTCTTCTTTCTTGCGCTTCTTGCCAACGTCGCTGTCGGAACAAACCGCGAAGCTATGAAGTGGCGTCTCACTCTCCTGCGTCCATTCAGTCAGGGATTGTGAGAGCAGCGACAGGCTGGGGACAAGGAAAAGTACCCGCTTGCCGGCACCGCCCAAGGCTTCAGCAATTTTCAGGCTGGTGAACGTCTTCCCTGTCCCGCAAGCCATAATCAGCTTGCCACGGTCGGAGTCGTCCAGACCATGAACGACTGCGTTCAACGCGCTGGTCTGATGGTCACGCAACCGCTTCTTCGCTTTGATGACCGGTGCCGTCTTCGGCTGATACCGCGACCAATCGATCTGGCTCTCTTCAAGGGCGGTCAGGTCGATTTTGCTAACCGGTGGCTGCTGATCCAGCAACGCATCCTCGGCGTGCTCGCTCCAATGATTCGTCGTTGCGACGATGATCCGGCGTGTGAACGGCTTCTTGCCCGATGCCGTGAAGAAGCTGTCGATGTCGCTCTTCTGGACCTTGTATTCTCGTGCAAACAGCTTGCACTGGATCGCATGGAACTCATCCGTGCCGCGCGTCTTCGCCACAAGGTCAATACCCGTGTCCCGCTTGTCCAGCCCTTGCAGATTGGCCCATTCGGAGTAAGTCCATACGTCGCTGTACAGGTCGCGGTATGTGGCTTCATTCCGCAAATAGGTGACGATCAACTCTTCGAAGTAGGTTCCCTTCTCCCTTTCGGTAATGGCGGTTTGGCGGAAGGTGTCGAGAAGCATTTCGAGGGCGGTCATAGTGCTGAGTCGCTTGTTATTGTGGCGATGAAACCACGAAGCCGACATTATGCCTTTCGGCCTAGCGTAGCGGAACGGCACCGAGCCCGACATGTGCCTGCGGCGTGTGCTGTGCAGAAATGATCCGTGACCTTGCCCAGCCAAGTATCGGGAGAACTATAGGGGATTGGGTAACGCGTTGGCCATCGATAGAGGCGGCGTGTCGAGGATACCGTTCCAGCCAACCGCTTGAGTTGATGCCGACGAGAACTGGAGAGAAGCGGGTGCGTCGGCCTCATGCCACTCCGTGTAACCGTTCAAGTCGGTTTTGCCAGAGAGAGTTCGGCCATCTGCCGTGTGCAGCGTGTACGGATGGTTCGGGATCGGCTCACCCGTGGTCTCGTTAAGGACTTGAAATCGGCCGCGATATCGGCCATCTGAACGGTCGGGGGCCTCGTGGGAAACCGATGCTTCACGGCCAGCCACCGAGCCCACGCCAGTCGGGACGTTAGCCGACGCGAGCGATTGCGACGAGATGAGCGTCGCGCCGCAAGCTGTTTTGTCACCCTCAAAAGCCGGTGGACGACCGTTCATGTCCATGCCGGGATTTTTGCTCGTGACAATCGGGTATGCGCCGCCGCATTTGGGACAAGACACCATGTCTCCCAGTCGCGCGATTCGCTTGCCGTTAATTATACTGATCGAGACGCAGCCGAATACCTTGCCGCCGTGGGAGGTCGTGTCACCTTCAACGATAAATGCGCTCATTGGTTTTACCGGATGCTTAGACGCTCGCCACTGTACATCATTTGTCTGCTGATAACGCAAACAGGCGATGACATGTACCACAGCCATGAGCCGGTAGCGGCGTGGATCGCAGAAAACTCTGATTTGGATAGGCTGCGGATAGGCAAAAACAAGGTTCGGCACAATCCCGCCCAAATCTTCGGAATACAAATTACCTGAAACGACCTGTTTGCTTAAAAATTGAGCAAAATTGCTTGTTTTCCTGCCCAAAAATGGGCAGCCCGGCGATTGCTGCGCCGCAGCATTTATTTCAATACCCTTTCATTGCAAAATCAGAGTCGTAGCACCGCTGCATAACCGTACCCTACTCAAGCCCTATCCGGGGCAAATCGAAGCCGCTGGCGGGCCGGAAAACGGGTCGGAGGGCCATTCTCCGGACGCGGAGAGCGTCCGGAACACGACCAGTGGGCCAGATAAGTAAACATTACCGATGTTGGGCGCGGATAGTCCGCCCCTTTTATTGGTTTGGGTCGTTTGTGCTACATTTCACCCATCGATGGGCGGTTCGCGGCTGATTTCTGGTGAATTTTTGGCACAAACGCCTCGTTTTGCCTGCCACCTCGTAGCTGCCTGCGCGCTTTCTGGCTCCGCCTGGGCGTCGCGCCTTCAACAGTGCCCTCGATCCCATTCGCCGTACCTCGCTTTCCTGAAATGTCCCTGTAGTCGCCTCGCGTTTCTGTTTTTCCACCCCTGAGCCTGATCCCGAACATTCGTTCGGTGCCGTTGCTCGTCTTCATTAATTTGGATACCTAATCGTGATAGCGCTTAGTCTCGAACATCTGTTTCCTCTTGGACGCGTCCTTGCCACGCCGGGAGCAATCGATCTGCTCGATAGAACCGGCACCAATGTCGATGACTTATTGCGACGCCATTTGCGGGGGGATTGGGGTGTCGTATGTTCGGCCGATGCACGAGCGAACAATCTGGCCATCGTGAACGGCACGCGAATCCTCTCCGCCTACGAACTGGGGGACCGCCGAGAAAAATTGTGGGTGCTCACCGAGGCGGACCGCCGAGCGACGTTCATCATCCGGCCCTCCGAATACTGACCCGATGGAGGCCACCGTGCAGAAACTCCATCCGGCACTTCAGTCCGGCCGACGCCTTACGCTTACTGGCTCCGATATTCCGGCATTCAGTTTCCAAGGCTGCTGGGACGGCGGCTGCGCGCTGCACGCGGCGGCGATGGCACTCGCGATGCTCGGTTGCTTGTCCGATCCATTACGTTTGTCGTCGCGTCGTCACGACCCTGAAGCGGAATTCTGGCGTCGCGCGCAGCCGTTTTACCTCTCGGGTGTGTCTCTCGATGGGCTGCAAATGCTGATTCGGGAACTCGAATGGGGTTTGCGCCCGACCTGTTTCGAGGGAGCGCACGACGACGTTTTCCGGTTCAGCGAACGAGAAGTATTGCGCGGTCGGCCGGTAATCCTGACGTTTCGACAGTCACGTCGGGCCGCCCTGCATGCGGCACTTGCCGTCGGAATCGAAGGGCGGAGGGTCGGCCGTACCTTCGACGGACACACGTTGCTGGTGGTCGATTCCGCCGAAGCAGAACCCGTACTCGCGGCCTACAACGCGCGGCTGACACGGACAGAGGACCGCCGTGGCCGCCCGACCGACCACGCGCAGTACATCACCGGGTTCGATAAGCGAAAAGTCGCACTCACCGGCGCAATATCAATCCGGGGCAGCAAGCCGCCGTAGCTCGTCCGACCCTTGCCCGCCCACTTTGACGTGTGCAGCCTTCTGTAAGGACTTACGGACGCTCAAACAATTGGACGGGCTCGACGTCAAGGGCAATTGCCAAACGTTCAATGTTATCGATTGATACGTTCACTCGGGCACGCTCGACTTGGCTGATAAACGTGCGGTCTAACCCGGCAGCAAAGCCCAGCTCTTCTTGAGACAACGACTTCGCGACTCGATTGGCGCGGATGTTGTAAGCCAGCACGTCCCGAAGGGAGACGAGTTTAGCTTTGGGATCGGGGCCTCGGAGCGGTGCGGACATGCCCCGATCTTTACGTTATGATGCGTTTTCATCTACGGACTTTGCATCACATAACGGCTGTACGAGAATTCCAAGACGGGAGCGAGAGATCGTGGACTATGCCGCGCTATACCAATAGCCAAGTCGTGCAATGACGACGGCAGCACCGATCCCGCAAGGGGCTTACTCGGACGCCCGGACAATTTCCATTCAACTGTAGGTCTATCTTGTATTCGCTACGGAGATCAGAAACCATGAGAATTTCGCGAATTTCGATCGTTCTCGCCATCATTGCGCCTGCCGTCGCACACGCGCAGATGAACCAGATTTTTGGGGCGATTCATTCAGCTCAGTACGCCGTCACGGAAGTGAAGAACCTGATACCACAGCAAGACACCGCCCAGCAGCAAGCGCAGCAAGCTCAACAGCAACGGATCGACTATCTGAAGCAGCACTCGCCTTGCAACGCCAACTGTCCGCTCGATGCTGATGACAAGCAGAAATATGAGGCTATGCAGCGGCGCGATCAGCAGCAAGGGCAGCAGCAGCTTGACGCTGCGAGGAAAATCGCGGGCATGTGCCCCGACCTTACAAACTCTAAGATCAACTCGGGAGAGCGGATCATTCGATGTCGCAATAAGGGGCTTACGGAGGAGCAGCAGATGACCTTCGTGGGCGGTTTGCCCGTAATGGCCCAAGCGTATGCGGCTTCCATGGTCCAAGATATCTACGAAGACAACGTGACCGATCCGAATAGAGGAAAAGCAATCTCCGATTACTACAACACATGCCTCCAGCGCGGAACACCATGCGTTCGCCCAAAATGGTAAACACCCGCATGCTTTGACTGCCCGCGTCATCTCAGCGGATGACTTAACGAACTGCTCAGTACGTTAACGACCGACCAATCTGAGCTGCGACTAGCGAGGTGTTCCGGTAGCGGACCCCGCTAGACATTACATGGGCTATCGCGTCAGCGTCGTTACTCGCCGCAACGCAACGTCGCTCTCACACGGCGATCGAGCAAACGAGATGGTTCGACAAACTTCTGTCGCGATGGCGCATGATAAAAAGGCGCATGGAACAGGTATAACTGCTTGCGCGCGCGCGTAACCGCAACGTAGAAGAGCCTGCGCTCCTCCCTGATTTCGCCCTTCTTGATCTCGCGATAGAACGGAATCGAACCATCAGTCACGCCGAGCACGATAACGTAATCCCACTCGCCTCCCTTTGCTCCGTGAATAGACGATGTGACGATGGGCGCCTGCATGCCAAGTGTCGTGATGTGCTCACGAAATGCCCGCACCGTGCTGAACCTTCGACTGGTGGCTTGCCAGCGCCCCAGTTCACTCGCGAGATTTTTTGGCATGTCGCCCGACGCTCTTGCCAGGCGAAGATAAATTCGCGTCGCCATGACGTAGCGACCTTCGAACGACGGGATACGCGACGCCTTCGCCAGCATGCGCAGACAGTCATCGATAACGGCCTCCCGTACGTCGCTCCCGATGATTTCGCGAAGACGGCGGGTTCTCCAGAGCCGCTGCGGCTTCCGATCGGCCTTCGCCGTGGCAACGCATGCCTGAACCAGCGACAGCGTATCCAAAGCACGATCGACATACTCGGGTAGCCGAGGGCCGTACATCGAATTCGTTTCGTGACCGGCAGCAAGCAGCGCCTGCTCGACAGCTCGCAGCGGCGCTTTCGTTCGACTGAGGATGGCAATGTGATTACCAGGCACACCATCTTCCTTCAGCCTACTGATCAATTCGACCACTTCGTCTTCTTGCTCGAGCACAGAGCCACACTGCGTCAGTGACGGCGTGACGCCGTGACGATTGCCAACGGTACGATCCTTGCCGTTGCTCAGTATCGCGTTTGCCAGCGCAGCATTTTCATGCGTGAGCCGGAACGAGCGAGAAAGCGGCAGCGTCACAACGTCACGGATCACTTCGCGCAAATCGCTCGCTTGACCACCGATGAAGCCGTACACCGCCTGATTCGGGTCACCAAAGACCATCAGGTTGCGCACGCGCTTCGCCAAACCAACGAGAAGCTGCATCTGCGCGGCGTCCATGTCTTGCACCTCGTCCACAAAGACGTGCTCATACGGAAGCGCAACGCTATCGATGACAGAGCAAGCACGACGCAGCATGGCCGGATAGTCGATCCCACCCGCACGTTCGATGCGCTTCTCATACGCGATCCGGATCAGGTGCAACTCCATCAGCACGTCCGCATAGTCCGAGAAGTCGGATTCAGCGTCATCGACAAGACTTCGTGCCACTTCATCGCTTCCGTTGCATCGTTTGAAGAACGCGGCCAGTCGCCTTGTTTCGACGTCCGTGCGCAGCGTAATACCGGTATTTTCCCGCACGGCACGGCATGCATTCGGGCAGGCCAGCAGCGTTTTCTCAAGTAACACGATGCTACGTTGCAACGACAGCAGCACAGGACGCGTGGCGTTACGGCCGCCAGTTCGACGCACGAGATCCAACGAAAACGAGTGGAACGTCCGCACCGTAACAGCATCAGGCAGGCGCTTCCTCAATTCGTTGACAGCCGTGTTCGAGAAGCACAGCACAAGAATTTCCTTGGCGAGCACGCCGCGATCAAGCTGACGACGCACGCGCGCATTCAACGTGTGCGTTTTGCCGCTACCGGCGCAGGCGGACACGAATACTCGCGGAATTTTCGTATTGACGATCGCAAGTTGCTCGGCGGTGAGGTGGATATTTTTCACGATCAATTGCCTGTGACACGTGACGGCGTGACGTACATCCATGCGCTGCTTCCGGCCAAGAGGTTGTGAATTTTCTCTTCAAAAATCACGTGGAAACAGGCACGAAGATGCGAAATCGCCATGACGTATCGATGGAAATGGATATAGATACGGAAGTGATGGAAGGATAAGGAGATGAAGATTGGGGGTATATATCATTGCCTCACCCCCTTCTTCCCGTCACACAGTCACGGCGTCACGCTACGAGGAACGGCGCATTGTCGATCGGTGTCAACACATTCGCGATGCTCGGATTCCCGCGCCAGCAATCCTGCAACACAAAGGTTCCGCCGTGGCTATAGCGATCGAGGAACCGATCGGCGCGTTTTGCGAGTGCCGTGCCCGACACGTCGATGCTGTCCGGGTTGAGCCAGCGGCCGAGTTCGACTTTCGACGGCAGCCGATACAACCTCAGATGCTCAGCCCAATACGCCCGATGGTCGAAACGGATGCAGTCTTCCAAGCTCAACAGTCGGTGCTGCGCCAGTGTGTCGACACCTTGGAATCGATGCTCCAGATGGCAGCACGGGGAGCAGTCCTGACGCGCTGCCCACAACTTGCTGGGTCGATCGGCATATAGCACGGCGTTGCGCGCACTCTTCGACAAGTCATCCGCTGCGCGCGGCGCGAAATAGGCAGTCTCTTCTGCGAACGTGACTGCGTGACGGAGGTACGACACGCGCATATGCTTCAAGATGAAGCGGTAGAGCATGTCGGCGGCGTCCCGATCGGCAACCAGCCAATCGAATGCCAGCTCGGCGTAACCCATACGGATGCCGTGACGCGCCCGAAGCGCGCGTTGCAATTCGATCAGTGCCTCGCGACTCGGTTGAAAAATCTTGACCTCCGTTTGCCAGACCGGATGGAACGGTCGCGAATAGCATTGCGTGATCGTCATCTCGCCGCAGTGCTGTTGCACAAGGGAAACCGGGATGTCGGGGGCCGGATGATCGATCCAGCAAGTCAAGCGATCGAACCCGATCACGCTTCTCGTGATCGCGTCGCATGCGCGTTGGACCTCTACGGGCTGCTTTGTATGCGTAGATTTCATAATGCAAGAAGAATTGGGCCGATGTCGCGTCGAATACGCGGACCGTCGCGGTATGGATTGAAGGCGAACCGAGAAGCGCAAGCGAGCCGCAAAGTCGCTTGCACTTCTCGCCTACAACGTCCGGAGATGGGCGAAGTCGACGGCGTAGTAGCGCGCCCGCGCGCCGTCGATGCGCTTCTGGTACTGCGCGCCGTCGCCATTCGTCACGAGCAGTCGATGCTTGCGGAGCACATCGAGGACACGGGTTTTGTCGAAGTGAGCGGCGATGTACGTGTCGAACGTACGGGGTTCGATCAACATGAGTTCCCGTTCCTTTACCGTCTCGAACATGACCTCACGCTCGACCGGCTTCACGCGTTGACCTGCCATGCCCGGATCGGCCAGCTTCTTTACAGCATCGATGACGTAACGTTCGAACGCCTGCTTGCGGTTGCGATGGCGTTCCGACCAACGTGCCACGCAGGCGTCCATCGTCACATCGACAGCTTCCACTTCCCACGGAACGACTCCGAAGTGACGCCCGCACGTAAGCGCGTAGCGAAACATCGCGAAGGTGGACGCCGTGATGCGAACGGCTTCCTCACTGGGATCGCCCTTCACCATTCCGAGATAACGGTCGACGAATTTCGGCATCATCTTGTCGGCGTTACGAATAACTCCCTCCGGGTCGCGCAGCACGGCATCGATGAACGCCTTCGCTACCACTGCATCGAGGGGCGTATATGAAGCCGAAGACGATTGCGCTGCACCTCCACCGACAGCGACCTGCGACGCATCAAAGGTAATCTCGACACATCCGTTCGGCGGACAGGGGGAGCCGAGATTCACCGAAGTGTCCGGCTCGCGGGTCATTACGAACGTAATAGGAGCCGGTGTCGCGTCGAGCTTGCCAGCGCGGCATTCACCGCCCGTGGCTGCATCGCAAAGCGGGCGGACCTGCTGGAACGCCAGCTTGCGCGACTTGGCCGTCGAGAGCAAAACGAGCGTGTCGTCGTTCGCATACGAGCGCGCATGCCAAGCAGCGGCGGTCTTCGTGCCGAATGCGGAATCCGCAAGCGAATTGATATGCGCTTCGTCCGGAGCGGAGACGCCAGACGCGACAATCACGAGCGGGTTACAACCAAGCAGCGGCACCAGCAACCCTGCGAGGTGAGCGGCCACCAGAATGATCGAGCACGACGAAACGTCGGCCGTCAACACTTCCTTCAGCAGCGCAAGGTCGTCGGTTTGCTTACCGATAGGTACGAGGCCTTCGGCATAGACGGGAATCGGCCCAGACGACGAATAGACCGTATCGCCGAAGCGATAGATCGGTCCGTCATCCTGACCGTGCGACCAGCCGTAGGGAATCCCATACATGCCGATCGCATTCGGGCACTTCATCACAACATAGAAGAGTGCCGACGAAGCGACAGAACTACCGCCGAGCGACACACCCGCCTTGATCAGCGCCGTCCGAGCCCGAGTTGCCGACGTGAAGACGCGTTCCGGCAGCAACCGACGTACACGGCGACCAGACGCGTGATCGAAATCGATCACGCGACGCGGTTCGCGGCCGTGCAGATCGTATGCGGTCGCAATCACTTCGATGTCACGCTGCTCCGATGATTGCACCTCGTTCGAATTGCTATGCGGTTCGGCACGGTAGTCGATACTCGGCACCGGCGGCGAATCCAAAACCGGACGGCTGACCACGCCGGCCGCATCCGGCACCCTCGCTTGATCTGCCTCGTCACCGATTTGCGCGCCCGTTGCTTCCGGCACCGATGTTTGCTGGTGCATCATTATTCGGCCCCCTTCGAGGCGAGGAACGCCTTGATAGTCGAGAGCGGAAACACGCGGATGCGGGCGGTGATGTGCAGCGGTACGAGCTGGTCTGACTTCACGAGCTTGTACAAGGTCGTCCTGCCGATCTTGAGCATCTGGCAGACTTCGTGCGCGAGGTAATTAGGTTCGACGGCGGGCGCGGTCGTGTCGGCCGTTCCGGTGTCCGACGGCGGCATGGCGACCGCATGCTGTGCGACCGGCGAATTAGTCGTGACCAGAGAGCCGTCCGAAAGGGCAGCGGCCAGAGGCGACGGGACGGGAGATTTTTTGCGTGAGTCCATTTGCGTACTGGTATCAGGTTGACACACGTTCATGTGTGCAACGTCCAGACGCAGTCGGGCTTACCCAATCTGTTCACGCACGCGCCGGGCAATTCGCCAAAGCGTGCGCTGCGCTGGACGCGCAAACATAAACAGATACAGGCAAACCCCACTCACGCAGTGTGACGGGCGTTCAGCTGACGGCTCCGAAGGTCGGCTAACGACTCCGACTCGGTTACTACACCGATTTGGTAGATGGAGGTGGTCGCTTTGTCAGAAACGATCCGGCTCACGGCTCCAGATCAGAACATTGCGGCAAATTAACCGACCGATCTACGAGGAAAGAAATCTAGCACGAAAATCCAGATAGTCAATCTTCATAGCTGTTCCTCGGCATCACGCGCGTTCATCTGAGGCCGGTACGTGATCAGGCTCCGTCGGTGCGGGCGGCGTCGTCACCGCCTGCTTACAGTATTTGTCCCAGTCTTGCATCAACGCCGCACGCTTCGTGAACAGATCGCCGCGAGCATAAGCCGCTTCGGCCTTGTCCTTGATCCCGTGTGCCAGCGCGGCTTCGCATACTTCCCTCGGGTAGTGGGTCGTTTCTCCCGCCCAGTCGCGGAAGGTTGACCGGAAGCCGTGTACGGTAATGTCATTGCGCTTCATGCGTTCCAGCAGTTGCAGCATCGCCATGTTGGACAAAGGCTTCTTGTCGCGCGCTCCCGGAAAGACATAGTCGCCCCGCTTCAATTTCTGCTGGGCCCTGACGAGTGCAATCGCGCGCACCGAGAGCGGTACGCGATGCTCCTTGCGCATCTTCATGCGCTCAGCCGGGACCGTCCAGACGCCTTCGTTCAGATCAAATTCCTGCCAAGTCGCGCCAATCGTCTCGTTTGTTCGAGTGGCGGTCAGAATCAGGAACTCAAGTGCGCGTGCGGCGGTGCCTTCCGCAGCTCGCAGCTCTTTCATGAAGTCAGGAAGGTTCGCGTACGGGAGCGCTGGGTGATGTTCCACCTTCTGAACGCGGGAGCGCTTCGGCAGCAATGTGTCGAGGTGCCCCTTCAAGCGGGCAGGATTTTCGCCAACGCGGTAGCCGCGAACCGTGGCCCAGTCGAGTACCGACTCGATACGGCCTCGAACGCGAGATGCCGTCTCGGTTTTCGTCGTCCAAATCGGCTCCAGCACCTTCATGACCAAAGCCGTATCAATAGCGGAGACGGCGAGCGATTCGAAGATCGGATATGCGTATGTGGTCAGCGTGTTCGTCCACTGGTCCGCGTGCTTGGCATTCTTCCACGAGGCCCGGTGCGCTTCAATGTACTTTTCGGCGCAATGCTGGAATGTCACGGCATTGGTTTGTGCGATCCCCTGCGCCGCTCGTTCAGCGTTGCGCGAGTCGATGGGATCGATGCCGTCGAGCAACTGGCGGCGGCAGGCGAGGGCGCGTGCTCGGGCATCGGCGAGACCGATCGTGTGTACAGGTCCAAGACCCATTCCGCGCGCTTTGCCGTTTCGCATGTAGCGGAAGAGCCACGACTTGACGCCGGCTGTGGTGATCTGCAGATATAGACCGCCACCATCGGCGTACAGCCCCGGCTTAGTTGTCTTGGTGACGGCCAGTGGGTTCAGTTTGTTTATGGCTCTCGGCATGGATCAACTATCAATTCGACTATCAAATTATAGTGTGATTTTACCGCAGTTCGTTTGCGTTCACTTGGCGACAAATTTCGACGAACCCCAATGTGGGCAAGGGTTTCGGCGATGATCCATGAACTTCGATGAACGCCGATGCATTCAATGCTGACGGACCCTCTCTCCGCCAGAATACGTGAGGCCCCTGATTTCCCTAGGAATCAGGGGCTTTTCATTTTGGGACCGCCGACACGCCATACATCGCCCCGCCCCCTCACGGATGCCGAATGTAATCCACCAACGCCCGCGTATACTCATCCGGCCGCCTGTCGCACAGACTCACCACGATCGCCACCGCAAACCCCGCCGGCACCCCGAACACGCCCGAACTGATCGGCTCGATCCCGAACCACGTGCGCCCGGCGAACCCGGTCAGTTGCGTGAAGAACGGATACGTCGACACGATGTAGTACACGCACACCGCCAACCCCGTCACCATCCCGGCAATCGCGCCACGCGTCGTCGTGCGCTTCCAGAACACCCCCAGCACCAGCACCGGAAAGAAGCTCGACGCCGCCAGCGAAAACGCGGCGCCGACCAGAAACAGAATCTTCCCGGTATTGAGCGACGCGACATACGACGCGAACAGCGCCACCCCGAGCAGCAGCACCTTCGAGATCGTCACGCGCCGCTGGCTCGACGCATCGGGCGCGACCATGCAGTAGTAGACGTCGTGCGACAGTGCATTCGCGATCGTCAGCAGCAGCCCGTCCGCGGTCGACAGCGCCGCGGCCAGCGCACCGGCCGCGATCAGCCCCGACACCACGTACGGCAGCCCCGCGATTTCCGGCGCGGCCAGCACGACCATGTCCGGCTGCATCTGGATTTCCGACCAGTGCACGATGCCGTCGCGAATCACCTCGACGACGCTGATCAGGTCGGGCTCGAAGTGATGCCACTGCGTGACCCACCCCGGCAATTCGGCGAACGGCCGCCCGACGAGATTCGCGAGGATCTCGTACTTGATCAGCACCGCGAGCACAGGCACGCTCAGGTAGAACAGCGCGATGAAGAACAGCGTCCAGCCGACCGAGCGCCGTGCCGACGCAACCGACGTGGTCGTGTTGTAGCGCGTCAGGATGTGCGGCAGGCTCGCGGTACCGAGCGACAGGCACAGCAGCAGCGCGAGGAAATTCCGCTCGCGCGGCTTGCGTTCGTCTTCGCTCGCGGCCGGAAACGGCTCGTGCATCGGCACGGGCGGCTCGGCACGCGCGAGCAGGTCGTCGCGCGCCTGCGTCCACGCCACGCGCGCCGCCGCCGGATCGCGCGGGAAATCGGCCAGCTCGCGCTCGCGCTGGCTGATCTCGCGCAGCGGCCCGTTGTGGCGCCGCAGGTCCGCAAGCTGGTCGACGAGATGCCGGCGCGCGTCCGCATAGGACGCCGGCAACCGGTCGAGCCGCGTCTGGATGTCCGCGGCTTGCCGGCGGTATGCATCGCGCACCTGCTGCTCGTCGCGCGCGTCGCGCACCTGCGCCTCGCGCGCCGCGACGCGCTCCATCAGCTTGCCGTAATTGAACTGCGGCACGGGGCCGAGCCCGTTCTTCATCGCGATCAGCGACACCGGAATCAGGATCGCGCTGATCAGGATGATGTACTGCGCGACCTGGGTCCACGTGACCGCGCGCATCCCGCCGAGAAACGAGCACACGAGAATGCCCGCGAGCCCGCAGAAGATGCCGATCGCGAAATCGACCCCGATGAAGCGCGTCGCGATCAGGCCAATCCCCTGGATCTGCGCGACCAGGTACACGAACGAACACAGGATCGCCGCGCCGGCCGCGAGCGCGCGCACGGCCGTGCTCGAAAAGCGCGTGCCGAGAAAATCGGGAATCGTGTAGCGCGCGAGCTTGCGCACATACGGCGCGAGCAGGAACGCGACGAGGCAGAACCCGCCCGTCCAGCCCATCACGTACGCGAGCGCGTCGTAACCGGTCGCGTAGAGCGAGCCGGCCAGACCGATGAACGACGCGGCCGACAGCCAGTCGGCCGCCGTCGCCATCCCGTTGAACGCGGACGGCACGCGCCGCCCGGCCACGTAGTACTCGACGAGATCGGACGTGCGCGACAACAAGCCGATCACCGCGTACACGGCGATCGGCACGAACAGGAACACGTAGCCGATCCACACGCCCGAGCCCGTCGCGCGCTCGATCCGCCACATCAGCAGCACGAAACCGAGAAACCCGAGCGTATAGAGCGCGTACGCGCGTATCAGTCGATGTGTCAGCATGAATCAGCGCCCGCCGTTCGCATGGCCGGCGCGCGCCGCATGCTCGTCGTACGCGCGGCGCAGCGTGCGGTCGGCGCGCTGCATCAGCCCGATGTAGACGACGATCAGCACGAGGTACACGAGAATCGCGCCCTGTGCGCCGACATAGAACGGCAGGCTGAAGCCGGCGAAGCGAACCCCGGCGAGCGCGGGCCCGAAGAACGGCACGATGAACGACACCGCGAAACCGATCACCATCAGCACCGCGATCAGCGCGACGTTGAAGCGCCAGTAGCGTGCGTGCGCACGCGCGAGCGGCGCGGGAACGGGAGGTGGCGCAGCAGGCGCCGAACGGGTCGGAACGGTCATGCCGTTATGTAGCAAAAAGCCCCTGCGCGGGCAATCGGGATTGCCGCGCAGGGGCTCGCGCGCGTGATGCGCAACCGGCAGGCGCTCAGCGCACTTCGGTGAGCTGCTCGAGGATGGCCGGATTCTCGAGCGTGGACGTATCCTGCGTGATCGCCTCGCCCTTCGCGAGCGAGCGCAAGAGGCGCCGCATGATCTTGCCCGAGCGCGTCTTCGGCAGGTTGTCGCCGAAGCGGATGTCCTTCGGCTTCGCGATCGGCCCGATCTGCTTGCCGACCCAGTCGCGCAGCGCCTTCGCGAGCGCCGCCGCTTCGTCGCCTTCCGGGCGCGAACGCTTCAGCACCACGAATGCCACGACCGCCTCGCCCGTCGTGTCGTCCGGGCGGCCGACCACCGCCGCCTCCGCCACGAGTTCATGCGACACCAGCGCCGATTCGATCTCCATCGTGCCGAGCCGGTGGCCCGACACGTTCAGCACGTCGTCGATCCGGCCCATGATCGTGAAGTAGCCGGTCTCCTTGTCGCGTACCGTGCCGTCGCCGGCCAGATAGAGCGTGCCGCCGAGTTCTTCCGGGTAATAACTCTTCTTGAAGCGCTCCGGATCGCCCCAGATCGTGCGGATCATCGCGGGCCACGGACGCTTGACGACCAGAATCCCGCCTTGCCCGTTCGGCACGTCCTGGCCCGTCTCGTCGACCACCGCGGCCATGATGCCCGGCAACGGCAGCGTGCACGAACCCGGTACGGTCGGCGTCGCGCCCGGCAGCGGCGTGATCATGTGGCCGCCGGTTTCGGTCTGCCACCACGTATCGACGATCGGGCAGCGCTCGTGGCCGACGTGCTTGTGGTACCACATCCACGCTTCCGGATTGATCGGCTCGCCAACCGTGCCGATGATGCGCAGGCTCGACAGGTCATAGCTCTTCGGATGAACCTTGTCGTCGGCTTCGGCCGCCTTGATCAGCGAACGGATCGCGGTCGGCGCGGTGTAGAACACGGTCACCTTGTGGTCGCCGATCATCTTCCAGAAGCGCCCGGCGTCCGGATACGTCGGCACGCCCTCGAACACGACCTGCGTGCCGCCGCACGCGAGCGGCCCGTACGTGATGTACGTATGGCCCGTGACCCAGCCGATGTCGGCCGTGCACCAGAACACGTCGTCGGGTTTCCAGTCGAAGGTCCACTTCATCGTCTGCGCGGCCCACAGCAGGTAGCCGCCCGTGCTGTGCTGCACGCCCTTCGGCTTGCCGGTCGAGCCCGACGTATACAGGATGAACAGCGGATGCTCGGCGCCGACCCAGGTCGGCTCGCAGCGGTCGGATTCGCCGTCGGTCAGCTCGTGCATCCACAGGTCGCGGCCCGCATGCCAGTCGATCTTGCCGCCGGTGCGGCGATAGACGATCACGCTCTTGACGGCTTCGCAGCCGCCCAGCGCGATCGCCTCGTCGGCGATGCTCTTGAGCGGCAGCGTCTTGCCGCCGCGCGCCTGTTCGTCGGCGGTGATGAGTGCCACGGCGCCGACGTCGACGAGCCGCTCGTTCAGCGATTTCGCGGAGAAGCCGCCGAACACGACCGAGTGCGTCGCGCCGATGCGCGCGCAGGCCTGCATCGCGACGATGCCTTCGATCGACATCGGGATATAGATGACGACGCGATCGCCCTTGCCGATCCCGCGTTTCTTCAGCGCATTGGCGAAGCGCGACACGCGTGCGAGGAGATCGGCATAGGTGACGCGGGTGACGGTGCCGTCGTCGGCCTCGAAGATCACCGCGACGCGCTCGCCGTGGCCGGCTTCGACGTGACGGTCGAGACAGTTGTACGACGCGTTGAGCTCGCCGTCGTCGAACCATGTGTAGAACGGCGCGTTACGCTCGTCGAGCACCTTGGTGAACGGCTTGTGCCACGTGAGGCCCTCGCGCGCGAGCCGCGCCCAGAAGCCTTCGTAATCCTGCTCGGCCTCGGCGACGAGCGCGCGATAGGCCGGCATGCCGGAAATGGTCGCCGTCTTCTCGAGCGCCGCGGGCGGCGCGAACTGACGGGTTTCGTGAAGAACCGATTCAATCGCAGACATCGACTACCCCTTGGTGAACATGAATCCTCTGCATGGTGGCGCGATCGTGCGCGCCGCGCGTCGTCCTGGCCGGCGCTGCGCGCCGCTGTCTCCCACCACCCGCGCGCGGCCGCGAAGGCCTGCGCACGATGCTGCACCGCACCACATCAAGTCACGTCACGCAAACGTGACCCGCGGCGCGGCAGTTCCACGATAAGCGCGCCAACTTACCCGTCACTTACGCGGCATGGCCGTTTCGTGCGCGACGCGCCGCATCGAGGCCAGCTTTACGCTGTTACAACCGCGACCCTACAATCCTAACTGAACTCGCCTTCCGGATTCCAGCTTGAATCGCTACGCCCTCTTCCTCATCCTGTCGATGCTGTTCGTCGGCAGCAACGTCGGTATCGGTAAATCCATCGTTGCATTCGTCCCCGTCGCCATCCTCGCCACGCTGCGCTTCGTGATCGCGATCGCGGTGCTGTGGCCGCTGTTCAGCCCCGCGAAGATGCGCGCGGTCAAGCGCGGCGAATGGCTGAACCTGTTCCTGCAGGCGTTCTTCGGCACCTTCATGTTCACGCTGCTGATGCTCAACGGCGTGCAGCGCACGAGCGCGGTGGCCGCGGGCGTCATCACGAGCACGATCCCGGCGATCGTCGCGCTGTTCGCATGGCTGATCCTGCGTGAAAAACCGAACGGCCGTGCGCTCGTGTCGATCGCGCTCGCGATCATCGGCGTCGTGACGATCAATCTCGCCAACGGCAGCGCGGCCGGCCACGGCGCGCAGGGCGACGCGTCCGGCTCGCTCGCCGGCAACCTGCTGATTCTCGGCGCGGTGTGCTGCGAATCGATCTACGTGATCCTGTCGCGCCGGCTCACGCAGACGCTCGCGCCGATCGACATCTGCGCGTATACCCACCTGTTCGGCCTGTTCCTGATGCTGCCGCTCGGCGCGACGGCGCTGTGGCGCTTCGATTACGCGAGCGTGCCCGCCGGCACCTGGGCGCTCGTCGTCTGGTACGGGTTGTCGGCCAGCATCTTCTCGTTCTGGCTGTGGATGAAGGGCATCCGGCACGTGCCGGGGAGCCTCGCCGGCGTGTTCAGCGCGGTGCTGCCGATCGCAGCAGCCGCGTACGGCATCGCGTTCCTCGGCGAGCGCCCGACGCTCGCGCACGGCATCGCGCTCGCGTGCGTCGTCGCCGGCATCGTGCTCGCGAGCCTGCGCGTCAAACGCGTGCCGGCGGCCGCCTCCTGATCCGTCCCCCGCGGCGCCGGCGCGTCGCTGCAGTCGCGCCAGCCGACGCGTTACAATAGCGCGCCTTTTCAAGATTACCCCGATACCTGCGCACCGCGCCCGTACCCCGACATGTCCGCCCCGCATTCGCCCGGCCATCCTGGCCGTCGCCCGCTTCGCCCGCTTCCCGCGCTGATTTTCATGAGCCGCTGGCTCCAGGTTCCGCTCTATCTGGGCCTGATCGTCGCGCAGGCCGTCTACGTGTTCCTGTTCCTGAAGGAAGTCTGGCACCTGCTGTCGCATGCGACGGGCCTCGACGAAATCAGCGTGATGCTCGCCGTGCTCGGCCTGATCGACGTGGTGATGATCTCGAACCTGCTGATCATGGTGATCGTCGGCGGGTATGAAACGTTCGTGTCGCGGCTCGGCATCGAGGGCCACCCCGACGAGCCCGAATGGCTCGACCACGTGAACGCGGGCGTGCTGAAGGTCAAGCTGTCGATGGCGCTGATCAGCATTTCGTCGATCCACCTGCTGAAGACGTTCATCAACCCCGACCAGCACACGACGCACGCGATCATGTGGCAGGTGATCATCCACGTGTCGTTCCTCGTGTCGGCGCTCGTGATGGCGTGGGTCGACCGCCTGACGACGCACACGCACCCGGCCCATTTCCACGAGGCGCATGCGTCCGCAGCGTCCCGACCGGCGGCCTGAACCGTCGGCAACGCATTCCCCACTGTCCCCACAGAGTCTCAGCCATGACCGTCATCAAACAGGAAGACCTGATCCAGAGCATCGCGGATTCGCTGCAGTACATCAGCTACTACCACCCGCTCGACTACATCCAGGCCCTCGGCCGCGCGTACGAGCTGGAAGAGAGCCCGGCGGCGAAGGACGCGATCGCGCAGATCCTCACGAACAGCCGCATGTGCGCGGAAGGCAAGCGTCCGATCTGCCAGGACACCGGCATCGTCACGATCTTCGTGAAGGTCGGCATGGACGTGCGCTGGGACGGCGCGACGATGGGCCTCACCGACATGATCAACGAAGGCGTGCGCCGCGGTTACACGCACCCGGACAACGTGCTGCGCGCGTCGATCGTCAATCCGCCGGAAGGCGCCCGCAAGAACACGAAGGACAACACGCCGGCCGTGATCCACTACGAGATCGTGCCGGGCGACAAGGTCGACGTGCAGGTCGCGGCGAAGGGCGGCGGCTCGGAAAACAAGTCGAAATTCGTGATGCTGAACCCGTCCGATTCGATCGTCGACTGGGTGCTGAAGACGGTCCCGACGATGGGCGCCGGCTGGTGCCCGCCGGGCATGCTCGGGATCGGCATCGGCGGCACCGCCGAGAAGGCGATGCTGATGGCGAAGGAATCGCTGATGGAGCCGATCGACATCCAGGAAATCATCGCGCGCGGCCCGAAGGACTGGGTCGAGGAACTGCGTGTCGAACTGCACGAGAAGGTCAACGCGCTCGGCATCGGCGCGCAGGGCCTCGGCGGCCTCGCGACCGTGCTCGACGTGAAGATCATGGCGGCGCCGACGCACGCGGCGTCGAAGCCGGTCGCGCTGATCCCGAACTGCGCGGCCACGCGCCACGCGCACTTCGTGCTCGACGGCTCGGGCCCGGCCAAGCTTGAAGCGCCGTCGCTCGACGCCTGGCCGAAGGTGCAGTGGGAACCGAACACGGAAACCAGCAAGCGCGTCGACCTGAACACGCTGACGCCGGAAGAAGTCGCGAGCTGGACGCCGGGCCAGACGCTGCTGCTGTCGGGCAAGATGCTCACCGGCCGCGACGCCGCGCACAAGCGCATCGCGGACATGCTCGCGAAGGGCGAGAAGCTGCCCGTCGACTTCACGAACCGCGTGATCTACTACGTCGGCCCGGTCGATCCGGTGCGCGACGAAGTCGTCGGCCCGGCCGGCCCGACGACGGCCACGCGCATGGACAAGTTCACCGAGACGATGCTCGCTCAGACGGGTCTGATCTCGATGGTCGGCAAGGCCGAGCGCGGCCCGGTCGCGATCGACGCGATCAAGAAGCACAAGGCCGCCTACCTGATGGCGGTCGGCGGCGCGGCCTACCTCGTGTCGAAGGCGATTCGCGGCGCGAAGGTGCTCGCGTTCGAAGACCTCGGCATGGAAGCGATCTACGAATTCGACGTGCAGGACATGCCTGTAACAGTTGCTGTCGATTCGTCGGGCACGTCGGTGCACCAGACGGGTCCGAAGGAATGGCAGGCGAAGATCGGCAAGATCCCGGTCGCAGCCGCGTAAGCGCGATCGAACGAAAGGCCGGACGCACGTCCGGCCTTTTTACTTCTCATTCTCATTATTGTGCGCGGCCGGTTATTCAAGGCTGATTCTCATTACACGCAAAAGGCAGGCCCGACAAGGCTTCGAGGCTTGGCTTTTCTCGTTCGAGCGATTATCGTTCGGTTTCTGAAGCTCCACTGAACAAGGAACAGCCATGCAAGGCGACAAGAAAGTCATCGAATATCTGAACGCCCAACTGAAGAATGAACTCACGGCGATCAACCAGTACTTCCTGCATGCGCGCATGTACAAGCACTGGGGCCTCGACAAGCTCGGCAAGCACGAATACGACGAGTCGATCGGCGAAATGAAGCACGCCGACTGGCTGATCGAACGCGTGTTCATGCTCGACGGCCTGCCGAACCTGCAGGACCTGCACAAGCTGCTCGTCGGCGAGGAAACCGAAGAGATCCTGAAGTGCGACCTGAAGCTCGAGCAGATCTCGCAGTCCACCTGCAAGGAAGCGATCGCCTACTGCGAATCGGTTCGCGACTACGTGTCGCGCGAGATCTTCGAAAAAATCCTCGACGACACCGAAGAGCACATCGACTGGCTCGAAACGCAGATCGACCTGATCGGCAAGGTCGGCCTGCAGAACTATCAGCAAACGATGATGGGTTCGGCCGAGTAATCGCCCTGCCCTGCCCGCCAGCCCGCCGCCCGCCCGACGATGACGCACCCGTCCGCCGCTAGCGCGCCGCACGCCGCCGCCCCTGTCGGCATCTTCGACTCGGGGCTCGGCGGCCTGTCGGTGCTGCGCGCCGCGCGCGCGCACCTGCCCGGCGAATCGTTCGTCTACGTCGCCGACTCGCACCACGCGCCATACGGCCCGCGCGACGAGGCATTCATTACGGAACGCACGCTGGCCATCGGCGAGTGGCTCGCGCGCGAAGGCGCGAAAGCGCTCGTCATCGCATGCAACACGGCAACGGCTCGGGCGATCGCGGCCATCCGCGAACGCCTGTCGATACCGCTCGTCGGCGTCGAGCCGGGCATCAAGCCGGCCGCCGCGCTGTCCGCGACCGGCGTCGCGGGCGTCCTCGCCACGCAGTCGACGCTGAACAGCCCGCGCTTCCAGGCGCTGCTCGACCGCTACGGCGCCGGCCGCCGCTTCATCTGTCAGCCCGGCCACGGGCTCGTCGAAGCGATCGAGCGCGGCGACACGAACTCGCCCGCACTACGGGCACTGCTCGAGCGTTACATACAGCCGATGCTCGACGACGGCGCCGATACGCTGGTACTCGGCTGCACGCACTATCCGTTCTTCACAGAAACGATTCGTGACATTGTTGGCGAGCGGCTGACGATCGTCGACACGAGCGATGCCATCGCCCGCCAGCTCGCGCGGGTGCTCGACGAACGCGGGCTGCGCGCGCCGGCCGGCACGCACGCCGCGCCGACGCGCTTGTGCTCGACGAGCGACGGCCTGCAATTGCGCGCGCTCGCGTCGACGCTGCTCGGCCTCGAGGCACCGGTCGAATCCGTCACCATTTCCTCGCCGAACGCGCACGCCTGCGCGACCGCCTGACGCGGGCCGGCACGCCGGGCTCCCGCACCGGCCAAGCCGCCGCTTCCTTTCAAGGGTCCGATGACCTTAAAAAAAGCCCGACCCAGGCTTGTCAACACCTGCAAAATTAATGATAATAATTCGCATTAACGTTAGCTATCGCAACTCATCATGATCGTGTGCGTGTGCAAGTCTGTTTCCGATCGCAAGATTCGCGCGTCCCTCGCGGAGGGCGTGGACTCTTTCGATGAACTCCAGTTCGAGCTCGGCGTGGCCACGTGCTGCGGCAAGTGCGAGGAGTCCGTACGCGACCTCATGGCCGAGCAAGGCGTCTGCGCGAGCCGGTGCGGTGTCGAGCATCATGCTCATCCGATCCCGGTCACGTTCTACGACCGCAAGGCGGCCTGAGCGGCGCCAAGCGTGTGCATGCGGCCCGGGCCGCATTTTTTGTCTTGACCGTCAGCAAGCCACCGTCTGCGCGAGCCAACGGCTTACCTGCCAAGGAGCCTGTGATGGAATTGCTGATTGGATTCGTAACCACCGTTTGCATCTCGCTGCTGATCTTCCGCAAGTGATGCCGATTCACCCGCCGCGCCCCGGGTGCGGCGTCGTTCTTTCAAGCTAACATGCAGGCTTCGCATCTCGCTCCTGCCGGCGCCATGCCGGCTGCACCACGTATGAATCCCCGAGTGATCGTCGTCGCGGTCGGCGTGCTAGCCGCACACGCGATCATGCTGACGGCCGCATGGCTCCATCGCAACGCGCCGCCGCCGAAATCGGTCGAGGTCCAGACGATCACCGCGCAGCTCATCACGCCTGCGCCGATCGCGCAGCAGGTCGCGGCCGAATCGATTCCGCAGCCCGCCCCGCCGAAGCCCGTGCCGCGCGTGAAGCCGAAGGTCGAGCCGAAACCGGTGCAGAAAGCCGCGAAGCCGACCCCGCAGCCGGTCGCGCCCTCGCCGGCGCCGTCGCCCACCCCGGCTCCCGCCGCCGATCCGACACCCGCTCCCGCCGCGCCCGCTCCCGCGGCACCGGCCGCTACGCCGGGCCCGGCGCGCGAAACGATGCAGGTCAGCGCGCCGAAGAACGTGCCGACGCTCCAATGCAACTTCGTGAAGCCCGACTATCCGTCGATGTCGCGACGCCGCGGCGAATCGGGCACCGCCTATGTCCACTTCGTCGTCGGCGTGACCGGCAAGATCGAAAGCATCGATCTGCAGAAGAGCAGCGGCTATCCGCGCCTCGACGATGCCGCACTCGACGCGATGCGCGCGACCACCTGCCGTCCGTACGTCGAGAACGGCGAGGCGATCCGCGCCGCCCGCACACAGCCCTACAGCTTCGGGCTCACCGACTAACCTGCCTCATCCGGAAGATTCAAAGGAAACAAAAAATGCAAAGCTACGGTATCGCGCACGTCTGGGCGCAAGGTGATTTCGTCACGCGCGCCATTGCGATCACGCTGCTCGTGATGTCGGTCCTGTCGTGGATCGTGATCGTCATCAAGGGCTGGAACGTGATCCGCCTGAACCGCCTCACGAAGAACGCCGAACAGGCTTTCTGGCATTCCGACGATTTCGACGACGGCATCAAGAAGCTCGGCCTCGCCGCGTCGACGCCGAACGACAACCCGTTCCTCGCGCTCGCGCTGTCGGGCAAGGAAGCCGTCGACCACCACCATCACACGCAACCGCATCTGCACGATCGCATGGACGTATCGGACTGGGTCACGCGCTGCCTGAAGGACACGATGGACGAAGGCATTTCGCGCATGCAGAGCGGCCTCGCGATCCTCGCATCGGTCGGCAGCACCGCGCCGTTCGTCGGCCTGTTCGGCACGGTCTGGGGGATCTACCACGCGCTGCTCGCGATCGGCGCCACCGGCCAGACGTCGATCGACCAGGTCGCGGGTCCGGTCGGCGAATCGCTGATCATGACGGCCTTCGGCCTGTTCGTCGCGATTCCCGCGGTGCTCGGCTACAACGCGCTGATCCGCGCGAACAAGGGTATCGTCAGCAAGCTGCGCCGCTTCGCGCACGGTCTGCACGCGTACTTCGTGACGGGCGCGAGCCTCGCGTCGTCGTCGACGCGCGATGGCCTGCGTCTCGCATCGCGCACCGCCAGCTGAGACGAGGTGAACCATGGCCATGAACACCGGTTTCAGCGACGATGACGACGATGCCGTGATGAGCGAGATCAACATGACGCCGCTCGTCGACGTCATGCTCGTACTCCTGATCATTTTCCTCGTGACGATCCCGGCGATGCAGCATGCGGTGAAGATCGACCTGCCGCACGCCAGCAGCCAGCCCGTCGACGAAAAGCCGCAGACCGTCGACGTCGCGATCCAGGGTGACGGCACGATCCTGTGGGACGACCACACGGTCACGCGCGAACAATTGCAGGCGCGCATCGCGGAAGCCGCGAAGCGCACGCCGCAGCCGGAATTGCATCTGCGCGCGGACCGCAAGGTGGCCTACGAGCACGTCGCGGAAGTGATGTCGGATGCACAGGCTGGCGGCTTGACCAAGCTCGGCTTCGTGACGGAGCCCGGCGCGAAAACGAAGTAACACGCGCACGTTCTGTCGTCGCCAGTAGTCACTGCGCGCCTTGCCGGCCGCACCTAGCCGGCCGCACCTAGCCGGCCGCACCCAAAGTAAAAGGCCTTCATCGCCAGATGAAGGCCTTTTTTCATGCGCACGCGGGCGCCTTCGGGCGGCGGGCTCTTCGGCGGTATCGGTTACGCCTCGAGCAACGCAAATGCGACTTTGCCGTGGTCTGCACGGACTGCGCGTTCTGCCCTATCTGGCTCACAATATATGCGGCCACCTGATTTCGCTCAGAACTTCCTTCACGAAATGGGATTTCAATATAGGCTCGCCAGCGCACGCATTCAAGGTTCCGGCGATTGAAACTTGCGATTGCAGGCGGCGCTTCAATGACAAAACAAATTTGCGTCGTCGTGCCCGCCGTGTTCAGGTGGCCGAAACATCGGCCGCCGCTTCCTTCTTCGCACGTTCTGGGCAACCCGGATCCTTGTACGCGCCATGGTCGAGCTTCTCGACGAGGTAATCGACGAATGCACGTACCGCGGGCGGCATCCCCTGCCGCGACACGAACACCGCATACAACTGCGGCACCGGCAGCGTCCAGCCCGGCATCACCGGCGACAGTTGCCCCGCGCGCAGCGCGTTGCCGTACATCATCTCCGGCAGCGCCGCGATGCCGAGGCCGTCGAGCACGGCCTCGCGGATCGTCATCAGGTCGGCCGTCACGAGGCGAGGATCGTGCTCGTGCACGTGGCGCGTCCCGTCCGGCGCGATCAGGTTGAAGACGTGCCGGCCGTCGACGCTCGGCGTATCGAGCGTCTCGAAGCCGGTCAGGTCGTCCGGCACCAGCGGCGGTGCATTCTGGCTCAGCAGGCTCGGCGCGCCGACCAGCATCTGCTCGGTGCGCCACAGCGGCCGCACGACGATGTTCGCGTTCTGCGGCGGCTCCGAGCGCACGCGCAACGCGACGTCGATCGAATCCTCGAACAGGTCGATCACGCGGTTCGTCACGCGGACGTGCACCTTCACCTCGGGATAGCGGCGCAGGAATTCGGGCAGGATGCGCGACAGCATCGTCTGCGACAGCGTCACCGGCACGCTGACACGTACCGAGCCGCGCGGCGACGCGCGCAACTGCTGCACGGCGTTCATCGCGGCTTGCGCTTCCGCGAGCATCGCCTGGCAATGCTGGTAAAACAGCTCCCCTGCCTCGGTCAGCGCGAGCTTGCGCGTCGAGCGCTGCAGCAGGCGCACGCCAAGCGCCGCCTCGAGCTCGGTCAGGCGCCGCGACAGACGCGATTTCGAGATGCCCAGCACGCGCTCGGCGGCCGAGAAACCGCCATGTTCGACGACCTGCGAGAAGTACATCAGGTCGTTCAGGTTATGTGCATCGATATTCATCTCATCGTTCCAATTTCAGAACAATCCATTGCGATCCGCCGCAAATCGACCGGTAAAACGCCCAATATAATAGCGCTATGTTTCGAAAATAACGCTATTCCGATGATTTCGAGGGCTTCCCATGACCACCGCTCGCTCGCTTGATCGCACCTACCCCGCGCTTCGCACCACCGAAGGCGGCGGTTTCGTGGTTCACCGCCCGTTCCCGACGCGGCTGCTGATGGATTTCGATCCGTTCCTGCTGCTCGATGAAATGGGCCCTGTCGATTACGCGCCCGGCGAAGCCGTGGGCGCGCCCGACCATCCGCATCGCGGCTTCGAGACCGTGACCTACGCGCTCGACGGACGCTTCCGCCATCGCGACTCGTCCGGCCATGCCGGCACGCTCGGCCCGGGCGACGTGCAATGGATGACGGCCGGAGCCGGCGTCGTCCACAGCGAAATGCCGGACCCGGCGTTCGCGCAGGCCGGCGGCCGCTCCCACGGCTTCCAGCTGTGGGTCAACCTGCCGCGCCGCGACAAGATGATCGCGCCGCGCTACCAGGAGATTCCGGCCGCTCGCATTCCGGCGGCGACGTCGCCGGACGGTCGCGCGCGCGTGCGCGTCATCGCCGGCGAAGCGTTTGGCGTACAGGCCGCGATCGAGACGCGCACGCCGATCCTCTATCAGCATTTCACGCTGGAGCCCGGCGCAACGGTCACGCAGCCGGTGCCGGCCGGTTATCGCGTGTTTGCCTATCCGATCGACGGAACGGGCCTCTACGGGCCCGACAGGCAGGCTGTCGACCCGCGACACATGATCGTCTACGGCGACGATGGCGACACCGTCACGTTCGCTGCCGGCGACACGTCGCTCGACCTGCTGCTGATCGGCGGCGTGCCGCTCAACGAGCCGATCGTCCGTTACGGCCCGTTCGTGATGAATACCGAGGAAGAGATCCGGCAGGCCGTTGTCGACTATCAGACCGGGCGCATGGGTCGCATCGAGGCGTAGTTTCGATCGGGGGTCGCAGGTGCCGCGAAGCCGGCGGTTTTGCGTCACAATAACTTCTTGAACCATGTGGCCACCCGCCACCCAGAAGGAACCCGTCCCCTTGAACTTCGAACATCTGATCCAGATCAACTCCGACGATCCGGCCGTGCCGACTCTCACTCGCGACCAGCTCTGGGAAGGCCTCGTGCTCCGTGCGGAACAGCCGCAATTGTTCGTGATCGGCCTCGACAGTTGCGTCATCCACGAACGGACGGACACGACGCTCGAACGCGAACTGCACTACGGCCACGCGACGGTGCGCGACCACGTGACGTTCACGCCGAACCAGCAGGTCCGCTACGACATCCGAGCAGCCGATGGCGAGATCGGCGGCTCGCTGACGATGACGATCGAGGAGCGCGACGACCACGAACTGTTCCTGCGTTTCGAGTACCGGACGACGCTGACGGTCACCGACGACAGCGAAGAAGCGCGACAGACGCATGGGATCGTCAAGGAGGCATACCGCACGTCGGATATCGACACGGTGCGCCTGATCCGCGAATACGCGCAGGGTCGCAAGGACCCCGATCCGCTGCACTGAGCCCGGCGGCGGCCTGCGGGCCGCCCCTTTTGATTCAAACTATCAGACTAGAACCATCGATCGATAAAGAGTTTTTGTAAATGGGAATAGTTATCATTTAGAATTCATTCCATCGTATCGACAGTCACCGATCAAACCGAATGACCGACACCATGCGCCCGACCACGCTGACCCTGCGCCGGACCACCGGCACCGCAGCCAGCAGCCGTCAGAAGACGGCAGCGGTCACCACGCCGGCGAAACCCGCCGGCAACCGCGATGCAGGCACGCGGGTCGTCAACAGTGATGCGTTGCTGCAAGGCCAAAGCCACGTCAGCATCGCGCATAACGGAGAGACGTATCAGTTGCGCGCCACGCGGCTCGGCAAACTGATCCTGACGAAGTAACGACCGAGTATTGTGGGGACCACCTCCCTGAGAGGTGTTGGGCAGTAGCCAGCGTAACGGCTTGCACGCGAGATCTAGACCCCTTCGTGCAAACACACTCAAGCAGCCGTTGCAGCAAGCCAAGCCACTTTTTTTGGTTCTCGCACAAGGAAGAAAAAAGCGACACGTCGATGGACGTGTCGCTTTTTTTGTTTGGGCAGCCGATGCGCGAAGCACGCTGCCCAAGTGTCGTGGCTGCCGTCAATGCGCGACGGCGAGAGCGGCATACGCGCCGCCTCAGAATCCCCAGAACATCAACCACCATGCGCTGTCGACGACAGCCAGCCCGACGGCGAACCACGCGAATGCCGCGAGCCGGCGCGGCCACGCCGCATAGCGCCCCGTCACCTTCCACGCGAGCCACGCACTCCATACGTTGGCGCCGACCAGAATCGCGATGCGCACATCGGTTGCCCAGCCGAGCGGCACATGCTCGGCGCGCAGCAACGACAGCGTCGTGGCCGACAACCCGAGGAACACGCCCGCACCCGCGATGGGGATCAGCGCCTGCGCGAGGTGATGCAGGCGCACGCGATCGAAGCGGCCGAGCATCAGCGTGGCGCCGGCCAGCAACACTAGGAGTGCCGTGCCGTATACGAGCCCCGTGCCGACGATGTAGCTGACGACCAGCCCGCCATCGAGCCAGGAGAACACGTCGTTGCGATCCGGGTAGTGCGTGAGCAGGAACCACGGCGCATTGGTCTCGAGCGGCCACGTGATGTCGTGGTCGATCAGCCAGCCCGCGAGCCATTGCTTGATCTGCACGAACCACGGGCTGACGGTCCAGTGGAACGCACCGATCGCCACGCCGAGCAGGCCGTACAGGATCAGTGCGGTGTCCCACGGGTTGGCTCGCTCCGCACCGAGGTTCACGACTTCGTCGGACGGCGAGCGCAGCGACAGCGAAATCGCGTCGCGGTGCCCGCTGCAGCGACCGCACATATGGCAGTCCGCCGCGCCCTTCATGTTGCGCAACGGGACGAGCGGCGCGCAATTGATCGGAATCACGCGATGGCCGTGCTCGCCGTTCCTGTACGAACGGCGCCACGCGTCCTCGTCGACCTTGTAGCGCATCGGCGCAAGCCGCGCGAGCAACCCGAACACGCCGTTGACCGGGCACAGATACTTGCACCACACGCGCTTCTCGCGGCCGTACAGCACGCCGATCACGATCGCGCCGACGGTCGAGCCGCCGAGCACGAACAGCACCGCGAGCGGGTACTGGTACACGCTCACCATCTGCCCATAGATCGTCGTGATGCCGAACGCGACGAACGGCCAGCCGCCCCACCGGATCCAGCGTGGAATCGGGCCGCCGCGGCCGAACTTGCTCGCGTATTCGGTGAGCGCGCCTTCCGGGCACAGCACACCGCACCAGACGCGGCCGAGCATCACCATCGACAGCAGCACGAACGGCCACCAGATGCCCCAGAACGCGAACTGCGCGATGAGCGTGAGGTTGTTCCACAGATGCGCGGAATCGTCCGGCAGCGGCAACACCGCCGGCACGATGATCAGGAACGCGTAGACGGCGACGACGATCCACTGAATACCGCGGATCAGCGCACCGTGGCGCTGCATCCACTGGCCGGCCTGCGCGAGCCAGCCCGGCTTGACGGCGGCGACAACGCTCATGCCGCGCGACCCGCTACGACGGCCGGACGGCGGCTCGCACGCTTCATCAGCAACCAGACGACCGCCCAGTACACCGCATACGCCACCAGGTTGGTCAGCGCCGGGTGCGCGCGATAGCCGGTCAGCGTCGCGACGAGCGAACCGAACGTGCCCGAATCATCGAGGATCGCGGACGTATCCCACACCTGCGAGATGCCGAGCGGCAGGATTTCCTTGTCGATCAGCTTGTCGACGCCGGTCTGGAACAGGCCCGCGCCGAGGAACAGCAGCATCACTTCGGTGACGCGGAAAAAATGCCGCCACGAGAAGTACTTGCCGCCGAGCTGCAGCAGATAGAACGTGAGGAACGCGAGGCCCAGGCCGATCACGACCGCGAGCATCTGGCTGCCGTCGACGTGGCCGGACTGGCCGAAACCGAGGCCGTACAGGAAGATCACCGTCTCGCTGCCTTCGCGCGCGATCGCGAGCGCGACCAGCACGGCGACGCCCCACCAGTTCGAATCACGCGTGCTTTGCTGCAGCGATTGCTCCATGTCGCGCTTCAGCGTGCGGCCGTGCCGGCGCATCCACAGCACCATCTGCACGATCAGCACGCACGCGATCAGCACCATCGCCGTCTGGAAATAGTCCTGCGCGTCGCCGGACAACACTTCGGTGAACCCGACCAGCGCGGCGCCGAGGCCGACTGCCATCAGCAGGCCGACAGCGACGCCCGTCCAGAGGAAAGGCAAACCGCGGCGCGCGTCGTCGTCGCCGTTTTTCAGCCATGCATAGAGAATGCCGACGACGAGCAGCGCTTCGACGCTCTCCCGCCAGACGATGAACAAGATCTGACCCATCGATACCTCCTGACGCGCGGGGCACGGCCTGGCCCGCCCGCGCGCAGATAAAACACGTTACTTCGCGACGATCACGCCCTGTGCCTGCTGGTGGAAATCGTCGAAAAACTTGTATTCGCCCGGCGACAGCGGGGCGACGACCACGAACGAATCGGCGCCCGGCGCGAGCACCTTCTCCTTGCGCAACTGCACGCTCTCGAATTCGGCGGCGCCCTTGCCGGTGTTCCTGATCTCGATCTTGAAACGCTGGCCGGCCGGCACTTCGATGCGGGCGGGATTCAGCTTGCCATCCGTCATCTCGAGCTTGAACGTCGGCAGATCGGCCGCATGCGCCGCGCCGGCAAGCCACAGCGCAGCGGCTGCGGCTGCGGCGACGATTTTCTGGGGAATTTTCATTCTGGGTTCTCTACGCCGACGGCGCGCCGAAGCGCGCCGTTCGTGATACCACCGATCAGTAACCGCCCTTCTTGCCGATACCGGCGAACGGGAAGTCGTACTCGAGCGTGATGGGCTTGAACCACGGGCCCACGCCCGTTTCCTTGTCGACGTGACGACCGAACGCCATGTGACCCGACTGCATCGGCGGCTTGACGACCAGCGTCAGGTGGTACTTGCCCGGGCCGGCGAGCTTCACGTTGTCGCCGTAGTGCGGGCCGTCGCTCGCGACCATGCCCATCAGATCGCCCTCGGCCTTCCACTTGGTGTCGCCCTGCTTCGTCAGCTTGTACGTGACCTGCAGGTACGGCATCCAGTCGCCTTCCGCGAAACCCGTCGGGTTGTTCTTGACCGCATGGATGTCGGCCTCGAGGTGGATGTCGGAATCCGACGCCTTGCGCATCATGCCTTCCGGGTCCATCGTGATCGGCTGCAGATACACCGCGCCGATTTCCATGCCGCCCTGGATCTGCTGCTTGCCGATCGGATACTCGGCAGCCGAGGCCGACATCGCGGCAAACGCCGCCGCTACCGCAACCGTCGTGCGGATGAACGAAGAACCCAACATGGACACTCCTTGTTATTTGTCTGACTATCTTGACGACATGCGAGCCGCCGCTGCCGCCCGCCGGAAACACTAACGCGACGAAGAACGTTAATGCGAACTATTCTCAATACATGCGGAGTTTAGCACCGAACCCGTTCCGGAACAAACGGGGAGCGCCGTAAACCCCTGATCCGACAAGGCTTACAGGCGCTTTACCGAAGGATTCCGTGACGCTTGGAAAGATTTACCGGCCACCGCTGATGTGGTCGCCGACGTTCGCGCCGAACACGCGTTCACGCAGCACGGCAAGCTGGTCGCGGGTCGCGGCGGCCTTCTCGAATTCGAGATTCTTCGCGTAGTCGGCCATCTGCTTCTCGAGGCGCTTGATTTCCTTCGCGAGCTGCTTTTCCGACATGTCCTCGAATTTCGCGCGCTGCTGCGCCTCCTTCAGCTCCGCGCGCGCGTCGTCGGCGTTGTAGACGCCGTCGATGATGTCCTTGATGCGCTTCACGACGCCGCGCGGCGTAATGCCCATCTTTTCGTTGTAGGCGATCTGCTTCGCGCGGCGCCGCTCGGTTTCGCCGATCGCGCGCTTCATCGACTCGGTCATGTTGTCCGCGTAGAGGATCGCCTTGCCATTCACGTTCCGCGCGGCACGACCGATCGTCTGGATCAGCGAGCGCTCGGCGCGCAGGAAGCCCTCCTTGTCCGCATCGAGAATCGCGACGAGCGACACTTCGGGAATGTCGAGGCCCTCGCGCAGCAGGTTGATCCCGACCAGCACGTCGAACGTGCCGAGCCGCAGGTCGCGGATGATCTCGACGCGCTCGACCGTGTCGATGTCGCTGTGCAGGTAGCGCACCTTGACGCCGTGGTCGGCCAGGAACTCGGTCAGCTGTTCGGCCATGCGCTTCGTCAGCACGGTGATCAGCACGCGCTCGCCGGCCTTCACGCGCGCGTTGATTTCGGTCAGCACGTCGTCGACCTGCGAGCTCGCCGGCCGGACTTCGATTTCCGGATCGACGAGGCCCGTCGGCCGCACGACCTGCTCGGCGATCTGACCCGTCACGCGCTTCTCGTAGTCGGCCGGCGTGGCCGACACGAACACGACCTGGCGCATCTTGCGCTCGAACTCGTGGAACTTCAGCGGCCGGTTGTCGAGCGCCGACGGCAGGCGGAACCCGTAATTGACGAGGTTTTCCTTGCGCGCGCGGTCGCCGTTGTACATGCCGTTCAACTGGCCGATCAGCACGTGCGATTCGTCGAGCAGCATCAGCGCATCGGGCGGCAGGTAGTCGACGAGCGTCGGCGGCGGATCGCCGGGCGCCGCCCCCGAGAAATGCCGCGAATAGTTCTCGATGCCCTTGCAGAAGCCGAGCTCCTGCAGCATCTCGAGGTCGAAGCGCGTGCGCTGCTCGAGGCGCTGCGCCTCGACGAGCTTGCCTTCGCGATGGAAGAACTCGAGCCGTTCGCGCAGTTCGTCCTTGATCGTCTCGACCGCGCGCATCACGGTGTCGCGCGGCGTCACGTAGTGCGACGACGGATACACGGTGAAACGCGGGATCTTCTGCCGCACGCGCCCTGTCAGCGGGTCGAACAGGTGCAGCGTCTCGACCTCGTCGTCGAACAGCTCGACGCGCACGGCCATTTCCGCATGCTCGGCCGGGAAGATGTCGATCGTGTCGCCGCGCACGCGGAACGTGCCGCGCTGGAAATCCTGCTCGTTGCGCGTGTATTGCATCGCGATCAGCCGCGCGATCACGTCGCGCTGGCCGAGCTTGTCCCCGGTGCGCAGCGTCAGGATCATCTGGTGGTATTCGGACGGGTTGCCGATACCGTAGATCGCCGACACCGTCGCGACGATCACCACGTCGCGGCGCTCCATCAGGCTCTTCGTCGCCGACAGCCGCATCTGCTCGATGTGCTCGTTGATCGACGAATCCTTCTCGATGAACAGGTCGCGCTGCGGCACGTAGGCCTCGGGCTGGTAGTAGTCGTAGTACGAGACGAAGTACTCGACCGCGTTGCGCGGGAAGAACTCGCGGAACTCCGCGTAAAGCTGGGCGGCGAGCGTCTTGTTCGGCGCGAACACGATCGCCGGGCGGCCGAGCCGCGCGATCGTGTTGGCCATCGTGAAGGTCTTGCCCGAGCCGGTTACGCCGAGCAGCGTCTGGAAGGCAAGGCCGTCGCCGACCCCTTCGACGAGCGTGTCGATCGCGCTCGGCTGGTCGCCCGCGGGCGGATACGGCTGGTAAAGCTGGAACGGCGACCCTTCGAAAGTGACGAATTTGGATTCGTCGAGCGCGTCGCCGACTTCGGCATGATGTTCGGACATGGAATGCGGCCGGAGCAAGGGCAAAGAAAGCATTCTAGCGCTTCGCGGCCGAGCGAACTGCTGTCGGCTCCTGACGCGCGACGGCCGCCCGAAATCGCGTTTCGCCGCGCCAATCGCGACGGAATCACCGCCCCCGCCAGCGCGAATTCGCTACAATGTCAGGCTGCTGCGCTTTCCGGCGTCGCGCCGTTGGCGCGGTCCGCTGCACCCGTCCCGCCGGCTGAAAGCCTGACCCTCTTTTCACTACTGCCGAATCATCATGTCGCTCTTCTCCGCTGTCCAGCTTGCTCCCCGCGACCCGATCCTGGGCCTGAACGAAGCCTTCAACGCCGATACGCGTCCGACCAAGGTCAACCTCGGCGTTGGCGTGTACACGAACGAGGAAGGCAAGATTCCGCTGCTGCGCGCGGTTCGCGACGCGGAGAAGGCGCGTGTCGAAGCCGGCCTGCCGCGCGGTTACCTGCCGATCGACGGGATCGCCGCCTACGATGCGGCCGTGCAGAAGCTGCTGCTGGGCAACGATTCGCCGCTGATCGCGGCGGGCCGCGTCGTCACGGCGCAGGCCCTGGGCGGCACGGGCGCGCTGAAGATCGGCGCCGATTTCCTGCGCACCGTGAATCCGAACGTGAAGGTCGCGATCAGCGATCCGAGCTGGGAAAACCACCGCGCGCTGTTCGAGGCGGCCGGCTTCGAAGTCGTCGCGTACCCGTATTACGACGCGGCCACCAACGGCGTGAACTTCGAAGGCATGCTGTCGGCGCTGAACAGCTACGCGGCCGGCACGGTCGTCGTGCTGCACGCGTGCTGCCACAACCCGACCGGCGTGGACCTCACCGAAGCGCAATGGCAACAGGTCGTCGACGTCGTGAAGGCGCGCAACCTCGTGCCGTTCCTCGACATGGCCTACCAGGGTTTCGGCGAAAACATCGAAGCCGATGCCGCTGCCGTGCGCCTGTTTGCCGCGGCCGACCTGAACGCGTTCGTGTCGTCGTCGTTCTCGAAGTCGTTCTCGCTGTACGGCGAGCGCGTTGGCGCGCTGTCGATCATCACGTCGAGCAAGGAAGAAGCCACGCGCGTGCTGTCGCAACTGAAGCGCGTGATCCGCACGAACTACTCGAACCCGCCGACCCATGGCGGCGCGGTGGTCGCAGCGGTGCTCGCGTCGCCGGAACTGCACGCTTCGTGGGTCCAGGAACTCGGCGAAATGCGCGACCGCATCCGTGCGATGCGCAACGGTCTCGTCGAACGCCTGAAGGCAAGCGGCGTCGATCGCGATTTCAGCTTCATCAACGCGCAGCGCGGGATGTTCTCGTATTCGGGCCTGACCTCGGCACAAGTCGATCGCCTGCGCGACGAGTTCGGCATCTATGCGGTCGGCACGGGCCGGATCTGCGTCGCCGCGCTGAACACGCGCAACCTCGACGTGGTCGCCCAAGCGGTCGCAGCGGTCCTGAAGTAAAGCGGCGCCGGGCGGCGGCCGTCGCCGGCCCCGCCCTGCCGACATGAAAAACGCGCTCCACGGAGCGCGTTTTTTTGCGCCATCCAACGCGGCGGGCGGCGACACCGCCCACATCCGCGTTACTGCATGAACCAGCCGTGACTGACGACCACCGACTGGCCCGTGAGCGCGGCGCTCGGGAACGCCGACAGGAACAGCACCGTCTGCGCGACGTCCTGCACCGTCGTGAACACGCCGTCGACCGTGTTGCCGAGCATCACCTTCTTGATCACGTCCTCTTCGCTGATGCCGAGCTCCTTCGCCTGCTCCGGAATCTGCTTGTCGACCAGCGGCGTGCGCACGAAGCCCGGACACACGACGTGCGAGCGCACGTTGTGCTTCGCGCCTTCCTTCGCCAGCACGCGCGCGAGACCCAGCAGCCCGTGCTTGGCCGTCACGTACGCCGACTTCAGCGGCGACGCTTCGTGCGAGTGCACCGAGCCCATGTAGATCACGACGCCGCCGCGATCGTCCTTGTACATGTGCTTGAGCGCGGCCTTCGTCGTCAGGAACGCGCCGTCCACGTGGATCGCCTGCATCTTCTTCCAGTCGGCGAACGAGTAGTTCTCGATCGGGTTGACGATCTGGATGCCCGCGTTCGACACGAGGATGTCGACCGAGCCGAACGTCGCGGCGACCTTGTCGATGCCGTTGTTCACCGCTTCCTCGTTGGTGACGTCCATCGCGACGCCGATCGCCTTGCCGCCTGCCTTGACGATCTCGTCGGCGACCGCGTTCGCGCCGTCCTGGTTCAGGTCGGCGATCGCGACGGCCGCGCCTGCCTTGGCGAGCTCGAGCGCGATTTCCTTGCCGATGCCGCTCGCGGCGCCCGTGACGACTGCGGTCTTGCCATTCAGATCTGCTGCCATGTCCGTCTCCTCCCGTTGTCGGATCGATGAAACACGCGCCCGCCGCATCCGCGCGCATCGCGAAATCGCATCGGCGTGCCAGCCGCCATTGTGCCCGATCGGACCCGCCGTTCGCGCGCAAAACGTCTAAGCTTAAGGTCGGTTCCGTTCAGCAGGAGAATCTCATGCACTATCGACGGCTAGGCCGCTCCGGCCTGCAGATCAGCGAGCTTTCCCTCGGCTCGTGGGTGACGTACGGCAACCAGGTCGACCAGCGGGTCGCGCGCGAATGCCTCGCCGCGGCACGCGACGCGGGCGTCAATTTCTTCGACAACGCCGAGGTCTACGCCGGCGGCAAATCCGAGGAAATCATGGGCCACGCGCTCAAGTCGCTCGACTGGCCGCGCGTCAGCTATATCGTGTCCACGAAGTTCTTCTGGGGGCTCGCGGAAGCCCCGAACCAGTATCACACGCTGAACCGGAAATACCTGCTGAACGCGATCGACGGCTCGCTGCGCCGGCTACAGCTCGACTATGTCGACCTCGTCTATTGCCATCGCCCCGATCCGCATACGCCGATCGAGGAAACCGTCTGGGCAATGAGCGACATGATCGTGCGCGGCAAGGCGCTGTACTGGGGCACGTCGGAATGGAGCGCCGACGAGATCCGCGCGGCATGTGAGATCGCCGAGCGGCATCATCTGCACAGGCCGGTCGTCGAACAACCGCAGTACAACCTGTTCCACCGCACCCGGGTCGAACAGGAATATGCGCGGCTCTACGACGATTACGGCCTCGGCCTCACGACCTGGAGCCCGCTCGCGTCGGGCCTGCTCACCGGCAAGTACCGCAACGGCGTGCCGGCCGGCAGCCGCGCGCAGTTGCAAGGCTACGACTGGATGCGCGAACGCCTGACCGATCGGGCCGCCAACGACATCGTCGAACGGCTCGGCGAGATCGCCGCCGAGCTCGGCTGCAGCACCGGCCAGTTGGCCATTGCGTGGGTGCTCGCGAATCCGCGCGTGAGTTCGGTCATCACGGGCGCCTCGCGGGTCGACCAGATCGGCGACAACATGCGCGCGCTCGACGTTGCCGCGAAGCTGACGCCGGATGTGAAGCAGCGCATCGAGGCGGTAGTCGGCGACGCATACGAGTAAGGCGACTCGCGACCACTCGCGTACAATACGCGGCCGCATCGGTGCCCGGCCTGACGGCCGCGCACGTTCGACCGTTTTTAATCGATTCACCTTTCGTTTCAGGCAGCCAGCCATGCTCAGTTATCGTCACGGTTTTCACGCAGGCAACCACGCGGACGTGCTCAAGCACACCGTCGTCGTCCAGCTGCTGCGCTACCTGAACAAGAAAGACAAATCGTACTGGTACATCGATACGCACGCGGGCGCCGGCGTGTACTCGCTGCGCGACGGCTATGCAGCGAAGACGTCGGAATTCGATACCGGCATCGGCCGGCTGTGGAACGAAAAGAGCCTTCCGGAAGCGCTGGGCGACTATATCGATGAAGTCCGCGCGCTGAACGACGACGGCGAACTGCACTTCTACCCGGGCTCCCCGTACATCGCCTGGCGGTCGATGCGCGAGCAGGACCGGATGCGTCTGTTCGAAATGCATACGACGGAAATCGATGTGCTGCGCCACAATTTTCGCGATGCGGGGCGACGCGCGATGATCTTCGCCGGCGACGGCTTCGAAGGTATCAAGGCGCTGCTGCCGCCGCCGCCGCGACGCGCACTCGTACTGATCGACCCGTCCTACGAGGACAAGAAGGATTACGCGCGCACGGTGAGCTGCGTGACGGAATGCCTGAAGCGTTTCGCGACCGGCTGTTATGCCATCTGGTATCCGCAGGTCACGCGGACGGAATCGCAACGCTTTCCCGAGCAGTTGAAGCGCCTGCAGCCGAACAACTGGCTCCACCTGACGCTGACGGTGTCGAATCCGCCGACCGATGGACTGGGCCTCTACGGAAGCGGGATGTTCATCCTGAATCCGCCATATACGCTCGCCCAGAGCATGAACGAGGTCCTGCCCTACCTGGTCGAGAAGCTGGGACAGGATAGCGGCGCCCGCTGCCAGATCGAGCACCGCGGCAACTGATCGGGCGACCGGCGGTTACGGTTGCGGTCTGGGCGCCAGTCTCGGCTGGTTGGCCGGCTGCCCGTTCCATGCGGGAACATTGATGTACGGCGCGACGAACAGCGGAACCGACGTATTCGGTCCCTGCCCGGCTGGAGCCCGCATGCCTGCCGGCTCGACGATCGGCTCCGAAGACAACGGTGCCGTCTGCAACACCAACCCGCCCCTGCCGTCCTGGATACCGCGCTGGGTATCGAGCACGAGCGGCCTGGACGACGTCGCGGCACCTACCGCGAAGCCATGGACGAGCATTGCCGCGCCCAGAACGAGACGCGCGCAGGTACTGCGTCGCACATCGACACGCACACGCATGATCGTGTCCTTCCCGATGAAAAGTAGGCCCATACCATAGCGCTGCACCGGCGATTTCGCCAGATCCGGCGCACAAAAAAACAAAGCCCCGTCAATACGGGGCTTGCTTATCGTTCGGTACCGCTCGGCACCCGACGGTCACTCCGATTACAGCGAGTAGCCGTTGGTTTCGAGCGAGCGGATGCGGCGCTCGAGCTGAACGATGTCCGACGACGTGGCGAGGTAAGCCTCACGGCGCTCACGTTCTGCGGACTCGAACCAGTTGCTCAGCTTTTCGACGATGTAGGCGATCATGACGTTCTCCAAGGAAGAGGGACCCCTGGTGAATCGATATTCAGGGATTTCCCGTATAGGGTTATCCCGAATTATAGCGACGCCGCACCAAGATGCTAGTGAAATACTTGCATGGGAACCATTCCGATTTGGAATGGAGCCGCACCGACCACCTATAACTCATTGATTTTTATAGGAATGTAGTCGGGGCCCGTTTTGCGGCTCGAGGAAGCGCACTAATTTGGTTCATCGACGGGGTCGGCGAGGCGCGCCAAAATCGGGCATTCAGGCCGCCCGTCACCATGGCAGTGCGCGGCCAGATCGGCCAGCGTGTCGCGCATGTCGCTGAGTTCGGCGATGCGTTTGTCCAGTTCGGCCACGTGCTCGAGAGCAATCGATTTCACTTCGGCGCTGGCGCGCGAGCGATCCTGCCAAAGCATCAGCAGCTTGCGAATGTCCTCGACCAGAAAGCCGAGTCGCCGCGCCTGACGGATGAATCGCAGGATATGGATTTCGTCCGCGCCGTAGATCCGGTAGCCGGCATCGGTCCGCTTGCTCGGCGCAAGAAGGCCGACCTGTTCGTAGTACCGGATCATTTTCGCGCTGACCCCGGATTCGCGCGACGCGTCGCCGATATTCATTCCCTGCCCTCTTCATCAAGCCCTGGTTTCGAACACGAACGGCGACGAATGCCGTCGCCGACGACACGTCGATCGTATCAAATCGAGAGGTTTCGTTCCGAGGGACAGCTTGGTCGCAGGAGCGCGGATGGAACGGGCGCGGCTCGGCGCATGCTTTTTGGGATGCCAAAATGCAAAAACCCCCGCCTTGTCAGGCGGGGGTTCTTGGCTTAGGAAGCCTGACGATTACCTACTTTCACACGGGAATCCGCACTATCATCGGCGTAGAGTCGTTTCACGGTCCTGTTCGGGATGGGAAGGGGTGGG
>NZ_JAHLCL010000007.1:2072-2265 GCF_029268935.1 Burkholderia semiarida | reverse complement strand
CTTACGGGCAATTAGTATCAGTTAGCTGAACGCATTACTGCGCTTACACACCTGACCTATCAACGTCCTGGTCTCGAACGACCCTTCAAGGGGATCTAGTCCCCAGGGATATCTCATCTTAAGGCGAGTTTCCCGCTTAGATGCTTTCAGCGGTTATCTCTTCCGAACATAGCTACCCGGCGATGCCACTGGC
>NZ_JAHLCL010000007.1:1267-1972 GCF_029268935.1 Burkholderia semiarida | reverse complement strand
CCAGGGATATCTCATCTTAAGGCGAGTTTCCCGCTTAGATGCTTTCAGCGGTTATCTCTTCCGAACATAGCTACCCGGCGATGCCACTGGCGTGACAACCGGTACACCAGAGGTTCGTCCACTCCGGTCCTCTCGTACTAGGAGCAGCCCCCTTCAAATATCCAACGCCCACGGCAGATAGGGACCAAACTGTCTCACGACGTTTTAAACCCAGCTCACGTACCTCTTTAAATGGCGAACAGCCATACCCTTGGGACCGGCTACAGCCCCAGGATGAGATGAGCCGACATCGAGGTGCCAAACACCGCCGTCGATATGAACTCTTGGGCGGTATCAGCCTGTTATCCCCAGAGTACCTTTTATCCGTTGAGCGATGGCCCTTCCATACAGAACCACCGGATCACTATGACCTGCTTTCGCACCTGCTCGACTTGTCGGTCTCGCAGTTAAGCACGCTTATGCCATTGCACTATCAGCACGATTTCCGACCGTACCTAGCGTACCTTCGTACTCCTCCGTTACAATTGCTTCGCTCCCGAAGGAGCTCGCGCCACACCCTTGAATCCTGCGCCCGGATTTGCCTAAGCGCCTTCTCCAATGCAGCGACCGGGACGTCCAACACCCGGACAACCTTCCGCGATCCGTCCCCCCATCGCATCTAACAATGGTGCAGGAATATTGACCTGCTTCCCATCAGCTACGCAT
>NZ_JAHLCL010000007.1:0-1167 GCF_029268935.1 Burkholderia semiarida | reverse complement strand
TTGTCGGTCTCGCAGTTAAGCACGCTTATGCCATTGCACTATCAGCACGATTTCCGACCGTACCTAGCGTACCTTCGTACTCCTCCGTTACGCTTTGGGAGGAGACCGCCCCAGTCAAACTGCCTACCATGCACTGTCCCCGACCCGGATCACGGGCCAAGGTTAGAACCTCAAACAAACCAGGGTGGTATTTCAAGGACGGCTCCACCGAAACTAGCGTTCCGGTTTCATAGCCTCCCACCTATCCTACACAGATCGGTTCAAAGTCCAATGCAAAGCTACAGTAAAGGTTCATGGGGTCTTTCCGTCTAGCCGCGGGTAGATTGCATCATCACAAACACTTCAACTTCGCTGAGTCTCGGGAGGAGACAGTGTGGCCATCGTTACGCCATTCGTGCAGGTCGGAACTTACCCGACAAGGAATTTCGCTACCTTAGGACCGTTATAGTTACGGCCGCCGTTTACCGGGACTTCAATCAAGAGCTTGCACCCCATCATTTAATCTTCCGGCACCGGGCAGGCGTCACACCCTATACGTCCACTTTCGTGTTTGCAGAGTGCTGTGTTTTTATTAAACAGTCGCAGCCACCAGTTTATTGCAACCCCTTCACCCTCCTGGCGCAGGCCAGTCAAGCTACAAGGGCGTACCTTATCCCGAAGTTACGGTACCAATTTGCCGAGTTCCTTCTCCCGAGTTCTCTCAAGCGCCTTAGAATACTCATCTCGCCCACCTGTGTCGGTTTGCGGTACGGTCATCGTTAGACTGAAGCTTAGAGGCTTTTCTTGGAACCACTTCCAATTGCTTCGCTCCCGAAGGAGCTCGCGCCACACCCTTGAATCCTGCGCCCGGATTTGCCTAAGCGCCTTCTCCAATGCAGCGACCGGGACTCCAACACCCGGACAACCTTCCGCGATCCGTCCCCCCATCGCATCTAACAATGGTGCAGGAATATTGACCTGCTTCCCATCAGCTACGCATTTCTGCCTCGCCTTAGGGGCCGACTCACCCTACGCCGATGAACGTTGCGTAGGAAACCTTGGGCTTACGGCGAGGGGGCCTTTCACCCCCTTTATCGCTACTCATGTCAGCATTCGCACTTCCGATACCTCCAGCACCCTTTACAAGGCACCTTCGCAGGCTTACGGAACGCTCTCCTACCATGCGAG
>NZ_JAHLCL010000006.1:579-763 GCF_029268935.1 Burkholderia semiarida | reverse complement strand
GCAGTGGCGTGACGTCTATTACGGCTACTGGTACTCGGGCTATCCGTACTACGGCGTCTGGCAGCAGACGTACTGGTACTACTGACCGGGCATCGGGCCTGAAGCAACGGGGGCAGCCGCGGGGAGACCACCATCGCGCGCCACGCCGGGGGGCTTATCGAAGTTCGCACGGACCCATAAGCCG
>NZ_JAHLCL010000006.1:0-479 GCF_029268935.1 Burkholderia semiarida | reverse complement strand
CGGGCCTGAAGCAACGGGGGCAGCCGCGGGGAGACCACCATCGCGCGCCACGCCGGGGGGCTTATCGAAGTTCGCACGGACCCATAAGCCGAACAACGACTCTAATCGATCGACAACGACATGAAGACCAACCTTTCCCAACGTCTGATTCAAGGTGCGCTGGTTGCAGCGCTTGGCGCGTCCGTCGCGGGGTGCGGCGGCATGGTGACGCCCGGCGGGCAGAACGCCGGGGTGACGGGCGCGGCGGCCGGCGGCGCGAGCGCCGGCGCCGATTCGCAGTTGCAGCGCTGCGCGTCGCCGCTGGGCACGATCGCGGTCGACGACGGCCGCAACGCCGACTGGTGGGGCCCGTTCGGCAGCGCGACGAAGGTGACGAGCATCGACCCGCTGCTGCGGCTGGCCGTGCAGCAGTCGAACTGCTTCGTGATCACGTCGATCGGCAACCAGAAGAGCGACGCGCGCCTGTCGCGCATCACGCA
>NZ_JAHLCL010000026.1:0-2297 GCF_029268935.1 Burkholderia semiarida | reverse complement strand
CATACAGGTGCGACCTGAAAGTCGCTATCACAACTGTCTTGCCAATAGCAACCGGACAAGACCTGCTGTTCTGCCAGCAGTAGCCCACTCGGTCGTGCGTCGCTGGTAACGGCGGGGTGCGGAGCATCGAGGACAACAATCGGGGCCGCGAGGCCTAGCCCGAGCCGCGAGGCGAAGGCGACACCTGCAAGCACCAATGCGGGAGCCGTAAGGGCTTGGGTGGCATGGTTAACGGAAGTGAATTCTCGCAAGCGTCGTGAGCACAGTCCAGCCAAAGGTGCTGTCAGGCTGAGGGCAAAAGCTAAGCGATCGGGTGCATTCAGTCTGTAGTGGGTGCACGCAGAACACAGCGTCGCCGGCGTAAAGGGAAAACCGTCGCCATCTCGTTGCGATAGCGGAACAGGGTAAGCCCATCCCGTCGCCCATACCGGGCAGGCCAACCGCAAGGAAAGCTGGTGGCGGAGTGGGTAAAGGAGGTTGGAGAAAGCGAACGCCTGACTGTAATGGCCGGGATACGGGCTGAAACATCGCTCGACACGAAAGTGGGCAGACTTCCAACTGGTCTCTCATCACGAGATAACTTGCGTAATCTTTGAAGGCGAGAAAGCAAATGAACGGGCAGCCAACGTGTGCACTGGCCGACCAAGGTACGTCGTGGCACAGCATCGACTGGGACACGGCCCACGCCACGGTCAAAAGAATGCAGGCGCGTATCGTGAAGGCGACACAGGCCGGTCGCTGGAACAGGGTCAAGGCCCTGCAACGGCTGCTGACCACCTCGTTCTACGGCAAAGCATTAGCCGTTAAACGAGTGACGGAAAACCAAGGCAAACGTACACCGGGCGTCGACAAAGTGCTCTGGTCGACCCCGGATGCCAAATACATGGCGATAGACTCGCTGAAGCGGTGCGGGTATCAACCGCTGCCGCTGAAGCGTATCTATATACCCAAGAGTAACGGCAAGCTGCGCCCGCTGAGCATCCCCACGATGCGAGATCGGGCGATGCAGGCCCTATACCTGCTCGCTCTCGACCCCGTATCCGAAACGATCTCCGACGGGCAATCCTATGGATTCCGAAAAGAGCGATCCACTCATGACGCGATAGCACAATGCTTCATGAACGCCCGATATCACGGCAACCCAAAAGACCGGGGCGCACGGGTCTCGGCGCAGTGGATTCTCGAAGCGGACATCCGCGGCTGCTTCGACAACATCGACCACGCGTGGCTCTTAAAGCATGTGCCGACGGACAAGGCCGTGTTGGCGAAATGGCTGAGGGCCGGTTACTTGAAGGACGGCGTATTCGCGAGAACAACCGAAGGGACGCCACAGGGCGGCATCATCAGCCCTGTGCTCGCCAACTTTGCGCTGAACGGGTTGGACAAGGTTCTATCGTCCGTCTTCAAATACCCGTCACATCGCATAGTCCACAAGGTCAATCTTGTGCGATACGCCGACGACTTCGTCATCACTGGAGTGAGCCGGGAAGTGTTGCAAGACACAGTTACTCCGGCAGTCACCGCGTTTCTTGCAGATCGGGGACTGGAACTCGCTCCGGAGAAGACGAAAATCACCCATCTGACGGAAGGCTATGATTTCCTTGGCCAGAACATCCGGCGATACGGCAAGAAGTTGCTTATCAAACCGGCGCGGAAGAACGTGCAGTCCTTCCTGCAAAAGGTTCGGGACATCATTAGACGGCTACGGTCGGCACCGCAGCATCTGCTGATCGACGCCCTGAATCCTGTGATAACCGGCTGGGCCATGTATCACCGCCACGTCGTTGCTCAGGAGACCTTCTCGAACGTGGACAGCCATATCTGGTACGCAATATGGCAATGGGCCAAGCGACGCCACCCCAAGAAACCTCCGGAATGGGTACGACGACGGTACTTCCACCAAATCGGCCTGCGACGATGGGTATTTGCCGCCGCCACCGACCAAGTGGACGATAGCGGTCATCCCCTGCTTCGGACGCTTCGGACGGCGGCAAGCGTAACCATCGAACGGCATCCGAAAGTCCAGTCGGATGCGAACCCCTACGACCGTGAGTGGTTTGCCTACTTCGCGCAGCGTGCTGCGATCCGAAGCCGGGTCTCCCGCGCACGCCGCATGGGGTGCGGCCGCAGCTAGTACGCGTGCTGTCATAAAGCAGGTACACACGCCGGTCGGTACGTTGTGCCGCCGGGTTAGTTTAACCACTGGCCTTATAGAGGCTTGAGCCGTATGCGGGGAAACTCGCACGTACGGTTCTTAGGGGGCGGCGGCGCAGCAATGCGTCGTCGCTACCCGACTT
>NZ_JAHLCL010000005.1:1287503-1341144 GCF_029268935.1 Burkholderia semiarida | reverse complement strand
TGTTTCCCAGCAGCGCTGCGTTTTCAGCAGCAGAGAAGCGAGATTATGAACCGTGTTTCGCAGCTCGTCAACAACTTTCTGAACGACTTCGTTTTAAAGAGCATGTCTGCGAGAAACTCCGCGTTTCCCAGCAGCGCTGCGTTTTCAGCAGCAGAGAAGCGAGATTATGAACCGTGTTTCGCAGCTCGTCAACAACTTTCTGAACGACTTCGTTGCGACTGCGGGGCCCATCTTCCTGCGCCGCCGCGGCTCGTTACCACCGAACCCCAACAGCACCGCTTCCCTTCCTCCCGCGCCGCGTTTCCGTTAGCGCGAAAGAGGCGTGATTCTAAGCAGCTCGCGGCATTCGCGCAAGGGGCTTGCAGCAACTTTTTTACGCAATTCGGCCGTCCGGCCATGCGTCGGCACCAGACCGCTTATGGTGCAAAGAACGGACTAGAATGTGAGGTTCTTCGCCTCTTTCTATATACGTCTTTAATATGCGCCAGCGAATCGCCAAACGCCTTCCCCCCGATGCCGACAAACTGGTCGGTCTGTCACTTGCGCTCTTCGCGTCGGGCAGCCGCATCGAGGATCGCTTCTGGGAAGCGAAGCTCGATGCGCTGCTCGCCAAGATTGTCCGCAACGGCAATCAGACGACGCTCGATGCCGCGCTCGACCATCTTCAACAGAATCATCCCGACGCCTACGGCGCGCTCGCCGACATGGCCGAGACGCACAGCGAGTCGATGGTGATCGAACACGACGGCCAACCGTACGATGCGCTGCTGGTCGCCGTCCCGGTTCTCGCCTGGACGCGCTACATGATTCCGTCCGGTCCGCTCAAGGGCGACGTTGCCGACGCGTTGCGAACGCACCTGCAGGCGCACGTGCTGGCGAACGGCACGCTCGTCGGGCTCGCCCCATTCCTCTACAGCATCGACCAGTTGCCGCGACACCATGTGGAAACCTACCGGCTCGCCCAGCAGCTCGCACATGCGGCGATCGGCCAGCACACCCCGAAGCTGAGCTTCGGCGACCTGCCGGAAACTTCGCCGATCCTGGCCGATCCGCGCTTCCTGCTGGCGGTCGTCGCCGCGCCTGCCGGCTCGCCGCTGTTCCGCTGGCAGGAAGAAGAAAACGGCAGCCGTATCGAGCGTGGTCAGTGCCTCGAACAATGGGCCGCACAGGGCGGCCCGAACCTGGCGATCGCGCTGCCTGGCTGCGAATTCGAATGCCTGCTTCCGGACGCGTACTACTCGGCCTGCCGCGATGCGGACGAACGCGTGCGTCCGCACACCGTCCGAACGGCCATTCGTTATCTATTCGACACACTTGGTGCAGCGCCGCAAGAGCTGCGCGCGGTGGTCGCCGGCTTCGGCGAACGTCGCATCGACGAGTATCGCGTCGGCTTCACGCGGCGTGCCAGCAACGACGTGATCTATGGTGTCGTGTGGCCGCTCTACGGCCGTGAAAACGGCGACGTATCGATCGATAGCGCGACGCTCGAGGGCGAAGCGCCGATCGAAGGACCGCTCGAGGAAATCGTGAGCCTGCTGAAAGAATGCGGCGTAACCGACGTCCGGCGGCACGCGGGCCGTTTCGAACCCGAATACTGCGACGACTGCGGCGTACCGCTTTACGCCGATCCGCTCGGTGAAATCGTCCATGCGGAAATGCCGGAAGACGCGTCGCCCGCCCAACCGCACTTTCACTGATCCACCCCGCAGGCCCCGACAGCCTGCCCCGCCCAAAGCCGCTTCCGGTGACCACCGGAGCGGCTTTTTTCTTGTCCGCTGCCCCGCCGCCCAAAATTTCGAACTTTTCCTAAGCCTTTCAGCCAAGCAGACATCGTGTAAGGTCTTTGTCATTATCGGGGCCAGCTTATACCCAACGGCAATCAATGACCCACCTTATGGAGGTTGAATATGCGGTTCTTGGTACTTAACTCAGACGCCGAACGGCGTGACGGACTGAAGACCCTGTTGCGGCAGATCGACCGGCACGCCAGCATCAACGACGCGCCTGACGGTTTCCAGGCACGCCGGCTGCTGCGCACCCAGCGTTTCGACCTCGTCGCGATCGACTGGCTGGACGTGGGCCGGCTCAGCGAGCTTCAGGCGCTCGGCAACGCATGCTCGCCGACACCGGTCGCCGTTCTGGTCGACGACATCTCGCCCGAAGCCATCCAGCGCTTCTTCAATTACGGCGTCGCGGGCGTCATCCCGCATTCCACGCGGCCGCACCTGATCGTGCGTGCGCTCGAGATCGTACTGCTGGGCGGACACTACATTCCGCCGATCGCCCTCAGCCTGCTGCCGTCAACGGCAATGGCGCGCCACGACGCCCATTTCCAGACGCTCGCCGGCTCGCTTCCACGGCGCCCGCCGAGCGGACTCCTGTCGCCGCGCCAAGCCCAGATCATGCGGTTCGTCCACATGGGCAGCACGAACAAGATGATTGCCCGTACGCTCGGCATCAGCGAAGGCACCGTGAAGATCCACCTCGCGAGCATCTTCCAGCAGCTCGGCGCCGCAAACCGCGCCGCCGCGGTCGCGATCTACAACGGCTGGCTGTCGCCCCATCTCGAGGTACTGCTGGCGAACCGCAATCGCGCCCGCAAGCTGGCCATCGGCGAACACGGCCCCGCTCCGCTGCGAACACAACGGCATGACCGTCCGTACCCGTTGCCTATCGCCAACGCCGGCACACAGGACCTGCCGCTCGCCGCCGAGCCGCCGGCACGGTTCCGGCGCGGACGCTAGGCCAACAGTCTCGATATTGCGACGGTCGGGCATGTGCAGGCTCCCACCTTTGATGCTCAACGAGTAATATGGACGCATGGGTTTTCTTTTCACACCGCTTCCGCTCTGGGTTGGCATCGGTGGCTGGATCGCCGCCGTGGCCCTGCTCGCGCTCGCGATGTGGAATCGCCCGTTCGTACGCCTGCAGGACGCCACGCTTCAGCACGTGTGGCTCGCGCTCGTCACTGCGATCACGGTCCTGTGGGCCTCGAACGCATGGCTCGAAGATGGCATCGTCATGCATCTGCTTGGCGCAACGCTGCTCGTCACGCTGTTCGACTGGACACTCGCACTGGTCGCGATGGGCGCCGTCACGGCGATGGCCGCAGTGATATTCGACGCGCCGTGGCAAGGCGTCGGCCTGACCTATCTGGTCTACGGTGCGCTGCCTGTCGGCGTGTCGGCATTGCTGCAACGCGCCGCGCTCGCCTGGCTGCCGCACAACCTCGCGTCATTCATCACCGGACAGGGCTTCCTGTCGCCCGCCATCGCGATCGTCGCGGTCGCCGCCGCGGCGGCCGGTGTTCAGCTCGCGCTCGCGGACGGCGTGCCCGTCGTGATTCCGGCCGGCTATTTGCTGAACACCGCGCTGCTCGCGCTCGGCGAAGCATGGTTCACCGGCATGGCAACGGCACTCATCGCCGTCTATCGCCCCGCGTGGGTCACGACCTTCGACGTCCGCCGCTACCGCCTCGGCGGCCCGCGCGCCTGAATTTCCTCCGGATCGGCTCCACGCATCTGCGTGCCGGGGCACTTTCCGCGGCGCGCGCCGAGTACGTCGCCTACTGCCGCACAACTTTTTTACGCTAAGATTGAACTCCTGTTCTTCATCGGGCCTCTATACGTGCCCGATGTCTCCTTCGCTCCTCACCAATAACCAGATGGACAGCTCACCTGCCTCGCTCCGGATTTTCCGGGCGCTCGGCAAGCTGGCAGCCTGTATCGCGGGCCTGTCGCTTGCGCTTCCCGCGCCGGTATTTGCCGACCTGCTCGACCAGCGCTCCGAACTGATCAACAAATTCGTCAACGAGATGCATGCCGATCCGCTCGCCGCGGATTGTGCGGCGCACGGCAGCTTCATCGCCAGCACATCGACGGCGTTCGACCGCGTGGACTTCGCGCCGAACGCATTCGACAGCGGCAACGCGACGATCACGCCGTGGAACGACTCGTTCGACCAGGGCAAGCAGCGCGTGAAAGTCGACAACATCGTCACCGTCGACGGGCTCGGCATCCACAGCAACGGCAGCGATCCGACGCCGCTGAAGTTTCGCTGCGGCTATGTCGGCCAGCAAATGCTTGCGTTCAGTTGGAACGACCCGGTTCCGCCGCTGAAGCCGCGCGTCGAGCGCTCGTCGTCCTCGACGAAGAAGTTCAAGGGCAAGTCGCACCGCGGCAAAGCCAAGGCGAAGGCATCGGGCCGCACCGGCAGCAAGAAGGCCGTCTCGACGAAGAAATCAGGCGGCCAAAAGAAAGCCGTGAAGAAGAAAACCGCGAAGAAATCCTGATACGACGGAGCGGCAACGACAGCAGCAAAAAGCCGGCGCATCTCGCGATGCACCGGCTTTTTTCATGCGACGACGGCAGCGCCTACGCGAACGTGTCGACGTGCACCAGGATCGCGGCGAGCATCGCCGCGCCGAGCGCCGCGCTGCGCTCGCCGTTCCAGCCGACGCGCTCGTCGGGGAGGTTCGCGTTGTCCTTGAACGGCATTTCGAGCGTCAACGACAGGCAGCCGAACTGGTGGCCGATGTACTTCGACGCGAGCTTCAGCGCATCTTCCTTGTACTTGCTCGCCGCGTAGCCATGCTCGGTCTGGAAGTCCGGGCTCGCGACCTTGAACGCTTCGATGAACGCGGCCTGCTCCTTGCCCTGCTGCTCGGTAAAGCTCGGCAGCATCTCCGAGCCGGCGACGAACACGTACGGCAGATCCTCGTCGCCGTGAATGTCGAAGAACATGTCGCAGCCGATCGCGTGGATCGCGTCGCGCACGGCCAGCACTTCGGGGCTGCGCTCGGCATCGGGCGCCATCCACTCGCGGTTCAGGTTCGCGCCGGCCGCATTGGTGCGCAGGTTACCGTGCACGCTGCCGTCCGGATTCATGTTCGGCACGATGTAGAACGTCACGCGATCGTAGACCTTGCGCGCAACCGGATCGCCGGCCCAGTCGCCCCATCCGGCCAGCCGTTTGACCAGCCCTTCGACGAACCACTCGGCCATCGACTCGCCCGGATGCTGGCGCGCGATGATCCACACCTTCTTCTTCGGCGCGCCGTCGAGTTCCGGCGTGCCGAGCGTCAGCAGCGACATCGGACGGCCTTCGACCGTGCGGCCGAGTTCGACGACGCTCGCCCGAGGCAACTGCTGGACCGCGCCGAGAAACGCGGCGTGACGCTCTTCCGAGTACGGTTCGAAATACGCGTAGTAGATGCTGTCGAACTCCGGCGTATGGTCGATGGTCATCGTCTTGCCGTCGAACGTCGTCGGCACGCGGAACCAGTCGACGCGGTCATAGCTCGCCACCGCGTGGTAGTTGCGCCAGCCCGACGGATACGCGCATTCGGCTGCGTTCTCGAACGTCATCACGCATCGCTCGCCGCGTGCACCCGTCAAGCGGTAGTAAAACCATTGCGCGAATTCCGAACGATTGTCGCCGCGCACGCGCAGCCGGATTGCGTCGGGGCTGTCGCACGACACGACGTCGATTGCGCCTGCGTCGAAATTACTGGTGATCGAAAGGGCCATCTGTCCATCTCCTTTGTCGACCGGCGCTGGCGCTTCAGCGCTTACGCCGGTCCCATGCAAAGCGGTCGACCGAAGCAGGCGGTATGTCGCCGGTCCGGCCTCACGCATGCGCCGACCGTCTCGCGAACGGCCGGCAGGTCACTCGCCGACGCGCCGGCGATATACGTAAGTCGAATCGTTCGACGCAGCCGCATCGAACGCATAGCCTTCGGTGGCGAATTCCTTCAGCGCCTTCGGGTCGGCGATACGGTTCTCGACGACAAAACGCGCCATCAGGCCGCGCGCGCGTTTCGCATGAAAACTGATGATCTTGTAGCGGCCGCCCTTCCAGTCCTCGAATACCGGCGTGATGACCGGTGCGGCCAGCAGCTTCGGCTTGACCGACTTGAAGTATTCGGTCGACGCGCAGTTGACGAGCACGCGCGCCGCGCCGCTGCGCGTCTCGAGTTGCTCGTTCAGCGCCCGCGTGATGCGATCGCCCCAGAACGCATACAGATCCTTGCCGCGCGCGTTCGCGAACCGCGTGCCCATCTCGAGCCGGTACGGCTGCAGCAGGTCGAGCGGACGCAGCAGCCCGTACAGGCCCGACAGCACGCGCACGTGATGCTGTGCATAGTCGAGATCGGCGGACGACAGCGATTTCGCGTCGAAACCCTCGTAGACGTCGCCGTTGAACGCCAGCACAGCCTGCTTCGCGTTGGCCGGCGTGAAGGTCGGCGACCAGTCGGCGTAGCGCTGGAAATTCAGGCGCGCGAGCGGATCGGAGATATCCATCAGCGTCGCGATGTCCTGCGGCGACAGCTTGCGCAGGCCGTCGATCAACTCCGACGCATCGTCGACGAATGCAGGCTTCGTGTAAGACTGGACGTGCGCGGGCGTGTCGTAGTCGAGGGATTTGGCGGGAGAGAGAACGATTATCATAGAGGCTCGCTGGCACGCCGTGCCTTGCGGTCAGACGAAAACCACCGATTGTAACGAATGACCCGCTCTCTCGCCCCGCATGCCGCACACCGCGTCGTGCTCGACTCGAACGTCTGGATCGACATTCTCGTATTCGACGACCCCGCCACGCGCCCGATCCGCGCCGCGCTGGAGCACGGCACGCTGGCCGCCGTGATCGACGGCCGCTGCCTGACGGAACTCGAATACGTGCTCGACTATCCGCAGTTCCAGTCGCGCGCGATCGACAAGGCGGCCGCGCTCGCGACCGTCGCCCGGCTCGCGAGCCTCGTCGAACCGCCGCCCGTCGACGCCGGCGCGCCGCCGCTGCCGAAGTGCAAGGACCGCGACGACCAGAAGTTTCTCGAACTCGCGCGCGCCGCGCACGCCGATTGGCTCGTGTCGAAAGACCGCGCGCTGCTGAAGCTCGCGAAGCGCACCGCCCGCGACTTCGGTTTCCGGATCGCGCAACCCGCGCCATTTGCGCAAGCCTGCGCACTCGACGCCGCGCCGCCCGTCACGGCGACGCCGGCCTGACGCACCTCACCCGATTCCGACCGTATCGATGAACGCTCCTTCAGATATGCCAACGACACCCGTTTTCCCCTCGCGCCTGCCGAACGTCGGCACGACGATCTTCACGGTGATGAGCGCGCTTGCCGCCGAAAAAGGGGCGGTGAACCTCGGCCAGGGTTTCCCGGATTTCGATTGCGATCCGCGCATCGTCGATGCGGTGGCCGCCGCGATGCGCAACGGGCACAACCAGTACCCGCCGATGGCCGGCGTCGCGCCGCTGCGCGACGCGATCGCCGACAAGATCGCGCAGGTGTACGGCCGGCGCTACGATCCGGCCGCCGAAATCACCGTGACGGCCGGCGCGACGCAGGCGCTGCTGACGGCAATCCTGTGCGCGGTGCATCCGGGCGACGAAGTGATCGTCGTCGAGCCGACCTACGACAGCTACCTGCCGTCGATCGAGCTCGCCGGTGGCAAGCCCGTGTTCGTCACGCTGGAGGCGCCTGACTACGCGATCCCGTTCGACCGTCTCGCGGCCGCGATCACGCCGAAAACGCGGATGATCCTGATCAACACGCCGCACAACCCGACGGGCACCGTGTGGCGCGAGGCGGACATGCGCAAGCTCGAGGACATCGTGCGCGGCACCAACGTGCTGATCCTGTCCGACGAGGTCTACGAACACATGGTCTACGACGGCGCGCGCCACGAGAGCGTCGCGCGCTATCCGGAACTCGCCGCACGCAGCTTCATCGTGTCGAGCTTCGGCAAGACCTATCACGTGACCGGCTGGAAGGTCGGTTACGTCGCGGCGCCTGCCGCGCTGACCGCTGAATTCCGCAAGGTCCACCAGTTCAACGTATTCACGGTGAACACGCCGATGCAGATCGGGCTCGCCGACTACCTGCGCGACCCGACGCCGTACCTGTCGCTCGCCGGCTTCTATCAGCAAAAGCGTGACTTCTTCCGGGCCGGCCTCGAGCGCACGCGCTTCAAGCTGCTGCCGTGCACGGGCACGTACTTCCAGTGCGTCGATTACTCGGCGATCAGCGACCTGCCCGAAGCGGAATTCTCGACGTGGCTCACGTCGGAGATCGGCGTGGCCGCCATTCCGGTGTCGGCGTTCTATCACGAGCCGCACGAATCGGGCGTCGTGCGCTTCTGCTTCGCGAAGCGGGAAAGCACGCTCGCATCCGCGCTCGAGCGGCTCGCCCGCCTGTAAGCCCGCACGGGGGCGGCCGCACGCCGCCCTTCGGGAAACGCGGTTACGAACGCGCGACGTTCGCCGCTTCGACATACGCCTTGCGCTCGGCTGCCACGCGCTGCGCGGCAGGGCGTTCACTCACCGTCTTGGCGTGCGCCTTCCAGTCGATGCCTGCATCGAGCAGGAAGTCGCGGCCGAATATGGCCTTCGTCGCCATCCCGATCACCGGCAGATGAACCCATGCGGCAATGTCCGCGAGGCCGAACGACTCGCCGAGCACATACGGCGAAAACCGCGTCATCTGCTTGAACGCATCGATCGCGCGCGGCAGGCGCTTCTCGACGTGCGCCTTCATCCCGTCGCTGACCTTGCCGCCGAAAAACGCTTCCGTGTACACCTCGCGCGCCACCCATTCGAGATACAGCTCGAGCGTCTCGACCAGTTCGCGCACCTTCGCCGCCGCGAACGGGCTCGCGGGCAAAATGCCTTTCTCGGGATAGCGCGCCGCCAGGTATTCGATGATCACCTGGGACTCGAACAGCGCACCCTCTTCGGTCTTCAGGAACGGAATCTTGCCGAGCGGCGAATCGGCGAGCTGCACCGGATCGCTGACCGGCAAAGCGCACACCGACTCCTCGAACGGTATATCGTGCTCGAGCAGGACGAACTTCACCTTGTTGTAGTAGTTGGACAACGGAATACCGCACAGCTGTAGCATCGGAGTCTCCTTCGTTGCTGGAGCACGGCCGCATCGACGCCGGCCGCCTCGAGATTCATCGCGCCGAAAAGCACGTTCGTGCTAGTCTAAAGCAAGTTTTTCGTCCGTCACGACAACATTACATCCGCTGCGGCGACGGACCTCGCTGTTCACGCGACACACTCGGCGTCGCCGCGCCACCCGATGGAGACACACTCGCATGAGTGCTGAACTGCTGGCCTCGCGGCCACCCGAGAGCGATTCGACGCTCGTCCTCACGCTGTCCAATCCCGGTGCGCGCAACGCACTGCATCCCGACATGTATGCGGCCGGCATCGAAGCCCTCGCCACCGCCGAGCGCGATCCGGCGATTCGCGCCGTCGTGCTGACGGGTGCCGATCGCTTCTTCTGCGCAGGCGGCAACCTGAACCGGTTGCTCGAGAATCGCTCGAAGGATCCGTCCTTCCAGGCCGACAGCATCGATCAGCTCGCGGCATGGGTCACGGCGATCCGCGCGTCGACGAAGCCGGTGATCGCGGCCGTCGAGGGCGCCGCGGCCGGCGCCGGCTTCTCGCTCGCGCTCGCGTGCGACCTGATCGTTGCCGCACACGACGCGAAATTCGTGATGTCGTATGCACGCGTCGGCCTGACACCCGACGGCGGCGGCTCGTGGTTTCTCGCCCGCGCGTTGCCGCGTGCGACCGCCGCCGAGATCCTGTTCGAAGGCAAACCCGTTGCCGCGGAACGCCTGCACGCGCTGGGCGTCGTCAATCGGCTCGCCGCGCCTGGCACGGCGCTGAGCGACGCACTGGCGTGGGCCGACACGCTCGCCGGCATCTCGCCGAACGCGCTCACGCGCATCAAGTCGCTGCTCGACGACGCCACCGCCCAACCGCTGGACGCGCACCTCGGCACCGAGCGCGATCATTTCGTCGCGTCGCTGCATCATGCGGACGGGCTCGAAGGCATCAGCGCATTTCTCGAGAAGCGCCAACCGCGCTACAAGCGCTGATCCACCGCGTCCCGACGCCACGCCACCGCGTCCATCCGGTGCGGCACGTCGACGCCGCGAGCACCGCCGGCGACGCTCGCCGGCCCGGCTGCGCATGCCCGCCGGCACGGGCGTTTCCGCCACCGGCAGCCCGCGCCGATCCATGCTCTAATGACCGCCTGTCGCGGCGCCGCCGGCGCCGTTTTCGCGCATGCCACACAGGAGTTGACGATGATCGACGTCTATAGCTGGGCGACCCCGAACGGCCACAAGGTGCACATCATGCTCGAGGAAACGGGCCTCGCGTATCGCGCCCATCCGGTCGATATCGGTGCAGGCGACCAGTTCGAGCCCGCGTTCCTGAAGATCAGCCCGAACAACAAGATCCCCGCGATCGTCGATCCGGATGGCCCCGGCGGCCAACCGATCTCGCTGTTCGAATCGGGCGCGATCCTGATCTACCTCGCGGAGAAGACCGGCAAGTTCCTGCCGACCGATCCGGCCGCGCGCTATGCGACGCTCGAGTGGCTGATGTTCCAGATGGGCGGTGTCGGCCCGATGCTCGGGCAGGCGCACCACTTCCGGCTGTATGCGCCGGAGAAGATCGAGTACGCGGTCAACCGCTACACGAACGAAGCGAAGCGCCTGTACAACGTGATGGAAAAGCGGCTCGGCGAATCCGAGTATCTCGCGGGCGACACGTATACGATCGCGGACATTGCGACGTTCCCGTGGACGCGTTCGTGGCGGAACCAGGGCATCGAGCTCGACGCGTTGCCGAACGTGAAGCGCTGGCACGAGGCGATCGCCGCGCGACCGGCCGTGCAGCGTGGCGTCGAGGTACTCGCGTCGATGCGCAAGGCGCTGCAGGACGACAAGGCACGCGAGGTGCTGTTCGGCGCAACGCAATACGCGAAGCACTGACACGCAGGGTGGACGCAGCGGCATCCGCGCATGCCGCTGCGTGCTTCAGAAGTAATGCAGCGTGATGAATTCCGCCGCGCATACCGGCAGCGGCGCGTCGGGACGCTCGATCTGCATCGATACCGACCACGTCACCTGAATACCGCCGCGCGCGGCGTCGGCGATTTCCTTCACCGCGAACAGCGCGCGCACGCGCGCCCCGACCGGCACCGGCTTCAAGAACCGTACGCGGTTGAGCCCGTAGTTCACGCCCATCTTCTGCTCGAAGCGCATTGCGTCGGTCATCAATGCAGGAATCAGCGACAGCGTCAGGAACCCGTGCGCGATGGGCCCACCGAACGGCGACTCGCGCCGCGCGCGTTCGGGGTCGACGTGAATCCATTGGTGATCGCCGGTCGCGTCGGCGAAACCGTCGACGCGCGGCTGGTCGATCTCGATCCAGCCGCTCGCGAGCGGCTCCGCGCCAACCCGCGCCTGCAGCGCCTGCGCGGACGCGATCAGCGGCAAGGTCACGTCGGTCATGCGTTCGCGCCTGCCGGATGGCGCAGCCCGAAAATCACCTTGGTGTGCACGCTGATCACCGTCTCGCCGGCTTCGTTCACGCCGACCCATTCCGTCGACACGATGCCGCGATCGGGCTTGCTCTCCGACACGCGCTTGTCGTGCACCTTCTGGTACATCGTGATCGTGTCGCCGGCGCGCACCGGCTTCAGCCAGCGGATCGAATCGATGCCCGGCGAGCCCATGCTGGTCGAGTCCGGCCCCAGCTTCTGGACCAGCAGGCTCATGAACACCGAACACGTATGCCAGCCGCTCGCGACGAGCCCGCCGAAGTGCGATGCCTTCCCTGCTTCCTCGTCGACATGGAACGGCTGCGGATCGTAGCGCTGCGCGAACGTCTTGATGTCGTCGGGCTCGAACGTGTAGCGGCCCACTTCGGTGGTACTGCCCACCACCAGATCTTCGTAACTGATGCCCACTGATAAGTCTCCTTGTCTGGCGCGCTCGCGCGTCGCCGTCATGCTACGTCGGTCTGCGCGAAATCGGGCAGCGCCGCGAGGCGGGCGAGGTGATGATCGGTATCGCCGAGCGTCGTCTCGATGATCGACAGCCGCTTGAACAGGTGCGCGGCGGCCACCTCGTTGGTCACGCCCATGCCGCCGTGCAACTGGATCGCCTGCTGGCCGACGAAGCGCGCGGCCGATCCGACCCGCGCCTTCGCGGCCGACACGGCCTTGCGCCGCGCATCGGCATCGCCGTTCGCATAGCGCACCGCCGCGAGATAGGTCAGCGAACGCGCCTGCTCGGCATGAATCAGCATGTCGACCATCCGGTGCTGTAGCGCCTGAAAGCGCGCGATCGGCACACCGAACTGCTCACGCGTCTTCGTGTATTCGACCGTCGCGCGATTCAGCTCGTCGAGCGCGCCAACCGCTTCCGCGCATAGCAGAAAGGTCGCGTAATCGGCAATCTGCTCGAGCGCCGCCGCGTCTCGCGCCCCACCCGTCAGGAGTCGGGCCGGCGTGTCGTCGAACGTGAGCGTCGCGGCACGCTGGCCGTCGATGGTCCGGTAGTCGACCACCTTCGCGTTGGCCGCATCGCGTTCGACGACGAAGAGGCCGATACCGCCGCCGTCGACACGCGCGGGCACGATCCAGACGTGCGCCTGGGCGCCGTGCTGAACGACCGACTTGATCCCGGTCAGCCGGTACGTGCCGTCCTGCTCGCGCGCGCGCGTGTCGAGTTCGTACAGGTCGTAGCGCGCCTGCGGCTCATGGAACGCGACCGCCACGCGCTTTTGTCCTTGTGCAATCGCCTCCAGCAGCGCGGCGTCGTCGCCCGCGCCGGAGCCGGCGATCCGCAACGCCTCGACGCCGACCGCCGTGGCCCAGTACGGCTCGATCACGAGCGCGCGGCCGAGTTCCTGCATCACGACCAGCATGTCGACCGGCCCGCCGCCGAAGCCGCCCTGGGCGTCCGGCACCGGCAACGCGGTCAATCCGAGTTCGGTGAATGCGCTCCACTGCGCGTCGGACACACCGGTATCGCTGCGCACGATCGCCTGACGCGCCTCGAAGCCGTATTGCTCGCCGAGATACCGGCGCAGCGCATCGGCGAACTGCTGCTGCTCATCGGTAAAGCTGAAATCCATGGTTGTCTCCGTTCCCTGATCACAGCCCCAGAATCATCTGCGCGATGATGTTCTTCTGGATCTCGTTCGACCCGCCGTAGATCGACGTCTTCCGGTAATTGAAGTAGTACGCGGCGAGCGGCGCCGCATCGTCGTCGCCGGCGATGCTGTGCTCGCGCTCGCCGGCGAGGAACGGCACGTCGAACGGTGCGGCCAGCGGGCCGATCGCTTCGACCATCAGCTCGGTGAGCGCCTGTTGCACCTCGGTGCCCTTGATCTTCAGCATCGACGCTTCGGGGCCCGGCCCCTTGCCGCTCGTCTCGCGGCTGACGACGCGCAGCACCGTCACTTCCAGCGCCATCAGCTCGACCTCGAGCGCCGCGACCTTCGCGGCGAACACGGGATCGGCGAGCAACGGCTTGCCGTTCTTGCGCTGGTTCGACGCGATGCGCTTCAGGAACGCGAGCTCCCGCTTCGACGCGCCGACGCGCGCGATGCCGGTGCGCTCGTGGCCGAGCAGGTATTTCGCGTAGGTCCATCCGCGGTTCTCGTCGCCGACGAGGTTCTCGACCGGCACCTTCACGTCCTCGAAGAACACCTCGTTGACCTCGTGGTCCTCGTCGAGCATCACGATCGGGCGCACCGTGATGCCGGGCGTTTTCATGTCGATCAGCAGGAACGAGATGCCTTCCTGCTTCTTCGCGGCCGGATCGGTGCGCACGAGGCAGAACATCATGTCGGCGTACTGGCCGAGCGTGGTCCAGGTCTTCTGGCCGTTGACGACGTAATGATCGCCGTGGCGCTCGGCGCGCGTGCGCAGCGATGCGAGATCGGACCCGGAACCCGGCTCCGAATAACCCTGGCACCACCAGTCCGAGCCGTCGAGAATGCGCGGCAGATAGCGGCGCTTCTGCGCTTCGCTGCCGTATTTCATCAGGACCGGCGCGACCATCGACACCCCGAAAGGCAGCACGGTCGGCGCACCGATGCGCGCGCACTCCTCGTCCCAGATGTGCCGCTGCGTCGCGTTCCAGCCCGGGCCGCCATATTCGACTGGCCAGGCGGGCGCGGACCAGCCGCGCTGGCCGAGAATCCGGTGCCAGCTCGCGAAATCCTCGCGGTCGAGTCGTTTGTGATCGAGTACCTTGGCGCGCAGTGCGTGAGGCAGGTTGGCCTCGAGCCAGGCGCGGACGTCGGCGCGGAACGCGTCGTCGGCGGGGGAATAATCCAGATCCATGCGCAGTGTCTCCTGTCGACCCGAGTTAACGCTTTAGCGCCTGCTCTGATCTCATGCAAAGCTGTCCGCGGCCGTCCCCGGCCAAGGACACACTGCGTACGTCATTGCAGCGGTTCTTTCAGCGCGGCAGGAATCGGCAGCGGCATCACGTCGATGCCTTCTTCGAGCAAGGACTGCGCATCCTCCGGCGTCGTGACGCCACGAATGCTGCGTGCCGGCGCCTCGTTGTAATGAATGCGCCGCGCTTCCTCGGCGAAGCGCTCGCCCACGTTCTCGGTCTTCTCCAGCACCTCGCGCAGCGCGCGCATCACCTGCGCCTGCAGCGCACGCGGATCGGCCGGCTGCGGCTGCGTCGCGCCCGACAGGTTCAGGCGCGGCGCCGACGGCATCCGGTTGATCTCCGTCGTTCCGCACACCGGACATTCGACCAGCTTGCGGGACAACTGCGCTTCGAATTCATCGGCGGAAGCGAACCAGCCTTCGAACCGATGACCGTGCGGACACTGTAAATCGAGGACCTTCATGCTGAATCAGGGCGTGTGACGAGTGTAGCGCAAAAAGCGGTTTTGTGAACGATCGTGCTAAATCCGGATTGCGCAGCGCGAACGCACTGCGTCGCCAGATTGTAACGCGGCGCCCCGGCCGCCGCCGACGCCGCGCTCAGGGCGTGACGACCGGGCCGAGCGGCCACGTGCCGGACAGCACCTTGTCGAGCCACATGGTGCCGATGATCGTCTTCACGTCGGAGATCTGGCCCGTGCGCACCCACTCCTGCAGGTCGTCCAGCGTCGCGGTGAAGGTTTCGAGGAATTCGCCTTCGTCGAGCTTGCGCTCGCCGGCCGTCAGCCCGCGCGCGAGGTACAGGTCGATGAATTCGGTCGAATAGGAAATGATCGGATGAATGCGGGCCAGGAACACGTACTCGCGCGCCGTGTAGCCGGTTTCCTCGCGCAGCTCGCGCGCCGCGCACGCGAGCGCGCCTTCGTTCGGATCGAGCTTGCCGGCCGGGAATTCGGCCATCACCTTGCCGATCGGATAGCGGAACTGGCTCTCCATCAGCACGCGGCCGTCGTCGAACAGCGGGATCACCATCACCGCGCCCGGATGCTGCACGTATTCGCGCGTGGCTTTCTTGCCGTCCGGCAGACGGACGGTATCGCGCTTGAGCTTGAGGAACGCGCCTTCGAAGATCGCCTCGCTCTCGAGGCAGGTTTCGGTCAGTGCGGCGTCGTGATTGGGTAGTTCGGCCATCGGCGGCTCCTGGATGAGCACGACGGACGGCCGAAGCCGTCAGCGTCGTTTGACGAGATATTGGAACGTGAAGCCGGGAAACGCGAACACGACGAAGAGACTGAACGTGATCGCGTAAAACTGCCAGCCCTGTTCGAAGCGGTTGCCGGCGCGCGACTCGAGCCAGAAGCCGAGCGCGCCGACGATGAAGTACAGCACGATCAGCTCGCCGATCCGCACCCACGCACTCTTCTTCGTCGCGCCGAACGGCACGACGGCGAAGAGGCGTTGGTTCAGGAACGGCAGGTTGGCGCATACGAGCGCCAACAGCACGATGAACCAGCCGGCTGCCGACATTACAGCGGCAGCGTGTGGCGGATTGCCTGCAGGCAGGCGGTCAGCAGCGGGCTCGGGATCAGGCCGAGCACGACGACGGCCAGGCCGTTCAGCACGAGGATCGTGCGCTTGCAGAAATCGCCCGAGATCGGCGTCGAATCCTGCGGCGCATCGAAGTACATCAGCTTCACGATGCGCAGGTAGTAGAACGCGCCGAACAGCGACGTGATCACGGCCAGCACGGCCAGCCACGTGAGGCCTGCGTTGACGGTCGCCTCGAGCACCGCGAGCTTCGCGTAGAAGCCGACGGTCGGCGGAATGCCGGCCAGCGAGAACATCATGACCATCATCACGAACGCGAACACCGGGCTGCGCTTGTTGAGGCCCTTGAAGTCGTCGATCGTTTCGGCTTCGAAATCGCGGCGCGCGAGCAGCATCACCACGCCGAACGAGCCGAGCGTCGTGATCAGATAGACGATCGCGTAGAACATCGCCGAGCTGTAGGCGTTCGCCGGCGCAGCCGCGTCGCCCTTCACGATGCCGGCGAGCAGGCCGAGCAGCACGAAGCCCATGTTCGAGATCGCCGAGTACGCGAGCATCCGCTTGATGTTGCGCTGGACGATACCGGTGATGTTGCCGACGATCAGCGACAGCGCGGCGAGGATCACGAGCGCGGTCTGCCAGTTCTGGGCGAGCGGCAGCAGGCCCATCACCAGGAAGCGCAGGCCCCACGCGAACGCGGCAACCTTCGGACCGCCGCCGACGAACAGCGTCATCGCGGTCGGCGCGCCCTGGTAGACGTCCGGCACCCACATGTGGAACGGCACGGCCCCGAGCTTGAACGCGATACCGGCGACGATGAAGATCACGCCGAACATCAGCACGGCCGCGTCGGTGTTGCCGCCGACCGCCTTGTACACTTCGCCGAGCTCGAGCGAGCCGGTCGCGCCGTAGAGCATCGAGATGCCGTACAGCACGAAGCCCGATGCGAGCGCGCCCAGCACGTAGTACTTCATCGCGGCTTCGCTCGACTGCGCGGCGTCGCGGCGCAGCGCGATGACCGCGTACAGCGACAGCGACATCAGTTCGAGACCGAGGTACAGCGTCAGGAAGTTGTTGCCCGACACCATGACCAGCTGGCCGAGCAGCGAGAACATGCCGAGCAGGAACACGTCGCCGCGGAACATGTCGCGGTCTTCGAGGTACTTGCGCGAATAGACGAGCGAGACCGCGAAACCGAACGACACGACGGCCTTCATCATGCTCGCGAACGAGTCGACGACGACCATCTTCGAGAAGAAGTAGTACTGCTGCGGGTCGAGCGCCTGGACCGCGAACCACACGCCGGCGACGACCGACGAGACGACCGCGATCAGATAGGTCAGGCGGCGGCCGGACGCACCGGTAAAGGTGTCGTTCAGCCATGCGACGACGATGGCGGCCAGCACCAGCGCGTCAGGCAACAGAACATTCATAGGGGCGTTTTGCATGATCTTGAGTTCCTCCGCTCGCGATTACTGGGCCAGCGGCAGCTTCGACTGCGCGACGTGGGAGAGGAGGTTTTCCACGGAAACGTGCATCACGTCGGTGAAAGGCTTCGGATACAGGCCCATCAGCAGCGTGAACGCGGCGAGCACGGCCAGCATCAGGAATTCACGACGGCCGATGTCCGTCAGCTTGGCGACGTGATCGTTCGCGACCGCGCCGAAATACACGCGCTTGTACATCCACAGCGTGTAGGCCGCGCCGAGAATCAGCGTGAACGCCGCGCCGAATGCGATCCAGAAGTTGTACTGGACGGCCGCGAGAATCACCATGAACTCGCCGACGAAACCGGACGTACCCGGCAGGCCGCAGTTGGCCATCGAGAACAGCATCGCGAACGCCGCGAACTTCGGCATCACGTTGACGACGCCGCCGTAGTCGGCGATCTGGCGCGAGTGCACGCGGTCGTACAGCACGCCGATGCAGAGGAACATCGCGCCCGACACGAAGCCGTGCGAGATCATCTGGACGATCGCGCCTTCGACGCCGAGCTGGTTGAAGATGAAGAAGCCGAGCGTGACGAAACCCATGTGCGCGATCGACGAATACGCGACCAGCTTCTTCATGTCGGCCTGCACCATCGCGACGAGACCGATGTAGATCACCGCGATCAGCGACAGCGTGATCACGACGGGCGCCAGGAAGTGGCTCGCGTCAGGCGTGATCGGCAGCGAGAAGCGCAGGAAACCGTATGCGCCGAGCTTGAGCATGATCGCCGCCAGCACGACCGAGCCGCCCGTCGGCGCTTCCACGTGCGCGTCCGGCAGCCACGTGTGCACCGGCCACATCGGCACCTTCACCGCGAACGCGAGGAAGAACGCAATGAACAGCAGGATCTGCGGCGTCATCGCGATCTTCGCGTTCTGCCACGTCGCGAGGTCGAACGAGTGCGTTTCCGTGTACAGGTAGATCAGCGCGACCAGCATCAGCAGCGAGCCGGCCAGCGTGTACAGGAAGAACTTGAACGCCGCATATACGCGGTTCGGGCCGCCCCACACGCCGATGATGATGTACATCGGGATCAGGGTCGCCTCGAAGAACACGTAGAACAGCAGGCCGTCGGCCGCCGAGAACACGCCGATCATGATCCCGGACAGGATCAGGAACGCCGCGAGGTACTGCGCGACGTTCTCGGTGATCACTTCCCAGGCGGCGATCACGACGATCACCGTGATCAGCGCGGTCAGCACGACGAACCACATCGAGATGCCGTCGACGCCGAGGTGATACGCGATGTCGAAGCGCTGGATCCACGTCGACTTCTCGACGAACTGCAGCGCAGCGGTGCTGGAGTCGAAGCCCGTGATCAGCGGGATCGTGACCGCGAGACCGAGCAGCGCGCCGATCAGCGCGACCCAGCGAGCCGTCCCCGGATTTTTGTCGTTACCCACCGCCAGCACGAGGAGGCCGAAAACGATCGGCAGCCAGATCGCGGTACTGAGAATCGGAAAAGCGTGCATTAGTGTTGTCTCCCCGCCTTATTTGCCGCCGAGCGTTACAAACAGGGTCAGGAGCCCCAGCATGCCGATGATCATGGCGAACGCGTAGTGATAGATGTAACCGGATTGGAGGAAGCGGATCACGCCGGCGAACCAGCCGATGAACCGGGCGCTGCCGTTCACGAGGCCGTCGATCACCACGACGTCGCCCTCCTTCCACAGGCCGCGGCCGATCGCCACCGAACCGCGGGCGAACACCACTTCGTTGATCTTGTCCATGTAGTACTTGTTGTCCAGCAGCGTGTAGATCGGGCCGAACGCGCGGCGGATCGACGCCGGCAGCTCCGGACGCTTCAGGTACAGGAACCACGCGACGACGACACCGGCAAGCGCGAGCCACACCGGCAGGCCCGACACCGAGTGCAGGCCCATGCCCACCCAGCCGTGGAACTCCTCGGCCATCTCGGCCAGCGCCGGATGGTTTTCGCCGATGAAGATCACCTTGTCGAATGCGACGCCGTGCTGGAAGAAATCGCCGAACAGCATCGGGCTGATCGCGATCGCGCCGATGATCACCGACGGGATCGCCAGCAGGACCAGCGGCACCCACACGACCCACGGGGTCTCGTGCGGCTCGTGCGCGTGGTCGTCATGACCGTGGCCATGGCCGTGATCGTCGTGGCCGTGCGCGGCTGCCATGCCCATCGGCGACTCCGGATGCTTCGGCTTGCGGAAGCGCTCTTCGCCGTGGAACACCAGGAAGTACATGCGGAACGAGTACAGCGCGGTGACGAACACGCTCGCCACGACCGCGAAGTAGGCGAAGCCCGAGCCCGGCAGGTGCGACAGCTTCACCGCGTCGATGATCGAGTCCTTCGAGTAGAAGCCCGAGAAGAACGGCGTGCCGATCAGCGCGAGCGAGCCGACGAGCGACGTGATCCACGTGATCGGCATGTACTTGCGCAGGCCGCCCATGTTGCGCATGTCCTGGTCGTGGTGCATGCCCATGATGACCGAGCCGGCGCCGAGGAACAGCAGCGCCTTGAAGAACGCGTGCGTCATCAGGTGGAACACGGCGACCGGGTAAGCGGACACGCCGAGCGCGACGGTCATGTAGCCGAGCTGCGACAGCGTCGAGTACGCGACCACGCGCTTGATGTCGTTCTGGACGATGCCGAGGAAGCCCATGAAGAGCGCCGTGATCGCGCCGATCACCGTGATGAACGACAGCGCGGTATCCGACAGCTCGAACAGCGGCGACATGCGCGACACCATGAAGATGCCGGCCGTCACCATCGTCGCCGCGTGAATCAGCGCCGAGATCGGGGTCGGGCCTTCCATCGAATCGGGCAGCCACACATGCAGCGGGAACTGGGCCGATTTACCCATCGCGCCGATGAACAGGCAGATACAGGCAACGGTCAGCAGGCCCCAGTCGGTGCCCGGGAAGTGCAGGCTCGCGAGCTCCGCGCGCTTCGCGAACACTTCGCCGTAGTTCATCGAGCCGGCGAACGCGAGCAGCAGGCCGATGCCGAGCAGGAAGCCGAAGTCGCCCACGCGGTTCACGAGGAACGCCTTCATGTTCGCGTAGATCGCGCTTTCGCGCGTGAAGTAGAAGCCGATCAGCAGGTACGACACCAGACCCACCGCTTCCCAGCCGAAGAACAGCTGCAGGAAGTTGTTGCTCATCACGAGCATCAGCATCGAGAACGTGAACAGCGAGATGTACGAGAAGAAGCGCTGGTAGCCGTCCTCTTCCGCCATGTAGCCGATCGTGTATACGTGCACCATCAGCGAGACGAAGGTCACGACGACCATCATCATCGCGGTCAGCGAATCGACGAGGAAGCCGACCTCGAGCTTCAGCGAGCCGACGTTCATCCATTCGTAGACGGTCGCGTTGAAACTCGCGCCGCCCATCACGTCGAGGAAGACTTTCGCCGACAGGAGGAACGCGATCAATACGCCGAGGATCGTGATCCGGTGTGCGCCCTTGCGCCCGACTGCGTTCCCGAACAGCCCCGCAATCAGCGAGCCGGCCAGCGGAGCGAGCGGAATCGCCAGCAGCAGGTTTTCATTGAGTGTCGTTGACATAACAGCGTTGCCTGAAATTAACCTTTGAGCTGATCGAGATCCTCGACATTGATCGTGTCGAGCTTACGGAACAGGGTCACCAGAATCGCGAGACCGATCGCGGCTTCCGCTGCGGCGACGGTCAGCACGAAGAACACGAAGATCTGGCCGTGTACGTCGCCGAGGTAATGCGAGAACGCGACGAAGTTGGTGTTCACCGCCAGCAGCATCAGTTCGATCGACATCAGGATGATGATGACATTGCGGCGGTTCAGGAAGATCCCGACGATCGCGATCGCAAAGAGGATCGCGCCGAGCACAAGGTAGTGAGCAAGAGTCAGCATGGTTTTCTTTTCCTCCGCTTAGCCGTTGGTGCCCGAGCCGGCTTCGCTCTGCGCCGTTTCCGGCTGCGGCTTGTCCGCTTCCATCTTCACGAGGCGCACGCGGTCGTTGCGGCGCACCTTGACCTGATCCGACACGCGCTGGCGCTTGCTGTCCTTGCCCTTGCGCTCGGTCAGCCCGATCGCGGCAATGATCGCGACCAGCAGCACGAGGCCGGCGATTTCGAACGCGAAGATGTAGTCGGTGTAGATCACCTTGCCGATCAGGCGCGTATTCGACCAGTTGGCCATCTCGCCCGTCGCCATCGCATGCACGGTGTGCGTGTCGCCGTAGCCGCGCCACAGGATCAGCGCGGTTTCGATCACGATGATCGCGCCGACCACGGTTGCCATCGGGACGAAGCGCTTGAAGTCGCGGCGCAGGTAGTCGATGTTGATGTCCAGCATCATCACGACGAACAGGAACAGCACCATCACCGCGCCCACGTAGACCAGAACCAGCAGGATCGCGAGGAATTCGGCCTCCAGCAGCATCCAGATCGCGGCGGCGTTGAAGAACGCCAGCACAAGGAAAAGCGCAGACGCCACCGGGTTGCGCGAAGTGATCACCTTCAGCCCTGATACCACCAGGAGCAGCGCGAAGATGTAGAACAGTACGGTCGTGAATTCCATGATTACCGGTTCATCGTTAGGCCATAGTCAGGCGCGGCTTGCGGGACGCCCGCACCCGTCGCGGCGGCTCGGCCCGTTCATCGTTCATGCCGGGCCGGCACTGCAAACACAATCAACGATACGGCGCGTCGGCAGCCTTCGCCGCGGCGATGTCCTTCTCGTAGCGGTCGCCCACCGCGAGCAGCATTTCCTTCGTGAAATACAGGTCGCCGCGCTTTTCGCCGTGGTACTCGAGAATCTGCGTCTCGACGATCGAATCGACCGGGCAGCTCTCTTCGCAGAAACCGCAGAAGATGCACTTCGTCAGGTCGATGTCGTAGCGCGTCGTGCGGCGCGTGTTGTCCGCGCGCGTTTCCGACTCGATCGTGATCGCCAGCGCGGGGCACACGGCCTCGCACAGCTTGCACGCGATGCAGCGCTCTTCACCGTTTTCATAGCGGCGCAGTGCGTGCAGCCCGCGGAAACGCGGCGAAATCGGGGTCTTCTCTTCCGGGAACTGCACGGTGAACTTGCGCTTGAACGTGTAACGACCGGTCAGCGCGAGCCCCTTCAGCAGCTCGGTCAGGAAGAAAGTCTTAAAGAAGTGTTGGATTGCCGTCATGATTTCGTCCGATCTTTACTTCACCCAGATGTTCAGCGGCGACATCATCCAGAAGCCGACCACGACCACCCAGATCACCGTGACGGGCAGGAACACCTTCCAGCCCAGACGCATGATCTGGTCGTAACGGAAGCGCGGGAACGTCGCGCGGACCCAGATGAACACCGACAGCAGCGCGAAGACCTTCAGCACCAGCCAGAAGATGCCCGGGATGAACGACAGGAATTCGAACGGGGCGTCCCAGCCGCCGAGGAACAGCGTCGCGGCCAGTGCCGAGATCACGATCATGTTGATGTACTCGGCGAGGAAGAACAGCGCGAACGCCATGCCCGAGTAATCGATCATGTGACCCGCGACGATCTCCGACTCCCCTTCCACCACGTCGAACGGGTGACGGTTCGTTTCGGCGATGCCCGAGATGAAGTAGACGACGAACGCCGGCAGCAGCGGCAGCCAGTTCCACGACAGGAAGTTCACGCCGTGGCCGGCGAAAAAGCCGTGCTGCTGCGAACCGACGATTTCCGACAGGTTCAGGCTGCCGGCCGTCATCAGCACGAGCACCAGCGCGAAGCCCATCGAGATTTCGTACGACACCATCTGTGCCGCGGCGCGCATCGCGCCGAGGAACGCGTACTTCGAGTTCGACGCCCAGCCGGCCAGAATCACCGCGTACACGCCGATCGACGAGATCGCCATCGCGTACAGCAGGCCCGCGTTCACGTTCGCGAGCACGGCTTCCGCCTGGAACGGGATCACCGCCCACACGGCGAACGCCGGCACGACGGTCATCACCGGCGCGATCAGGTACAGCCAGCGGCTGGCGGCGCTCGGCTGAATGACTTCCTTCAGCAGCAGCTTCAGCACGTCGGCGATCGGCTGCAGCAGGCCGCCGGGGCCGACGCGGTTCGGGCCGAGACGCACGTGCATCCAGCCGATCAGCTTGCGCTCCCAGAGAATCAGGTACGCGACGCACAGCAGGATGACGACGGAGACGACGAGGATGCGCACGACTGCCCACACCGTCGGCCACGCGAAGCCGAGAAGCTCGGCCCCGCCCGCGTTGATCGTATCGAACAAGCTCATTTACGCCTTCTCCACCACCAGTTCACCGGACAGGCTGCCGAGCGCTGCGCCGGCAGGCGTCGCCGCCGACACGCGAACGACCGTCTCCGCAAGATTCGCGTCGCGCACAGCCGGCAACTGCACCGCACGCTCGCCCTGGCGCACGCGCACGGCGTCGCCTTCCTTCAAGCCCAGCTTGTCGAACAGCGCGGCCGGCAGGGCTGCGGCATGCGCCGCCTTCGCGGCGGCCGTCAGATGCAGCGCACCTGCGCGGCGCACGAGCGCGTCAGCATGATAGATCGGCACGTCGGCCAGGCGCTCGAAACCGCCGCTCGCGGCATTCGCCGCGGCGCGGGCCGGCGCGACCGACGTCTGGTTCGACAGGCGGCCCGCGACGCCGGCGTCGCCGAGCGCGGCGACACGCACTTCTTCCGCGGTCTCGTATTCGAAGTTCGGCAGGCCGAGCAGGCTGCCGAGCACGCGCAGCACCTTCCAGGCGGGGCGTGTGTCGCCGAGCGGGCGCACGACGCCGTTGAAGCTCTGCACGGTGCCTTCCGCGTTGACGAACGTACCGGCCGTTTCCGTGAACGGTGCGACGGGCAGCAGCACGTCGGCGTAGTCGAGGCCGTGCTTGAACGGCGACATCACGACGACCATCTCCGCCTGGTTCAGCGCGGCCAATGCCTGTGCCGGATCGGCGGTGTCGAATTCCGGTTCGACGTTCAGCAGCACGTAGCCCTTGCGCGGCTGCGCGAATGCTTCGCGTGCATTCAGGCCGCCTTCGCCCGGCAGCGCGCCGACGACGTGCGCACCGACCGTGTTCGCCGCTTCCGTCAGGAAACCGAACGTGGCGCCGGTGTTGTCGGCGATCCACTGCGCGACGGCGTGCAGCTTCGCGAATTGCGGATGACGGACCGCGACGTTGCCGAGCAGCACCGCGCGGCGTTCGCCGTTCGCGAGCGACTGCGCGACAGCCTGGGCCGCCGGCGACGCCGTCACGCCTGCGAGCGCGTCGGGCAGCGCGACGCCGCGCAGCTGCGCGACGGCCGCGGCGATGCCGGCCAGCTCGTCGAGCCACGCGGACGGCGCGGCGACGATGCGTTGCGCGGTCGGGATCAGCGAATCGTCGGCGGTCGCGTGCAGGAAGTGCAGCTTCGCGCCGTTCTTCGCCGCCTGACGCAGGCGCGATGCGAACAGCGGGTGGTCGCGGCGCAGGAACGAACCGACGACGAACGCGGCGTCCACGTTCGACAGATCGGCGATCGGCATGCCGAGCCACGGCGCGCCCTGGACCGGCGCCGAGAAATCCTGCTGACGCAGACGGAAGTCGACGTTCGGCGTGTTCAGTTCGTTGGCGAGCTGCTTCACGAGGAACAGCTCTTCCGCGGTGCTGTGCGCGCTCGCGAGCATCGCCAGCGCGTTCGCGCCGTGATCCGCGGCGATGCCCTTCAGGCCCTTCGCGACGTATTCGAGCGCGGTCTGCCAGTCGGTTTCGATCCACTGGCCGCCCTGCTTCAGCATCGGCTTCGTCAGGCGCTCTTCGCTGTTGAGGGCTTCATACGAGAAGCGGTCCTTGTCCGAGATCCAGCATTCGTTGATCGCTTCGTTCTCGAACGGCAGCACGCGCATCACGCGGTTGTTCTTCACCTGCACGACGAGGTTCGCGCCGACGGAATCGTGCGGGCTCACCGACTTGCGGCGCGACAGTTCCCACGTACGGGCGCTGTAGCGGAACGGCTTGCTGGTCAGCGCGCCGACCGGGCACAGGTCGATCATGTTGCCCGACATTTCGGAGTCGACCGTCTTGCCGACGAACGTCGTGATTTCCGAGTGCTCGCCGCGGCCCAGCATGCCGAACTCCATCACGCCGGCGATTTCCTGGCCGAAGCGGACGCAGCGCGTGCAGTGGATGCAGCGCGACATCTCTTCCATCGAGATCAGCGGGCCCACGTTCTTGTGGAACACCACGCGCTTTTCTTCCGAGTAGCGCGACGACGACTTGCCGTAGCCGACAGCCAGATCCTGCAGCTGACATTCGCCGCCCTGATCGCAGATCGGGCAATCGAGCGGGTGATTGATGAGGAGGAATTCCATCACCGACTGCTGCGCCTTCACGGCCTTGTCGGATTGCGTGCGCACGATCATGCCGGCCGACACGGGGGTCGCGCAGGCAGGCACGGCCTTCGGCATCTTCTCGACTTCGACGAGACACATCCGGCAATTGGCCGCGACCGACAGTTTCTTGTGATAGCAGAAGTGAGGAATGTACGTATCCGCCTTGTGCGCAGCCTGGATCACCATGCTGCCTTCGGGCACCTCGACCTTCTTGCCGTCTATTTCAAGTTCAACCATGATGGTGAATGGTCCTTAACCTATTTCCGCCCGTTCGCGCGTTCGCCCGACCGTGCGCTCAAATTCCGCAACCGGGTTCGCTCAGGCTGCCGCCGCGTGCGCGTGGCCGCCGACCATGCAGTGCTTGTGCTCGACGTGGTACGCGAATTCGTCCCAGTAGTGCTTGAGCATCCCGCGTACCGGCATCGCCGCCGCATCGCCGAGTGCACAGATCGTGCGACCCATGATGTTCTCGGCCACCGAGTTCAGCAGGTCCAGATCTTCCTGGCGGCCTTCGCCGTGCTCGATACGGTTCACGACGCGATACAGCCAGCCGGTGCCTTCGCGGCACGGCGTGCACTGGCCGCACGATTCCTCGTAGTAGAAGTACGACAGGCGCAGCAGCGAGCGCACCATGCAGCGCGTCTCATCCATCACGATCACCGCGCCGGAACCGAGCATCGAGCCCGCCTTCGCGATCGAGTCGTAGTCGAGATCGGTCTGCATCATGATGTCGCCCGGGATCACCGGCGCCGACGAACCGCCCGGAATCACGGCCTTGATCTTCTTGCCGCCGCGCATCCCGCCGGCGAGCTCCATCAGCGTCGCGAACGGCGTGCCGAGCGGCACTTCGTAGTTGCCCGGGCGCTCGACGTCGCCCGACACCGAGAAAATCTTCGTGCCGCCGTTGTTCGGCTTGCCGATCTCGAGATAATTCTGCGGCCCGATGGACAGCAGGAACGGCACCGCGGCGAACGTCTCGGTGTTGTTGATCGTGGTCGGCTTGCCGTACACGCCGAAGCTCGCCGGGAACGGCGGCTTGAAGCGCGGCTGGCCCTTCTTGCCTTCGAGCGACTCGAGCAGCGCCGTTTCCTCGCCGCAGATGTACGCGCCGTAGCCGTGGTGCGCGTGCAGCTGGAACGAGAATTCCGAGCCCATGATGTTGTCGCCGAGGAACCCGGCCGCGCGCGCTTCATCGAGCGCGGCTTCGAAGCGTCGATACACTTCGAAGATTTCGCCGTGGATGTAGTTGTAGCCGACGGTGATGCCCATCGCGTACGCGCCGATGGCCATGCCTTCGATCAGCGCGTGCGGGTTCCAGCGCAGGATGTCGCGATCCTTGAACGTGCCCGGCTCGCCTTCGTCCGAGTTGCAGACGAGGTACTTCTGCCCCGGGAACTGGCGCGGCATGAAGCTCCACTTCAGGCCGGTCGGGAAGCCCGCACCGCCGCGGCCGCGCAGGCCCGACGCCTTCACGTCGGCGATCACCTGCTCGGGCGGAATCTTTTCTTCGAGAATGCGGCGCAGCTGCTTGTAGCCGCCGCGCGCAACGTAATCTTCGAGGTGCCAGTTCTCGCCGTTCAGACCAGCGAGGATCAGCGGTTTGATGTGACGGTCGTGGAGGGACGTCATTTCGAGAGCTCCTCAAGCAGCTGGTCGATCTTCTCGCGGCTCATGAAGCTGCACATTCTGTGATTGTTCACCAGCAGCACCGGCGCATCGCCGCACGAGCCCATGCATTCGCCTTCCTTCAGCGTGAACTTGCCGTCGGGCGTGGTCTCGCCGAAGCCGATGCCCAGCTTCTGTTTCAGGTAGTCGGCAGTCGCTTCCGCGCCGCCGTGCGGGCCGAGCTGGCACGGCAGGTTCGTGCAGAGCGTGATCTTGTGCTTGCCGACCGGTTTGAGCTCGTACATCGTGTAGAACGTCGCGACTTCCTGCACGGCGACGGCCGGCATGCCGAGATAGTCCGCGACGAACTGCATCAGTTCGGGCGACAGCCAGCCATGCTCTTCCTGAGCCACGGCCAACGCCGACATCACGGCGGACTGTTTCTGATCGGCGGGATACTTCGTCAACGCTCGATCGATTTCCTTCAGGCCTTCAGCTGAGATCATTTTCAGACACGACTCTTTCAATTCCTACCGAACGAACAACCTGCCGCACACTGGGGTGCATGGACGGCAGACCTGGCGCTCACTCTGTTGACAGCTTGCGAAGCCGCGCCAGTTCGGCGCATACCGCATGGTGCTTCGCGTGTGACTGACTGCTCGCCGCCCGCGCTCGCGGGCGGCGCAACCATTAGCGATCGATTTCGCCGAACACGATGTCCTGCGTACCGATGATCGTGACGGCGTCGGCGATCATGTGACCGCGCGCCATTTCGTCGAGCGACGCCAGGTGCGCGAAACCCGGCGCGCGAATCTTGAGGCGATACGGCTTGTTGGCGCCGTCCGACACGAGGTAGATGCCGAATTCACCCTTCGGATGCTCGACCGCCGCGTACGCTTCGCCTTCCGGCACATGGAAACCTTCGGTGAAGAGCTTGAAGTGGTGAATCAAGTCTTCCATGTTGGTCTTCATGCCGACGCGCGACGGCGGGGCAACCTTGTGATTGTCCGTCATCACCGGCCCCGGATTCTTGCGGAGCCACTCAATACACTGTTTCGCGATGCGGACCGACTGGCGCATTTCTTCGACGCGCACCAGATAGCGGTCGTAGCAATCGCCGTTCACGCCGACCGGCACGTCGAAATCCATCCGATCGTACACTTCGTAGGGCTGCTTCTTGCGCAGGTCCCACGCGATGCCCGAGCCGCGCAGCATCGGGCCCGTCAGGCCCATCTGCAGCGCACGTTCCGGGCTCACCACGCCGATCCCGACCAGACGCTGTTTCCAGATCCGGTTGTCGGTCAGCAGCGTTTCGTATTCGTCGACGCACTTCGGGAAGCGCGTGAAGAAATCGTCGATGAAGTCGAGCACCGAGCCGCTGCGCGCCTCGTTCATCTTCGCGAGCGCCTTCTCGTTGCGAATCTTCGACGCCTTGTATTGCGGCATTGCGTCAGGCAGATCGCGGTAGACGCCGCCCGGACGATAGTAGGCCGCGTGCATCCGGGCGCCGGACACCGCTTCGTACACGTCCATCAGGTCTTCGCGTTCACGGAATGCGTACAGGAACACGGCCATCGCGCCGACGTCGAGCGCGTGCGCGCCGATCCACATCAGGTGGTTCAGCACGCGTGTAATTTCGTCGAACAGCACGCGGATGTACTGCGCGCGCTCCGGCACGTCGATGCCGAGCAGCTTTTCGATCGCGAGCACGTAGCCGTGCTCGTTGACCATCATCGACACGTAGTCGAGACGGTCCATGTACGGCACGGACTGGATGAAGGTTTTGGATTCGGCGAGCTTTTCCGTCGCGCGATGCAGCAGGCCGATGTGCGGATCGGCACGCTGGATGACTTCGCCGTCGAGCTCGAGCACGAGGCGCAGCACGCCGTGCGCTGCCGGGTGCTGCGGGCCGAAGTTGAGCGTGTAGTTCTTGATTTCTGCCATGACGCCCCCTTAATGTTTCAGACCGCCATAGCGATCCTCGCGGATCACGCGCGGCGTGATTTCGCGCGGCTCGATCGTCACCGGCTGGTACACGACCCGCTTCTCTTCCGGGTCGTAACGCATTTCGACGTAGCCCGACACCGGGAAGTCCTTGCGGAACGGGTGACCGATGAAGCCGTAGTCGGTGAGGATGCGGCGCAGGTCGGGGTGGCCTTCGAACACGATGCCGTACAGGTCGAACGCTTCGCGCTCGTACCAGTTCGCGGAAGCCCAGATGTCGACCAGCGACGCCACGATCGGCAGATCGTCGTCCGGCGCGAACACGCGCAGGCGCAGGCGCCAGTTGTTCGTGACCGACAGCAGGTGCGACACGGCCGCGAAGCGCGGGCCGTCGTAGGCGCCGTCGCCGAAGGTCTGGTAGTCGACGCCGCAGAGGTCGATCAGTTGCTCGAAACGGAGCTTCGGATCGTCGCGCAGCGTCTTTGCGACTTCGAGGTAATCGCTCGCCTTCACGACGAGCGTCAATTCACCGATCGCTTCGGTGAGGCTCACCACGCGCGCGCCGAGCGCGGCTTCGAGGTTCGCCTTCAGGGTCTCGATTTTGCTTGCCATATTGAGGGGACGCTCGGGGCTTTATTGACGGGCGATGGTATTGGTGCGGCGGATCTTCGCCTGCAACTGGATCACGCCGTAGACCAGCGCCTCGGCCGTGGGCGGGCAGCCCGGCACGTAGACGTCGACCGGCACGATCCGGTCGCAGCCGCGGACCACCGAGTACGAGTAGTGGTAGTAACCACCGCCGTTCGCGCACGACCCCATCGAGATCACCCAGCGCGGCTCGGCCATCTGGTCGTACACGCGGCGCAGCGCGGGCGCCATCTTGTTGCACAGCGTGCCGGCGACGATCATCACGTCCGACTGACGCGGGCTCGGGCGGAACACGACGCCGAACCGGTCCAGATCGTAACGGGCCGCGCCCGCATGCATCATCTCGACGGCGCAACACGCGAGCCCGAACGTCATCGGCCACAGCGAGCCGGTACGCGTCCAGTTGATCAGCTTGTCAGCCGTCGTGGTGACAAACCCTTCCTTCAAGACCCCTTCGATACTCATTTGCTTTCCACTCCAGACGAGCGACCGAGCGCGGCCGCCCATGCAAACCGGCGATTAACCCATCACTCCCAGTCGAGCCCGCCTTTCTTCCAGATATAGGCAAAGCCCAGCAGGAATTCGAGCAGAAAAATCATCATTGCGATGAAACCCGGCCAGCCGATGTCCCGGAGCGCGACGCCCCACGGGAACAGGAATGCGGTTTCGAGATCGAAGATGATGAACAGGATGGCGACGAGGTAGTACCGGACGTCGAATTTCATCCGGGCGTCTTCAAAGGCTTCGAAGCCGCACTCGTACGGTGCGTTCTTCTCGACGTCCGGCTTGTTGGGACCAAGGAGCTTGCCGATGCTGACCAGCGCTATACCTAAACCAGTGCCCACGAGGAGGAACAACAAGACGGGGTAATAGGCTGCGAGGTTCAAGGCAATCCTCTATCGGTTGGTTCTGAGCGTCCGGAGAATACCACTTCCGGCGGAAGGAATCATTTCGGAGTACAGGCGATCGCAAGACAACCGCAAGCACACCCCAGAAATGAAAAATGCCAGCCACTAGAAGCGGCTGGCATTGAGTAACTTTGGTGCCGACGGCGAGACTCGAACTCGCACAGCTTTCGCCACTACCCCCTCAAGATAGCGTGTCTACCAATTTCACCACGTCGGCACTGCATGCAACTCGGGTTGTGCTGCTGGTTCCCGCGAATCGCTTCAAGAATTAAATTCTAACCCGAGTCCTGGATTTGTTCAACGCACAACCGCAAAAAAATTAACTTTTTATTTCGGGACATCCTGGCCCGGCGCGCTCGCGGCCGAACCGGCGGCGGCGGACGCCGCGACAGCCGGCGCCGATGCCGCAGGGGCCGATGCCGGCGCCGTCGCGGCCGTGCCGAGCACGCCCGCCGACGGCGTCGACTTGTACGAACCGAGGTAAGTCAGCGCGAGCGTCGCGACGAAGAAGATCGTCGCGAGAATGCCCGTCGTGCGCGACAGGAAGTTCGCCGAGCCCGTCGCGCCGAACAGGCTGCCCGACGCGCCGCTGCCGAAGGCGGCGCCCATGTCGGCACCCTTGCCGTGCTGCAGCAGCACGAGCCCAATCACACCGAGTGCCGACAGCACCTGCACCACAATAATCAGCGTCTTGAATAACAGCATCACACCCACCCGATTGGATCGGGCGACCGGACCGACCGGCCGCCGTCATGGTTCAATTCGATCCCGGACCGCTCAACGCGCGGCCCGGCAGATCGCCAGGAAATCTTCCGCCTTCAGCGACGCGCCGCCGATCAGGCCGCCGTCGATGTCCGGCTGCGCGAACAACTCTTCCGCGTTGTCCGGCTTCACGCTGCCGCCGTACAGCACGGACACGTCCGCCGCACCCTTTGCCGCCAGGCGCGCACGGAGGAACGCGTGTACGTCCTGCGCCTGCGCCGACGTCGCGCTCTTGCCGGTGCCGATCGCCCAGACCGGCTCGTACGCGACGACGATGTGCGCGGCCTCGTCAGCCGTCAGCACGGCCAGCACCGCGTCGAGCTGCGCACCGACGACCTGCTCGGTCGCACCCGACTCGCGCTCGTCGAGCGTCTCGCCGACGCACACGACCGGCGTGAGGCCGGCCGCGAGTGCGCGCTGCGTCTTCGCCGCGACCGTCTCGTTGCTTTCGCCGTGATACGCGCGACGCTCCGAATGACCGACGATCGCATACTGCGCGCCGAACTCCGCCACCATCGCGGCCGCCACCTCACCGGTGAACGCGCCTTGCTCGTGCGCGGACACGTCCTGCGCACCGAACGCGACACGGCCACCGCCGAGCTGGGCCTGAACCTGCGCGAGATACGGGAACGGCACGCACACGCCGATCGACGTTTCAGCCGCCACCAAGCCCGCACCCTGCACCACTTCGTTCAGCAGCGCCTGGTTGCCGGCCAGCCGGCCGTGCATCTTCCAGTTGCCGATCACTCGCTTTGTTCGTTGTTTCGACATCGTGTCTGTCTCGTCACTATCTTGTCATTAACGTGCCGGAACCCGGCCGTCAGGTTGGATCTGGCGAAGCAAACCCGCGATTTTACTGCGCGCGGCTTGAACCGGTCAAACCGCGCATGTCAAGCCCGCCGCACGGGCCGTCACGCGTTCGCGCCCCAATCAAGCACGATCTTGCCGATGTGCTCGCCGCCCTCCATCAGCGCATGCGCCTGCGCGGCCTCGCCGGCCGGCAGCACACGATAGATCACGGGCTTGATGCGACCGTCGGCCAGCAGCGGCCACACGCGCGCCTTCAACTGCGCGGCGATGCGCGCCTTGAACTCGACCGGACGCGGGCGCAGCGTCGAGCCCGTCACCGTCAGCCGGCGGCGCAGGATCTCGTTGAGGTTGACCTCGGCCTTCGCACCGCCGAGCAGCGCGATCAGCACGAGGCGGCCGCCGTCCGCGAGCGCGGACAACTCGCGCGGCACGTACGCGCCCGCCACCATGTCGAGGATCACGTCGACGCCGCGATCGTGCGTCAGCGACTTCACGACTTCGACGAAGTCTTCGGTCTTGTAGTCGATCGCGCGCTCGGCGCCGAGCGCCTCGCACGCACGGCACTTGTCGGCGGTGCCGGCCGTCGCGAACACGCGAAAGCCGAGCGCATGCGCGATCTGGATCGCCGTCACGCCGATGCCGCTCGAGCCGCCCTGCACGAGCAGCGTCTCCTGTTCGCCGCCCTCGCCCGCGCCGAGCCGCGCGCGGTCGAACACGTTGCTCCACACGGTGAAGAACGTCTCGGGCAGCGACGCGGCTTCGATATCGGTGAGACCGTCCGGCACCGGCAGACACTGCGGCAGCGGCGCGACCGCATATTCGGCATAGCCGCCGCCCGCGAGCAACGCGCACACGCGATCGCCGAGCTTCAGGCCGAACGGGTTCAGTGCCGCATCGGACACATCGCCGCCGACGATCTCGCCCGCGACCTCGAGGCCCGGCAGATCCGACGCACCCGGCGGCGGCGCATAGGCGCCCTTGCGCTGGAACACGTCGGGCCGGTTCACGCCGGAAGCCGCCACCTTGATCAGCACCTCGCCGCGCTTCGGTTCGGGGCGCGGACGCTCCGCGAGCTTCAGCACGTCGGGCGCGCCGAATTCGGTGATTTCGATGGCTTTCATGGTGAGAATCGCTCCAGGATCGGAATCGGATGGCACGCGCGCGCACGGCGCGAGCGCCTCGCCGGCGCTGCTGCGCCGCGCAACGATGCTACAGAAAAAACGGCCGGCACGCTTTCGCACTGCCGGCCGTTGATCCGCCTGTCCGCTTACTGCTGCGGCGGCGTATCCGACTGCGCTGCCGCCGCTGCTTCATTCAGCAGCGCCTTGGCCGACAGACGCACGCGACCCTTCTCGTCCGTCTGGATCACCTTGACCTTCACCTGCTGACCTTCCTTCAGGTAGTCGTTGATGTCCTTCACGCGCTCGTTGACGATTTCCGAGATGTGCAGCAGGCCGTCCTTGCCGGGCAGCAGGTTCACGATCGCACCGAAATCGAGCAGCTTGAGCACCGTGCCTTCGTACACCTGGCCGACTTCGATCTCGGCCGTGATTTGCTCGATGCGCTTCTTCGCTTCGGCCATGCCTTCGCTGCTCGTGCTCGCGATCGTCACGACGCCGTCGTCCGAGATGTCGATGGTCGTGCCCGTTTCTTCCGTCAGCGCGCGGATCACCGAACCGCCCTTGCCGATCACGTCGCGGATCTTTTCCGGGTTGATCTTGATCGTGATCATGCGCGGCGCGAATTCCGACAGTTGCGTGTTCGCACCCGACACCGCCGACGTCATCTTGCCGAGGATGTGCAGGCGGCCTTCCTTCGCCTGCGCGAGCGCGACCTGCATGATTTCCTTCGTGATGCCCTGGATCTTGATGTCCATCTGCAGCGCCGTCACGCCTTGCTCCGTGCCGGCCACCTTGAAGTCCATGTCGCCGAGGTGATCTTCGTCGCCGAGGATGTCGGTCAGCACCGCGAACTTGTTGCCTTCGAGGATCAGGCCCATCGCGATACCGGCGACGTGCGCCTTCATCGGCACGCCGGCGTCCATCAGCGCGAGGCAGCCGCCGCACACCGACGCCATCGACGACGAACCGTTCGACTCGGTGATTTCCGACACGACGCGGATCGAGTAGCCGAATTCGTCGGCGCTCGGCAGGCACTTGACCAGCGCGCGTTTCGCGAGGCGGCCGTGGCCGATTTCGCGGCGCTTCGGCGAGCCGACGCGGCCCGTTTCGCCGGTCGCGAACGGGGGCATGTTGTAGTGGAGCATGAAGCGCTCGCGGTATTCGCCTTCGAGCGCGTCGATGATCTGCTCGTCACCCTTCGTGCCGAGCGTCGCGACGACCAGCGCCTGCGTTTCGCCGCGCGTGAACAGCGCCGAGCCGTGGGTGCGCGGCAGCACGCCGGTGCGGATCTCGATCGGGCGCACGGTGCGCGTGTCGCGACCGTCGATGCGCGGCTCGCCGTTCAGGATCTGCGAACGGACGATCTTCGCTTCGATGTCGAACAGGATATTGCCGACCGTGGCCTTGTCGGCCGCGACCGTGCCGGCCGCCAGCGCGTCTTCCTCGAGCTTCGCCGAGGTCGCCGCGTAGACTTCCTTCAGCTTCGCCGAGCGCGCCTGCTTGTCGCGGAGCTGGTAAGCGGCGAGCAGATCGTTCTGCGCGAGCTCGGTCACGCGTGCGATCAGCGCCTCGTTCTTCGGCGCCGGCTGCCAGTCCCACTCGGGCTTGCCGCCATCGCGCACCAGTTCGTGGATCGCGTCGATCGCGACCTGCATCTGCTCGTGGCCGAACACCACGGCGCCCAGCATCACTTCTTCCGACAGCTGATCGGCTTCCGACTCGACCATCAGCACGGCGCGCTCCGTACCCGCGACGACGAGGTCGAGGCTCGATGCCTTGAGCTGGTCACGCGTCGGGTTCAACACGTACGCGTTGTCGATGTACGCCACGCGCGCGGCACCGACCGGGCCGTTGAACGGCAGGCCCGACACGGCGAGCGCGGCCGATGCGCCGATCAGCGCGGGGATGTCCGCCGGGATTTCCGGGTTCACGGACAGCACGTGGATCACGACCTGGACTTCGTTGTAGAAGCCTTCCGGGAACAGCGGGCGCAGCGGGCGGTCGATCAGGCGCGACGTCAGCGTCTCGTGCTCCGACGGACGGCCTTCGCGACGGAAGAAGCCGCCCGGGATCTTGCCGGCCGAGTAGGTCTTCTCGAGGTAGTCGACGGTCAGCGGGAAGAAATCCTGGCCCGGCTTCGCCGACTTCGCGCCGACGACGGTTGCCAGCACGACGGTATCCTCGACGTCGACGATCACGGCGCCGCTTGCCTGGCGAGCGACTTCACCGGTTTCGAGGCGCACCTTGTGCTGGCCCCACTGGAATTCCTTCACGACCTTGTTGAACATGGACATGGTTGCTCCTTTGTATTCATGCATTTCATTCGCCGCGCCGGCGACCCCCGCGCGGCGGCGTCCCGACCGAATCACCCGGAGCAAGGTGTGTTTTTTATGCCATTCCAGCGCGGCGCTCACGCAGCGACGCGCTGGAATGACACAAATCCTGCCCCGGTATCGGTCGTGGCGGCGGCCCCGCACGAACGTGCCGGACAGCCTGCGATGCGTGTGACGCTACGCACCGCGCAAAAACAAAATGCCTGTATCAGCGGACTGACACAGGCATCTTGCTGGCGGCAATCGCCTCGATTACTTACGCAGACCCAGCTTCTCGATCAGTGCGCGGTAACGATCGGCATCCTTGCCCTTGAGGTAGTCGAGCAGCTTGCGGCGGCGGCTCACCATGCGCAGCAGGCCGCGGCGGCTGTGGTGATCCTTCGCGTGGGTCTTGAAGTGACCCGTCAGTTCGACGATACGTGCGGTCAGCAGTGCGACCTGGACTTCGGGCGACCCCGTGTCGTTGGTACCGCGGGCGAACTGAGCAACGACTTCCGACTTCTTGATATCTGCAACAGACATGTGATTTCCTTTCTAACTGAACAGGCGGACACGGAAGAATGGCCGTGCCGTGACTTACAACCGGCGCGCATTGTAGCACAACTCGGTGCCGTTCTTGCCGCCTCCCGTCACGGGCGCGTCATCGAGCACGTCGACGGCATCTCCGTGCGCTGCGCCGGCACCGCCAGGACCGTCCGGAAGCCGTAGCCCGATCCCTCGTTGTCGAAGCGCACGCCCGGCGTGCCGACCTTGTCCATTTCCATCACGTAAAGGGGCTGGATCAGTTGGTGATCCTGCGCGCGCATCCGCGACGCGTGGAAGCCGTCGTCGAACGGCAGGCCCTCGAGCGCACGCGCGACCGCGACGGGGTCGGCCGAACCCGCGCGGGTCATCGCGGCGGCCAGCATCTCGATCATCTGGCTCATCCGCCGCACCGGATAGTCGTCCTGCGCGGCCGGGAAACGGGTGCGGAACGCGCGGTAGAACGCGTCGGATCTGGCGCCGCCGGCGTTCGGATGCCAGTCGGCCACCGCCACGACGCGGCCGACGCCCGCGTCGCCCAGGGCCGCCGGCGCGCCGAGGCTGTTGCCGTAGAACGTATAGAACTTCGCGTTCAGCCCCTGTTCGCGCGCCGCCTTCACGAGCAGCGTGAGGTCGTTGCCCCAGTTGCCGGTCACGACGGCGTCCGCGCCGCTCGCCCGGATCTTCGCGATATACGGCGAGAAATCCTTGATCCGGCCGATCGGGTGGAATTCGTCGCCGGCGATCGTCACGTCCGGGCGCCGCGCGGCCAGCGCCTGCCGCGCGAGGGTGCTGACGTCATGGCCGAAGCTGTAGTCCTGATTCAGCAGATAGACCTTGCGCAGCGCGCGATCGCGCGCCATCACGTCCGCGAGGGCGGCCATTCGCATGCCGGCGTGCGCATCGAAGCGGAAATGCCAGAAACTGCAGCGCGCGCCGGTCAGCGCCGGATCGTCCGCCGAGTAGTTCAGGAACAGCATCCGGTTGTCCGGATCGCGCGCGTTCAGCTTGTCGAGCGCCGCGACGAGCGCGGCGGCGACGGCCGAGCTGTTGCCCTGCGCGACGAAGCCGATATGCCGATCGGCCGCCGCGCGCAACTGCACGAGCGCCTCTTCCGGGCTGCCCTTGCTGTCGAGCACGACGAGTTCGAGCGGGTGCGCGCCGTCGCGCAGTTTCACGCCGCCCGCCGCATTGACCTGCTCGACGCCGAAGCGCAGGTTGCGCTCGACCGCCGCGCCCGCGTTCGCGAACGGGCCCGACATCCCTTCGATCAGCGCGATCCGCACCGGCTCGCCGCCGGCACACGCGGACGACACCAGCATCCACCCCGCGCTCCACGCGAGCGCCCACCGCTTCCATCCCTGCATCGGCCACCTGCCCTTCAATCTGCCCGAGAAGCGCGGATCATAGGCCGGTGCGCCGGCCGCCCGCAAGCGCGCGGGCCCGATCCGCATCGATTTTTTCCTGCCGATGCGCGATCGCGCGCCGTCCGTGATAAAACGGGACCTGTTTCCGTGTTCTGGAGAATCCGATGCGCATTCGCATTCCCGCGCGCCTGCCGGTGCTCGCCGCCTGCGCCGCCGCGCTGCTGGCCGGTTGCGCGCAACCGTGGCAGCAATACCAGGCCGGCCAGGACGAGTCGGCGATCGTCGCGCGCATGGGCCCGCCGCGTGAGATCTACGACCTGCCCGGCGGCGGCAAGCGCCTGATGTGGCCGACCCAGCCGATGGGCGAGATCACGATCGCGGCCGACGTCGATGCCGCCCACCGGATCGTCAACGTGCGCCAGGTGCTGCAGCCGAGCGAGTTCTATCGCGCGGAGATCGGCAAGTGGACGAAAACCGACGTCCTCGTCAATTTCGGGCGCCCGGTCGAGACCTCCTACTTCCCGCTGATGAAGCGCGAGGTATGGACGTACCGGTATCTCGAGGACAACGTCTGGTACATGATGTACAGCTTCTACTTCGATCCGCAGGGCATCCTGCGCACCACGCAGAAAACGCCGGACCCGCTGCACGATCCCGATCGCCGCACCCTGTTCTGACCGATTGCGCATCGACACGCAATTGTCGCAATGGCCATTCACGAATGATTGCCGAATGGCCATTTCATTTTTTCCGCTGCCTTATTTAATTTCAGGAATAAGACGGAAAACTTTTCCGATCGTTAATATTCCGATGGCAATACGCTGAACGCCCCGTCATGCGGGCGCTTGAGCCTAAATAGGCATAGCCAGTGCATGTCATGCGTCGCACTGGTGCAGGCAATGCACTACGCCCAATCAATTTGAAACAATTTGTTTCAACCCACCCCGAGTGCTAGGGCATACCCCTAATATCAGTCGAAATCGAACCTTTCAATTTAGAAAGAATGCGACTGCGCCATTTCGCTCGATATTTATTTGTCTTGATCAAAAAGGAGTCCTCATGAACCGCCCCAAGAGCATGCTGGTTGCCAACATTGCCTGGGCCCGCGAGACGCGCGAACACACGCCCGGCTTCTTCGACGCGCTCGCACGCGGCCAGAATCCGCGCGTACTGTGGATCGGCTGCGCCGACAGCCGCGTGCCGGCCGAGACCATCACGCACTGCGCGCCCGGCGAGCTGTTCGTCCATCGCAACATCGCGAACCTGTTCCACCCGGACGACGACAATTCCGCCAGCGTGCTCGAGTACGCGGTGCGGGTGTTGAAGGTCGACCACGTGATCGTGTGCGGGCACTACGGGTGCGGCGGCGTGCGCGCATCGCTGCTGCCGCCGCCTGCCGACCTGCCGCACGTCGCGCGCCGCATCGCGCCGCTCTGCGCGCTCGCGCGGCGCCATCGCGATACGCTCGACGGGCTCGACGACATGGCTGCCGCCGATCGCCTCGCCGAGCTGAACGTGCTCGAACAGGTGCGGCTGCTGCGTGCGTCGCCGATCGTGCGCGGGCGCGAACGGCCGCCGCTCGTGCACGGCTGGATCTTCTCGCTCGCCGACGGCCACCTGAAGGAACTCGATTCCGGCTATGCGCCATCGCCGGCCGAAGCCGAAGCCGAGCCCGAGCCTGCCGCGACCGCCGTCGCGCTCGGTTGACCCGCGCCCCGCCCTCCATGTCAACGAAATCACCCCAATCATGAAACTGAACGAGCGCCTGTCCACCTTGCCGCGCGACATCGTCGCCGGCATCGTCGTTTTTCTCGTCGCGCTGCCGCTCTGCCTCGGCATCGCCAACGCCTCCGGCGTCGAACCGTTCGCCGGGCTCGTATCGGGCATCGTCGGCGGCATCGTCGTCGCGCTGCTGAGCGGCTCGTCCCTGTCCGTCAGCGGGCCGGCCGCCGGCCTCGTCGTGATCGTCGTCGAAGGGATCGCGCAACTGGGCAGCTTCTCCGCGTTCCTGCTCGCGGTGCTGCTGTCCGGCGTGCTGCAGTTCGGGTTCGGCATGCTGCGCGCCGGCCGCTTCGCCGCCTACGTGCCGTCGCCCGTCATCAAGGGCATGCTCGCCGCGATCGGCCTGCTGCTGATCGTGAAGCAGCTTCCGTTCGCATTTGGCATCGGCGGCCCGGCCGCGCAATCGTTTGCGAATTGGCTGCATTTGCCGACCGCATGGGCCGCCACGGCGATCGCACTCGTGTCGCTGGCGCTGCTGATCGCGTGGGACACGCCGGCGCTCAAGCGCTTCGCGTGGGTACGCTCGGTACCCGCCCCGCTCGCGGTCGTCGTGCTCGGCATCGGCGCGACGCTCGTGCTCGGCATGGTCGCTCCGGCAGCCGCACCGGGCGCCGCCCATCGCGTCACGCTGCCCGAGTTCGACTCGTTTGCGGCGCTCGCGGCATCGCTCAAGCATGCGGAACTCGGCCCGAACTTCGCGCAACTGCTGAATCCGGACGTATGGCGCGTGGCGATCACGCTTGCGGTCGTCGCGAGCCTCGAGACGCTGCTGTGCCTCGAGGCGGTCGAACAGATCGATCCGAAGCGACGTCCGACGCAGCCCGATCGCGAGCTGAAGGCACAGGGCGTCGGCAACCTTGTCGCGGGCGCCGTCGGCGGCCTGCCGATCACGTCGGTGATCGTGCGTAGTTCGGCCAACGTCAACGCCGGCGCGCAAAGCCGGATGTCCGCGATCGTGCACGGGATCCTGCTGCTCGCGAGCGTGTTTGCGCTCACCGGCCTGATCAACCTGATCCCGCTCGCGAGCCTGGCCGCGATCCTGATCCACACCGGCATGAAGCTCGCGAAACCGGCGCTGTTCCGCTCGGTCATGAAGCAAGGCCCGGCCGCGTTCGCGCCGTTCGCGGCGACGATCGTCGGCGTGCTGGCGGTCGACCTGCTGTTCGGCATCGCGCTCGGCCTCGCGTGCAGCGTGCTGGCCGTCGCCGTCGCGAACCTGAAGAGCCCCGTCACGCTCGCGCAGCACGACGACCACTTCCTGCTGTCGTTCCGCAAGGACGTGTCGTTTCTGGGCAAGGTGCAGGTCAAGCACCACCTGCGACACATTCCGGACCGGGCGGCCGTGATCATCGACGCAACCCGCGCAGACTACATCGACCACGACGTGCTCGAGCTGCTCGACGCGTTCGTCGCCGATGCGCCGCGGCGCGGGATCGCGGTCGAGTTCCGCCGGCGCAACCCCGCGCCGCGCGCGGCCGCCCGCCGCTGGCTGTTCCGCGCGCCGGCCGCCGAATGAGCGGCCAATGAAAACAAACGCCCCGGCGGCGCAGGGCCGCACGGGGCGTTTCGAGGCTGCGTCCTGCGCGGCGCTTACGAGCGCTGCGGATTGACCTTGTCGTCCTTCGAGTGCAGCTTGTTCAGCGCGGAAATGTACGCCTTCGCGGACGCGGCGACGATATCCGGATCGGTGCCGACGCCGTTGACGATCCGCCCGCTCTTCGACAGCCGAACCGTCACTTCGCCCTGCGCCTGCGTGCCGGTCGTGATCGCGTTCACCGAGTACAGCAGCAGCTCGGAGCCGCTGCCGACTTCACCTTCGATCGCATTGAACGTCGCATCGACCGGGCCGTTGCCGCGCGCCTCGCCGGTCACTTCCTTGCCCTCGACCGCGAACACGACCTTCGCCTGCGGCTGCTCGCCCGTTTCCGAACGCTGCGACAGCGACACGAACTTGAAGTGCTCCTGCTCCTGCGCGAGCGCCGATTCCTCGGACACGATCGCGATGATGTCCTCATCGAAGATCTCCGCCTTGCGGTCGGCCAGATCCTTGAAGCGCATGAACGCGGCATTCAGTTCGGCTTCGCTGTCGAGCGATACGCCGAGCTCCTGCAGCCGCTGCTTGAACGCGTTGCGGCCCGACAGCTTGCCGAGCACGATCTTGTTCGCGGTCCAGCCCACGTCTTCCGCGCGCATGATCTCGTAGGTGTCGCGCGCCTTCAGCACGCCGTCCTGGTGAATGCCCGACGCGTGCGCGAACGCGTTCGCGCCGACCACCGCCTTGTTCGGCTGCACGACGAAGCCGGTGATCTGCGACACGAGCTTCGACGTCGGCACGATCTGCGTCGTGTCGATGCCGACGTCGAGACCGAAGTAGTCCTTGCGGGTCTTCACGGCCATCACGATTTCTTCGAGCGACGTGTTGCCCGCGCGCTCGCCCAGACCGTTGATCGTGCATTCGACCTGACGCGCGCCGCCGATCTTCACGCCGGCGAGCGAGTTCGCGACCGCCATCCCGAGGTCGTTATGGCAGTGCACCGAGAAGATCGCCTTGTCCGAGTTCGGAATGCGTTCGCGCAGCGTCTTCACGAGGTTGCCGTAGAGCTCCGGCACGCCGTAGCCGACCGTGTCGGCGATATTGATCGTCGTCGCGCCTTCGGCGATCACGGCTTCCAGCACGCGGCACAGGAAATCCATGTCCGAGCGGCTGCCGTCTTCCGGCGAGAACTCGACGTTGTCGGTGAACTTGCGCGCGAAACGCACGGCGAGGCGCGCCTGCTCGAACACTTGATCCGGCGTCATCCGCAGCTTCTTCTCCATGTGCAGCGGCGACGTCGCGATGAACGTGTGGATCCGGAAGCTGTTGGCGGGCTTCAGCGCGTCGGCCGCGCGCTGGATGTCCTTGTCGTTGGCGCGCGCCAGCGAGCAGATCGTGCTGTCCTTCACGAGCCCGGCGATCGTGTGGATCGCGTCGAAATCGCCGTTCGAGCTCGCGGCGAAGCCGGCCTCGATCACGTCGACCTTCATCCGCTCGAGGTGCTTCGCGATGCGGATTTTCTCTTCTTTCGTCATCGACGCGCCGGGCGATTGCTCGCCGTCACGCAACGTCGTATCGAAAATGATCAGCTTGTCTGTCATGGGGGGCTCCAGGGCTCTTTTATACGGAAGTCAAACGTAACGAGATCGCGCCACCGCTGGCGACGCTCAACAACAGACGAGGCTTGACGGGGGGCGAGAACGGTCAGCGCGGCAGGCGCGCCAAAGCTAGCGCGCGTAGCGGCGCACCGGCTAGAAGGAGGGAGAGGCGGGGAAATACAGTCATGCCAAAGACTATAGCGACATTCCGTTGACCGCGCAATCGGACGGCACCCGGGAATCGACACGGCCGGCCCGAAAAAAGGGGCAAATGAAAACGGCGGCCCCGAGGCCGCCGTTTCCGGGCAAATCGCGTGTCGGCGTCAGTGCTCGCGCTGCGACGAGCGCGCCGGGTTCGCCCGCCCGCGCACGGCCATGTAGGCCCAGAACACGTAGCCGGACAGCCCGTACAGCACGAACAGGCAGAACAGCATCAGCGGCGGATCGGACGACACCAGCACGAACGCGACGACGACCAGCAGGATCGCCGCGAACGGCACGCGGTGGCGCACGTCGAGCGCCTTGCCGCTGTAGAACGGCGCGTTCGACACCATCGTCACACCCGCGTAGATCGTCAGCACGAACGCGACCCACGGCAGCCAGCCGAGCTTCATCGGCACGCGGTTGTCTGTCGCGAGCCACACGAAGCCCGCGATCAGCGCGGCCGCGGCCGGGCTCGGCAGCCCCTGGAAGAAGCGCTTGTCGACCACGCCGATGTTCGTGTTGAAGCGCGCAAGGCGCAGCGCGGCGCCCGAGCAATAGACGAACGCGGCGAGCCAGCCCCAGCGGCCGAGATCCTTCAGCACCCACTCGTACATCACGAGCGCGGGCGCGACGCCGAACGACACCATGTCCGACAGGCTGTCGAATTGCTCGCCGAACGCACTCTGCGTATGCGTCATGCGCGCGACGCGCCCGTCCATCCCGTCGAGCACCATCGCGACGAAAATCGCGATCGCGGCGATCTCGAAGCGCACGTTCATTGCCTGCACGACCGCGAAGAAGCCGCAGAACAGCGCGGCGGTCGTGAATGCATTCGGCAGCAGGTAGATGCCGCGCGTCTTCAGGAACCGCTGGCGCGCGGCGCGGCGGCTCTCGATGGGCGCCGAATCCGGCGCCATCACCTTGTTGCGGCGGAACGGGCGTGGCGTCTGGCCGGCGCCGTTGCGCGGCCGACGCGGTTTGAATGCGGCCATCGTGCGCCCCGCCGCTTACTGTTCGAGCTCGGCGAGGATCGTCGACGACGCGTAGACCTTCTCGCCGATCGACACCTTCGCGCGGCTGCCGAGCGGCAGGTACACGTCGACGCGCGAACCGAAGCGGATGAACCCGTAGCGCTGGCCGCGCGACAGCGGCTCGCCGGCACGGACGTAGCAGAGAATCCGGCGGGCGATCAGGCCGGCGATCTGCACCGAGGTGACCGTCTTGCCGCTCGCCGTCTGGATCACGACCGCATTGCGCTCGTTCTCGGTCGACGCCTTGTCGATCGCCGCGTTCAGGAACGCGCCGGGGAAGTATTCGACCTTGCTGATCGCGCCATCGACCGGCGAACGCTGCGAATGAACATTGAAGACATTCATGAACACGCTGATCTTCAGCGCTTCGCGGTTCGCGTACGGATCCTGCGCGGTCTCGACCGCGACGATGCGGCCGTCCGCCGGACACAGCACCGCGTTCGGCTGCGCCGGGATCGGGCGCTGCGGATCGCGGAAGAACTGGACGACGAAGACGAGCAGCAGCCAGAACGGCCACGCGAAGCCGAAGCCCCCGACGGCATGGATCAACAGCGCGATGACGGCTGCAATCGCGATGAACGGCCAGCCTTCGCGCGCGATGATCGGATGAGGATAGTTCATGGATTCGTTCTGTGTTCGGTGAATTGCAAAGCATGTAGCATAGCAAAAGCCGCCCGGGGCACTGCTGCCTTCGGACGGCTTTTTGATGCCGACCCTCCATTCGAAGGGCCGGAACGGCACGGCGCGCTTAGTTCTTCGTCTGGTCGACGAGCTTGTTCTTCGCGATCCACGGCATCATCGCGCGCAGCTTCGCACCGACCTGCTCGATCTGGTGCTCGGCCGTCAGGCGGCGGCGCGACTGCAGCGTCGGGGCGCCCGCCTTGTTCTCGAGAATGAAGCTCTTCGCGTACTCGCCCGTCTGGATGTCGGTCAGGCACTGCTTCATCGCCTTCTTCGTCTCTTCCGTGACGACGCGCGGGCCCGTCACGTACTCGCCGTATTCGGCGTTGTTCGAGATCGAGTAGTTCATGTTCGCGATGCCGCCTTCGTAGATCAGGTCGACGATCAGCTTCAGTTCGTGCAGGCACTCGAAGTACGCCATTTCCGGCGCGTAGCCGGCTTCGACCAGCGTCTCGAAACCGGCCTTGATCAGCTCGACGGTACCGCCGCACAGCACGGCCTGCTCGCCGAACAGGTCGGTTTCGGTTTCTTCACGGAAGTTCGTCTCGATGATGCCGGCACGGCCGCCGCCGTTCGCCGCCGCATACGACAGCGCGATGTCGCGCGCCGCGCCCGACTTGTTCTGCGCCACCGCGATCAGGTGCGGCACGCCGCCACCTTGCGAGTACGTGCCGCGCACGGTGTGGCCCGGCGCCTTCGGCGCGATCATGATCACGTCGAGGTCGGCGCGCGGGATCACCTGGCCGTAGTGGACGTTGAAGCCGTGCGCGAACGCGAGCGCCGCGCCCTGCTTGATGTTCGCGTGCACTTCCTTCGCGTACACGTCGGCGATCTGCTCGTCCGGCAGCAGCATCATGACGACGTCCGCGCCCTTCACCGCTTCGGCGACTTCCTTGACCGACAGGCCGGCGTTCTCGGCCTTGCTCCACGACGCGCCGCCCTTGCGCAGGCCGACCGTCACGTTCACGCCGCTGTCCTTCAGGTTCAGCGCGTGTGCATGGCCTTGCGAGCCGTAGCCGATGATCGTGACTTGCTTGCCCTTGATGAGGGAGAGGTCGGCGTCTTTGTCGTAGAAAACGTTCATGATGGTTCCTTCGCTAATTCAAAAATTCAACAATTCGTTCGGATGGAGTACTGCGGGCCGGGACATGACGGCGCACCCGGCGTCGGCATCACACCTTGAGGATGCGCTCGCCGCGCCCGATGCCTGAGCTGCCGGTGCGCACGGTCTCGAGGATCGCGCCCGCGTCCAGCCCCTGGATGAATGCGTCGAGCTTGTCGCTCGCGCCCGTCAATTCGATCGTGTAGGTCTTCTCGGTCACGTCGATGATGCGGCCGCGGAAAATATCCGACATCCGCTTCATTTCTTCGCGCTCCTTGCCCACTGCACGTACCTTGATCAGCATCAGCTCGCGTTCGATGTGTGCACCGTCGGTCAGGTCCACCACTTTCACCACCTCGATCAGGCGGTTCAGATGCTTCGTGATCTGTTCGATCACGTCGTCGGAGCCGATGGAAACGATGGTGAGCCGCGACAGCGATTGGTCTTCGGTCGGCGCCACCGTCAAGGTTTCAATGTTGTAGCCGCGTGCGGAAAACAGGCCGACCACGCGCGACAGCGCGCCCGGTTCGTTCTCCAGCAGGACGGAAATGATGTGTCTCATGTTCGCTTCTTCCAGAATGTGCCGTGTCGATTCACTCGCGCCGCGCGCCGCCGCGTGCCGCACCGCCCTTCGTGAAGGCGGCCGCATCGGGCCCGAGCGCGCGTCGCGCCGTTACAGATCTTCCGATCCGAGCAGCATCTCGGTGATGCCCTTGCCGGCCTGTACCATCGGCCAGACGTTTTCGGTCGGATCGGTCTGGAAGTCGAGAAACACGGTGCGGTCCTTCAGGCGCAGCGCTTCCTTCAGCGCCGGCTCCACATCCGAAGTCTTTTCGATCCGCATGCCGACGTGGCCGTACGCTTCGGCGAGCTTCACGAAGTCAGGCAGCGCATCCATGTACGAATGCGAATAGCGCTTGCTGTATTCGATCTGCTGCCACTGGCGGACCATGCCGAGATAGCGGTTGTTCAGCGAAATGATCTTCACGGGCGTGTCGTACTGCAGGCAGGTCGACAGTTCCTGGATGCACATCTGGATCGAGCCTTCGCCCGTGATGCACAGCACGTCGTCGTCCGGATGGGCCATCTTCACGCCCATCGCCGCCGGCAGGCCGAAGCCCATCGTGCCGAGGCCGCCGGAGTTGATCCAGCGACGCGGCTTGTTGAAACGGTAGAACTGCGCGGCCCACATCTGGTGCTGGCCGACGTCCGAGCACACGAACGCATTGCCGTCCGTCAGCTCCCACGCCTTCTCGACCACGTACTGCGGCTTGATGATCTCGCTTTCGCGGTCGTACTTCAGGCAGTCCTTCGCGCGCCAGCCCTCGATGTCCTTCCACCATTGCGCGAGCGCCTCGGTGTCGGGGCCGTGCTCGGCCGTCTGCAGTTGCTCGATCAGTTCCTTCAGCACTTCCTTCACGTCGCCGACGATCGGGATGTCGACCTTCACGCGCTTCGAGATCGACGACGGGTCGATGTCGATGTGAATGATCTTGCGCGGGCGCGACGCGAAGTGCGCCGGGTCGCCGATCACGCGGTCGTCGAAGCGGGCGCCGATCGCGATCAGCACGTCGCAATGCTGCATCGCCATGTTCGCTTCGTAGGTGCCGTGCATGCCGAGCATGCCGAGGAATTTCCTGTCCGACGCGCGATAGCCGCCGAGGCCCATCAGCGTGTTCGTGACCGGGTAGCCGAGCAGGTCCGCGAACTGGTTCAGCTCACGCGACGCGTCGGCGAGGATGATGCCGCCACCCGTGTAGATGTACGGACGCTTGGCCGACAGCAGCAGCGACACGGCCTTGCGGATCTGGCCCGAATGGCCCTTCGTGACGGGGTTGTACGAACGCAGCGACACGCTCTTGATCGGCTCGTACTGGCACGGCGTCTTCGAGATGTCCTTCGGGATGTCGATCAGCACGGGGCCTGGACGGCCGGTGCGGGCGATATAGAACGCCTTCTTGACGGTTTCCGCGAGGTCGCGCACGTCCTTCACGAGGAAGTTGTGCTTCACGCACGGACGCGTGATGCCGACGGTGTCGCATTCCTGGAAGGCATCCTGGCCGATCGCGGCCGTCGGCACCTGGCCGCTGATCACGACCATCGGGATCGAATCCATGTAGGCCGTCGCGATGCCGGTCACCGCGTTGGTGACACCGGGGCCCGACGTCACGAGACAGACGCCGACATTGCCGGTGGAGCGCGCATACGCATCGGCTGCGTGCACGGCCGCCTGTTCATGGCGCACCAGCACGTGCTGAATCTTGTCCTGCTTGTACAGCTCGTCGTAGATATAGAGAACCGAGCCGCCGGGGTAGCCCCAGATGAATTCGACGTTTTCGTCGGCCAGTGCCTTCATGAGCACGGTGCCGCCGATGGAGTCGCTATCGGGAGGGGAAAGGGGTTCCGACGTGGAGAATTCCGCGCTGGGCATGTTCATTTCGACCTTTCGAATTTTCGGCAAAAAATTGATCGGGTGCTCTCTGCCGGGCTTGTGGCTCGGGTTCAAGCGGCGCGTCCAGTTTGAAGGGCGGGCTTCTTGGGCCAGCCTCAAATGAGACCATCACTTCATGTTGCGAATCGCTGACGATAGCGGGTCGTGATTGGCTCGTCAAGAAAAATATCCCGCAGCGCATCATGCGCGCCGCCCGGCGCCCGACCGGCGCGGTTGGCGCGCAACGTGCGGCGCCCGATCCGGTGCCAAGTCGCATGAAAATTTGATAGCATCCGCGGGTTTTACGAAATTTTTCGACCTTTTTCACCACGCAGCGGGCCGCAGCGCATACCTTCACGGAATGGCATCAGACAAGGAACTCGCCGACTTTCTGGCGGGCGTCGAAAGGCGCGCGTTCAAGCAGGCTGCGTACGCCGTGCGTGACGACGATGCATCGCTCGACATCGTGCAGGACGCGATGATCAAGCTCGCGGAAAAGTACGGCGACCGGCCGGCGGCCGAGCTGCCGCTGCTCTTTCAGCGGATCCTGCAGAACGCGATCCACGACTGGTTCCGGCGGCAGAAGGTCCGCAACACGTGGGTCACGCTGTTCTCGTCGCTGAACAGCACCGACGACGAAGACTTCGACCCGCTCGAAACGCTCGAATCCGCGGACGACAACGCGGGCGTCGAGAGCAGCGAGCACCGCCTCGAACGAGAGCAGGTTCTGGCCCTGATCGACGAAGAAATCCAGAAGCTTCCGGCGCGTCAACGGGAAGCGTTCCTGATGCGTTATTGGGAAGATATGGATGTCGCCGAGACTGCCGCCGCAATGGGGTGCTCCGAGGGCAGCGTCAAGACGCACTGCTCGCGGGCCACTCACACGCTGGCGCAAGCGCTCAAGGCCAAAGGAATCACGCTATGAGCTCCGCAAACCGAGAACACGAATTCGCGCTGAAGGTGCGCCGCGCGCTGGACGAGCGCGCGGCCGCGCTGCCTGCCGCGACCACCGATCGGCTGGCCGTCGCCCGTCGGGCGGCGCTCGCGCGCAAGAAGCCCGAAGCCGCGAGCGCGCCGGTGTTCGTGCCGGCCTTCGCCGGCGCGGCCGGCGCCTACGGCTCGACGCCCGCGAACCGCCCGCCGGCCGGCCGCCCGTCCGCGTCGTTCGCCCGTCGCCTGCTGCGCGCATGGCCGCTCGCGCTGCTGCTGGCGGGGCTCGTCGGCATCGCGTACTGGGAAGACATGCAGCGCACCGCCGAGCTCGCCGACATCGACGCGGCGATGCTCAGCGACGACCTGCCGCTCAACGCGTATCTCGACCACGGATTCAACGCGTATCTGTCGCGCGCTCACTGACAGACAATAACGAGGGGATCGCACGGGTGAGTCAGAAGCGCGGCCTGGCCGTATTTTTCGGATGCGTGATCGCGATCGCCGTTTCCTACGTCGCCACGTATTCCCGATTCCACCCGGCCCCGGCGACGGCGCCCGTCGCGACCACCAGCCCCGCCGCGCCGGCGTCGGCCGCGACCGGGCTGACCACCGACCTCCCCCCGCTGCCCCTGCCGCTGCCGGCCGCCACCGGCCCGCTGTCGTGGGCGCGCCTCACGCCGGCCCAGCACGCGGCCCTCGCCCCGTTCGCCGACCAGTGGGACGGCTTCAGCGACGCCCGCAAACGAAAATGGCTGAAGATCGCATCACGTTTCGCGAAGTTGTCGCCGGATGACCAGAAGCGCCTGCAGGAACGGATGACCGAATGGGCGAAGATGACGCCCGAGCAACGCCGCGTCGCGCGCGAGAACTACCAGAGCGCGAAGGAGTTGTCGGCGCAGGCGCGCGAGCGCGCATGGAAGGCCTACCAGCAGCTCCCCGAGGAGCAGAAGGAACGGCTGGCCGCCGCCGAGCGCCGCCGCAGGCCGAGTGTCGTCAGCGCGCCGCCGACCGTCGCCGACCGCGACGTCCGCCGCCTCGTCAATGCGCACGAACATCCGGCCAGCGGCGCGGCCGCCGCCCCGGCGCCCGCCTCGGCCAGCGCAGCCGCGCTGCCGGCGCCTGCATCGTCGACGGCCGGCGCCGCATCCGCACCGCCTGCCGTGGCGCCGGTGTCGCCGGCCGACGCGCCGTCGCTGTTCAAGGGCTCCTGAGCGGCCGTGGCGAAGGTCCGCGCGCCCGAGCCCCCGGCCGCCGCGCCGTCCGTACGGCGGCGCCTCGCCGCGCTGCTCTACGAAGGCGTGCTGCTGTTCGGCGTCGTATTCTTCGCCGGGCTCGCGTTCAGCCTCGCGACGCAGCAACGCAACGGCCTCGTCCATCACAACCTGCTTGCCGCGTGGATCGCGCTCGTCGTCGGCGCGTATTTCGTGTGGTTCTGGACGCACGGCGGCCAGACGCTGCCGATGAAAACCTGGCGGCTGCGGCTCGAATCGTCGAGCGGCCGGCCGCTGAGCGCCGGCCACGCGCTCGTCCGCTACGTGCTCGGCTGGCTGTGGTTCCTGCCGCCGCTCGCGCTGCACCCGCTCCTCGGCCTGTCGGTACCCGTCACGCTCGCGCTCACCGCCGCGTGGATCGTCGTGTGGGCCGGCGCCGCGCGGCTGCACGCTGGCCGCCAGTTCCCGCACGACCGCATCGCCCGCACGCGCGTCGTCGCCCTGCCGCGCTGACGCGCCGCATTCGGCAGACGAAAGCCGTTCGTCCGGCGCCGCTTCATCCAGCCGGGTTGGCCTGACCGGACAAGTCTCAGCCGTTCAGTGCGGCAGATTACGCAACGTCCGTTCATTCACGGCTAAACACCCTTCGACGGTCGTAATAAGAACGTCTCGTGACTGTCACGGCACAGTCACGCCCGCATGGCGGAATGCCGGTAATGTCAACCGGCGCGAGTCATGCATGGGCCAGAAAACGTCCGCGACCTCACTGTTTCGCCACCCCATCGGCGCCCGCGCCGCCACTGCGTTCCTGTCCGGCACGGGGGCAACCGACGGCGTGGCGTCCCAACAGCCGCCCGTCGCGCACACAACGCAACACGAGGATCCCGAGCCGTCCGCCCACCGCTACCGCACCATCTGGCTGTCCGACATCCACCTCGGCTCGAGCGGCTGCCAGGCGCCCTACCTGCTGGATTTCCTGCGTCACAACGACTCGGAATACCTGTACCTCGTCGGCGACATCATCGACGGCTGGCAGTTGAAGAAAGGCTGGTACTGGCCGCAGGCGCACAACGACGTCGTGCAGAAGATCCTGCGCAAGGCGCGCAAGGGCACGCAGGTCGTCTACATCCCCGGCAACCACGACGAAGGCGCGCGGCAGTTCTGCGATCTCGCGTTCGGCGACATCCAGGTGCGCGGCGAGGCGTTCCACACGACGCTCGCGGGCAAACGTTTGTGGATCGTGCACGGCGACCTGTTCGACGGCGTGATCCAGCACGCGAAATGGCTCGCCTACCTCGGCGACACGCTCTACACGCTGATCCTCGTGCTGAACCGCTGGTTCAACCGGATCCGCAGCCGGCTCGGCTTCCAGTACTGGTCGCTGTCGCAGTACCTGAAGCATCAGGTCAAGAACGCGGTCAACTTCATCTCGCAGTTCGAGACCGTGATGACCGACGAGGCGCGCCGCCGCGGCTGCGACGGCGTCGTGTGCGGCCATATCCACAAGGCGGAGATCCGCGACATCGACGGCGTGCTGTACTGCAACGACGGCGACTGGGTCGAAAGCCTGTCCGCGCTCGTCGAAACGATGGAAGGCGAACTGAAGATCGTCTACTGGACGGTGATGCGCACCGCGCCGTCGGAAGCCACGTCGCGCAAGGCCAAGGCCGCTGCCTGACACAACCCAACTTACAGGACATGCCGCGATGAAGATCATGATCGTCACCGACGCGTGGGAACCGCAGGTCAACGGCGTCGTGCGCACGCTGAAGAGCACGTCGCGCGAACTCACGGCGCTCGGCCACCGCGTCGAACTGCTCACGCCGCTGGAATTCCGCACGGTGCCCTGCCCGACCTACCCCGAGATCCGCCTGTCGATCCTGCCGTACCGCAAGCTGCGCGCACGGATCGATGCGTTCGCACCCGACGCGCTGCACATCGCGACCGAAGGCCCGCTCGGCCTCGCCGCACGGCGCTATGCGCGCGCCCGCAAGCTGCCGTATACGACCGCGTACCACACGCGCTTTCCGGAATACGTGCAGGCGCGCTTCGGCATTCCGCTCGCCGCGACCTACCGCTTCCTGCACTGGTTCCACGGCCCGTCGCTCGCGGTGATGGCGCCGACGCCGGTCGTCAAGCAGGACCTCGAGAAATTCGGCTTCACGAACGTGGTGCTGTGGACCCGCGGCGTCGATCTCGACATCTTCCGGCCGATGGAGTCGAAGGTGCTCAATACCGCGCGACCGATCTTCCTGTACGTGGGCCGCGTCGCGATCGAGAAGAACGTCGAGGCGTTCCTGCGCCTCGACCTGCCCGGCTCGAAGTGGGTCGCGGGCGAAGGCCCCGCGCTCGCGGAGCTCAAGTCGCGCTACCCGGAAGCGAACTATCTCGGCGTGCTGTCACAGACGGAGCTCGCGAAGGTGTATGCTGCGGCCGACGTGTTCGTGTTTCCGAGTCGCACCGACACGTTCGGCCTCGTGCTGCTCGAAGCCCTCGCCTGCGGCACGCCGGTGGCCGCGTATCCCGTCACGGGCCCGATCGACGTGCTCGGCGAAGGCCATGCCGGCGCGATGCACGAGGACCTGCAGGAAGCCTGCCTCGAGGCGCTGAAGATCGAACGCACGACTGCGCGCGCGTGGGCAGAACGCTTCTCGTGGCGCGCGGCATCCGAGCAGTTCGCGTCGCATCTGAAGCCGCTGCCGAAGACCGCGTACTCGCCAGCCGAAGGTGCCGCCGTTTGAAACGAGACCTGAACGACAAGATTCCGCCCCCCGCTGCGACGCCGCCACGGCACCGCCCGTTCGACGAGGAAGAGCCGCACGCCGACGCCGACGCGCACACGCACGAGCCGCTCGGCCCCGACGATCGGCTCGCGCCGCTGCCGCCGAACCCGTACAAGCGCCACCGCGGCATCACGCGCGCGTGGTTCGCGCTCAAGCATTCGCTGAACGGCTTTCGCGTCGCGATCCGCGAGGAGAGCGCGTTTCGCCAGGAGCTCACGCTCGCCGCGCTGATGCTGCCGATCGGCGCGTTCGCGCCGGTGCCGGCCGCGTCGCGCGCGCTGCTGATCGGCTCGGTGCTGCTGGTGCTGATCGTCGAGCTGCTGAACTCGAGCGTCGAAGCCGCGATCGACCGCATCTCGCTCGAGCGTCACGAACTCTCGAAGCGCGCGAAGGACCTCGGCAGCGCGGCCGTAACGGTCGCGCTGTTCGCATGCGTGACGACCTGGGGCTTCGTGCTCGGCCCGGTCGTCGCACGCTGGCTCGGCTTCTAGGGTCTGTTTACATACGGAACGCACATGCGAATGCGCGAAATCGCTCGCAGGGCAAGGAGGAAGGAGCGCCGTTTGGCCGAGCCAAACAAGTGACGCGCGACGCCGCCATGCGGGCGATTTCGCGCATTCCCCTGGAATGATTTTTTAATTTGGGGTTGCCACGAGAACGGCCGCTCGCCGCGTTGTGCTCCTTGCGAATACGTCCAGTATTCGCGGCGTCGCACGCCTCGCGAGCGGCCGTTCTCGTGGCAACGCATGT
>NZ_JAHLCL010000005.1:913038-1287403 GCF_029268935.1 Burkholderia semiarida | reverse complement strand
TGCGAATACGTCCAGTATTCGCGGCGTCGCACGCCTCGCGAGCGGCCGTTCTCGTGGCAACGCATGTGCGTTCCGTATGTAAACAGACCCTAGCAACCGGCGGGCCTCTTTCCCGCCGCCCGCGTGCGGCGCTGCACCATGCGCCGCGCGGCGGCCGCGCTCACGAAATGCCCCGATGGGGCGAAACCCCGGTTTATAATCGTCGGCCAGACATAGAACAGCAACCCGCGCCGGACGAATCACGCAGCATCGATTGCAGCGCCCGCCAGTCCGGCATACACAGGGCCGGACGACATGGAAGCGAAACCTCCCCGCCGCACCCGCGAACGGATTCTCGAGTTGTCGTTGAAACTCTTCAACGAGATCGGCGAACCGAACGTCACCACCACGACGATCGCCGAGGAAATGGAAATCAGTCCAGGCAACCTGTACTACCATTTCCGCAACAAGGACGACATCATCAACAGCATCTTCGCGCAGTTCGAGCAGCAGATCGAACGGCGGCTGCGCTTCCCCGAAGATCACCGTCCGACGATCGACGAAACCTGGTCGTACCTGCAGTACATGGCCGATTTCATGTGGACCTACCGGTTCCTGTATCGCGACCTCAACGACCTGCTCGCCCGCAACCGCACGCTCGAGACGCACTTCAAGCAGATCATCAGCCACAAGGTGCGCTTCGCGCACGACATGTGCGAACTGCTCGTCTCCGATGCCGAAATGGTCGCGACGCCCGCCGAGATCGAAGTCATCGCCACCAACATGGCGGTGATCTCGACGTACTGGCTGTCGTACCAGTACGTGATGCATCCGCGCAAGTACAACGACCAGGACGCGATCCGCGAAGAGCTGCACCAGGTGAGCATGCACGTGATCTCGATCATGGCGCCGTACCTGCGCGGCCGTTCGCGCCAGCTGTTCGACGATCTCGTCTCCGGCAAGCTGCCCAAGCGCCAGTTCACCGACTACCTGCCCCCGCGCGACGGTTCGCCGCGCCCGGCCGGCAGCCCCGTCGCCACCGGCCCGGCCCCCGCCAAGGACGCGAAGCAATGAAGGCAGTCTGCGTTTACTGCGGCTCGTCGTCCGGCGTGCGGCCCGTCTACGCCGATGCCGCGCGCGCGTTCGGCCGCGCGCTCGTCGGCGCAGGTCTCACGCTCGTATACGGCGGCGGGCGCGTCGGCCTGATGGGTGTGATCGCCGACGAAGTGATGGCGGCCGGCGGCCGTGCGGTCGGCGTGATCCCCGAGCTGCTCGTCGACAAGGAAGTCGGCCATACGGGGCTGTCGGAGCTGCACGTCGTGCCCGACATGCATCATCGCAAGAAAATGATGGCCGACCTCTCCGACGCGTTCGTCGCGATGCCCGGCGGCGCCGGCACGCTCGAGGAGCTCTTCGAGGTCTACACGTGGGCGCAGCTCGGCTATCACCGCAAGCCCGTCGCGCTCTACAACATCGATTCGTTCTACGATCCGCTGATCGCGCTGCTGCGCCATACGGTCGACGAAGGCTTCATGCGGCCGGCCTATTTCGACGCACTGTGCGTCGAATCGGAGCCCGTCGCGCTGATCGAGCGGCTGCGCCGCTACCAGCCGCCCGCCCGCGACAAGTGGGCGCCTGACACAGCGAAGTAACCTTCACCGGAAACCGCACGCGATGACCGCACCGTCCGACCGCAAGGCCGTCCTCATCACCGGCGCGAGCCGCGGCATCGGCCGCGCGACCGCCGTGCTCGCCGCCGAGCGCGGCTGGGACGTCGGCATCAACTACGCGCGCGACGCGGCGGCCGCCGAACTGACCGCGCAGGCCGTGCGCGACGCGGGCGGCCGCGCGTGCATCGTCGCGGGCGATGTCGCGAACGAGGCGGACGTCGTCGCGATGTTCGATACCGTCGCGGAGGCGTTCGGGCGGCTCGACGCGCTCGTCAACAATGCGGGCATCGTCGCGCCGTCGATGCCGCTCGCCGACATGCCGGTCGACCGGCTGCGGCGGATGTTCGATACCAACGTGCTCGGCGCGTACCTGTGCGCCCGCGAAGCCGCGCGCCGGCTGTCCACCGACCGCGGCGGGCGCGGCGGCGCGATCGTCAACGTGTCGTCGATCGCGTCGCGGCTCGGCTCGCCGAACGAGTACGTCGACTACGCGGGCTCGAAAGGCGCGGTCGATTCGCTGACGATCGGCCTGGCCAAGGAACTGGGCCCGCACGGCGTACGCGTCAACGCGGTGCGCCCCGGCCTGATCGAGACCGACATTCACGCCAGCGGCGGCCAGCCGGGCCGTGCGGCCCGCCTCGGCGCGCAGACGCCGCTCGGCCGCGCCGGCGAAGCGCAGGAGATCGCCGAGGCGATCGTCTGGCTGCTCGGCGATGCGGCGTCCTACACGACGGGCGCGCTGCTCGACGTCGGCGGCGGCCGCTGAGCTGACGCGCGGCGCAACAATACGGCGGTCACAAACGCCCCTTCGTCACGGCGCCACAAATCTCCACAATTCCGTGACAGTTTCAGTAAACATTCGTAACAATTCCGTGCTCTACTAGCGGACATCCAGACAGGTGTCCCGAACACGCTGTCCGTTACCCGAATGTAGCCGCTAATCGGTCCAGCCCATGTCGCCGGACCGGCTCGACTCGACCCGAGATCTTTTCCATGCCTGGAACCGCAGCGCCCGGCCGGCGACGCACGCCCGTGCCCGCCTCGGCCGCGCACACCCGCTCGACCGCCGATACCGACGCCATCGCGACGCTGGACGCCGCCGGCACGCCCGTCGCCGCCTCGACCGCCGCGATCAGCCCCCCACGCGAGCGTTCGCTGCCGCTCGGCTGGCGCGCGTGGCTGTTCGTCGCCGCCCTGGTGTGCGCGTACACGCTGCCCGGCGTGCTCGGGCACGATCCGTGGAAACAGGATGAAACCTACACGTTCGGCATCATCCAGCACATGCTCGAGACCGGCGACTTCGTCGTGCCGACCAATGCCGGCCTGCCGTTCATGGAAAAGCCGCCGCTCTACGCATGGGTCGCGACCAGCCTCGCGTGGCTGCTGCAGCGCGTGATGCCGCTGCACGACGCGGCACGCCTGGCGAGCGCCCTGTTCGCCGCGCTCGCGTTCGGCTTCATCGCGCGCGCGGCGCGCGTGGCCAGCCGGTCGGACACGTGGTTCGACCTGCGCGTGCTCGGCCCGGTCGTGCTGAGCGCGAGCACGCTCGTCGTCATCAAGCACGTGCACGACATGATGACGGACGTCGCGCTGTTTGCCGGCACGGCGATGGGATTCTGCGGGCTGCTCGAACTCGTGATGCAGCACGTCGCGCGCGCGCAGCAGATGCGGCACGGGCTGCCGCCGCATCCGGCCGGCCGCTGGGCCGCGCCGCTCTTCGGCGCGGGCGTCGGCATCGCGCTGATGGCGAAAGGGCTGTTCGTCCCGCTCGTGTTCGCGGCCACGCTCGTCTGCACGCTGGCGCTCTACCCGGCCTGTCGCACCCGCGCGTTCGCGCGCGCGCTCGGCGTCGCCGCGCTCGTGTTCGCGCCGTTCGCGCTGATCTGGCCGACCGCGCTGTTCCTGCGCTCGGAAACGCTGTTCATGACGTGGTTCTGGGACAACAACGTCGGGCGCTTCTTCGGTTTCTCCGTCCCCGAACTCGGCGCGGAAAACGACAAGCCGTTGTTCATCCTGCGCGCGTTCCTGCTGGTCGGCTTCCCGGTCGCACCGCTCGCGATCGTCGCGCTCGCGCGCGGCGCATGGCGCGACTGGCGTGCGCCGCGCATCGCGCTGCCCGTGCTGTTCGCCGGCATCGGGCTCGTCGTGCTGCAAGTGTCCGCGACGTCGCGCCAGCTTTACATCCTGCCGTTCTTCGCGCCGCTCGCGCTGGTCGCCGCGCAGGCGATCGACCGCCTGCCGCGCCGCGTGCATTTCGCGTGGGACTACCTGAGCCGCATCCTGTTCGGCACGGTCGTCGCGCTGGCATGGGCGATCTGGGCGGTGATGGCCGATCCGGCCGCGTCGCGCGCCGATCTCGCGCTGCTCGGCCGCTGGCTGCCGCTCGACTGGACGATGCCGATCCAGCCCGCGCTCGTGACCGGCGCGCTCGCGCTGACGGTCGGCTGGCTGACGCTGCTGCCGAAGCTGCGCACGACGGGCCTGTGGCGCGGCGCGCTGTCGTGGGGCGCCGGCGCGCTCGTCGCGTGGGGGCTCGTCTATACGCTGCTGCTGCCGTGGCTCGACGTCGCGAAGAGCTACCGCTCGGTGTTCGACGACCTGAACGCGCATCTCGCGCTCGAATGGAACGACGGCGACTGCATGGCGAGCCTGCACGGGCTCGGCGAATCGGAAGCGCCGATGCTGTACTACTTCTCCGGCATCCAGCACACGCCGATCGACGACGCGAAGACGACGCGCTGCACGTGGATGATCGTGCAGGGCGTGCGGGCCGTCGATCCGGCGCCCGGCAATGAATGGAAGCTGTTCTGGGCCGGCGCCCGCCCGGGCGACAACGAGGAGCTGCTGCGCGTCTACGTGCGCACGCCCGAACAGCATCCGCAGTGACACAGGGCGGCGCGATGCGCCGTCCTGCCCGCCTTCACTTTCCTCTTCGGCGCGCGCCGCGCTCAGCCGTCCGGCCGGTGCGCAGCCTTTTGCGACACCGGCGCCGGCACGAACCCGCATGCGTCCCAGGGTTCGCCGCGCCCTCTCCTCATCCCGCCAACCTCCGAATCATCAAAACGACGAGCCGGGCTCCCGCAGAAACGCCGTTTCCTCGTCGGTCGACGCGCGACCGAGAATCGCGTTCCGGTGCGGAAAGCGGCCGAAGCGCTCGACGACGGCCGCATGCAGCAACGCGAAGCGGTGATAGCTCTCGCACCCGGCCTCGTCGCGGATGCCCGCGCACAGGCGCACGGCCTCGCGCTGGCTCTCGAGCGACTCGTCGTGCTCGAACGGCAGATATGCGAACGCACGGTGATGCCCGCTCGGCAACCGCGCGTCCCAGCCGGCCGCGACGACGCGGCGGGCGAGCGCGAGCGCCTTCGGATCGGCGGCAAACGCGCGCGGCGTGCCGCGATGGATGTTGCGCGAGAACTGGTCGAGCACGACGATCAACGCCAGCGCGCCCGACGGCGAATCGGCCCAGTGATCGCAGGCGCCGTCGCACGCGGCGTCGAGCAGCGCGCCGTAACGCGTGCGCAGCACGTCGTCGAACGCCGCGCCGCCGTTGAACCAGATCTTGCGGTTCTGCCCGAATTCGGCCGAGCCCGGCTCGCCGAACCAGAAATCGAGAATCTCCCGTGCCTGCGGATCGAGCGCTGCCGCGCCCGCTTTCCCGGTATCGATCGTCATGCAAACTCCAGTACGAGGCGCCGTGTGCGCGCGCTCTTCTTTTCCAGTTTCGCGACCCGCAGGCCGCCGATTTCGGACGTGTTGCGCACGTGCGTGCCGCCGCACGGCTGCAAGTCGACGTTTTCGATGCGCAGCAGCCGCACGCGGCCGAGGCCCATCGGCGGCTTCACGCTCATCGTGCGCACGAGTTCGGGCCGTTGGGCCATCTCGTCGTCGGTGATCCATTCGGTCGTGACCGGATGCGCACCGGCGACGAAGCCCGCGAGGCGCCGCTCGACGTCGTCGCGGTCGATCGACTCGGACGTCGCGAAATCGAGCCGCACGTAGTCGGCCGTCACGCTGCAGCCGTCGACCGCGTACGGCAGCACCGCGCACATCAGATGCGCGGCCGTATGCAGGCGCATGTGCCGATAGCGGCGCAGCCAGTCGATCTGCGCGACCACGCGCGTGCCGGGAGCGAGCGTCGCGACGCTCGCCGCCTGGCCCGGCGCCGGCACATGGACGGCGTCGTCGGGCGTCGCGCCGTCGAACTTCGCCTTGCGCGTGTCGGCGATCGCGATCGTGCTGCCGTCGGGCAGCGTGAGCGTACCGGCGTCGCCGGCCTGGCCGCCGCCGAGCGGATAGAACACCGTGCGGTCGAGCCGGATGCCGTCGTCGCCGACGGCCTGGACGATCGCCTCGCATTGCGTGAGGTACGCGTCTTCGCGAAACAGCGCTTGTGTCGTCATCGGGCGAGCCTCGAATCGATGGGGGAAACGGCCAGTGTCGCGCCGGGCCGCACGGGCGCCCAGACGCAGATCGTCCCGCGCGCGGGCAGCGGCGTACCGGTCGATCAACCGGGCCGGTTGCGCATCCAGTCCGCCGTGTCGTAGAACGAGTGCATGAGCCGCTCGCGCAGCGGCTCCGCCAGCCCGACGTCCTCCATCGCCCACGCCATGCAGCGCAGCCACTGGTCGCGCTCGACCGATGCGATCGGGAACGGCAGGTGCCGCGCGCGCAGCCGCGGATGGCCGAACCGGCCGATGTAGTGGTCGGGGCCGCCGAGCCAGCCGCACAGGAACCAGAACAGCTTGTCGCGCGACCCATCGAGCGACGGCGGGTGCAGCGCGCGAATCTGCGCGAACTCGGGCTCGAGGTCCATCAGGTCGTAGAAGCGGTCCACCATTTCGCGCACGCGGGCTTCGCCGCCCACGAGCTCGAACGCCGTCGGCTGCGACGGCGCGTCGTCATTCACATCGGTCATACGGATAGTCGGGAAACGGAATCTTCGGGGCCGCGGACGACGCTCAGGCGTCGCGCAGCGACTGCAGCGCGGGGCGCCGCAACACATTATGCAGGCTCAGCCAGCCGGCCGCAGCCGCGCAGACGACACCGGCCGCGACGCCGGCCGGCACGAGCCATGGATCGACGGCGAGCTGGAAGTCGAACACGCGCGACGCGAGCACCCAGCCGACCGCGATCGCGCCCGCCGACGCGAGTGCGCCGGCCAGCGTGCCGACCACGACGAATTCGGCGCGCTGCACCGCATTGACCTGCGCGCGCGACGCGCCGAGCGCGCGCAGCAGCGCGGCCTCGCGCACGCGCTCGTCGCGCGAGCCGGCAAGCGCCGTGTACAGCACCAGTACGCCGGCCGCGAGCGTGAACGCGAACAGGAACTGCACAGCGCCGACCACCTGCAGCATCATGCGCTGCAACTGCGCGAGGATTGGCGCGACGTCGATCGCGGTCAGGTTCGGGTAGCGCGCGATCAACGGATCGAGCAGCGCGGCATTCGATGCGGGCAGATGGAAGCTCGTCAGGTAGACGGCCGGGAAATCCTTCAGCACCGGCGGCGGCATCAGCACGAAGAAGTTGACGCGGAACGAGCCCCAGTCGAGCTTGCGCACGCTCGTGATCGGTGCGTCGACCGTCAGCCCCGTCACGTCGAAGCGCAGCGTGTCGCCCGGTTTCACGTTCAGCGTCTTCGCGAGGCCGGCTTCGATCGAGATCTGCGGCGTGGCCGCGGTGCCGAACCAGTCGCCTTCGACGATCCGGTTGTCGGACGGCAACTCGGTCGTGTACGACAGGTTGAATTCGCGATCGACGAGCCGGCGCGCCTCTTCGGACGGGTACGCGTCCGGATTCACCGGCTTGCCGTTGATCGCGACGAGGCGGCCGCGCACCATCGGCGCGGGCACGGCGTCGCGCACGCCGTGCGCGGCCAGATAGGCGGCGACATCGGCGCGCTGGTCGGGCTGGATGTCGATCAGGAACTGGTTCGGCGCATCGGGCGGCGTCGACTGCCGCCAGCCCGCCACGAGGTCGTTGCGCGTGATCGCGATCAGCAGCAGGCACATCAGGCCGAGCGCGAGCGCGGTGATCTGCAGCGCGCTGGCCGTGCCGCGCCGGTGCAGCGACGCCAGCGCGTAACGCCAGCCAACGCCCGCGGCCACCCGCGCGTTACGCACCGCGCGCGCGGCGGCGAACAGCACGAGCCGGGCGATCAGCGCGAACCCGACCAGCGCGCCGGCAAAGCCGCCCGCGACGATCAGGCCGAGCTTCAGGTTGCCGGCGGCCACGATCAGCAGCGCCGCGAACAGCACGACGCCGACCGCATACGCGGCCCACGCGGCGCGCGACGCGTCGCCCCACTCGCGCCGCAGCACGCGCACCGGCGGCACGCGCGTGAGCGGCACGAGCGGCGGCAGCGCGAAACCGAGCAACAGCACGAGCGCCGCACCCATGCCGATCAGCGCCGGCCACAAGGTCGGCGGCGGCAGCACGACGTCGATCAGGCTGCCGAGCGCGGCCAGCAACGCCCAGTGCCCGCCATAGCCGAGCACCGCGCCCGCGGCGCCCGACACGATGCCGACGCCCGCGAATTCGAGCGCGAACAGCGCGCCGAGCGTGCGGCGGCTCACGCCGAGGCAGCGCATCGTCGCGCATCCGTCGAGATGGCGCCGCATGTAGCGCTGCGCGGCCATCGCGATCGCGACCGCCGCGAGCAGCGCGGTCAGCAACGCGACGAGCGTCAGGAAATGACGCGCGCGATCCAGCGTCTGCCGCACCTGCGGCTGCCCTTCCCGCAACGATTCGAGCCCGACGCCGCGCAGCTTCCCGCCGTCGACGCGCGCATGCGCATACGACTCGAAGCGCGCGACGGCCGGTGCGTCGCCGGCGACCAGCAGCCGGTACGTGACGCGGCTGCCGTAGCCCGTGAGCCCCGTCGCGGCGAGCTCGTCCGCGCGCATCATCAGCCGCGGCGAAAAATTGACGAACGAAAAGCCGCGATCGAGCTCGCGGGTGATCGCCGCGGCGACCGTGAACGTGCGCAGCCCGACGCGCACCGTATCGCCCGCCTTCAGGTGCAGCGCGTCGAGCAGCGCCGGATCGGCCCATACGGTGCCGGGCGCGGGAATCGCGGCCGCCTTGTGCGCGACGGCCGCGCCGGCCGGCAGGATCTCGACCGCGCCGCGCAGCGGATAGCCGGGCGACACGGCCTTCACGGCCGCAAGGCGCGACGGCGCCGCATCGGCGGCCTGCCCGCCCGCGGCGGACGCGATCATGCTCGGGAAGATGGCGGTCGTCGCGGTACGCAGGCCGAGCGCGCGGGCCTGCCGGTCGAACGACGGATCGACGGGACGATCGGCGCGCACGACGAAATCGGCGCCGAGCATCTGGCGCGCGTCGCGCTCGAGCCCCTGGCGCAGGCGGTCGGCGAGAAAGCCGACGCTCGTCAGTGCCGCGACCGCGAGCACCAGCGCGAGGACCAGCAGCGTCAGTTCGCCCGCGCGCCAGTCGCGCGCGGTCATCCGGGCAGCCTGGTGGATCAGGTCGCGCAGGCCGAAACGGCCGCCATGCACGCGCCCGTCATGGCCGGAGGGCCCGGCCGGCGGCTGCGCCGCGTGTTGCGGCCCCTTCAATCGCGTTTCCCTCCGATCGAATTGAGCCGCGACACCATGTGGTTCGCCATTCCGCGGAAGCCGCCGGACACGCCGCGCCACAGGCGCGGCAGCGCCCACGCCGACGCCGCGATGAACGCGGCAAGCAGCACGAGGAACGCGAGTGGAACGAAGAAGGCGAGCGCGAGCCCGCCGACCACGAGACCGTCCTCGGTCGACGACGCGAACCAGTTCGAAATCGGTTCGGGAGACAGGTTGATCAGCGCACGCGTGCCGGCCTTCGCCACGTGCGCGGCGCCGGCGAGCGAGCCGCCGGCCAGCCCCGCGACCGCCAGCATGGTCGGATCGGCATGGCCGAGCGCGCCGGCCGCGAGCACGGCGCCGGCCGGAATGCGAATGAAGGTATGCACGGCATCCCACAGCGAGTCGAACGCGGGGATCTTGTCGGCAAGGAATTCGGTCACGGCGAGCACGGCAGCGGCGCCGATGACCCACGGCGACATCAGCACGGCCAGCGTGTCGGGCAGATGGAGCCAGCCGAACCGCGCCAGCACGCCGGCGATCAGCACCGTCAGGTACAGGCGCAGGCCGCTCGCCCACGCGAGCCCCGCGCCGAGGGAAATGGCTTCGATCATGGCCCTCTCCTTGCACTTTCCGTGCGTTTTGCCGATTGACCGCATCGGGTCGGACAGACTGGCCGCGCGGCGCGTGGCGACCGGCACCGCGTGCCGCGACAGGCACGACGGTATTCAGGCCCGAATACGTTCCATTATAGACAGGCTGGCCGGGCAACCGGCGCAATTGCGCGAGGCGGCGCGGCGCCCGGGCGCACGCGCGCCCGGGATACCGTCGTCAGGCGGCCGACGACAGCTTCAGGCCGACCAGCCCCGCGACGATCAGCGCCGCGCTCGCGACGCGCGCGGCGGTCAGCGCCTCGCCCATCATCACGATGCCGAACACGAACGCGCCGACCGCGCCGATGCCCGTCCACACCGCGTACGCGGTGCCGAGCGGCAACTGGCGCATCGCGACCGCGAGCAGCCCGAAGCTGGCCAGCGCCGTCACGATCGTGAACACCGACGGACCGAGCTTCGTGAAGCCGTCCGACGATTTCAAGCCGGCCGCCCAGGCCACTTCCAGCAAACCGGCGATCAACAACCATACCCACGCCATCTCGACGTACTCCGTATCGGATGGGGCCGTCCCCGTTAAAGCGAATGACCCGGGGTCGTCCCCGGGCGGCGCCGAGTATAACAAGCGGCTTACAGGCCTGCCGGCGGCCGGTGCGGGGGCGCAGCGGGCCGCGCGGTCAGTTCGCCACGCGCTTGGGCGCGCCCCCGCCGACGCAGCGGTCGTCGCGGTACAGCGCCCACTCCTCGCACACGCGGCCGTCCTTGAACACGCACATGCCGACCTGCCCGCTCGACAGGTTACGGATCACATGGCGACCGCCGAGCTTCTCGCAGTTGACCGACGCGGGATTGGCCAGCGCCGCCCGCGCGGGCGGCTGCTGCCCGGGCGGCAGCGGCTGGGCGAACGCGCCGGGCGCAGCCAGCGCCAGCGCACAGATGACGACCAGACGGACGGACATTGCACGCTCCTCGTTTTCGTTCGGGGAACGGTCAGGATAGCGGGGATTGCGCGGCCGGTGTGCAAGGCCGGCCGCGGTCGCGAAACTGTCGCGCCGGCGCAACCCTGCCGGCGCGCGGCCCCGCACCGCCCGTCACACGGCGCCGACGAGCCGGTAGCCGACGCCCGTCTCGGTGACGATGTGCTCGGGCTGCGCGGGATCGGCCTCGAGCTTCTGGCGCAGGTGCGCCATGTAGATGCGCAGGTAGTGATGGCTCTCGACGTGCGACGGCCCCCACACGTCGCGCAGCAGCTGGCGATGCGTGAGCACGCGCCCCGCGTGGCGCACGAGCGTCGCGAGCAGCCGGTATTCGAGCGGCGTCAGGTGCACGATCGCGTCGTCGCGCCACACCTGGCGCAGCGCGAGATCGACGCTCACGGCGCCGAAGGTCACCTTCGGCGACTCGTTCGCGCCGCCCTGGTTGCGCCGGCGCAGTTGCGCGCGAATCCGCGCGCGCAGTTCGGACACGCCGAACGGCTTGGTCAGGTAATCGTCGGCGCCCGCATCGAGCGCCGCGACCTTCTCCTCTTCCTGCGTGCGGGCCGACAGCACGATCACCGGCACCTCGGACCAGCCGCGCAGCTCGCGGATCACGTCGAGGCCGTCGGTGTCCGGTAGCCCGAGGTCGACGATCACGAGGTCGGGCTTGCGCGTCGCCGCGTCGATCAACCCCTGCTTGCCCGTCTCGGCTTCGAACACCGCGATGTCCTCCTCTTCGAGCGCGGCGCGCACGAAGCGGCGGATCTGCTTTTCGTCCTCGATCAGGACGACGGTCAGGGTGGGTTCACTCATGGTCGGGCAATGACTCGGATGGGGGCGATGCGTCCGGCAGGTCGGATTCGTCGTCGGGCACGGCCGGTGCGGCCGGCGGCGTGTCGACCGGCAGCGTGAACCAGAAGCGCGCGCCCGTCACGCGGCCGTCGGGCGCGGTGCGGTTGAGTGCGCCGATTTTACCGCCGTGCGCCTCGACGATCGCACGGCAGATCGCGAGGCCGAGCCCGATGCCCGGCGTCGCCGATTCCTTCTCGCCGCGCGTGAACTTTTCGAAGATCCGCGCCTCCATGCCGGCCGGAAGGCCCGGGCCGTGATCGTCGACGTGCACGCGCACGAACGGGCTCCCGTCGTCGGTCACGCGCTCCGCGCCGATGTCGAGCGACGTATCGGGCGGCGTGTACTTCGCCGCGTTCTCGAACAGGTTGGTGAACAGCCGCTCCATCAGCACCGCGTCCATCTGCAGCAACGGCAGGTCGGCCGGCAACGCGACGCGCACGGGATGGCGCGCGAGCACGCGCCGGCAGGCGGCAAGCGCGGCGCCGACGGTTTCCTCGAGCAGCGACCACTGGCGCTTGAGCTGCAGGCTGCCGGCCTGCAGCCGCGCCATGTCGAGCAGGTTCGTGACGATGCCCGTCATGCGCAGCGCCTCGTCGTGAATCGCGTCGACGAGCTCGCCCTCGCGCTGCGCGAGGCGCGCGGCCGCCGCGCCGTCGCCGGCCTGCGCGGCCGCGCGCCCGTTCGCGAGCATCGACGAGAAGCCGACGATCGTCGTGAGCGGCGTGCGCAGGTCGTGCGAGATCGCCGACAGCAGCGAGTTGCGAAGCCGCTCGGATTCCATGTTGACGAGCGCGTCGCGCGCGATCTCGACGTAGTGCACGCGCTCCAGCGCGAGCGCGATCTGCGCGGCGAATGCGTCGAGCATCCGCTGCTGCTCGGGCACCTCGAGTTCGCGCGGCTCGCGCGATGCGACCGCAAGCACGCCGCGCGTGCGCATCGGCGCCTTCAGCGGCAGGTACAGCGCGGCCGTCGCCGGCAAGGTATCGGTGCCGCGCCCGGCCGGCTTCTGTTGGTCGTACACCCACTGGCCGACGTCGCTGTCGAGCTCCGCGCCCGTCAGCGTGACGGCCGCATCGGGCTCCTCGATCTTCTGGCGCACCTGGTCGGCACTGTCGGGCAGCAGGATCGCGACGCGCGCGCGGAACACCTCGCCGACGTGGCGGCTGCCGATTTCGACGATCTGCTCGGTCGTCAGCGCCGCGCCGAGCTCGCGCGCCATCGCGTAGATCGCGCCGGTGCGGCGCTCGCGGCGCTGCGCGACGCTCGCCTGGCGCGTGAGCGTCGACGTCAGGTGGCTGATCACGAGCGACGTCAGCAGCATCCCGAAGAAGGTCAGCAGGTATTGCGTGTCGCTGACCGAGAACGACATGCGCGGCGGCACGAAGAAGAAATCGAACGCGGCCACCGACAGGAACGACTGCAGCACGCCCGGGCCGCGCCCGAGCCGGACGGCCGAGAACACCACGCCGAGCAGGTACAGCATCACGAGGTTCGTGAGGTCGAGCCGCGCGGACACGACGCTCGCGACGACGGTGATCGCCGCGCAGATCGCGGCCGCATACGCGTAGTGGCGCGGCGGCGAGCGGTGCGTGCCGAACTGCGCGAACGCATCGCGCCAGTCGCGCGCCCGCGCGTCGAGCGGCGCGGCGCGCGCCTCGTCGCTCGCGGACGCGCGAATCAGCATCAGGTCGACGTCGCCCGCGCGTTCCGCCAGTTGCTCGCCGAACGGCCGCGCGAAGCGGCGCGCGAGCCCGACCTTCGGCGAGCCGCCCGCGACGAGCTTCGACACGTTGCGGACCTTCGCATAGCCGATCAGCGCGGCGACCGCGTCGGCGCCGGCGAGCGTGGCCGTCTCCGCGCCGAGCTCGGCCGCGAGCTTCAGCGCGTCGAGCGTGCGCTGCCGCCGCGCGTCGGGCAGCCGCTGCAGGCGCGGCGTCTCGACGTACACGGCGATCCAGTCGGCCTTCAGGCTCGCGGCGAGGCGCGCGGCCGCACGCACGAGCGTCGGCGCCTCGGCGCCCGGGCCGACGCACACGAGCAGCCGCTCGCGCGCCTGCCAGATGCGCTGGATCGAACGGTCGGCGCGGTACTCGCGCATCTGCGCGTCGACGCGATCGGCCGTGCGCCGCAGCGCCAGCTCGCGCAGCGCGATCAGGTTGCCCTTGCGGAAGAAGTTGCGCACCGCGCGCTCGGCCTGCTGCGCGAGATAGACCTTGCCGTCGCGCATCCGCTCGAGCAGTTCCTCGGCCGGCAGGTCGACGAGCGTGACTTCGTCGGCCGCGTCGAACACGCGATCGGGCACGGTCTCCCACACGCGGATGCCGGTGATCGCGCCGACCACGTCGTTCAGGCTTTCGAGGTGCTGGACGTTGACGGTCGTATATACGTCGATGCCCGCGTCGAGCAGCTCGTAGACGTCCTGCCAGCGCTTCAGGTGCCGCGCGCCCTGCACGTTCGAATGCGCGAGCTCGTCGACGAGGATCAGTTGCGGCGCCCGCGCGAGCGCGCCGTCGAGATCGAATTCGGCGAGCGTGCGGCCGCGATAGTCGATGCGGGCGGACGGCAGCACGTCGAGGCCGTCGAGCAGCGCGGCCGTCTCGGCGCGGCCGTGGGTCTCGACGATGCCGACGACGACGTCGACGCCTTCCTGCACGCGCTGACGCGCGGCCTGCAGCATCGCGTAGGTCTTGCCGACGCCGGCGGACGCGCCGAAGAAGATCTTGAGCTGGCCGCGCCGCTGCTTTTCTTCGTCTCGCTGCAGCTTGTCGAGGAGTTGGTCGGGATCGGGACGATTCATGCGTGAGGAAAGCGGAGCGCCCGGATGCGCGCGGGTACGAGCATTGTGGTTCCAAATCGCCGCAAAAGGCAAAGACGGCGCGCGCGCCGTCGGGAAAAGCGCATCCGGCACGGTTCAGGCCGCGCCGGATGCCGGTCAGCCCGCGCGACCGATCAGTGCGCGGCCTGCGCCGCGTCGAGCGCGAGGTTCAGCTTCAGCACGTTCACGCGCGGCTCGCCGAGCACGCCGAACTGGCGGCCCGTCGTGTTCGCGGCGACGAGTTGCGCGACCGCGTCCGGCGCCAGATTGCGCGCCTTCGCGACGCGCTCGACCTGGTACGCGGCGGCGGCCGGCGTGATCTCCGGATCGAGGCCGCTCGCCGACGCCGTCACGAGGTCGACCGGCACCGGCTTCGACAGGTCGGTGCCCGCATCGCGCAGCGCGGCGATGCGCGCCTTCACCTGATCGGCGAGCGACGGGTTCAGCGGGCCGAGGTTCGAGCCGCCGGAGCCGGCCGCGTTGTACGGCATCGGCGCGGTGGCCGACAGCCGGCCCCAGAAATACTTCGGCGCGTCGAACGGCTGGCCGATCAGCGCGGAGCCGACGACCTTGCCGTTCTGCTCGATCAGGCTGCCGTTGGCCTGCGACGGAAACACGGCCTGACCGAACACGGTCATCACGGCCGGGTAAGCGAGCCCAGTCACGGCGGTCAGGATGACGAACAGCACGACGAGCGGGCGAATCAACGATTTCATGATGGTTCCTTCAAGTGCGGCGGGCTCAGGCCCAGCCGAGCGCGGCGAGTGTCATGTCGATCAGCTTGATGAACGGGAACGGCAGCAGCACGCCGCCGAGGCCGTACACCAGCAGGTTGCGCCGCAAGAGCGACGCGGCGCCGAGCGGCCGGTAGGTCACGCCCTTCAGCGCGAGCGGAATCAGCGCGACGATGATCAGCGCGTTGAAGATCACCGCGGACAGGATCGCGGACGCCGGCGACGTCAGGTGCATGATGTCGAGCACGCGCAGTTGCGGGTAGGTCGTCACGAACGCGGCCGGGATGATCGCGAAGTACTTCGCGATGTCGTTCGCGATCGAGAACGTCGTCAGCGAGCCGCGCGTCATCAGCATCTGCTTGCCGATCTCGACGATCTCGATCAGCTTCGTCGGGTTCGAGTCGAGGTCGACCATGTTGCCGGCCTCCTTCGCCGCCTGCGTACCCGTGTTCATGGCCACTGCGACGTCGGCCTGCGCGAGCGCCGGCGCGTCGTTGGTGCCGTCGCCCGTCATCGCGACGAGACGCCCGGCCGCCTGATGCTCGCGAATCGTCGCGAGCTTGGTTTCCGGCGTCGCTTCCGCGAGGAAATCGTCGACGCCCGCTTCCGCCGCGATCGCCGCGGCCGTCAGCCGGTTGTCGCCCGTCACCATCACGGTCTTGATGCCCATCTTGCGCAGCTCCGCGAAGCGCTCCTTGATGCCGCCCTTCACGATGTCCTTCAGCTCGATCACGCCGAGCACGCGCGCCACCCCGTCCTGCAGGTCGGCCACGACGAGCGGCGTGCTGCCGCGGCGCGCGACGTCGTCCACCGCGCGGCGCACTTCTTCCGGGAAGCGGCTGCCGTGCATCTCGACGTAGCGGCGGATCGCGTCGGCCGCGCCCTTGCGGATCTCGCGACCCGGCAGGTCGACGCCGCTCATCCGCGTCTGCGCGGAAAAGCCGAGGAACGTCGCGTGCAGTTGCGCCATGTCGCGCTGGCGAATGTTGAAGCGCTCCTTCGCGAGCACGACGATGCTGCGGCCTTCCGGCGTTTCGTCGGCGAGCGACGACAATTGCGCGGCATCGGCCAGCGCTTCCTCGGTCACGCCCGGCGCCGGCACGAACGCGGACGCCTGGCGGTTGCCGAGCGTGATCGTGCCGGTCTTGTCGAGCAGCAGCACGTCGACGTCGCCGGCCGCTTCCACCGCGCGGCCCGACGTCGCGATCACGTTCGCCTGCATCATCCGGCTCATCCCGGCCACGCCGATCGCGGACAGCAAGCCGCCGATCGTCGTCGGGATCAGGCACACGAGCAGCGCGACGAGCGCGGTGATCGTCACCACGTGGCCGGCCTTCATCGCTTCGACCGAGAACATCGAGAACGGCAGCAGCGTCGCGGTCGCGAGCAGCATCACGATCGTCAATGCGACGAGCAGGATCGTCAGCGCGACCTCGTTCGGCGTTTTCTTGCGCTTCGCGCCTTCGACCATCGCGATCATCCGGTCGAGGAACGCCTCGCCGGGGTTCGCGGTGACCTTGACGACGATCCAGTCGGACAGCACGCGCGTGCCGCCCGTCACCGACGAGAAGTCGCCGCCCGATTCGCGGATCACCGGCGCGGATTCGCCGGTGATCGCCGACTCGTCGACCGACGCGACGCCGTCGACGACCTCGCCGTCGGCCGGGATCACGTCGCCGGTCTCGACCAGCACGACGTCGCCTTTGCGCAGGTCGGACGCGGTCGTGATGCGGATCGGCGACTTCGGATGCGGCTCGTTCAGCTTCTTCGCCATCACGTCCTTCTTCGCGCTGCGCAGCGACGCGGCCTGCGCCTTCGAGCGCCCTTCGGCGAGCGCTTCGGCGAAGTTCGCGAACAGCACCGTGAACCACAGCCACAGCGCGATCGCGAGGATGAAGCCCGCGGGCGCCTCGGCCTGGCCGGCGAGCGCCGCGATCCACAGGATCGTGGTCAGGATGCTGCCGACGTACACGCAGAACATCACCGGGTTGCGGAACTGCGTGCGCGGCGTGAGTTTCTTGAACGAATCCACGATCGCCGGGCGCAGCAGCGCCGGATCGAACATGGACCGTGTTGCGGAATGTTGAGTCATTGCGATCTCTTCAAGCTCTTCAGTCTTTTATGTGTCGCCATGCGGGCGCGTCACGGGTGGATCACGCGCCCAGCCACATCATCAGGTGCTCGACGCCCGGGCCCAGCGCGAGCGCCGGCACGTACGTCAGCGCGCCCACCAGCATCACCGTGCCGAGCAGCAGCACGACGAACAGCGGGCCGTGGGTCGGCAGCGTGCCGCTCGTCACCGCGATGCGCTTCTTCGCGGCGAGGGAACCTGCGATCGCCAGCACCGGCACGATCGTGCCGAAACGGCCGAACCACATCGCGATCGCGGTCATCCAGTTGTAGAACGGCGTGCCGACCGTCAGGCCCGCGAACGCGCTGCCGTTGTTGTTCGCGGCGGAGCTGAACGCATAGAGGATTTCCGAGAAGCCGTGCGGGCCGGGGTTCGCGATGCCGGCCTTGCCCGCGTCGGCGAGCACGGCGATCGACGTGCCGACCAGCACGAGCAGCGGCGTGAGCAGCACGACGATCGACACCATCTTCATCTCGTACGACTCGATCTTCTTGCCGACGTATTCCGGCGTGCGGCCGATCATCAGGCCGGCGACGAACACCGCGAGCAGCGCGAACACGAGCATCCCGTAGAGGCCCGAGCCGACCCCGCCGTAGACCACCTCGCCGAGCTGCATCAGCAGCATCGGCACGAGGCCGCCGAGCGGGGTCAGCGAATCGTGCATCGCGTCGACCGCGCCGCACGACGCGGCCGTGGTCGCGACCGTGAAGATGCCGGTCTGCGCGATCCCGAAGCGCGTTTCCTTGCCTTCCATGTTGCCGCCCGGCTGCAGCGCACCGGCCGACTGGTCGACGCGCAGCGCGGCGAGCGTCGGGTTGCCGGCCTGCTCGGCGCTCACCTCGACGCCGATCGCGATGACGAACGCGACCGTCATCGCCGCGAGCACCGCGACGCCCTGCCGGCGGTCGCCGATCATGCGGCCGAACACGAGACACAGCGCGGCCGGGATGATCAGGATCGAGAAGATCTGCAGAAAGTTCGCGAACGGCGTCGGGTTCTCGAACGGGTGCGCGGAGTTGGCGTTGAAGAAGCCGCCGCCGTTGGTGCCGAGCATCTTGATCGCTTCCTGCGAGGCAACCGGGCCCATCGCGAGCGTCTGCTTCGTGAGCGGCGTCGTCACCGTGACCGGGTTGCCCTTGTCGTCCTTCACCGGGTTGCCCTGCGCGTCGAGCTTCGGCGCCGCGTAGGTGCTCGCCTGCAACACCGGCACGTCCTGGTACGCCTTCATGTTCTGCAGCACACCCTGGCTCATCAGCAGCGCGGCGACGAGCGCCGCCATCGGCACGAGCACGTACAGCGTCACGCGCGTGAGGTCGACCCAGAAGTTCCCGATCGTCTGCGCGGTGTGGCGCGCGAAGCCGCGGATCAGCGCGATCACGACGACGATGCCGGTCGCCGCCGACAGGAAGTTCTGCACGGTCAGGCCGAGCATCTGCGACAGATAGCTGACGGTCTGCTCGGGCGCGTAGTCCTGCCAGTTCGTGTTGGCGACGAAGCTGACGGCCGTGTTGAACGCACCATCGGGCGTCATCGCGCCGAACTGCTGCGGGTTGCCGGGCAGGAAGCCCTGCAGGCGCAGCAGCGCGTAAAGAAACAGCACGCCGAGCGCGTTGAACGCGATCGTCGCGATCGTGTACTGCTTCCAGTTCATTTCCGTGCCCGCATCGACGCCGGCGATGCGGTACAGCACGCGTTCGAGCGGCGCGAACACGCGCACGACCCGCGAACTGCCGTCCATCACGGCGCTCAGGTAGCGCGCGACCGGCACGGCCGCCGCCAGCAGCACGACGATGAACAGCAGCGTCTGCAACAGGTTGTTCGCGTTCATTCGATGTCCTCCGCGCGCAGCAGCGCAAAGACGAGATACGCGAACAGCAGGGCCGTCGAGGCGCCCGCCAGCCAAAGCATCCAGGTCATGCGCGCCCCCCGCGACCGTATTGCACGAGCTTGTCGCAGCCGGCAAGCAAACCGAGGATCAGCGCGGTGAAGAGCACCAGTGCGCCGATGAAAACCCCATCCATTTTTATGTTCTCCGTCGTCGAAATCGGACGACTAGAACCTTATGGGAACGCGCGTAAAGGGCGGGTCAAAGCTGTCGGGGCGGGTATAAAAAACGCGTAAACGCGCGGGGCGGGACCGGAGCGAATCGAGGCGGGACGGACGGCGCGGCGGCGCCGCCCGCGACAGGCGCGTACCGGCGCGGCGCCGGCACGCGGGAGCGGATCAGGGAACGAGGATCGTCGAACCGGTGGTCTTGCGTGCTTCCAGATCGGCATGCGCGCGGCCGACTTCGGCGAGCGGATAGCGCTGGTTGATGCTGGTCTTCACCTTGCCCGACAGGATCACGTCGAACAGCTCGGCGGCCGCGGCTTCGAGATCGGCGCGCTTCGCGATGTACGAGAACAGCGTCGGCCGCGTGAAGAACAGCGAGCCGCGCGACGAGAACTCCTTCGAGTCGATCGGCGGCAGCGGGCCCGACGCGTTGCCGAAGCTGACGAAGTAGCCGAGCGGCGCGAGGCAGTCGAGCGAACCGACGTAGGTGTCCTTGCCGATCGAATCGTAGACGACCGGTACGCCCGCGCCGCTCGTGATCTCCTTCACGCGCTGCGTGAAGTTCTCACGCGTATAGACGATCGGATGATCGCAACCGTGCGCCTTCGCGAGTTCGGCCTTCTCGTCGGAGCCGACCGTGCCGATCACGGTCGCGCCGAGCGCCTTCGCCCACTGGCACACGAGCAGGCCGACGCCGCCGGCCGCCGCGTGGATCAGGATCGTGTCGCCGGCCTTCACCGGGTACGTGCGGCGCAGCAGGTAGTGGGCGGTCAGCCCCTGCAGCATCACCGACGCCGCGTCGTCGTAGCTGATTCCGTCAGGCAGCTTCACGAGCCGCTCGGCCGGCATCGCGCGTTCTTGCGCGTATGCGCCGGGCGGCTGCCCGACATAGGCGACGCGGTCGCCCGCCTTGAACGCGGTCACGCCGTCGCCGACGGCCGTCACCTCGCCCGCCGCCTCCATCCCGAGGCCGCCGGGCAACGGCTGCGGATACAGGCCGGTGCGGAAATACACGTCGATGTAGTTGAGCCCGACCGCGTGCTGCCGGATGCGGACTTCGCCCGCCTTCGGCGCGCCGACATCGACGTCGACCCACTTCATCACGTCCGGGCCGCCCGGCTGGTCGTATCGGATTGCTTTCGGCATCGTTTCGCTCCTCGTTTGTCTGGAATCTGGAAATCCGGTTCGGCGAATGCATCGACGTCGTCCCAACGGCGATGCGTGTGAACGCGGGTCATGGCGGACGATTCTCGCGCGTCGTGCGCGGTCGTGCAGCGCGTCGTCGCAAATCCTTCATATCGGTAGGGTTTTCGCGGAAAACGGATCGCATGAGCCGCGCGTGCGGAAAACGGCGCGGTATGAGACCGGTCGCTGCCGTTCGTTTCCCCCGCTTGCGCAGTCGATGATGTTCGGCACACTTCGTAACGTTGACGTCACGTCGCTCGCGCCGCGATGGCCGGACCCGGCCGGTCGGTCATTTCTCGCCTCGCGCCCCGCGCGCAAAGGATCTGCCGCGCGGCGTCGACGCGCTTTTCCCGCACCGGCGAATGCCGACGTCGATCGGGCGGGAAACCGGTTGTCGCCAAGGTCGTTTACGAGATGACGACCGTGCTAATTTGCCTGCTGCCCAATTCGCCCAGTCCACGCCATGAAGCTCGCTCTTGCCCGGAACGTGTTTGTTTTCGCGTCGTTGTCCGCAAGTATCGGCAGCGCAACCGCGGCCCCGGTACCGCGTGCGGACGGCGTCCGTTTGCTCGACGGCCTGAGCCGTTTCGACAACACGCCGTATGGCGGCGCCGAGCGCCACGCGATGGCCGGGTATCTGGCGGGCGTCGCCGATGCGACCGAAGGCAAGGACTGGTGCGACAACGGGCGTGTCAAACCGGGGGAAATCGATTCGGAAGTGCTCCACGATCTCGGGAAACGGCCAAGAGATGCGCTGAAGGCGAATGCGGCAGTCCTGGTCACATACGTCTTGCGACAAAAATACCCGTGCCGTTAGCAGCGCCTGAAATACCGGACATTGCCTCTCACCGGAACGAAACGAACGGCTAGGTGGGCAATTGTTCATCACGTCTCGGAAGGTTGCGTTTTTAGCGTTGAACCCATGCTGATCATCGACACAAATGACTTTCGACTTCAGATGGAGCCCGTTGCTGCGCGACGCGACGAACCGGGAGGGCCGTATCTTGAATGGATCGATGTACGAATCCAATTGACGGTACCGGGTATCCAGGCGGAAGGGCAATGGAGTGTCATGCCCGACGAGTTGCGACAATTTCGGCAACAGATTCGATCTGTTCAAATGCAGCTTCAAGCCGGGCAACGAGCGGAGTTAACAGGCGTTGAGCCGGGGTTTGAGCTGACATTGCGAACACTTGATCGAGGCGCAATCGTGGGCGACTGGCGCTTTCAGCCAACTCCTCCCGACGGCGCGTGCATTACGGGGCATTGTGGACTGGATCAGTCCTTCTTGCCCGAACTGCTTCAAGGAGTTGAATCCCTTCTATCGTTCGCCGGAACGAGCAGTTCGCCATAGTCCAGGCGCTATCGCGCGAGGTCCGCGCGTTGGCCGGCGCCGTGACCTGTCCCGCGACGGCTTCGACGAACGCGCAAGCGCGCTCGTCCGCTCGATTGCGTGTCGCGTGATCGCGCCAACACGCTGTGCCGACAGGCGCGGCGCGCTGAAGCACCGAGCCGGTCGTTGCGTGACAACGCACCGACCGGCTCGCACGACAGCGAAGCACGCGGCACAACCGCCGATCGGATACGGCACCCTTTCAGACAGAACCCGACCGTTAATGCGGAGCACTCCAGAACAGCTCGTCAGCACACGTCCTGCATGTTCCTCGCCAGATCGTCGAGCAGCATCCGCGCGGTCGCGACGTTGGTCGCGACCGGCACGTCGTGCACGTCGCACGCGCGCACCAGCGCGGTGATGTCGGGGTCGTGCGGCTGCGCGGTCATCGGGTCGCGCAGGAACACGACGAGGTCGACGCGGCCGTCGGCCAGTTCCGCGCCGATCTGCAGGTCGCCGCCGAGCGGCCCCGACAGCTTGCGCTCGACCTCAAGCCCGTGCGCGGCCGCGATGCGGCCGCCCGTCGTGCCCGTCGCGACCAGCCGGCATTGCGCGAGCGTCTCGCGAAACTGACCCGCGAGCGCGACGATCTCGTCCTTCTTCGCGTCATGCGCGATCAGTGCGATACGGGGTTTGCTCATCTCCAGTTCCTTCGTCGTTCGGTTGTCGTCGTCGTGAATCGAAAAGCGCGGGTCAGAACGTGCCCGGATACGCGCCGCCGTCGAGCAGCCAGTTCTGCCCGGTGATGTAGCCCGCGTGCACGCTGCACAGGAACGCGCAGGCCGCGCCGAATTCGGCACGCGTGCCGAGGCGCCCGGCCGGGATGTCCTTCGTGCGGCGCGCGCGCATCTCGTCGACCGTCACGCCCTGCGCCTTCGCCGACGCGGCGAGCGTCGTCGCGATCCGGTCGGTATCGAACAGCCCCGGCAGCAGGTTGTTGATCGTCACGCCCTGCCCCGCGACCTTGCGCGACAGCCCCGCGACGAAGCCGGTCAGCCCCGAGCGCGCGCCGTTCGACAACGCCAGCACGTCGATCGGCGCCTTCACCGCCGAACTCGTGATGTTGACGATCCGGCCGAAGCCGCGCGCGATCATCCCGTCGATGGTCGCGCGGATCAGCTCGATCGGCGTCAGCATGTTCGCGTCGAGCGCGCGGATCCAGTCGTCGTGGGAGAAATCGCGGAAGTCGCCGGGCGGCGGGCCGCCGGCATTCGTCACGAGAATGTCCGGCTGCGGGCACGCGGCGAGCGCGGCCGCGCGGCCGTCCGGCGTCGTGATGTCGCACGCGACCGCCGTGACCGACACGTTCGCGCCGGCGCGGATCTCTTCCGCGGTTTCCTCCAGCGTGTCGCGCGTGCGCGCGACGATCACGAGGTTCACGCCCTCGGCGGCCAGCGCTTCCGCGCAGCCGCGCCCGAGGCCCTTGCTGGCCGCGCACACGAGCGCGGTCTTTCCTTCGATGCCGAGATCCATCTTCGCTTCCCTGGTGGCGCGCGTGCCGACGCGGCTCCCCGTTGCCGCCGGCCGGCAGGCAAACGGGCGAACGGGCGGGCGCGGCACGCGGATTGTCGTGAGACGTCGATAATATCCGGATCGCGCGGCGCGCCTTGGTAAAATTGCGGCCATGAGCGACGGCCGGCCCACACCCGCCGCCGCCCCCGATCCCCTTTTGCCGTCAAGGCACCCCGTCATGAAACAGGACAGCCGTTTCCCGAACCTCTTCATCACCGATCACCCGCTGATCCAGCACAAGCTCACGCACATGCGCGACAAGGACACGTCCACGCGCACGTTCCGCGAACTGCTGCGCGAGATCACGCTGCTGATGGGCTATGAGATCACCCGCAATCTGCCGATCACGACCAAGCGGGTCGAAACCCCGCTGGTGGCGGTCGACGCACCGGTGATCGCCGGCAAGAAGCTCGCGATCGTGCCCGTGCTGCGCGCGGGCATCGGGATGTCGGACGGCCTGCTTGACCTGGTGCCGTCCGCGCGCGTCGGCCACATCGGCGTGTACCGCGCCGACGACCATCGCCCGGTCGAATACCTGGTGCGCCTGCCGGACCTGGAAGACCGCATCTTCATCCTGTGCGACCCGATGGTCGCGACCGGCTATTCGGCCGTGCACGCGGTCGACGTGCTCAAGCGCCGCAACGTGCCGGCCGCGAACATCATGTTCGTCGCGCTCGTCGCCGCGCCCGAGGGCGTGCAGGTGTTCCAGGACGCGCACCCCGACGTGAAGCTGTTCGTCGCGTCGCTCGACTCGCACCTGAACGAGCACGCGTACATCGTGCCGGGCCTGGGCGACGCCGGCGACCGCCTGTTCGGCACCAAGAACTGACCGCACCAGGCGTCCGGCGCCGCCGTGCCGCGCGGCCCGGCGCGCCGCGACGGCCGCCCGGCCGTTCGGCCATGCGCAGCGGCCCCGAACCGGCGGTCGCCGCGTGATAAAATCACGCTCCACTCGACACGCGCGGCCCCGCGGCTTCATGCCCGCCGACACGGCCGCCGATTCAACGACACACTGAAACAATCGCCCGCGCCGCGCGCCCGGGCACGGAGAAAGGTATGGCTGGTCATTCGAAATGGGCCAACATCAAGCATAAGAAGGCAGCGGCCGACGCGAAGCGCGGCAAGATCTGGACCCGCCTGATCAAGGAAATCCAGGTGGCGGCGCGCCTCGGCGGCGGCGACGTCAACTCGAACCCGCGCCTGCGTCTCGCGGTCGACAAGGCAGCCGACGCGAACATGCCGAAGGACAACGTCAAGCGCGCGATCGATCGCGGCGTCGGCGGCGCGGACGGCGCGAACTACGAAGAGATCCGTTACGAAGGCTACGGCATCGGCGGCGCGGCGATCATCGTCGACACGCTGACCGACAACCGCACGCGCACGGTCGCGGAAGTGCGCCACGCATTCTCGAAGTTCGGCGGCAACATGGGCACCGACGGCTCGGTCGCGTTCATGTTCGATCACGTCGGCCAGTTCCTGTTCGCGCCCGGCACGTCGGAAGACGCGCTGATGGAAGCCGCGCTCGAAGCCGGCGCGAACGACGTCAACACGAACGACGACGGCTCGATCGAAGTGCTGTGCGACTGGCAGGCATTCTCGGCGGTGAAGGACGCGCTCGAAGCCGCGGGCTTCAAGGCCGAACTCGCCGAAGTGACGATGAAGCCGCAGAACGAAGTCGAATTCACCGGCGACGACGCGGCGAAGATGCAAAAGCTGCTGGACGCGCTCGAGAACCTCGACGACGTGCAGGACGTGTACACGAACGCCGTCATCGTCGAGGAATGAGATGCCGGCCGCCGCGCACCTGTCGCGGCGGCGGCCCGACCGATTCCGCGGCCGGCGCGCCTGAGCGTGCCGGCCGCCCTGTTTTCTAGTCTGCGGGGAATCCCATGAAACTACTCGTCGTCGGTTCCGGCGGCCGCGAACATGCGCTGGCGTGGAAGCTCGCGCAGTCGCCGCGCGTCCAGATGGTCTACGTCGCGCCCGGCAATGGCGGCACGGCGCGGGACGAGCGTCTGAAGAACGTCGACATCACGGCGCTCGACGAACTCGCCGATTTCGCGGAACGCGAAGGCGTCGCGTTCACGCTCGTCGGGCCGGAAGCGCCGCTCGCGGCCGGCATCGTCAACCTGTTCCGCGCACGCGGCCTGAAGGTATTCGGCCCGACCCGCGAAGCCGCGCAGCTCGAAAGCTCGAAGGATTTCGCGAAGGCGTTCATGAAGCGCCACGGCATCCCGACCGCCGACTACGAAACCTTCGCCGACGCGGCCGCCGCCCATGCGTACATCGACGCGAAGGGCGCGCCGATCGTCGTGAAGGCCGACGGCCTCGCGGCCGGCAAGGGCGTCGTCGTCGCGATGACGCTGGAAGAAGCGCATGCGGCCGTCGACATGATGCTGTCGGGCAACAAGCTCGGCGATGCCGGCGCGCGCGTCGTGATCGAGGAATTCCTCGATGGCGAGGAAGCCAGCTTCATCGTGATGGTCGACGGCAAGCATGCGCTGGCACTGGCTTCGAGCCAGGACCACAAGCGCCTGCTCGACGAGGATCGCGGCCCGAACACCGGCGGCATGGGCGCGTATTCGCCCGCGCCGATCGTCACGCCGCAGATGCACGCACGCGTGATGCGCGAGATCATCATGCCGACCGTGCGCGGGATGGAGAAGGACGGCATCCGCTTCACGGGCTTCCTGTACGCGGGCCTGATGATCGACAAGGACGGCAATCCGCGCACGCTCGAGTTCAACTGCCGGATGGGCGACCCGGAAACGCAGCCGATCATGGCGCGCCTGAAGAGCGATTTCTCGAAGGTCGTCGAGCAGGCGATCGCGGGCACGCTCGACACCGTCGAGCTCGACTGGGATCGCCGTACCGCGCTGGGCGTCGTGCTGGCCGCGCACGGCTACCCGGACGCGCCGCGCAAGGGCGACCGCATCAACGGCATCCCGGCCGAAACCGAACAGGCCGTGACGTTCCATGCGGGCACGACGCTCGCCGACGGCGACAAGCTCGTGACGTCCGGCGGACGCGTGCTGTGCGTGGTCGGCCTCGCCGATTCGGTGCGCGAAGCGCAGCAGCATGCATACGACACGATCAACCAGATCAACTTCGAAGGCATGCAGTACCGCCGCGACATCGGCTTTCGCGCGCTCAACCGCAAGAGCGCGTGACGTCGCCGTCGCCGCCCCGCGCGCTCGCGGCGGCGGCCCCTCTGCCGGGGTTCGATAGAATGCCCGGCAGACGCTTTTTTTACGGCCCCCGCGTCAAGCGGGGGCAGCCAGTCCAGACATGACCGATTCGACCTACGACGTGGCGCGCGTGCGCACGTACCTCCAGGGCCTGCAGACACGGATCGCCGACGCGCTCGGCGCGCTCGACGGCACGCCGCTCGCGACCGACACGTGGCAGCGCGGGCCGGCCGAACGCCTGCGCGGCGGCGGCTGCACGCGGATTCTCGAAGGCGGCCGCGTGTTCGAACGCGCGGGAATCGGCTTTTCCGACGTCGCGGGCGACGCGCTGCCGCCGTCGGCGAGCGCGGCGCGCCCGCAGCTCGCGGGCCGCGGCTTCGAGGCGCTCGGCGTGTCGCTCGTGCTGCACCCGCGCAATCCGTACTGCCCGACCGTGCACATGAACGTGCGGATGCTGATCGCGACGAAACCGGGCGAGGCGCCCGTGTTCTGGTTCGGCGGCGGCATGGATCTGACGCCGGTTTACGGTTTCGAGGACGATGCGCGGCATTTCCACCAGACCTGCAAGGATGCGCTCGACCCGTTCGGCCTCGAGCTCTACCCGCGCTTCAAGCAATGGTGCGACGAATATTTCTTCCTGAAGCACCGCAACGAAACGCGCGGCATCGGCGGGATCTTCTTCGACGATTTCTCGGAGCCCGGTTTCGAACGCTCGTTTGACCTGATGCAAAGCGTCGGCGATGCGTTCCTGCACGCGTACCTGCCGATCGTCGAGCGCCGCGCCGAGTTGCCGTACGGCGAGCGCGAGCGCGACTTCCAGGCATACCGGCGCGGCCGCTACGTCGAATTCAACCTCGTGTTCGACCGCGGCACGCTGTTCGGGCTGCAAAGCGGCGGCCGGACCGAGTCGATCCTGATGTCGATGCCGCCGGTCGCGAACTGGCGCTACAACTGGCAGCCCGAGCCGGGCTCGCCGGAAGCGCGCCTGTATAGCGACTTCCTCGTGCCGCGCGACTGGGTCTGAACCCGCGCGCCCCGCTGCCCCAACGAAAGGACGCGTTTCTCTGGACACCACCACCCGCCCCGCCCCGCTGCCGCGCCGTATCGGCTTGCTGGGCGGCACCTTCGACCCGATCCACGACGGCCATCTCGCGCTCGCGCGCCGGTTCGCCGAACTGCTCGACCTGACCGAACTCGTGTTGCTGCCCGCCGGGCAGCCGTACCAGAAACGCGACGTGTCGGCCGCCGAGCACCGGCTCGCGATGACGCGTGCGGCCGCCGGCACGCTGTCCGTGCCGGGCGTGACCGTGACGGTCGCCACCGACGAGATCGAGCACACCGGCCCGACCTACACCGTCGAGACGCTCGCGCGCTGGCGCGAGCGGATCGGCCCGGATGCGTCGCTGTCGCTGCTGATCGGCGCCGACCAGCTCGTGCGCCTCGATACGTGGCGCGACTGGCGCACGCTGTTCGACTACGCGCACATCGGTGTGTCGACGCGCCCGGGCTTCGAGCTCGGCGCCGCGCCGCCGGACGTCGCGCGGGAAATCGCCGCGCGGCAGGCCGGCGCCGACGTGCTGAAGGCCACGCCGGCAGGCCGCCTGCTGATCGATACGACCCTTTCGTTCGACATCGCCGCGACCGACATCCGCGCGCACCTGCGCGAATGCATCGCACGCCATGCGCAAATGCCCGACGCGTCGGCCGAACATGTGCCGGCCGCCGTATGGGCCTATATTCTTCAACATCGCCTCTACCATTCCTGAACCCATGGATATTCGCAAACTGCAGCGCGTGATCGTCGACGCCCTCGAAGACGTCAAGGCGCAAGACATCAAGGTGTTCAACACCAGCCACCTGACCGAACTGTTCGACCGCGTGGTCGTCGCCTCGGGCACTTCCAACCGCCAGACCAAGGCCCTCGCGTCGAACGTGCGCGACAAGGTCAAGGAAGCCGGCGGCGACGTCGTCAGCTCCGAAGGCGAGGACACCGGCGAATGGGTGCTGGTCGACTGCGGCGACGCGGTCGTGCACATCCTGCAACCGGCGCTGCGCCAGTACTACAACCTCGAGGAAATCTGGGGCGACAAGCCCGTGCGGATGAAGCTCGGCGGCGGCAAGGGCAACGGCTTCGCGACGGCGAGCGAAGACGACGAGGAAGAGGAAGAAGCGCCCGCCCGCCCGGCGCGCAAGACGGCCGCCCGCCGCCGCTGAGTCGCGGCGCGTCTCCCCGATGAAGCTTTTCATCCTCGCGGTCGGCCACAAGATGCCGGGCTGGATCGCATCCGGCTTCGACGAATACACGAAGCGGATGCCGCCCGAGCTGCGCATCGAGTTGCGCGAAATCAAGCCTGAACTGCGTTCGGGCGGCCGCAGCGCCGACAGCGTGATGGCGGCCGAACGGCAGAAGATCGAGGCCGCGCTGCCGAAGGGCGCGCGGCTCGTCGCGCTCGACGAGCGCGGCCGCGACTGGACCACGATGCAGCTCGCGCAGGCGCTGCCCGGCTGGCAGCAGGACGGCCGCGACGTCGCGTTCGTGATCGGCGGGGCCGACGGGCTCGATCCGGAGCTGAAAGCGCGCGCCGACGTGCTGCTGCGCATCTCGAGCATGACGCTGCCGCACGGCATGGTGCGCGTGCTGCTCGCCGAACAGCTTTACCGGGCGTGGAGCATCACGCAGAATCACCCCTACCACCGCGCATGACGTGCCATCCTCGAGACGCGCGCCGCGCGCGCTCAACGAGATAACGACACCATGCCGTCCAGCACGCCCCCCGCACTTTTCCCGACCCCGCTTTTCCAGACGCTCTACCTCGCTTCGCAAAGCCCGCGCCGCCAGGAGCTGCTGCGGCAGATCGGCGTACGCTTCGAGCTGCTGCTGCCGCGCCCCGACGAGGACGCCGAGGCGCTCGAAGCCGAGCTTCCCGGCGAAGCCGCCGACGCTTACGTGCGGCGCGTGACCGTCGCGAAGGCCGAGGCCGCGCGGGCGCGCCTCGTCGCGAGCGGCAAGCCGGCCGCGCCGGTGCTCGTCGCCGACACCACCGTGACGATCGACGGTGCGATCCTCGGCAAGCCGGCCGACGCCGACGATGCGCTCGCGATGCTGACCCGCCTCGCGGGCCGCGAACACGAGGTGCTCACCGCGGTTGCCGTGATCGGCGCCGACGGCGAACTGCTGCAGCCCGCGCTGTCGCGCTCGTCGGTGCGCTTTGCGGCTGCCCCGCGCGACGCCTTCGCGCGCTACGTCGAAACCGGCGAGCCGTTCGGCAAGGCGGGCGCGTATGCGATCCAGGGGCGCGCCGCTGAATTCATCGAGCGAATCGACGGTTCCCATTCGGGTATCATGGGTCTGCCCCTTTTTGAGACTGCCGCGTTGCTGCGCACCGCGCGCCTCGCCTTCTGAATCCCACCATGAACGAAGAAATCCTGATCAACCTCACGCCCCAGGAAACGCGGGTCGCACTCGTCCAGCAAGGCGCGGTGCAGGAGCTTCACGTCGAGCGCACGCTGTCGCGCGGGCGGGTCGGCAACATCTATCTGGGCAAGGTCGTGCGCGTGCTGCCCGGCATGCAGTCGGCGTTCATCGACATCGGCCTCGAGCGCGCGGCGTTCCTGCACGTCGCCGACATCTGGCATCCGCGCCTCGCCGGCGAGCCGCAGTCGGGCGCGCCGCACCAGCCGATCGAGAAGATCGTGTTCGAAGGCCAGACACTGATGGTCCAGGTGATCAAGGATCCGATCGGCACGAAGGGCGCGCGGCTGTCGACGCAAGTCAGCATCGCGGGCCGCACGCTCGTGTATCTGCCACAGGAACCGCACATCGGGATCTCGCAGAAGATCGAGAGCGAGGCCGAGCGCGAGGCCGTGCGCGCGCGCCTGACGGCCGTGATCCCGCCGGACGAGAAAGGCGGCTACATCGTACGCACGATCGCCGAGGATGCGACCTCCGAGGAGCTGGCCGGCGACGTCACGTACCTGCGCAAGACGTGGGCGACGATCGTCGCGCAAGCGCAGCGGCTGCCGGCGACGAGCCTGCTGTACCAGGATCTCGATCTCGCGCAGCGCGTGCTGCGCGATTTCGCGAACGACGACACGACGCGCATCCAGGTCGATTCGCGCGAGACGTACACGCGTCTCGCGGAATTCGCGGGCGAGTTCACGCCAGCCGTGAGCCCGAAGCTGCATCACTACACGGGCGAGCGGCCGCTGTTCGACCTGTACAACATCGAGACGGAGATCCAGCGCGCGCTGTCGCGCCGCGTCGACCTGAAGTCGGGCGGTTACCTGATGATCGACCAGACGGAGGCGATGACGACGATCGACGTGAACACGGGCGGCTACGTCGGCGCGCGCAACTTCGACGACACGATCTTCAAGACCAACCTCGAGGCCGCGCACACGATCGCGCGGCAACTGCGGCTGCGCAACCTCGGCGGCATCATCATCATCGACTTCATCGACATGGAAAACGCCGAGCATCGCGACGCGGTGCTGTCCGAGCTGAAGAAGGCGCTGTCGCGCGACCGCACCCGCGTGACGGTCAACGGCTTCTCGCAACTCGGGCTCGTCGAGATGACGCGCAAGCGCACGCGCGAATCGCTCGCGCACGTGCTGTGCGAACCGTGCCCGACCTGCCAGGGCAAGGGCCAGGTGAAGACGTCGCGCACCGTGTGCTACGACATCCTGCGCGAGATCCTGCGCGAATCGCGGCAGTTCAACCCGCGCGAGTTCCGCGTGATCGCCGCGCAGCAGGTGATCGACCTGTTCCTCGACGAGGAGTCGCAGCATCTGGCGATGCTGATCGATTTCATCGGCAAGCCGGTGTCGCTGCAAGTGGAATCGAACCTGAGCCAGGAGCAGTACGACATCGTGCTGATGTAACCTTTCGCCCATCCGCCGCCAGCATTGCCGGGCGGTGCCCCGATGCGGCGTCCGGGCTGTTCGCGCATGCCGCGCCGGCCCCGCCGCCGCCCTTTCATTGACCCTTTTCGCATTCACCACACACCATGAGCCAAGGCCACAACCGCCGCCAGCGCAAGAAACTCCACATCGGCGAATTCCAGGAACTCGCGTTCAACGCGACCGCGCATTACCGCAACGACATGACCGACCTCGAGCGCGGCCAGTTGATCGATGCGTTCATCGACTTCGTCGAAGCGAACGGGCTGCTGACCGTCGCGTCCGCGGACGAAGGCATCGGCGCGTACGTGATCTCCGGCGCGCCGCGCGGCACGACGACCGACGCCGACCGCGAACGCGTGCGCGGGTGGCTGGCCGCCCGCCCGGAACTGACCGACGTCAAGGTCAGCGAATTCACCGACGCGTGGTATCCGGACGCCTGATTTCGGGGTTTCACGCGGCCTAAGACGGCGCTCGCGCCGTCCCGCCACGACGGCCGGCCACGCTGGCGTCGCTTTTTCGAATGGTCATGATCGCGGCGGGCGTTGCGACGCTGAAGTCGCTGTCCGCGGGCGTCGGCTCCGCTCGCCGAGCCGACGCACCGGCGGCGCCCGCGTCGTTGTCGACGATCCGGCGCCGCGGCCGGACCGCCGACCGGCCTCCGATCCCTTCCTTTTCCCGACGGCCGGCCTGCAACCCGCCATCGAAATCGGACCTGAAAGCAAGACACGTTAAACTCTCACCTCGCGTGGTGCGCCGCCCGCACCCGCCATCCATCGCCAGCCGCGTGCCCTCGGGCCGCCCCCGACCCATGGAGTGAGTGTCAATGAGCGGCGGACTCCCGTTTCCCGCATCCCGCAAGTCGTTGCCGTCGTCGACGGTCTTCCTGATTCTCGCCGCCGCCGCGCTGCTGTCCGGCTGCGGACTGCTGCCGGTCCAGAACCCGCCCGCACCGATCAGCGAGGCGCTCGTCGAGCCGGTCGAGGAGACAGCCGGCGAGCCGCTGACGATGCCGCCCGTGCCCGCGCCGACGCAACCGGAGGCGCCGGAAGCGCCGAAGAAGCCGCACCGCGAGGTCGCTCGGCCGAAGCCCGTGCAGCGCCCCGAATCGCCGACCCCGCCGCCGCCGCCGCCCCCGCCGATCGTCGCGACGCGCCCGCTCGACCGTACCCAGATCCATGCGCTGCTCGACAGCGAGGTCGCGCGCCGCAACGGCAAGGTGGTCGGCCGCGCGGTCGACATGGTGGTCGACGCGAGCGGCAAGCCGCGCGAGATGATCGTCAATCTGCAGGGCTTCATGGGCATCGGCGACCGCAAGGTCATCTTCCCGTGGAACGTGTTCCGCTTCACGCCGGGCGGCAAGCAGGAGCCGATCGTGCTCGACGTACCGTCGGGCGACCTGCCGCCGGCCGCGCGGCCGAAGGCCGTGCCGCTGTCCGGCTCGGCCGCGGCGTCGCCGGCGACGCGCCTGCCGATGCTCGACAGCGACGTCGAGCGCCCGAACGGCACGAAGATCGGCCGGATCGTCGACGTGCTGATCGACCGCGGCGCCCAGCCGCAGGCCGTCGTGCTCGACCTCGGCGGGCTCGTCAATACCGACCGGCGTTCGATCGCCGCGAGCTGGGGCGCGCTGCGCTTCGTCACGCGCGACAAGGCGCTGCGCGCGCAACTCGACCTGAACGACGCGCAGATCAAGGCGTCGCCGCCGTACGCGGCCGACAGACCGATCGTCGCCGTCTTCCCGCCCGTTGCCCCGGCGGCGCCGGCTTCGTCTGCGAGTGCCACCCGATGACGATCAAGCATTCCGTCAGCGTTCGCAGTCTCCGGGCCCTCGACTGGCTCAACTTTTTCGTTGCAAACGTTCAAACCGGGTTCGGTCCGTTCATCGCGTCCTACCTCGCGTCGCACAAGTGGACGCAGGGCGAGATCGGCATGGTGCTGTCGATCGGCACGATCAGCGCGATGGTCAGCCAGGTGCCGGGCGGCGCCGCCGTCGATGCGCTGAAAAACAAGAAAGGCGCGGCCGCGTGGGCGATCGCGGCCATCATCCTGTCCGCGGTGCTGCTCGCGTCGAGCCCGACGATCGTGCCGGTGATCGCCGCCGAGGTGTTCCACGGTTTTGCCAGCTGCATGCTGGTGCCGGCGATGGCGGCGATCTCGTTCTCGCTCGTCGGCCGCGCCGACCTCGGCGACCGGCTCGGCCGCAACGCGCGCTGGGCGTCGATCGGCAGCGCGGTCGCGGCCGGCCTGATGGGGCTGACCGGCGAATACTTCTCCGCGCGCGCGGTGTTCTGGCTGACCGCCGTGCTGGCGCTGCCCGCGCTGTTCGCGCTCGCGATGATCCAGCCGACGCACCAGGTGATTCCGCAGTCGTCGAAGCCTGACGACGTCGACGAAGCCGGCGAGCGCGAAACGCTGCTCGAACTGCTGCGCGATCGCCGGATGCTGATCTTCGCGGCCTGCGTCGTGCTGTTCCATCTGTCGAACGCCGCGATGCTGAACCTCGCGGCCGGCGAAGTCACGGCCGGGATGGGCGAGAACGTGCAGCTCGTGATCGCCGCGTGCATCATCGTGCCGCAGGCGATCGTCGCGATGCTGTCGCCATGGGTCGGCCGCTCCGCGCAGCGCTGGGGGCGCCGGCCGATCCTGCTGCTCGGCTTCTCCGCGCTGCCGGTGCGCGCGCTGCTGTTCGCCGGCGTCAGCAGTCCGTACCTGCTCGTGCCGGTGCAGATGCTCGACGGCATCAGCGCGGCCGTGTTCGGCGTGATGCTGCCGCTGATCGCGGCCGACGTCGCGGGCGGCAAGGGCCGCTACAACCTGTGTATCGGGCTGTTCGGGCTCGCGGCCGGGATCGGCGCGACGCTCAGCACCGCGGTGGCCGGCTACGTCGCCGATCACTTCGGCAACGCGGTCAGCTTCTTCGGGCTCGCGGCCGCCGGCGCGCTCGCGGTGCTGCTGGTGTGGCTCGTGATGCCCGAAACGCGCGTCGGGAACGGCGACGCGACGGCCGACGAACCGGCGGCCGCGTCGCCCGAACAGGCGCATTGACGGCGGCGCACCGCCGCTACCCGCTTCTTGACCGACGCACGATGGATACGATCAGGACACTCAACGAAGCCCGTCAGCAGATCCAGCAGTCGATCTTCGATCTGTTCAAGGGGCTGTCATTCAGCGAGCGGCTCGCGCAAGGCGGACTGATGGCGCTGCAGGCGGTGTGCGGCGCGTGCCTTGCGTATGCGATCGGCCGCGCGATGCATACCGAGCAGGCCGTATGGGCGGCGATCACCGCGATCGCGGTCACGCAGCACAACTACTCGGACACGATGTCGCTGTCGCGCGACCAGTTCATCGGCGCGATGGTCGGCGGCGTACTCGGTTTCGCCGGTGCGGCGCTGGGCGGCGATCGCCTCGTCGCGTACGCGATCACGGTCGCGGTCGTGATCGTCTGCTGCTGGTGCCTGAACATCGGCAGCGCGGCACGGCTCGGTGGCGTGACCGCGACGATCGTGCTGCTGTTCCCGGGCAACGGCCCGCTGTGGGACGTTCCGCTGATCCGGCTCGGCGAAGTGACGCTCGGCACGGTGTGCGCGCTCGGCGTGTGCTGGGTGATGTCGAGAATCGAGCGGCGCTGGTTCCGCCGCGCGGCGGCAAGGTGATGCGGCGCCGGGCGACGCGCCCGGCAGCCGGATGAACGATCGGAACGCTGCGTGACGGTGACGGGTGACGGGCCGGGTGGTTACGGACCGACCCGCAGCACGATGCCCGAGCCGATCTGCACGAGCAGGTAGTCGCCGCCGACGCCGACCCAGTGATAGCCGCGCGGCGGCGCGCTCAGGTGGTAGCCGCGCCAGTCGTCGACCACGTACTGACGATCGCGGAATTCGTCCGGCAGCCGGTCGCCCTTGTGCCAGTCGCGGCGCGGCCCGTCGGCCCAGCGCGGCGGTACGTCGTCGCGATGCATCGCGTGGCCGGGCGGCACGTGTTTCGGACCATGCCCGCGATGCATGCCGGGGCCGCCGCGGTCATCGCGATCGCCGTGGTTGCCGTGATCCTGCGCCATCGCCGCCGTCGCGGCGCAGCCCGCCGCGATCAGTGCGGCCAGCATCATGCCGTGCATCCTCTTCATTGCCCTTCCCTCCGTGGTGTCACGTCGAACAAGAAACGACCAGGACTGCCCGATGAAGATAGCACACGGCATCGCGTGGCCGCATGACCCTGGGTCACGCCGCCTGCTGCTGATACTGGATCCGGTGCAGATGCGCGTAGAGGCCGCCGTGGCGCAGCAGTTCGTCGTGGCTGCCCTCTTCGACGATCTTGCCGGCCTCGAGCACGAGGATGCGGTCCGCGCGCTCGATCGTCGACAGCCGGTGCGCGATCACCAGCGTCGTACGACCTTCCATCAGCCGTTCGAGCGCGGCCTGCACGTGGCGCTCCGACTCGGAATCGAGCGCCGACGTCGCTTCGTCGAGGATCAGGATCGGCGCGTCCTTGTAGATCGCGCGCGCAATCGCGAGCCGCTGTCGCTGGCCGCCGGACAGCCGCATCCCGTTGCCGCCGACCAGCGTGTCGAGCCCGTCGGGCATCGCGGCGACCGCGTCGGCGAGGTTCGCGGCCTCGAGCGCGGCCTGCACGCGCGCCCGGTCGGGCGTCTGCCCGTAGGCGACGTTCGCGGCGATCGTGTCGTTGAACAGCACGACGTCCTGGCTGACCATCGCCATCTGGCTGCGCAGTGCGTGGAGGTCGTAGTCGGATACCGACACGCCGTCGACCAGGATCGTGCCGTCCGTCGGGTCGAAGAAGCGCGGCAGCAGGTTCACGAGCGTCGTCTTGCCGCTGCCGGACGGGCCGGCCAGCGCGATCATTTCGCCCGGCGCGACCTTGAACGAGATGCGGTCGAGCGTCGGCCGCTCGGCCGCGCCGTAGTCGAACGACACGGCGCGGAACTCGATCTCGCCGCGCGCCTGCGACAGCGGCCGCCCGCCGCCCTGCGGCTCGGCCGGCTCGTCGATCAGCCCGAAGATCAGCTCGGCGGCCGTCATCCCCCGCTGCAGCGGCTGGTTGACGTCGATCAGGTGCTTGAGCGGCGAGATCACGAGCAGCATCGACGTGACGAACGCGACGAACCCGCCGACCGTCGTCTGGTCGTTCGACGACTGCACGACCGCGATCGTGATCACGACCGCGAGCGCGATCGACGCGAGAAACTGCGTGAGCGGCTGCGCGAGGCCGCCCGAGATCGTCATGCGCATCGCGTAGCCGCGCAGGCGCTTGCTCATCGTCGTGAAGCGGTCCATCTCGTACGCTTCGCCGTTGTGCACCTTGACGACCTTGTAGCCGCCGACCGTCTCCTCGACGATGTACGACAGTTCGTTGGTGAGCGTCTGGTGTTCGCGGTTCAGGCGACGCAGCCGGCGATTGATCTTGCTGACGAGCCAGCCGATGCCCGGCAGGATCACCGCGACGATCAGCGTGAGCCGCCAGTTCAGGTAGAACAGGTAGCCGAGCAGGAAGATCACCGTCAGCGAATCGCGCACGAGCGTGACCATCACGCCCGTCAGCACCGACAGGATCTGGTTGACCTCGAACACGATCGCGTTGATCACGGTGCTCGCGGTTTCGCGCTGGAAGAACGACGCGCCGGTATGGATCATCCGCTGGAACATCTCGAGCCGCAGTTGCAGCAGGATGCGGTTCGATACGTAGTTGAGCAGGTAGTTGGACGTGTATTGCGACACGCCGCGCACGAGCGCGAGGCCGATCACCGCGATCGGCACGTACCATTTCGCGCGGTCGCTGCCGTGCGCGCCGAAGCCGTGGTCGAGCAGCGGCTTGAGCAGCGCCGGAATCCCGGCCTCGGTAGCCGCGACGACGCCCATCGTCATCACGGCGAGCACCACGATGCCGATGAGCGGCCGGATGTACGGCCACAGGCGTTTGAGAACCGTGATCGGCGACGTACCGGTGCCGTCCATCGGTTTGCGAAGAGTGTTCTGGGTTTCCAAGGCAATCCTTCTTGAGCCGCGACGCGGCGCCCGGAGCGTGGCTGCCCGGGATTCGCCCCGTCCGGCGGGTGCCGAAAAAGGCCCAACATTATAGCCGTACCGCCCCCGCCGGCACGGCCGTGGCCGCAGCGGCCGCCGGCCGGCGCGCGGGTATACTGCCGCTCACCGTTTTCTCCGCCTTTTCGACGATTTCATGGCAGAACCCACCCTCGGCGTCGCCCTCATCGCCCTCAACGCATCCGCGCGGCTCGCGCAGTGCCTCGATGCGCTGTCGTTCGCCGACGACGTCGTCGTGATCGACGGCGGCAGCACCGACGATACCGTCGCGATCGCGCAAGCGCACGGCGCGCGCGTGATCGTCGAGCGCGACTGGCCGGGCTTCGGCCCGCAGAAGAATCGTGCGGTCGACGCGCTCGACACCGACTGGATCCTGTCGCTCGATACCGACGAAATCGTCACGCCGGAACTCGCGCGGTCGATCCGCGACGCAATCCGCGCCCCGGCCGCGCAGGTCTATGCGCTCGACCGGCTGTCCAGCTTCTGCGGCCAGTGGATCCATCACAGCGGCTGGTATCCGGACTGGGTGCCGCGGCTGTTCCGGCGCGGCGCCGCGCGGTTCTCGGACGATCTCGTGCACGAGCGCCTCGTATTCGATACCGCCGCACAGCGCCTGGCCGGCAAGCTGATGCACTACTCGTACGAGGATTTCGAAACGGTCGTGCGCAAGCTCGACGCGTATTCGACGGCCGGCGCGCGCCAGCGCCGCGCGGCTGGCCAGCGCGGCGGCTTCGGCAAGGCGCTCGGCCGCGGCGCGTGGGCGTTCGTGCGCACCTACGTGCTGCGCCGCGGCTTCCTCGATGGCCGCGCCGGTTTCATGATCGCCGTGTTCAACGCGGAAACCGTGTACTACCGCTTCCTGAAACTCGGCCACGAACGGGCCCGCTGAGCGCCCGCCTGGCATGCAGCCGGCCCGGCGTTACAATGCCGGCCTGCCCGCGCCGCGCGTGCCCGTCCGACCGGCGGCGCCACGCGCCGCCCGCCACGACGACTACCGAATCCGACCGCCATGTTCTCCATCATCATTCCGACCTGGAACAACCTGCCGTACCTCAAGCTCGTCGTCGACAGCCTGCGTCGCCACTCCGCGTACGACCATCAGATCATCGTGCACGTGAACGACGGCTCGGACGGCACGCTCGACTGGGTGCGCAGCGAAGGGATCGAGCACACCGCGTCGCCGACCAACATCGGCATCTGCCATGCGGTCAACCTGGCCGCCGCGCGCGCCACGCGCGACTACGTCGTCTACATGAACGACGACATGTTCTGCTGCCCGGGCTGGGATACGGCGCTCGTGCGCCGCATCGAACGGATGCCGACCGACCTGTTCATGCTGTCGGGCACGATGATCGAGCCGGTCGACACGCGCAACCCGTGCGTCGTCGTCAGCAATTTCGGCCGCGACGCCGAACAGTTCGACGCGGCCGCCCTGATCGCCGCGTCGCCGAAGCTCGCGCGCGCGGACTGGCTCGGCTCGACGTGGCCGCCGACGCTCGTGCACCGCGACTGGTGGAACCGCATCGGCGGCTACAGCAGCGAGTTGTCGCCGGGCATGAGCAGCGACAACGACTTCTCGATGAAATTCTGGGATGCCGGCTGCCGGATCTTCATCGGCGTCGGCGACAGCCTCGTGTACCACTTCCAGCAAAAGAGCACCGGCAAGATCGTCAAGAACGACGGCCGTCGCCAGTTCCTGAACAAATGGGGCATGACCCAGGCGACGTTCGACCGCTACTACCTGCATCGCGGCGAGCCGGTCGGCACGCAGATCGCGCTCGATACGCCGGTCGTGGAAGGTCGCCTCAAGCGCGCGCTGTTGCGCTCGCGAATCAAGCGCGCGTTCAGCTGATCGGACCCCGAAAACCGCGCAGAAACCTGTCGTGCTTCGCGTATACTGCGCCGTTCGTCCCGGATCGCTCGCCGGGATACGCGGCGCGGGGCGCGATGTCCGCGAGCCGCATTCGTCCATACGACAGGTTCCAATGCTTTCGTTTTCCACTCCCGCCACGCGGCGCCTGACCGCCGCCCGTGCATTCGCCGTCGCCGCGCTGTGCATGGTGCCCGTCTCGACCGCGCTGACCAACGTGTTCTGCGGGCTGTTCGCCGCCGCGCTCGTGATCTCCCCCGAATTCTGGCGTGACCTGCGCTCGTTCGTCACCGATCCGGCTTCGCTCGCGGCGTTGCTGATCCTGGCCGCGCTGGCCGCGAGCGTCGCCTATACGGTCGCGCCGCACAACAAGGCGTGGAACTGGGTCGCGAAGTACGACAAGCTGCTGCTGCTGCCGTTCGCCGTGCTCGCGTTCCGTCATTCGAACTGGGCGCCGATCGTGCGGCGCTGCTGGTTCGGCACGCTGTGCGTGGTCCTGCTGCTGTCGACGACCAACTATCTCGGGTTGACCACGATCGGGCCGGCGTATGCGACCCAGTTGCCGCTTTCGCGCGCGTGGGTGTTCAAGAACCACATCGCCGCCGGCATGTTCGGCGCACTGCTCTTCTACCAGGCGGCCGATCTCGCGCTGGCGGCCCGCACGACGCTGTCGCGCGCCGCCTATGCGTTCGTCGCGGCATTGGCGCTCGTCAACGTGTTCGTGATGCTGCAGGGGCGCACCGGGCAGGTCATCGCGCTGTTGCTGATCCTCGTCGTCGCGGTGCGTTTCGTGCTGTTGCTGCGCCGGCAGTCCGCGCTGCGCGCGGGGCTCGCCGCCGGCGTGCTCGTATTGGCGGGCGTCGCGCTCGTGGTCGCTGCATGCACGGTTCACAACGGCCGTCTGACGAAGGTCGTGACGGAAGTGCAGCAATATCGGCAGAGCGATGCAGCCACGTCGACCGGGCTGCGCCTCGAGTGGTACAAGAAGGGGCTCGAGCTGTATCGCCAGCGCCCGGTGATCGGCTACGGCGCGGGCGGCCTCGAATCCGAATTCGAGAAGCTCACGGCCGGCAAGACGGCCGCCGAAGGCCAGCTCACGTCGAATCCGCACAACGAATATCTGCTGATGGCCGTGCAGCTCGGCACGCTCGGCCTGCTGCTGTTCGTCAACCTGATCGTGCAGATCGCGCGCGGCAGCCGTGCGCTCGATCCGCGCTCGCGGCACCTGCTGCTCGCGTGGCTCGCGATCTTCGCGATCGGCAGTCTCGCGAATTCGCTGCTGCTGGATTTCGCCGAAGGGCACCTGATCGTCCTGCTGGCCGGCATTCTGCTCGGCTGCGGCGAACGCAGCGAAGCGCTGCCGCGCGAAACGTCGGCGATCCGACGCAGCGTGTAACGCACGCCGGCATACGTTCCGCTGCCCTGCCGACCAGCGCCGGCGGCAGCGGATATCCGCCATCGATGCGGGCGAGCCGCGTGGCGCTTCGCGAAACCAGCCTTCCGCGAACGAAAAAAGGCACGCCTCAGTCGGATCCGGTGCGGCGTAGCCGTGACGTGTCGACGACGATGTCGGCCGGGCCCGGCGGAGTCAGCCCGAGCATCTCGGCCGCCGCGGCCTTCACGCGCTGCGCGCCAAGATGGGCGAGGCAGTCGCTGCGGCTGTCGACGTGACGCTCGCAGCCTTCGTGCCGGCACGGCACGCAATCCCCGTCCCCCTGCAACAGCCACACGTTCCCATGCCGGCCCGAGCCGCGCAGCGCCCACGGATTCTCGGTCGCGGGCCAGTGCTGCGGCCACGGCCCCCAGCGCACGGGGTCGGACGGCCCGAACAGTGCGATCGTGTCGGTGCCCGTCGCGGCGGCGGCGTGCGTCGCGCCGGTGTCGGGGCCGATGAAGAGCCGCGCGCGCCGCACGAGTTCCGCGCTCTCGCCGAACGTCAGGCGGCCGACCAGGTTCAGCACGTCACCGCCCGCCTCGGTCGCGACCTGCTCCGCATATTCGCGCTCGCGGTCGGCCGGGCCGCCCGACAACGCCACCGCGAAGCCCTGCTCGCGCAGCCAGCCGATCATTTCGACCCAACCGTCGAGCCGCCATTGCTTGTAACGGAACATCGGATACGGATGCAGCACGACCAGTGGCTTGCCGGCGCGGATCGCCGGCGACTCGGCGAGGCACGCGTCGAAACGCGCGCGCCGCGCGGGATCGTCGCCGATGCCGGGCGCGACGACCTCGGACACCGGCTCGATGCCGATCACCGGCGCGAGCGCCAGCGTACTGACGACCGTATGCGCGGATTCGTGGTGATTGATCGCGATTCCGTGCAGCATCATCCGCGTGAGCCACGTGACGCGATCCGGATCGACGAGACCGACCCGCTTGCGGCCGGCGAACCAGCTATAGAAACGCGGCCGGTCGGAACTCAGCGCCGCGCACGCGAGATCGTAGCGACGCCATATCGACAGCGCGTCGCGCAGCCGCTCGCCCAATCCCGCGCGCTGCGCGACGACGATCACGCGCCGCACGTCCGGATTGTGCTCGAGCACGCCCTCGGTGCCGCGAAACACCAGCATGTCGATCTGCGCGTCCGGCCAGCGGGCCTTCAGCGACCGTACGAGCGGTGTCGTCAACAGTACGTCGCCGATACGGCGAGGCGCGGCGACGAGGATGGTTCTGGGCGGACGGGCGGAAGAAAACAGGGCCACGGTAATCGTCTGGCTGGCTGAACAAGGCTGGCAATGTACAGGATTTTGCAGCAGCCGGCGCGGCGCCGCACACCGGTCGTGCGGGCGGCCGCGATACGGCCCTGCGCAGCCGGGCATGGCAGTATGTGCGGCTGGTACGGACCGCCGGGCGCTACGAAGCGATCGTCACGGTCGCAGGCGCCGCCGCGGCCGGCCGCGCGCGCGCCGTGCCGGCCGGCGCTTCGTCGCGGTGGCTCGCCTGCGGCAGCAGGTGGCGCACCGCGCGCTCGACCGCATCGACGCCGATCGCATCGACGGTCGGGCCCGCGCGCAGGACCACGTGCGGCACACCGAGCGGATGCCAGCGCAGGTATTTCTCGGGACGGTCCTCGAACAGGGCAGCCACCGGTACGCCGAGCGCCGACGCAAGGTGGACGGGCGCGCTGTCGGCCGAGACGATCGCATCGAGCAGGCTCGCGGCCGCCACCAGCTCGGCGACCGACGCCGGCGCGACATGCCGTGCATTCACGTCGCGCCACAGGTCGCCTTCGGCAGCATGGCCGATGGCCGGATCGCGAAACACGATGACATCCGCGACGGTTGCGAGCCGCTCGCCGAGGTCGCGCCAGCGCTCGGCGGGCCAGCGGCGCTCGACCGCCTTGTTCGACACGAACAGCCCGACGCGCGGCTTCGTGCGCGCGCCGAGCAGGCGATGCCACACTTCCTGCAGCGCGCGGTCGGGATGAACCGACAGCTCGAGACGGTCGAGATCGGCGCAGCCGAGTTCGGGCACCAGGCGAAAACCCGACAACGCCTCGTGGCACATCGGCCGCTGCGCGACATGCTCGGGCTTGCGATCGTCGAATTCGGTCTCGGCATCGTGCCAGCGGCAATCCTTCGCGCGAAGCTGGCGCGCGAACTGCATGCTGCTGCGGTGCATGCCGCCGTTCGGCACGATCACGAGGTCGAACCGCAAGCGGCGCAGACGGCGCACGAGGCGCAGCCGGTCGAAGAATGCGCGCATCCGTCCGGGACGGTCGTTGCGCTCGCACTGGCGGCTGTACACGTAGGTGTGGATGGCGTGCACGTCCGGGTTGCCGGCCAGCGCGGCCGCGTTGTAGCGGTTCGCGACCACATGCAGCTCCGCGCCCGGCCAGCGCGCCTTCAGCGCGCGGAGAAACGCCGTCGTGCACAGCATGTCGCCCAGAAAATCAATCCGGATCACGAGGATCCGCTGCATCGGGTTCCCATTGGCCATGGTCTTGTGGTGGTGACAATCAGTTTTTATCGTCGCGACGAGCCCTGCCCCGGCATCCTGCCCAGAGCGGCCCTGTCGCGCACTGCCGCACGGCGCGTGAATTCGCCCCCGTTTGCGCGCATGCTGCCGGCTTCGCCGCCGCGCAAACCTGCGCAAGCGCCGAGTTCATCCGGTCAGCGCGGGATTGTATAGCGTCCGGATGGGCAGCCCAAGACCCGCCTGCCCGCGCTCGTCAAAACGGCCCGCCGCACCGCACGATGGCGATGCGACGGGCCGTGCATAGGCGACAGCCGTCGAAGTGGAACGCGATCAGTACGTGATTTCGACGACGCTGCCGTCGAACGCCGCTCGCAACTCCGCCAGCAGCACGTCGCTCGGCTTCACGCGCCATGCGTCGCCCAGACGCATTTCGCCTTGCGCGCGCGCATTGCTGTAGTGAATCTGCACCGCCAGCCCGTTCGGCAGCGGCGCCTGCGGGCGGCGACCGCCATCGCGTCCGCCACCGCGCGGCGCGGGCGCTTCGACCGCGTTCGCGGCAGCCGGCTCGTCCTTCGCCACATGCGGCTCGAGCACGCGGCGCAGCGCAAGCGCGTCGGCGTTGCCGTTCATCGTCAGCCGCACGGCCTGCGCATAGCGGCTGCGCGCGCGTTCGAGATCCATCACGGTATCGGCCGTGAAGCGAATGCCGCCGGTGAACGCGTCGTTGCGCGCCTGCCCCTGCACGATCAGCAGCTCGTCTTCCTTGAACAGCGCCTTATTCGCCTCGAACTGTTCGTTGAAGATCGTGATCTCGCATTGGCCCGAGCCGTCGTCGAGCAGCGCGATCAGCATCTTGCCGCGCTGCGTCATCTGCGTGCGCAGCGACGCGATGATGCCGGCGACGAGCTTGTCACGCCCTTCCTTCAGGTCGCCGACCTTCTGCCGCACGAAGCGGCGCACTTCGTCGCGATACGCGTCGAACAGGTGGCCGGACAGGTAGAACCCGAGCGCGCCCTTTTCTTCCTGCAGACGGCGCTTGTCGTCCCACGCGGGTTCGTCGACGAGCGCGTGCGCATGCGGCGACTCGGCGCCCATGTCGAACAGGCCGGCCTGCATCGCGTTCGCCTCGGCCTGGTCGGCCGCTTCCATCGCGAGCGGCACCGACGCGATCAATTGCGCTCGGTTCGGGTTCAGCGAATCGAACGCGCCGGCGCGGATCAGCGCCTCGACCGTGCGGCGGTTGACGACGCGCCGGTCGATCCGTTCGCAGAAGTCGAACAGGTCGGTAAACGCCTTTTCCTCGCGGGCCCGCAGGATTTCCTCGATCGCGTTCTGGCCGCTGCCCTTCACCGCGCCGAGGCCGTAGCGGATCGTGCGCGAGCGCTTGCCGTCGGCTTCCGCGACCGGCTCGAACCGGTAATGCGATGCGTTGATGTCCGGCGGCAGCACGACGAGGTTGTTCAACACGCAATCGTCGAACAGGATCTTCACCTTGTCGGTGTCGTCCATCGCGAGCGTCATGTTGGCCGCCATGAATTCGGCCGGATGGTGCGCCTTCAGCCACGCGGTGTAATACGCGAGCAGCGCATACGCGGCCGCGTGCGACTTGTTGAAGCCGTAGCCCGCGAACTTCTCCATCAAGTCGAAGATCTCGTCGGACTTCTCGCGCGTGAGGCCGTTCTTCGCCGCACCCTCGGCGAAGATCTCGCGATGCTTGGCCATCTCCTCGGGCTTCTTCTTGCCCATCGCGCGACGCAGCAAGTCGGCGCCGCCGAGCGAGTAGCCGCCGATGATCTGCGCCATCTGCATCACCTGCTCCTGATAGACCATGATGCCGTAGGTCTCTTTCAGGACGGGTTCGACGCGCGGATCCGGATAGTCGACCTTCTCGCGCCCGTGCTTCCGTGCGCAGAAGCTCGGGATCAGGTCCATCGGGCCCGGACGGTACAACGACACGAGCGCGATGATGTCCTCGAAGCGGTCGGGCTGCGCATCCTTCAGCATGCCCTGCATCCCGCGGCTTTCCAGCTGGAACACCGCGACCGTGTTGGCCTTCTTCAGGATCTGGAACGAGGCCGGATCGTCGAGCGGCACCTGCGCGAGCGACCAGTCGGCCTTCGACGGATCGAGGCGGCGGATGTAGCGCTCGGCCCAGTCGAGGATCGTCAGCGTCGTGAGCCCCAGAAAGTCGAACTTCACGAGGCCGACGGCTTCGACGTCGTCCTTGTCGTACTGGCTGACCACGCCGCCGTCGTCGCCCTGCGTGTACAGCGGGCAGAAATCGGTCAGCTTGCCGGGCGCGATCAGTACGCCGCCCGCATGCATCCCGACGTTACGCGTGAGGCCTTCGACGCGCTGCGCGAGATCGAGCAACTGATGGACTTCGTCCTCGTGGTCGTAGCGCTCCTGCAGTTGCGGCTCTTCCTTCATCGCGTCGGCAATCGTCACGTGCTTGCCGGGCTTGAACGGAATCAGCTTCGCGACGCCGTCGGTGAACATGTAGCCGAGGTCGAGCACGCGGCCGATGTCGCGCACGGCCGCCTTCGCGGCCATCGTGCCGAACGTGGCGATCTGCGACACGGCGTCCGCGCCGTATTTCTCCTTCACGTACTGGATCACGCGATCGCGGCCGTGCTGGCAGAAGTCGATGTCGAAGTCGGGCATCGACACGCGCTCGGGGTTCAGGAAGCGCTCGAACAGCAGGTTGTAGCGCAGCGGATCGAGGTCGGTGATGCCGAGCGCGTACGCGACCAGCGAGCCGGCGCCCGAGCCGCGGCCCGGCCCGACCGGCACGCCGTTGTTCTTCGCCCAGTTGATGAAATCCGCAACGATCAGGAAGTAGCCGGGGAAGCCCATCTTCGTGATGGTCCCGCACTCGAATTCGAGGCGCTTGTAGTACGTGTCGCGCTGCGCGTCGCGCTCGGCTTCGACCGGATACAACTGCGCGAGGCGGGTCTCGAGCCCTTCCTTCGACAGCTGGACCAGGTAGTCGTCGAGCGACATGCCGTCCGGCGTCGGGAACAGCGGCAGTTTCGGCTTGCCGAGCTCGAGCTTCAGGTTGCAGCGCTTCGCGATCTCGACCGTGTTCGCGATCGCCGACGGCAGGTCGGCGAACAGCGCGACCATGTCGTCCTGCGTGCGGAAATACTGGTCGGTCGTGAAACGCTTCTGCCGCCGCGGGTTCGCGAGGATGTCGCCTTCCGAGATGCACACGCGCGCCTCGTGCGCGGTGAAATCGTCGTCGGTCATGAACTGCGTCGGGTGCGTCGCGACGACCGGCAGCTTCAGCGACGCGGCGAGCGTCGCGGCTTGCTGGATGTACGCCTCGGCGCCCGGCTGGCCGTAACGCTGCAGCTCGATGTAGAAAGCGCCCGGGAATACGCTCGCCCAGCGCGCGGCGTGACGGCGCGCGGCTTCTTCGTTGCCGGCGGCCAGCGCGAGCCCGATATCGCCCTGCTGCGCGCCCGACAGCGCGAGCAGCCCCTGCGCGAGCTCGCCGTCGAGCCAGCTCGCGTCGAGTTCCGCGCGGCCGCGGTACTGGTTCGTGAGCCACGCCTTCGACAGCAGCTCGCAGAGATTCAGGTAACCGACCTTGTCCTTGACCAGCAGCAGCAGCCGCGACGGCTTGTCGCGGTCGTCCGGATTGGCGATCCAGACGTCGCAGCCGGCGATCGGCTTGATGCCCTTGCCGCGGGCCTCCTGGTAGAAACGGACGAGGCCGAATGCATTGCCGAGATCGGTGAGGGCGAGCGCGCCCTGGCCGTCCGCGGCCGCCGCCTTGACGATGTCGTCAATGCGCACGATGCCGTCGGCAATCGAGAATTCGGAGTGAACGCGAAGATGGACGAAGCGAGGATCTGACATGGGCGCTATTGTAGCCGCCCCGCCGCGCGGGCTGCCCAAAAAATGCCCGCGTTGGCCGTTCGGCCGATGCACGCGGCGACGCGTCGCGCGGCTGGCCGTTCGGCCAGATATCGATGCCGGCGCCGTTTGCGGGATAATACGGTTTTTCGAATCAACGCCCCGGCTTCGCACCCTTTTTTGCGGGCCGCGTGCGGCCGTTTTCCCGTCGGACCATCATGACCATCGTCAACCTCGCCGCCTACCACTTCGTATCGCTCGACGCGAACGAGCAATGGCGCCCGCTCGTCACCGCGCGCTGCAACGAACTGGGCCTGCGCGGCACGATCCTGCTCGCGCCGGAAGGCATCAACCTGTTCATCGCCGGCACGCGCGAAGCCACCGACGCATTCATCGCATACATTCGCCACGATCCGCTGTTCGAAGGCAAGTTCGCGACGCTGCAGTTCAAGGAAAGCCTGTCCGACTCGCAGCCGTTTCGCCGCATGCTCGTGCGCCTGAAGCGCGAGATCATCACGATGAAGAAGCCCGCGATCAAGCCGGAACTCGGCCGCGCGCCGTTCGTCGACGCGCGCACGCTCAAGGCGTGGCTCGACCGCGGCCACGACGACACGGGCCGCCCGGTCGTGATGCTCGACACGCGCAACGCGTTCGAAGTCGACGTCGGCACGTTCGACAACGCGCTCGACTACCGGATCGACAAGTTCAGCGAATTCCCGGAAGTGATCGACGCGAACCGCGCCGACCTCGAAGGCAAGACGGTCGTGTCGTTCTGCACCGGCGGCATCCGCTGCGAGAAGGCCGCGATCCACATGAAGGAAATCGGCATCGAGAACGTGTACCAGCTCGAAGGCGGGATCCTGAAGTACTTCGAGGAAGTCGGCGGCGCGCACTATCACGGCGACTGCTTCGTGTTCGACTACCGCACCGCGCTGAATCCGCAGCTCCAGCCCACCGCGAACGTCACGTGCTTCGCGTGCCGCGCGGTCGTCACGCCGCAAGCGCAACAGTCGCCGAGCTACGTGCCCGGCAAGTCGTGCCCGGCCTGCGTGCAGGCAGCCAGCGCCGCGTAACGGCGCGCCTCGCCTCGCCACGTCTCGTCGCGCCCCGCCGATGAATCACGGCTATCGCGGCCGCTTCGCGCCGTCGCCCACCGGCCCGCTGCACTTCGGCTCGCTGGTCGGCGCGCTCGCGAGCTGGCTCGACGCGCGCGCGCACGGCGGCACGTGGCTCGTGCGCATCGAGGATCTCGACGGCCCGCGCACGGTGCCCGGCGCGGCCGACGACATCCTCGCGACCCTCGCCCATTTCGGCATGACGCCCGACGCGCCGCCCGTCTGGCAGAGCACGCGCGATGCGGCCTACACGGCCGCGCTCGAGCGGCTCGTCGCGGCGGGGCTCGTCTATCCGTGCGGCTGCACGCGCAAGGAAATCGCCGATTCGCTGCGCGCGGCCCACGAACGCCACACGACGCTCGCCTATCCGGGCACCTGCCGCACCGGCCTGCACGGCAAGCCCGCGCGCGCATGGCGGCTGCGCGTGCCCGACGGCAGCGACGCGCTCGTCACGTTCGACGATCGCTGGCAGCACACGCAAGCGCAGAACCTCGCGACCGACGTCGGCGATTTCGTGCTCAAACGCGCGGACGGCCAATGGGCGTATCAACTCGCGGTCGTCGTCGACGATGCCGATGCCGGTATCACGCATGTCGTGCGCGGCGCCGACCTGCTCGATTCGACCGCGCGCCAGATCTACCTGCAGCGCTGCCTCGGCGTGCCGACTCCCGCGTATCTGCACGTGCCCGTCGTGATCGATGCGAACGGCGAAAAGCTCAGCAAGCAGACGGGCGCGACGGCGCTCGAACGCAACGATCCGCTCCCGGCGCTGCGGGCCGCGGCCGCGCATCTCGGTCTCGGTCTGACCACCGATGGCGACCGATCGAGCAATACGATGGCGTCCTTCTACGCGGCCGCGACCGATGCGTGGGCGCGTCGCTTCGGCCCGCGCGCGGGTTGAGTCGCCTGCGGGACACCGGCGCGTGCCCGACTACGCTCGTGCGTCCGTCGGCCGCTAATCCGATCGCGTGACGACGTGACGGAAACGTGACCGTCACGCCTGGCGACGACACGGCATCAAAAGATCCGCCCCGCGCGGCAAGCAATAGCCCCGCCTCGCACGCCCCCCGCCCCGATCGCGTCACCCAATGAAAAACGGGCACATGCTCGTCGCATGTGCCCGCTTGCCGGCAGCGCTCACGCGCCGCCCCCGCCGCCCGGCTTACGCCGACGGCTTGCGCGGCATCCCGAACCCGCCGAGCAGCGCGGCGACCTGCCGCTTCGGCCCTTTCTTCTCGGGCTGCTGTGCGGGCTGCGCGTCGTCGGGCTGCTTCGCCGACGCCTGCGGCTCGTACGGCTTCAGGAAGAAGTCGTCGACCGGCGCTTCGTGGCGGCGATGATGGCCGCCGCGCTCGGCGCTGCCCGACCGGCGAGCCGATGCGCCGCGATGCTCGTCGCGATCGCGCCGGCCGCCCCGCTCGCCACCGCGCTCGCTGGTGCGTTCACCACCGCGCTCGCCGCCACGATCGTCGTGACGATGGCGCGCCGGCTTGTCGAGCTTGAGCGTCTGCACTTCGAGCGGACGCTTGATCAGCTTCTCGATGTCGGCGAGCTGCTTGCGCTCGTTCGGGCTGCACAGCGACAGCGCGTCGCCCGTCGCACCCGCGCGGCCGGTACGGCCGATCCGGTGCACGTAGTCTTCCGCGCTGAACGGCAGGTCGAAGTTGATCACGGCCGGCAGCTCGGCGATGTCGAGGCCGCGCGCGGCCACGTCGGTCGCGACCAGCGCCTCGATCTCGCCGCGCTTGAACGCGTCCAGCGCCTGCATCCGCTCGATCTGCGTCTTGTCGCCGTGAATCGCCGACGCGACCACGCCGTCGCGCTCGAGATTGCGCGCGAGGCGGCTCGCGCCGATCTTGCTGTTGCAGAACACGATCACCTGCTTGAGGCCGCGATCGCGCAGCAACTGCACGACGGCCGCCTGCTTGTCGCCTTCGGCGACGTCGTAGACGATCTGCGTGACGTTCGCGTTCGTCGAGTTGCTGCGCGCGACCTCGATCGTCTGCGGATTGCGCAGGTAGGTCGACGCGAGCTTCTTGATTTCGCCCGAGAAGGTGGCCGAGAACAGCAGCGTCTGACGCTCCTTCGGCAGCAGGTTCAGGATGCGCTGCAGATCGGGCAGGAAGCCCATGTCGAGCATCCGGTCGGCTTCGTCGAGCACGAGGATCTGCACCTGGCCGAGGTTCGCCGTCTTCTGCTGCACGTGATCGAGCAGGCGGCCCGGCGTCGCGATCAGGATCTCGACGCCACGACGCAGTTCGGCCGATTGCGGGTTCATGTCGACGCCGCCGAACACCACCGCGCTGCGCAGCGGCGTGTGCTTCGCATACGCGTGCACGTTCGCGGCGACCTGGTCGGCGAGTTCGCGGGTTGGCGTGAGGATCAGCGCACGCACGGGGTGGCGCGCCGGCGACGCGCTCGTGTTGGCCTGCGGCAGCAGGCGCTGGATGATCGGCAGCGAGAAGCTCGCGGTCTTGCCGGTGCCCGTTTGCGCGGCGCCCATGACGTCGCGGCCGGCGAGCACGACCGGAATGGCCTGCGCCTGGATCGGCGTCGGCGTCGTATAACCCTGCTCCGCAATGGCTTTCAGGATATCGGCGGCAAGGCCGAATTGATCGAAGGTTGCGTCGACGGGCTTGGCGACAGAATCGGACATGGTGGCGTTTCGCTCAAAAGGCGCGGCGGGGACATCGTGCGTCAGGCCGGCCGGGCCTGCGCTCATCACAATTCGGAAATAGACGGAGCCGCGGCGCGCCGCGCGGCGCCGCTCTGGCGCTTGGGACCGGTTCAATGCGAACGCTGGACGCCAGGCCGTGCGGACTCCGTTCGGCGCGAATGCCGGCGGAAAGGGCCGTATTGTAGCACCGTGCGGGAATCTGTCCGCGACAACGCCGCGAACGGCCGCGGCGGCGGTTCGCGCGGCGGGACTGCCCCAGCCCGTGCGGGCGAGCGGTCGCCCGATCGGGGTTATCCGTATCGGGCAGTAAACAAGAATGGGGGTTCGATGCCGAAGCCTCGTACCAGTCGGTCCGCCGCCCATCCGCGTACCGGGCCTTCAGCCTGACAGCCGTCACGACGCGCGAATACGCGAATGCGTGCCGCGACCGCGCCCGCCGCTCAGCCCTGCTTCTTTTTCTTCTCGACCTGCACGCAGTCGCCCAGCAGCGGCGGCGACTTCGGGTCGGCGATCTCGTCGCGCAGCGTCGCTTCCTTGCCCTTCGTCCACCACGTATAGCGGCCGGCCTGGTAGCGCGCGCCCGACGCCGACACCGTGTCGACGAACAGCAACCGCTTGCCGTCGACCGGCACGAGCGCGAAGCTCTGGCCGTTGCCCGCGAGCCAGTACGACACGCGCACCGGCTGCTTCTGGTTCGCGCACTGGTAGACGACCTGCTGGCGCGTGTCGGCGTCGATCTCTTCGATGGTCAATCGCGCGGCATGCGCGACGGAAACGGCACCGCTGGCAAGCGCAAGCGCGGCGAGGGTGTAGCGAATCATGCAGGTCCTCTCACGAGACGGTGGAAACGCGCCATCGCGGCGCGCGGGGTGATTGTCCATACGGTTGACGGGAAGGCACGTCGGCGGTCGAAATCAGGGATCGATCACATCCGCGCACGCATCGGTCGGCGCCGCGGCGACATGGCCGACGAGCGGCACGATCTTGAGGCCCGCCGACGCCACGCGGCACGGGGCGGCCGCCAGGCCGCAGCCGGCGAGACTCGCGACAAGCGCCAGCGCGGCGCCCAGCTTTCCGATACGCAACCACCTCGACGCCATCGTCCGCTCCTCGTTCCGTCAGCGCGCCGACACGGGCCGCACGGCCGCGGCAGCGCGCTTCGCGCGTTCGCGGGCTTCGTCGACGGTCGCGCCGGTCGCCAGCGCGACGCCCATGCGCCGCTTCGCGAAACTTTCCGGCTTGCCGAACAGGCGCAGGTCCGCGCCCGGCACCGCGAGCGCGTCGCGCACGCCTTCGAACGCGATCCCGCGCTCGTCGAGCCCGCCGTAGATCACCGCCGACGCAGCCGGCGTGCCGAGCGCCGGATCGACCGGCAGCCCGAGAATCGCCCGCGCGTGCAGCTCGAATTCCGACTGGCGCTGCGATGCCAGCGTGACGAGGCCCGTATCGTGCGGCCGCGGGCTCACCTCGGAGAACCAGACGTCGTCGCCGCGCACGAACAGCTCGACGCCGAACAGCCCGCGCCCGCCGAGCGCCTCGGTCACCTTGTGCGCGATCTCGCGCGACTTCTCGAGCGCCGCCGCGCTCATCGGCTGCGGCTGCCACGATTCGACGTAGTCGCCCGCCACCTGGACGTGGCCGACCGGCTCGCAGAAATAGGTACGCGTGTCGAGCGTCGCGGGGTCGATCGCGCGCACGGTCAGTTGCGTGATCTCGTAGTCGAAATCGACGAAGCCCTCGACGATCACGCGGCCATGGTTCACGCGCCCGCCGGCCATCGCGTAGTCCCACGCCGGCTTCACGTCGGCCTCGGTCTTCACGACCGACTGCCCCTTGCCCGACGACGACATCACGGGCTTCACGACACACGGCATGCCGATCTTCGCGACGGCCGCGCTGAACGCTTCGAACGAATCCGCGAACGCATACGGGGAGGTCGGCAGGCCGAGTTCCTCGGCCGCGAGCCGGCGGATCCCTTCGCGATTCATCGTGAGCTGCGTCGCGCGCGCGGTCGGGATCACCTCGGCGAGGCCGGCCGCCTCGATCGCCGCGAGCGCGTCGGTGGCGATCGCCTCGATCTCGGGGACGATCAGGTGCGGACGCTCGGCCTCGACGACGGCCCGCAGCGCGGCCGGGTCCGTCATGTCGATCACGTGCGCGCGATGCGCGACCTGGTGGCCCGGTGCGTCCCGATAGCGATCGACCGCGACGACTTCGACGCCGAGACGCTGCAACGCGATGATGACTTCCTTGCCGAGTTCGCCCGCGCCGAGCAGCATGACGCGCGTGGCCGAGGGTGAAAGCGGCGTACCGAGCCGCTGACCGATCTGCATGTGATTTCCCGCTGGTTCTGTTGGAGGACGAAAACGGCTTCGATGTTAACACGGGCATCCGGGCCGGTTCGGGCGGTTTGGCCGCGTCGGCGCGTCGTCGTGCGAGGCCGATGGGCGGCCCGCGAACGTTTTCACGCGCGAAGTGTCGGCTCGCCTGCCGCGGGGCGGGTGCGTTACTCTTACGCCTTGATCAGAATCCGAAGAGGAACGAGGCTCATGTCCCACCTGTCCGCGGCCGCACGCGCACGCACCGGCCTGTTTCGTCCGTTGCGCGCGCCGTTTTGCGCGCTGACGCTTGCCACGCTTCTCGCCGCCTGCGCGATGCCGACCCATCCCGATTCCGCCGCCCCCGAACCCGACCCGTACAACCCCGCCGCCGTCCAGTTGCTCGACGACACGAGCTGGGAGCTCACCCGCTGGGTGAACGCCGACGGCACGCAACGCGCGATCCCGCACGGCGACAACGGCGAGCCGATCAAGCTCGCGCTGTCGACCGATTCGGGCATCCGGCGCGCAAGCGGGTTCTCGGGCTGCAACCGCTACATGGGCACCTATGCGATCAAGAATGGCGTGCTGAGCTTCGGCCCGCTCGCCGGCACGCGAATGGCCTGCCCGAACACGCTCGGCGGCCAGCTCGAAGCCGCGTACCTCGACGCGCTCGCCCACATCGCGAAGACCGGCGTGCAGATGCGCGCGCCGCAGCAATTGCAGATCGTGACCGAGGCCGGCGCGACGCTGACGTTCACGCACCGGAGCCCCTGACGCCCGGCGCGCGCGAAGGCCGACCGACCGCCTTCGCGTGGCGCGCCACGCGCATGTGCCACCCACGTGCGTCGCGCGGCGTGAATCGGAATCACGCCGCGTTAGAGTCTTGTTCGCCGGCCGGTTAAACTCGGCGGGTCGCGCCCCGCGCGCCCCTCCCCACTCCTGTTTCAAAGCATGCACACGGTTGTCTTCGGCTGGTTCGGCATCTCCGCCGTCTGGTTCCTCCTTCTCTTCTGGCGTCTCGTCCAGGCGATGCTGCCCGGCGGCGGCGGGCTCGCCGGCCGCGGCTCGATCCGCCTGTGGCTCGGCTTCGCCGCGGTATTCGTCGCCAGCTGCACGCTGACGAGCCCGCTGTCCGGCCCCGACACGAACGCGCTCGGCCATGCGTGCTCGGCCGGCTTCGCCCGCGTGCTCGGCCCGATCGGCACGCCGGTCGCGATGGTCGTGCTGTTGTTCGCCGGCTTGCCCTGGCTGACCGGCATCGGCTGGCGGCAGTTCGCCGCGTGGGTCGACACGTCGTTCGGCGTCAAGCTGTCGCGCGACGGCGGCGACGACGACGCGCGCGGGATCGCCGATCTGCCGCGCAGTGCGCTGCATCGCGACGACGACGTCGTGCAGCCGACCACCGCGCACACCGTGAACTCGATGGCGCCGCGCCAGAACGGCCGGTATTCGCGCCCGACCGTGTGGAAGCCCGATCCGCAGGCGCGACCGAAGCCGCGCAGCAAGACGCCGCCGCGCCCGCTCGCGGAGCCCGTCGCGCCGTCGGGCTGGCTGAAGCCCGCCGCGCCGCAACGCACCCCGGCACCGCCCGCGCCGATCCCGGCCAGCGCGATGCCGCCGCCGACCACCGGCAGCACCGCCAGCCTCGCGCGCGCCGCGGCGAACGCGCAAGTGCCGCGCCCGGCGCCCGCCCCGCTTCCGGCGGGATTCGAACCCGTCCGGCCGCGTCCGACCGCCGCGCGGCCGGCCACCGCCGCGCTCACGCAGACTACGCCGCGCGCCACGGTCGCGCCGCGACCGGCCGGTACGCCACCGCAGCGTCCGCCGGTGCGTCCGGCCGCGGGCACGGCGGCAGCCGGCCTGCCGCCGGACGCGACACGACGCCGCCCGGCGCCGCCCGCGCCGGCACGCGCGCCGCTCTATGCGTGGACGGAAAAACCGGCCGCGCCGATCACGCCTGCGCCGAGCGTTCACGACACGCTGCGCGCGATCGAAGCCAGCACCGCGCAATGGGCGACGCTGGGCGGCGCGCAGCCGGCCGACGCGACGCACACGGCAACCGCTACTGCAGCCGCTGCTGGCGTAGCCGCGGCAGCAGGTGGCGTGGCCGCGCCGGCAGCGGCGGCTGTGTCGGACGCGTTCGTCTCCGCGACGCACGGCATCGCAGCGCAGGACATCCCTGCCCCGGCCGAACACGAAGCCGCACCTGCGCATGACGACACCGCGCCGATCGTGCTCGACGCCTTCATGCCGGCGGAATCCGGCATGACACAGGCTCCGGTCGGCGATTCGCCCACCCCGTCGTTCGATGACGCCACCCCGCACGCGCTGCCGGATACCCGCGTCGACGATCGCGTGTTTTCGCCTCGTGCCGACGACGAAATCCATCCCGTCGACGATGCGCCCGCCGCGCCGGCATTCGGGATCGCCGCCGCGCCTTCGTTCGACACGCCCGTCGACGTCGCGCCGTGGGAAGACGTCGCCAGCCCGCCGGCTTCCGCCTTCGACGTGTCGACCGGGAATCCGGTCGCCGAACCGCTGGCGGACACCGCGGGATCGGAATCCGCCGATCCCGCCTCCGCGCAGGCAGACGATACGGCGGTTCGCGACCCGGCCACCCGCCATCCGGCCGGCTCGCCCGATACCGACGACAAGGACGACACGCAACCGGCGCCTGTCATCGATCGCGCCGCACCGGCCAACGTGCCTGAACGTGCCGCCGATGCGCACGCCGACGTGAAGCCTGCCGACGGCATCGTCCCGTTCGCCGCCCTGCCCTCTTCGTCGATCGCCGGAACGTCGGCGCCCGTGCTTTCCGCAACCACGCCGATCGCGGCGCCGTCTTCCGCGCCCGCATCGACGCGTCCAGCCGACACGACGACCACCTCGACCGGTGCGACGACGTCCGCTCCATCCGGCTCATCCGGCTCACCCGGCGCAGCCGCTCCGCAGCCGGCCATCGCCCTTCCCGCGTCGCCGGCCGTTTCCGCCACGACGTCGCCATCCTTCAGCGCGATCGCGCCGACAGCCGCGCTCGCCGCCACGCCGGCTCACCCGGTCACGGGCTTGCCTGCCGCCGCAACCGGACCGCTGATGTCGATCGATGCGCCCACCGCGACGCAGGCCCCGTCGATCGCGTTCGTCCCTGCCACGGTCGCAACGCGGACGTTCACGACACCGCCCGCCGCTGCCGCCACGTCGTCGGGCTGGTCCATGTCGCACGACGTGACCGAGGCGCCGATCACGGCACCGCCGGCTACGGCCCTCCCCGGCGCGAACCTCCCGCATCCGCCTGCGGCCGTCGTTTCCGCGCCGACACCGCCCACTGTCGCACCGATCGGCGCACCGGCCACCCAGGCGATCGAGGCCACCGAACCGGCCCCGGCCCCCGCCCGTCAGCCGCGCCCGAACGCGTTCGAATTCCACGCACCTGCGTCGTTCAACGTCGAACTGCCGACGCTCGACCTGCTCGAGCCTGCGTCCGACGACGTCGAAACGATCACCGAGGAACACCTCGCGCAAACCGCGCAGGTGATCGAACAGCGGCTGCAGGAATTCAAGGTGCCGGTGACGGTGGTGGGCGCATCGGCCGGCCCCGTGATCACGCGCTTCGAGATCGAACCCGCGCTCGGCGTGCGCGGCAGCCAGATCGTCGGGCTGATGAAGGACCTGTCGCGCGGCCTCGGCCTCACGTCGATCCGCGTCGTCGAGACGATCCCCGGCAAGACCTGCATGGGCCTCGAACTGCCGAACGCGAAGCGCCAGATGATCCGCCTGTCGGAGATTCTCGAATCGCGCCAGTACCAGCATTCGCCGTCGCAACTGACGATCGCGATGGGCAAGGACATCACCGGGCACCCGGTCGTCACCGATCTCGCGAAGGCGCCGCACATGCTGGTGGCCGGCACGACGGGTTCGGGCAAGTCGGTCGCGATCAACGCGATGATCCTGTCGCTGCTGTACAAGGCGACGCCGGAAGACGTGCGGCTCATCATGATCGACCCGAAGATGCTCGAACTGTCGGTCTACGAAGGCATCCCGCACCTGCTCGCGCCGGTCGTCACCGACATGAAGCTCGCGGCGAACGCGCTGAACTGGTGCGTCGGCGAAATGGAGAAACGCTACCGGCTGATGTCGGCCGTCGGCGTGCGCAACCTCGCGGGCTTCAACCAGAAGATCCGCGACGCGCAAGCGAAGGAAAAGAAGATCGGCAACCCCTTCTCGCTGACGCCCGACGATCCGGAGCCGCTGTCGACGCTGCCGCTGATCGTCGTCGTGATCGACGAGCTGGCCGACCTGATGATGGTCGCCGGCAAGAAGATCGAGGAACTGATCGCCCGCCTCGCGCAGAAGGCGCGCGCGGCCGGCATCCACCTGATCCTCGCGACGCAGCGTCCGTCGGTCGACGTGATCACCGGCCTCATCAAGGCGAACATCCCGACGCGCGTCGCGTTCCAGGTATCGTCGAAGATCGATTCGCGCACGATCCTCGACCAGATGGGCGCGGAGTCGCTGCTGGGGATGGGCGACATGCTGTTCCTGCCGCCGGGCACCGGTTATCCGCAGCGCGTGCACGGCGCGTTCGTCGCCGACGAGGAAGTGCACCGGATCGTCGAGTATCTGAAGCAGTTCGGCGAGCCGCAGTACGAGGAAGGCATCCTCGACGGCCCGGCCGCCGACGGCGCGACGCAGGACCTGTTCGGCGACGCGCCGGATGCGGAAGCCGATCCGCTGTACGACGAAGCCGTCGCGTTCGTCGTGCGCACGCGGCGCGCGTCGATCTCGTCGGTGCAGCGGCAATTGCGCATCGGCTACAACCGCGCGGCGCGCCTCGTCGAGCAGATGGAAACGGCGGGCCTCGTGTCGGCGATGGGCATCAACGGCAGCCGCGAGGTGCTCGTGCCGGCCGCGGCCGACTGAGGCCGACCGGGGCCGGCGGCCCCGCCGGCCGCGATTCATCGACACGGGCACGCCGCGCGACCGGTTGCCTGAAATACGAAGGGCGCTGCATCGGCAGCGCCCTTCCTGCATCGGCCGGGAATCGACCGGGATTTACTGCTCGACCGGCACCAGCTTGAAGTCGACCGGCTTGCCGACCGCGACCTTCTGCGGATTCGCGCCGAGCTGCCCCGTTTCGACATCGCGGCTGAACACGTAGAACGTGTCGCTGTCCTGGTTGCCGACGATCAGCCACTTGCCGGTCGGATCGATCAGGAACTCGCGCGGCGTCTTGCCGAGGCTCGACTGGCGGCCGACGTGCTTGAGCCGGCCGTCGGCCTTGTTCACCGCGTAGATCACGAGGTCGTTCGCGTCGCCGCGGTTGCTCGCGTACAGGAAGCGCCCGTCCGGCGACAGGTGGATCGCGCCGCCGCCGACCTTGCCCTTGAAGCCCGGCGCCGTCATCGGCACCGTCTGGACCGGCGTCAGCTTGCCGTCGTGATAGCCGAACACCTCGACCGACGCGTTGAGCTCGCTCGTCACGTAAGCGAAGCGGCCGTCGGCGCCGAACACCATGTGACGCGGGCCCGAGCCGGCCTTCACCGGCGTGTAGCGCGTGTCGGTCGGGCTGATCAGCCCGCGGCTGCCGTCCACCGTGTAGCGGTAGCCGTAGATCTTGTCCGCGCCGAGATCCTGCACGAACAGGTAGCGGCCGTCCGGCGAAAACACCGTCGAATGCACGTGCGCGCCGTCCTGGCGGCCCTTCACGGGCCCGGTGCCTTCGTGGTGGACGGTCAGCACGGCCTGGCCGGCCCCGCCGTCGTCGCGCAGCGGAAACACCGCGAAGCTGCCACCCGGGTCGGCCGCGACCGAGTAGTTGGCGGTGACGAGGTACTTGCCGTCCGGCGACAGCGCGAGATAGCAAGGATCGTTCCCTTCCGACGATACGCGGTCGATGAAGCTGAGCGCACCCGTCTTCGCGTCGAAGCGGAACGCGCTGACGCCGCCGCGCTGCGTCGCGGGCCCGTCGTCGCCGGGCAGCTCGTTGACCGCGTAGACGGTGCGACCGTCGCGGCTCGGCAACAGGTACGACGGATTCACGGTCTTCGCCGACGACACCGGCGCGACGCTGCCGGTCCTGGTGTCGAAGCGGTAAACGTAGATCCCGTCGCTGCCGCCGCCCGTATAGGTGCCGACGAGCAGGTTGTAGACGCCGTCGGCCGGGGCGGACGATTGCTGCGCGAATGCATGGGTCGCGGACAGGGAAAGCACGATCGCGAAACCTTTCATCCAGTGAGCGAACCTAAGCGGGAACCCTCGTGTCGAAGCGCGTGCGTCACGCTTCCGTAAACGGTTGGGCATTGAATCCTCCTTGCATCGAGTCGCTTCAAGTGTTGAGATAGGACGAAACGCCGGCCGTTCATGCGCTCCGCCGCCCGGCCGAGTATACGGGGCGCGGCGCCCGGGCGTGAAGTCCGGGCCGCCGACGTCCGCATTGTGAATTCGAATACCCAAGGATCGCCTGCCCATGCCCGCCCTGATCGAAGACTACGCCCTCGTCGGCGACGGCCACACGGCCGCGCTGATCGCAAAAGACGGCTCCGTCGACTGGCTGTGCTGGCCCCGCTTCGATTCGGGCGCCTGCTTCGCGGCGCTGCTCGGCACGCCCGAGCACGGCCGCTGGCTGCTTGCTCCGGCCGCCGACGCCGCGATCACGCACACGACGCGCCGCTACCGCGGCGACACGCTGATTCTCGAAACCGATTACGAAAGCGCCGACGGCGCCGTCACCGTGATCGACTTCATGCCGCCCGGCAACGGCTGGTCCGAACTGGTGCGGATCGTCGTCGGCCGCCACGGCACGATGAAGATGCGCATGGAGCTCGTGTTGCGCTTCGACTACGGTTTCTCGATTCCGTGGGTCACGCAACTGACCCGCGAGGACGGCATGAAGGCCATCGCCGGCCCCGATACCGTCGTGCTGCGCACGCCGGTGCCGCTCACCGGCAAGAACCTCCATACGCTCGCGGAATTCACGGTCCGCGCCGACGAGCGCGTGCCGTTCTCGCTCGGCTACGCGGCGTCGCACATGCGGCTGCCGCCCGCGCGCGACCCGCTGTCGATGCTCGCGCGCACGGAGAACTACTGGCTCGAATGGTCGGGCCGCTGCCAGGTGCAGGGCCGCTACGCGGCCGCCGTGCGCCGCTCGCTGATCACGCTGAAGGCGCTCGCGTACGAGCCGACCGGCGGCATCGTCGCCGCGCCGACCACGTCGCTGCCCGAGAAGATCGGCGGCAACCGCAACTGGGACTACCGCTACTGCTGGCTGCGCGACGCGACGATCACGCTGCTCGCGCTGATGCGCGGCGGCTACTACGACGAGGCGCGCGCGTGGCGCACGTGGCTCGGCCGCGTGATGGCCGGCTCGCCCGAGCAGATCCAGATCATGTACGGGATCGCCGGCGAGCGCCGGCTGCCGGAAATGGAGCTCGACTGGCTGCCCGGCTACCAGGATTCGCTGCCGGTACGCGTCGGCAACGGCGCCGCGAACCAGCTCCAGCTCGACGTGTTCGGCGAGGTGATGGCCGCGCTGCACCTCGCGCGCGTGGGCGGCCTGCAGGCCGACGACACGGTCTGGTCCGTGCAGTGCGCGCTGCTCGACCATCTCGAGAAGATCTGGCAGGAGCCCGACGAAGGAATCTGGGAAACGCGCGGCGGCCGCCGCCATTTCACGTTCTCGAAGGTGATGGCGTGGGTCGCGTTCGACCGCGCGATCAAGTCGGCGGAAATGTTCCGGCTGCCCGGCTCGCTCGACCGCTGGCGCGCGCTGCGCGAGCGCATCCACGCGGACGTCTGCGCGAACGCCTGGCACGAAGGCAAGCAGGCGTTCGCGCAGAGCTACGGCAGCGACGAGCTCGACGCGAGCGTGCTGCTGCTGCCGCAGCTCGGCTTCCTGCCGCCGGAAGATCCGCGCATCGTCGGCACGGTCGATGCGATCGAACGGGAATTGCTGCACGACGGGCTCGTGATGCGCTACCGCACGACCGAATACGACGACGGCCTGCCGCCCGGCGAAGGCACGTTTCTCGCGTGCAGCTTCTGGCTGGTCGACAGCTACGCGCTGCTCGGCCGGATCGACGACGCGCATCGGCTGTTCAGCCGGCTGCTCGCACTGTCGAACGACCTCGGGCTGCTCGCGGAGGAATACGACCCGGTGGCCGGCCGGCTCGTCGGCAACTTCCCGCAGGCGTTCTCGCACGTGGCGCTCGTGCATACCGCGATGAACCTGATGCACCACGAAGACGCGATGGCGCGCGCGGCCGGCCAGCCCGCGCCGGCCATGGCCACCGGCCGCTGAGCGGCGGCCGGGAAGCCTTGTTCAGAGATCGTCAATTCGCAAAGCTTTGATGAAAATCCGAGGAAATGTTGCATTGCAACACCGATCGTTGTCCGATATGATCGACACGATTGTCCGGCTGCATTGCAACATGGCCGGTCGCTGACCCACACGGCACGCCGCGACGCCCCACGCCGCCCTTGCGCACCGTCCCCCACGCGGGAGTAGTCTGCATGCTTTACCAATTGCACGAATTCCAGCGGGCCATGCTGAGCCCGCTCACGGCCTGGGCCCAGGCCGCGTCGAAGTCGTTCGCGAATCCGTCGAGCCCGTTCTCGCTGATGCCCGGCGCACCGCGGATGGCGGCCGCCTATGAGCTGATGTATCGGCTCGGCAAGGACTACGAAAAGCCGGAATTCAACATTCACCAGATCGTCAAGGACGGCCACAACATCCCGATCGTCGAGCAGACGATCATCGAGAAGCCGTTCTGCCGGTTGTTGCGCTTCAAGCGCTATTCGGACGACGCCGACGCCGTCACGCAACTGAAGGACGAACCGGTCGTGCTGGTCTGCGCGCCGCTGTCGGGCCACCACTCGACGCTGCTGCGCGACACGGTGCGCACGCTGCTGCAGGATCACAAAGTCTACATCACCGACTGGATCGACGCGCGGATGGTGCCGGTCGAGGTCGGCCCGTTCCACCTGCACGACTACATCGCGTACATCCAGGAATTCATCCGTCACATCGGCGCGCGCAACCTGCACGTGATCTCGGTATGCCAGCCGACGGTGCCGGTGCTCGCGGCGATTTCGCTGATGGCGAGCCGCGGCGAGGACACGCCGCTCACGATGACGATGATGGGCGGCCCGATCGACGCGCGCCGCAGCCCCACTTCCGTGAACTCGCTCGCGACGCAGCACTCGACCTCGTGGTTCGAGAACAACGTGATCCACACGGTGCCCGCGAACTATCCGGGCGAAGGCCGCCAGGTCTATCCGGGCTTCCTTCAGCACACGGGCTTCGTCGCGATGAACCCGGAGCGGCACGCGCAATCGCATTGGGATTTCTACCAGAGCCTGCTGCGCGGCGACGAGGACGACGCCGAAGCGCACCGCCGCTTCTACGACGAGTACAACGCGGTGCTCGACATGGCCGCCGAGTATTACCTCGAGACGATCCGCGTCGTGTTCCAGGAATTCCGGCTCGCGGAAGGCACGTGGGACGTCGAAGGCGAGCGCGTGCGGCCGCAGGACATCAAGCACACCGCACTGATGACGATCGAGGGCGAACTCGACGACATCTCGGGCAGCGGCCAGACGCACGTCGCGCACGAGCTGTGCACGGGCATCCCGCAAGACGATCGCCGCAGCCTGACCGCCGAGAAGTGCGGCCACTACGGGATCTTCTCGGGCCGCCGCTGGCGCACGATCATCTATCCGCAACTGCGCGACTTCATCCGCGAGCATGCGCCGGAGCCGAAGAACGGCGCGGCGAAGTTGCCCGTCGATGCGCAGGATGCGACCGCGATCGGCGTCGTGCCGGCCGCCAAGCCGGAGCCGGAACCGGAAACGGCGGTGCGCGCCACCGCCGCCAAACGCACGCGCGGCACGCGCGCGAAGGCGCCGGCCGTGACGGTCGCGCCCGCCGCCAAGGCCGCGCCGGCCGCGAAGCGCGCGGCAGGCAGCCCGCGCACCAAAGCCATGCGAGCCCGCAAGGCCGCCTGACACACCGCTCCGACGCAAAAACGCCGCCGTAGCTTGCGCACGGCGGCGTTTTCTTATCCGGGCGCGGCCGCGAACCAGCGGCGCACCGGCTCCTCCATGCGTCGCGTCAGCGCCGCAGCAGATACGCGAGCAGCACCTCGGTGTTCATCCGGACCATCTCCGCGCGCTCGTCGGTATCGGTGAAGTCGCGGCCGAGCGTCGCGGCGAGCGTGAAGCGGTTCGACACGATGTAGTAGCCGAGCCCCGACAGCGTCACGTAGAAGCGCAGCGGATCGACGTCGCTGCGGAACAGCCCGGCCTTCTGGCCGCGCATCAGCACGTTGCCGAGCTTCGCGACGATCGGCGACATCATCTCGCGGATCCGCGTCGACTTGTGCAGATAGCGCGCTTCGTGCAGGTTCTCGTTGTTGATGAGCCTCAGCAGCTCCGGATGGTCGCGGTAGTAATCCCACACGAAATGCGCGAGCCGCGTGACGGCTTCGACCGGCGCGACGCCATCGAGATCCAGCACGCGCTCGGCCTCCGTCAGCGCGGAGAACGCGTGTTCGAGCACGGCGGTGAAGAGCTGCTCCTTGCTGCCGAAGTAGTAATAGAGCATGCGCTCGTTCGTTTCGGCCCGGCGCGCGATCTGATCGACGCGCGCGCCGAACAGCCCTCCATTCGCGAACTCTTCGGCAGCCGCCATCAGGATGCGGCGGCGCGTACCTTCAGGATCTCTTTTGATTTTTGGCTGATTCATGGTGGCGTTTTGCTATGTGAGCCGCTTGATCCGGACCGGCACCCCCACCGCCTCGGCGCCGGCCGCCCTGGAACGGGCGCGCCGCGGGCGGCCACCCTCCTGCTGAGCCCCTGCAAAAAAGCGGTTCGATTATGCGCATAGACGGCGTCCAGCGCAATGCGGGAAATCGGCGATAATCGAGCTTTGGCAAACCTTTCCGGCCGCGCCCGACGCGGCCGAGAGCCATTCGGCGCCGCGGCGCCCGTTGTCAGCCTGTTGTCACCGTGACCGATTCCAAAACACTCGCGGATCGCATCGAAGATCTGCTTCCCCAGACGCAATGCACGAAGTGCGGCTATAACGGCTGCCGTCCGTACGCCGAGGCGATCGCCGCCGGCGACGCGAACTACAACCAGTGCCCGCCCGGCGGCGCCGAAGGCATCGCGCGCCTCGCGCGCCTGCTCGGCAAGCCGGTGATTCCGCTGAACCCCGTGAACGGCAGCGAGCATCCGCGCGCGGTCGCGTTCATCGACGAAAACCTGTGCATCGGCTGCACGCTGTGCATGCAGGCGTGCCCGGTCGACGCGATCGTCGGCGCGCCGAAGCAGATGCACACGATCGTCGCGTCGCTGTGCACGGGTTGCGACCTGTGCGTGCCGCCGTGTCCGGTCGACTGCATCGCGATGCTGCCGGTGACTGGCGATCGCACGGGCTGGGATGCGTGGTCGCAGGAGCAGGCCGACGCCGCGCGCGAGCGCCACGATCTGCGGCTCGCGCGCCAGCGTCGCGAGCGCGAGGCCGCCGAAGCGCGCGCCGCGGCTCGCCGCGCCGCCAGTACCGCGAAACCGGCCGCGGAACCCTCCGCCGTGCAGTCGGGCGCGCCGGCCGACGACGCCGAAGCGAAGAAACGCGCGATCATCGCCGCCGCGCTCGAACGCGCGCGTAAAAAGAAGGAAGAACTGTCCGGGCAAGGCGCCGGGCCGAAGAACACCGAAGGCGTGAGCGCGGCCGTCCAGGCGCAGATCGACGCGGCCGAGGCCCGCCGCAAGCGGCTCGCCGAACAGCAGGCGCAGCGCGACGCCGATGCCGCGTCGGGCGGCGGCGACCACGACAACGACGCAGGCAACGACGATCCGGACGGCCCGTCCACGCCGCCCGACCAGAACGCTCCATGAACGCCAGCAAACGACGCGCGATCTACGAAACGCTGCAGAGCCTCAATCCGCATCCGACCACCGAGCTCGAATACTCGACGCCGTTCGAACTGCTGATCGCCGTGATGCTGTCCGCGCAGGCGACCGACGTGTCGGTCAACAAGGCGATGCGGAAAATGTTTCCGGTCGCGAACACCCCGCGACAAATCGTCGCGCTCGGCGAGGAAGGCGTCACCGAGTACATCAAGACGATCGGCCTCTATCGCACCAAGGCGAAGAACGTCGTCGCGACGTGCCGGATCCTGCTCGAGCGCTACGATGGCGAGGTGCCGGCCGATCGCGAAGCGCTCGAAGGCTTGCCGGGCGTCGGCCGCAAGACCGCGAACGTCGTGCTGAACACCGCGTTCGGCCAGCCGACGATCGCGGTCGACACGCATATCTTTCGCGTCGCGAATCGCACCGGGCTCGCGCCGGGCAAGGACGTGCGGGCCGTCGAGGCCGCGCTCGAGAAGTTCACGCCGAAGGAATTCCTGCAGGATGCGCATCACTGGCTGATCCTGCACGGGCGCTACGTGTGCAAGGCCCGCCGGCCCGAATGCTGGCACTGCGCGATCGAACCGCTGTGCGAATTCCGGCCGAAGACGCCGCCGCCCAACGAGTGAGCATCAGCCGCGGCTGACGTATCGACGCGCCGCGCCGGCCGCCCGGGCCACGCGCGACAACCGGCCGGCGTCGCCGCGGCGCCGGCGGCGTGCCCCCCTTCCCGACTACGCGTTGGACGTCGCCGTCGCGTCGTCGGCGGCCGCGCCGCCCGCGCGCACGAGCGCCAGCACGGCCGCCAGGATCGCGACACCGCCCGCCCACTGCAGCGGCGACAACGCTTCCCCGAACAGCAGCGCCGCGAGCGCGACCGTCACGACCGGTTCGAGCGTCGACAGCATCGACGTGCGCGCGGCCCCGAGCCGCTCGAGCCCGGCGAAGAACGCGAGCATGGCCGCCACCGTCGACACCAGCGCGATCGCGAGCATCGATGCCCAGCCGCCGGCCGTCGCGGGCCACCGCGGCGGCGCGCCGAACGCCGCCGTTCGCACGACGGCGATCGCGACGAGCGTCGCGGTGGCCGACAGGCAGATGATCGCGGTGGTCGCGAGCGGTTCGACGCCGCGCGTCGCCTTGGTGCCGCCGACGATGTACAGCGAGTAGATCACCGCGGCGGCCAGCGCGAGCGCGATCCCGAGCGGCTCGCCGTGCCCGCCGCCGACCATCAGCGCCGAACCCGCGACGCACAGCACCAGCGCGACGGCCTTCGCGCGCGTCAGCCGCTCGCCGAGCCACCACGCGGCCAGCAGCGTGACGAACGCCGGATACAGGTACAGCAGTAGCGCGACGAGGCTCGCCTGCGCGTGCTGCAGCGCGCTGAAATAGCAGAACGACTGCCCGACGTAGCCAAGCGCGCCCATCGCGACGAGCGGCACGAGCGCGCGGCCGCGCGGCCATGCGACGCCGCGCTGCCGCGCGATGGCGGCGAGCACCGCGCCGCCGATCGCGAAGCGCACGATCAGCAGCCCGAGCACGTCGACGCCGGCCGCGTACGCATAGCGGCCGAAAATCGCCATCGCGCCGAACGCGGCGGCGGACAACGCGACGTAGAGCGCGCCCTGCAGGGCGGCGGACGATGAGCGGACGGTGGCGGTCATGGTGAAAGCGGGCGAGCAAGGCGCCGTGGCAGGAATCGTCGGAGTGTAGCGGCGCGGCGGCGGCGAGCCTAGCCCGCGCTTACCCGTTGCGCGACGGGCGGCCGCAACGACCCGCGCCGTGCCGCCCGCCTCCAGCCGCCCGAGGCCACCGCCAGCGCCGTCCGCCGCGCCGGCGTACAATGCCCGACGCGGCATGACGCCGCCCGAATCACGACGTTTCCCCACCATGTTCAATCCAAGCCGCGACGACGTGCGTCGCTTTTTCACCGAGACCTGGCGCAAGCAGCGCGCGGGCGAGATCCTGACGCCGCTCGAAGCGATCGCAGCCGACTGGATCGTCGAGCATCCCGAATACCACGACGAACTGGCCGACGCCGACGGCGCGGCGGCGCGCAACTACACGCCCGAGGAAGGCCGCACGAACCCGTTCCTGCACCTGTCGATGCACCTCGCGATCAGCGAGCAGTTGTCGATCGACCAGCCGCCCGGCATCCGCGCCGCGCACGACAAGCTGGCCGCGAAGCTCGACTCGACCCACGATGCGCAGCACGCGATCATGGAATGCCTCGGCGAGACGATCTGGGAAGCGCAGCGCACGAACACGCCGCCCGATACCGACGCGTACCTGCAGCGCATCCTGCGCCGCGCGTCGCGCGACTGAGTGCGCCGGCCGGCACCCCGGCCTGCGCTGGCGGCCCCGTGAAGCGGGCAAAAAAATACCCCGCCGAGGCGGGGCATGCTTGCTGCGCGAGCCCGTGAGGCCCGTCGCGCTTACTTCTTGAATACGAGGTCGGTTTCCTTCAGCGACTCGATGTAGGACGCGATGTCCTTCATGTCGCTGACCGACAGGTTCTGGACCTGCGCCTGCATGATCGCGTTGTTGCGACCGAGCAGCGGGTTCGTCAGCCCCATCTGGTACTGGCGCATCGCCCACACGAGATAGTCGGCGTGCTGGCCGGCCAGACGCGGGTACTCCGCGTTGATCGGCTTGTTCAGTTGCGCGCCGTGGCAGGCCGCGCAGTTGTGCGATTCGACCAGTTCCTTGCCCTTCGAGATGTCCGCGGCGTGGGCGGTACCGATCGCGAGGCCGGCCGCCAGTGCAACCGCCGCCGTCTTGAATGCGTTGTTCATGAATGCTCCTGTCCCGCCGGAGAGATCGGCGGCGCGCGCTTTACTTGTAGGGGTTGTCCTTCGTGTCGGCCTTCTGGGCGGCGTAGTACGCCGACAGATCCGCGATGTCCTGGTCGGTCAGCGAGCCGGCGATCGCATTCATCGACGGGAAGTGACGATCCTTCTTGCGGTAGGCCTTCAGCGCGTTCTCGAGGTATTGCTGGTTCTGGCCGCCGAGGACAGGCACCCGGTAGACCTCCGGGTACGCCGCGCGGTAGTCCTGGATGCCGTGGCAACCGATGCACATGGCGGCCTTGCTCGCCCCGTCCTTCGGGTTGCCGACCACACCGGCCGCCTGCGCGCTGCCCGCGAGCGCCACGAGCGCTGCGACAACGACGTGTTTGCCGACGAATTTGTTCATAGCTCTTGTAACCTAGCTTGAGGGGAAACTGGCGCCGAAGCGGCAACGGCCCGCGCCGTTTTGCTTGTCGGTCGCCACGCAGGCCAAAAAAAACGGCCAGATTGTACCGCGTCGGCGGGGAACGCGTCCATACGGGCACCCCGGTGGGCCCCGCCACAGCCCCGCAACGATACGCGGGCGCGGCCCGCCCGCACAGCCCTTCTGACTTATACTGGGTTTTTTTTCCGATGAAGAAGAGCGCCGCCATGCGTTTCGAAGGGTCCTCGCACTACGTCGCCACCGACGATCTGAAGCTCGCGGTCAATGCCGCGCTGACGCTGCAACGCCCGCTGCTGATCAAGGGCGAGCCCGGCACCGGCAAGACCATGCTCGCCGAGGAAGTGGCCGCCGCGCTCGACATGCCGCTGTTGCAGTGGCACATCAAGTCGACCACCAAGGCACAGCAGGGCCTGTACGAATACGACGCCGTATCGCGGCTGCGCGATTCGCAGCTCGGCGACGCGCGCGTGAAGGACATCGCGAACTACATCGTCAAGGGCGTGCTGTGGCAGGCGTTCGACGCCGAGCGCCCGAGCGTGCTGCTGATCGACGAAATCGACAAGGCCGACATCGAATTCCCGAACGACCTGCTGCGCGAGCTCGACCGGATGGAATTCCACGTGTACGAGACGCGCGAGACGGTCCGCGCGAAGCACCGCCCGCTCGTCATCATCACGTCGAACAACGAGAAGGAGCTGCCCGACGCGTTCCTGCGCCGCTGCTTCTTTCACTACATCCAGTTTCCGGACCCGTCGACGATGCAGAAGATCGTCGCGGTGCACTTCCCGAACATCCGCGAGGAACTGCTGCGCGCGGCGCTCGAGAGCTTCTTCGAGTTGCGCGGCGTGTCGGGCCTGAAGAAGAAGCCGTCGACGTCCGAGCTGCTCGACTGGCTGAAGCTGCTGCTCGCCGAGAACATCCCGGCCGACGCGCTGCGCGGCGCGGACGCGAAGCAGATCGTGCCGCCGCTCGCGGGCGCGCTGCTGAAGAACGAGCAGGATCTGAGCCTGCTCGAACGGCTCGTCTACATGAACCGGCACAACCGGTAATCCCCCTCACCCGCGAAGGCCCGGCCATGCTGCTCAATTTCTTCTACGCGCTGCGCGCAGCCAAGCTGCCCGTCTCGGTGAAGGAATACCTGACGCTGCTCGAAGCGCTGAAGGCCGGGCTGATCTCGCCGTCGATCGACGCGTTCTACTTCCTCGCGCGGATGACGCTCGTCAAGGACGAGCAATATTTCGACAAGTTCGACCAGGCGTTCGGCGCGTATTTCCACGGCGTGTCCGCGTTGCCGTCCGAGGCGTTCGACATCCCGCTCGACTGGCTCGAGAAGCGCCTCGAGCGCGAGCTGTCGGCCGAGGAGAAGGCGCAGATCGACGCGATGGGCGGCCTCGACAAGCTGATGGAGCGCTTGAAGGCGCTGCTCGACGAGCAGAAGGAACGCCACGAAGGCGGCAACAAATGGATCGGCACGGGCGGCACGTCGCCGTTCGGGCACGGCGGCTACAACCCGGAAGGCGTGCGCATCGGCGGCCCGTCGAACGGCAACCGCACCGCGGTGAAGGTGTGGGAGGCGCGCGCCTACCGCGACTACGACGATTCGGTCGAGATCGGCACGCGCAACATCAAGGTCGCGCTGCGGCGGCTGCGCCGCTTCGCGCGCGAAGGCGCGGCCGAGGAGCTCGACCTGCCCGGCACGATCCGCAGCACGGCCGCGAACGCCGGCTGGCTCGACCTGCGGATGGTGCCCGAGCGCCACAACAACGTGAAGGTGCTGATGCTGCTCGACGTCGGCGGCTCGATGGACGACCACATCAAGCGCACCGAAGAGCTGTTCTCGGCCGCGAAGGCCGAATTCAAGCACCTCGAATTCTTCTACTTCCACAACTGCGTGTACGACCATCTGTGGAAGAACAATCGCCGCCGCCACGCGGAGCGCACCGCGACGTGGGACGTGCTGCACAAGTTCACGCCCGACTACAAGCTGATCTTCGTCGGCGACGCGACGATGAGCCCGTACGAGGTGCTGCAGCCCGGCGGCTCGGTCGAATACAACAACCCGGAAGCCGGCGCCGTGTGGCTGCGCCGTCTCGCCGACCAGTTCCCCCACCATGCATGGCTGAACCCGGAGCCCGAGCGGCTATGGGAATACCGGCAATCGATCGCGATCATTCGCGACGTGCTCGGCCAGCGCATGTATCCGCTCACGCTCGCGGGCCTCGAAACCGCGATGCGCGCACTCAGCAAGTAACGACACCCACCCGCAGATACCCAGGCCGCATCCGAGCGGCCGCCCCGGAGAGAGCATGAACCTTTCGCCCACCGCGAGCGCCAGCCGCGCCGGCGGCCGCCGCTTTTTCGCCGATACGTCCGTGTCCGCGCTCGTCGCCGGCTTCGTCGCGATGATGACCGGCTACACGAGCTCGCTCGTGCTGATGTTCCAGGCCGGCCGCGCCGCCCACCTGACCGACGCGCAGATCTCGTCGTGGATCTGGGCGCTGTCGATCGGCATGGCGCTGACGACCATCGGCCTGTCGCTGCGCTTTCGCGCGCCCGTCGTCGTCGCGTGGTCGACGCCCGGCGCCGCGCTGCTGATCGCGTCGCTGCCCGGCGTGCCCTACCGCGAGGCGATCGGCGCGTTCGTCGTGTGCGCGTTGCTGCTGACGGCCGTCGGCGTGAGCGGGCTGTTCGACACGCTGATGAAGCGCATTCCGGCCGGCATCGCGGCCGCGCTGCTCGCGGGCATCCTGTTCGAGATCGGCATCGAGATCTTCCGCGCCGCGCAGTTCCAGACCGCGCTCGTGCTCGCGATGTTCTTCACCTACCTGATCGTCAAGCGGCTCGCGCCGCGCTATGCGATTCCGACGACGCTGATCGTCGGCACGGCCGTGGCCGGCGGCCTCGGGCTGCTCGACTTCAGCCGCTTCCACATCGCGCTCGCGCAGCCCGTGTTCACGATGCCCGCGTTCTCGATCGCGTCGATCGTCAGCATCGGCATTCCGCTGTTCGTCGTCGCGATGGCGTCGCAGAACGTGCCGGGCATCGCGGTGCTGCGCGCGGACGGCTATTCGACGCCGTCGTCGCCGCTGATCGCGACGACCGGCCTCGCGTCGCTGCTGCTCGCGCCGTTCGGTTCGCACGGCGTGAACCTCGCGGCGATCACGGCGGCGATCTGCACGGGCCCGGAAGCGCACGAGGATCACGCGAAGCGCTACACGGCCGCCGTGTGGTGCGGCACGTTCTACCTGATCGCCGGCGTCTTCGGCGCGACGATCGCCGCGCTGTTCGCGGCGCTGCCGAAGGCGCTCGTCGTGTCGGTCGCGGCGCTCGCGCTGTTCGGCTCGATCATGAGCGGGCTCGCGAACGCGATGCAGGACGTGAAGCAGCGCGAAGCGGCGCTCGTCACGTTCATGGTCACGGCTTCGGGCCTCACGCTGCTGTCGACCGGCTCCGCGTTCTGGGGGCTCGTCGCGGGCGTCGTCACGCAGGTGATCCTGAACGCGCGGCGCCCCGCGTGACGCGGCTCGCCGCCTGCCGCGGCGCGCGCCCGGCACGCCAAAACGTGCCCGACACGAATCGGGCCTAAAATGATGGATCGGAAGCGGCGCCCGGCGCCGCTTCGCTTCGCCGCCGCGCTCGCGCGGCCCGTGAGAACCCGGCGCCCCGCGCTCTTCTTCCGAATCGCCATGACTACCGCACTCGACCAGCTGAAGCAGTACACGACCGTCGTCGCCGACACGGGCGACTTCCAGCAGCTTGCGCAATACAAGCCGCAGGACGCGACCACGAACCCGTCGCTGATCCTGAAGGCCGTCCAGAAGGATGCGTACAAGCCGATCCTCGAGAAAACCGTCCGCGATCACCGCAACGAAAGCACCGATTTCATCATCGACCGCCTGCTGATCGCATTCGGCACCGAAATCCTGAAGCTGATCCCGGGCCGCGTGTCGACCGAGGTCGACGCACGCCTGTCGTTCGACACGCAGCGCTCGATCGACAAGGGCCGCGAGCTCATCAAGCTGTACGAAGCGGCCGGCGTCGGCCGCGAGCGCATCCTGATCAAGCTCGCGTCGACGTGGGAAGGCATTCGCGCGGCCGAGGTGCTGCAGAAGGAAGGGATCAAGTGCAACATGACCCTGCTTTTCTCGCTCGTGCAGGCCGCCGCGTGCGCGGAAGCCGGCGCGCAACTGATCTCGCCGTTCGTCGGCCGCATCTACGACTGGTACAAGAAGCAGGCCGGCGCGGAATGGAATGAAGCGAAGGACGGCGGCGCGAACGATCCGGGCGTGCAATCGGTGCGCCGCATCTACACGTACTACAAGACGTTCGGCTACAAGACCGAAGTGATGGGCGCGAGCTTCCGCACGACGAGCCAGATCACCGAGCTCGCCGGCTGCGATCTGCTGACGATCAGTCCCGATTTGCTGCAGAAGCTGCAGGAGAGCAACGAGACGGTCGCCCGCAAGCTGTCGCCGGACACGCTGCAGGACAAGCCGTCCGAGCGCGTCGCGATCGACGAGGCATCGTTCCGCTTCCAGTTGAACGACGAAGCGATGGCGACCGAAAAACTCGCCGAAGGCATCCGCGTGTTCGCCGCCGACGCGGTGAAGCTCGAGAAGCTGATCGACGCGCTGCGCTGAACCGCGCGTGCGTGACGGGTGTCGGTTGATCTGTCAGCAAGACTGACAACAGCCGTCAACAGGCACGACGAACGGCCGCGAACTGCATGTTCGCGGCCGTTTTTATTTTTCATTCCATCGTCGAGCACGCGCACTACAATCCACGTCACGAGTGCGGCGGCCGCATCCCGTCGCGCTCGCCCCGGTCAATCCCCGCAGTACCCGAGCCGGCGCCGCTCCGCCTGCCCGGCCCACAGGAGACAACGATGCAAGTTCAACCGTACCTGACGTTCTACGGTCGTGCCGACGAAGCCCTTCAGTTCTACGAAAAGGCGCTCGGCGCAAAGACGGTGTTCAAGATGCACTTCAAGGACGCACCGCCGAATCCCGATTACCCGATGTCGCCGGAGATGGCCGACAAGGTGATGCACGCGAGCTTCACGATCGGCGACTCGATGATCATGTGCTCGGACGGGGACTGCAGCCAGCCGGCCGGCGCCGCGCACGCCGGCTATTCGCTGTCGCTGAACCCGGCGACGGTCGACGAAGGCCAGAAGCTGTTCAATGCGCTCGCGGACGGCGGCGAAGTGACGATGCCGTTCGGCAAGACGTTCTGGGCGCTCGGCTTCGGGATGGCGAAGGATCGTTTCGGCGTGCACTGGATGGTCAACGTCGAGGACCTGTCGCAGCGCGAGGAACTCGCGAAACGCGCACAGGGCTGACGCAGGAACGAACGCCCGCCACCTCGCGGTGGCGGGCGTTTTCGTTGCCGCGCGGCGCGAGCGCGGCACGCCGCCGCGCTCGGCCCGCATCAACCCTCGACGACGTCGAGATAATCCTCCGGCCGCGTGCGATCCTCCGCATGCGCCATGCCGATCGCGCGCACCAGCACGCTCACGACCACCGACACCACCAGGTTCACGACCAGCGACCACACGGCCGCGTAGCCGGGAATCGCGAGGCCGAACAGGTGGATCGTGAAGATCGAGCTCGCCAGCTTCAGCGAGATCGCCATCCACGTACCGCAGACGATGCCGGCCGCCCAGCCGGCGAGCAGCCCGCGATGGTCGAGCACGCGCGTGTACAGGCCGAGCACGATCGCCGGCAGCGTCTGGATGATCCAGATCCCGCCGAGCAGTTGCAGCTGGATCGCGTAGGTCAGCGGCAGCCCGAGGATGAACGCCACCGCGCCCACCTTCACGATCAGCGACACGAGCTTCGCGACGTGCGTTTCCTGGTCGTGCGACATGTTGCGGTTCACGAACTCGCGGTGGATGTTGCGCGTGTACAGGTTCGCGGCGGCGATCGACATGATCGCCGCCGGCACCAGCGCGCCGATGCCGATCGCCGCGAACGCGACACCGACGAACCACGACGGGAAGTACTCGAGGAACAGCGCGGGCACCGCGAAGTTCGGGCCGAACGCCTTGAAGTACGGCGCGTATTGCGGCATGTCCTTCACGCCGGAGGCGAGCGCCATGTAGCCGAGCAGCGCGAGCAGGCCGAGCACGAACGAGTATGCGGGCAGCATCGCCATGTTGCGGCGGATCGAGTTGCCCGACGACGACGACAGGATCGCCGTGACCGAGTGCGGATACAGGAACAGCGCGAGCGCCGAGCCGACCGCGAGCGTCGCGTACGCGCTGTAGCCGTTCAGGCTCGCCGCGTCGGGCGCCTTCAGCAGCAGCTTCGCGGGCGGCACCGCGGAAAAGATGTGCCCGAAGCCGCCGAGCTTCGCGGGAATCACGATGACAGCGGCCGCGATCGTGATGTAGATCAGTACGTCCTTCACGATCGCGATCATCGCGGGCGCGCGCAGCCCCGACGTGTACGTGTACGCGGCGAGGATCGCGAACGCGATGATCAGCGGCAGGTCGCCGACGAAGCCGGTCGTGTCGAAACCGAGCGCGCCGATCACCACCTCGATGCCGACGAGCTGCAGCGCGATGTACGGCATCGTCGCGAGGATGCCCGTCACCGCGATCGCGAGCGCGAGCATCCGGCTGCCGTAGCGCGCGTTGACGAAATCGGCGGCCGTCACGTAGCCGTGCCGCTTCGCGATGCTCCACAGCTTCGGGAACACGACGAACGCGAACGGATAGATCAGGATCGTGTACGGCAGCGCGAAGAAGCCCATCGCGCCGGCGCCGAACACGAGCGCGGGCACCGCGACGAACGTATAGGCCGTGTAGAGATCGCCGCCGAGCAGGAACCACGTGACGATCGTGCCGAAGCGGCGTCCGCCGAGGCCCCATTCGTCGAGATGGGCGAGATCGCCGCGCCGCCAGTTCGCGGCCAGGAAACCGATGATCGTGACGCCGATGAACAGCAGGACGAAGACGAAGGTCGCGCCGAGATTCATTGCGCACCTCCTTGCGTGCCGCTCGCCTTCCACGCGTTCTTGGTCTTGAAGTACACGAACGCGGTGATCACCGCGCTGATGAAGACCCAAAGCAACTGGTACCAGTAGAAAAACGGAAAACCGAGCCATTGCGGTTCGATCTTGCTGTACGACGGCACCCAGACCATCGCGATCAGCGGCAGCACCAGCAGCCAGAGCCAGCGCTTGGCGGCCCGGTTGGCGTCGGCATCGTGAGCCATGACGTCTCCTCTTCTATCCCGGTTATCGATCTTGTTGAGCGGGTACGGCGCCGAGAGGAGCGGCAATACGGGTAGGCTGCGGCTCCCCTGGCTTCGCGCCAGTATAGGAGCCGCGAGCACGCGGTCAAGCGGGGGCGAACCCGAGGTGATCCGCCCCTTGTCGCGTGGAGGCACCGGCCCGCGCCGGTGCCTCCGGCGTCAGATCGCGAACGACGTGTCGCGTGCGCCGGTCGTTGCTTTCAAAGCTTTCACCCACTTGCGCGCGGGCAGCTTCAGCGTGTCCTCGATCAGCTTCGCGCGGGCGTCGAGCTGCGCGAACGGCACGTCGAGCGCCGGGCCCGAGAACGCGATCGCGATCCGGTTGCCGTCGTGCACTTCCGGCAGCGCGATCACGCGGTGATCGAACGCCTCGTTCAGGTGCTTCATGTTGCGCACGAAGCTCGGGTGATCGCCGAACAGGTTGATCGTCGCGATGCCGGCATCGGCCAGACAGCCGCGCACCGCGCGGTAGAACGCGACGCTGTCGAGCACGGGGCCGCGCGCGGTCGCGTCGTACAGGTCGATCTGGATCGCGCCGGTCGTGCCGCGGTTGGCCGCATCGTTGACGAAATCCCATGCGTCGGCTTCGTGCACGACGAGGCGTGCGTCGTCGGGCGGCAGCGCGAACATCGTGCGCGCGGCGACGATCACGGCCGGGTTCAGCTCGACGGCCTCGACCTTCGCGTGCGGCAGGAAACGATGCGCGAACTTCGTCAGCGCGCCGGTGCCGAGCCCGAGCTGGACGATCCGCTCGGGCGTTTCGAGGAACAGCAGCCACGCCATCATCTGCTGCGCGTATTCGAGCTCGATATGCAGCGGCTTCGAGATCCGCATCGCGCCCTGCACCCACTCGGTGCCGAAGTGCAGGAAGCGCACGCCGCCTTCTTCGGAGAACGTAACGGGCGCGAAGCGCGGCTTGCGCGGCGCTTCGAGCACCGGCACGTCGTCGTGTTCGTCGATGTCCGGGCGGCGCTTCACGCGCGGCGGCTGGAGTTTTTCGGAGCCGTTGTACGCGGACGGCTGGCGTTGCTTGAACGCGCGCGCCTCGGCGGACGCACGCTTGATCAGTCGGGTCATGATGGTTGAATCTCGCTGGGTGATGCTGGGTGACGCTGGATGAGCGGACGAGAGGATAGCATTGGTGGGGGCCAGGGCCGCCGGTGGCGAGAGCGGTCGGTCGACTGGCCATTCGGGCGACTTGCAGGCGACATGGGCGTACGGGACAATGTATCGCAATTGCGATGCAAAAGAGGCCACGATGAAAACTGCGACTTTTCCGTCTATCCGGGTCGAACCGGAATTGCGCGATGCCGCCGAGAACGTGCTTCTGGAGGGCGAAACGCTGTCGAGCTTCGTCGAGCAATCGATTCGCGAAGGCATCGAACGTCGACGCCTCCAAAGCGAATTCATTGCGCGCGGCATTGCGTCGCGCGACGAAGCCCGTCGAACGGGCGAGTACGTGTCTTCGTCCGAAGTGCTGGAACGCCTGGGTCGACGACTCGATACGCTGCGCGGCAGGAAGCGGCAGACTCGATGACCTATACGGTTCGCTTCACGTCCGCCGCATCGGACGACCTGGACCGGCTTTATGCTTTTGTCGTCGACCGTGACGATGCGGAGGTCGAAGTGGCAGAACGCGCGTTGGCAGCCATTGCGTCGGGAATCGCCACGCTCGAATCGTCGCCGTTCACCTGCCGCAAAGTTCGTCCGTCCATGCCGTTTCTCCGGGAACTGATCATTCCGTTCTGTGCATCCGGCTATGTCGCACTGTTCGAGATCGATGGCGGCCAAACAGTGACGATCCTCGCGGCCCGCCACCAGCGAGAAAGCGACTACCACTGACGACGAGGAATCGCATGACCCCGCACGACAAGAAAATCTGGTTTCCCGCGAAGCGCTACGGCTGGGGATGGGGATGGCCGGTCGCGTGGCAAGGCTGGGTCGTGCTGTTGCTGTTCGCGATCGGCGTCATCGCGAGTGCCTGGCTCGTGCCGCCGCATCGGTCGCCGGTGGTGTACGCCGCCTGCCTCGTGGTGCTGGTCGCGCTGCTGACTGCGGTGTGCTGGCTCAAGGGCGAGCAGCCCCGCTGGCGATGGGGCAACGACGACTGAGCGTCGACGCGACACGCAAGCCCATGCGTCGCGGTTCGTCAGCCACGCCCTTCCTTCCGTCATCGATGCGCCGCGACGGCGCTCTGTCGAACGGCTGAATTGTCTCGACTCTCCCCGCGACGCAACAATGTGAAGCAACGGCCGCCCGGCCGGGCGTTCACATCGCATTTCCCGTCGGCAGCATCCGATCGCTGAACCGCCACCGCCCGTCGGTGGCCACTTCTCGCCTGCCCGCTCCTGACGCCGCATTCGAACGGCCGCGCCGAATGCCTGCGCGGCCCTTGAAATATACCCAAACAGGGATAAATTCACCGATGGATCCATACATCAAACCGCTGTACTGGCTCGGTTCGGCGCGCAAGGATTGAAGGTCATGCCCGAAACCGTGCAGCGCACGTTCGGCTATGCGCTGTATCTGGCGCAGACAGGGCGCAAGCACGATCAGGCCAAGCCCTTGAAGGGATTCGGATCGGCTGGCGTGCTGGAGATCGTGGAATCGGAAGACAACGGCACGTACCGCGCGGTCTACACGGTGAAGCTTGGAAACAGCGTCTACGTACTGCACTGTTTCCAGAAGAAATCGCCGAGCGGCATCGCGACACCGAAGCCGGACAACGATCTGATCCCCGCGCGTCTGAAAGCAGCCGACGCACACGCAACAGGAGAAAGGCGATGATCGAAATCGAACAGGGCAGCGGGAACGTCTACGCGGACCTGGGCATGCGCGATGCCGATGAAATGCGGGCGAAGGCCCAACTCGCCGCGAAGATCGCGGAAATCATCAAGGCGCGCCAATGGACGCAGCAGCACGCGGCACGCTTGCTCGGCGTCCCTCAGCCGAAGCTGTCGAACATGCTGCGCGGGCAGTTTCGCGGCGTGAGCGAAATGAAGATGCTCGAATGCCTGGCGAAGCTCGGACGCGACGTGCGGATCGTCGTCGGGCCCGACCGTCGGTCGGAAGCCGAAGGGCACATCGAAGTCGTATTCGCCACCTGACGACAGCGTCGTTTCGATCGCTCCGATGCGCGGGCCGTCCAGGCTACCGGCAGCGCCGGCCGATCAAAGCACGATTCGGCGCCAGTGTTCGAGCTTCTGCTCGAACGACAGCATCGCATTCGCCGGGCTCGAAGAAGGCAGCACGAGCGTCTCGTACCCGGCCCGGCCGATTACGTCGGCGAACCGCCCGGCCGTCTTGCCGTTGAAGCACACGCGCTTGAGCAACGGCGCATGCTCGCGCAGCGAATCGAAGTCGTTCGGCTTCGCGTTCCTGATCGCGGAATCCAGACTGCCCTGGCGATGGCACGCATCAAGGACGTCCCAGATGCCGATGCCGTGCGACAGCCCGCGCTCGAGCCGCGCGTCGTACGGCAGTTCATGCAGCGTCGGTTCGCCGAGCACCGCGCCGGGCAGCCGCCAGAACTGGTTGGTATTTTGGTCAATTTGACATCTGGCCCATCACGGCTCGCCGTGGCCATCACCAACGTCTCGCGATATCCCTGCTATCTAGATCCGCCGAAACGGTCGCTCATCGAGCTAAAATTTGGCTCGATCGTGCTAAATTCTGGCTCAATCGTGCTATTCTCACGGCTTATGACAAAGCTCGGCGACGCCCTCTTTTCCAGTGCACAGCAACCCATTCTGGCCTGCCTGTTTGGGCAGCCCGAACAGTGGTTTCACGTCAAGGAGTTGATCCGGCTGACCAGTCTCGGTAGTGCCAGCGTCCAGCGTGAACTGAATCGTCTCGAAAAAGGTGGCCTCATCGAAACCAGACGCATCGCCAATCTCAAACAGGTGCGAGCGTTCGCCGGCAGCCCCATTTTCAGCGAGCTGCGTCTCATCATCCTCAAAACCTTCGGGGTCGTCGAGGTGCTCCGCGAAGCGCTGTCACCGCTGACCTCAGAGATACAACTCGCCTTTGTATACGGTTCGGTTGCCCAAGGCAGCGACCACGCCGGTAGCGACGTCGATGTTATGTTGGTCAGTGAGACGCTCAGCTATGGACAAATCATGGCCGCACTCGAATCGGCTGAAAGACAGCTCGGCCGCTCGGTCCAGATCACACAATACACTCACGAGGAATTTCTCGAACGGAAACGCAAAAGTCATCCGTTCCTCGCGGAAGTGCTGCGCCAACCGAAGCTGATGATTATAGGAACCGAGGACGACATTGACCGCATTGGATAACCTCGTACGCATCGGAAAACTCAAACCCCTTCCGGCGAACCGCGGCGAATTCGAGCATCTGCTCGGCCTCGCTCGAACCTTGCTCGATACCGTCACAAGCAGTAACGGAATGGCAACGGAGAGCCAGTTCATCCTCGCCTACGATGCCGCTCACGCCGCGTCACGCGCCGCGTTACGGGCTCACGGATACCGGAGCGACGACCGATATCTGGTCTTTCAGTGTCTCGAACACACGATCGGCTGGCCGACCGAAAAATGGCGCGTGCTCGATACCTGCCATCGCAGGCGCAATGCGGCCGAATACGAGGGCAACATAGATCTTCCAGCGAGTCTGACCGCCGAGTTGGTTCGGCTCACTGCTGAACTCATTGAAACCGTATCTCTACTCGACCACCTGCTGCCGTCCACCTGATACTGCTTCGCGGGATACGCTGAATCCAACGAGCTTCAGGGACGAATCCCGCGCCACTGCTCCAGCTTCTGCTCGAACGACAGCATCGCATTCGCCGGGCTCGACGAAGGCAGCACCAGCGTTTCATACCCGGCCCGCCCGATCACGTCGGCAAAGCGCCCCGCCGTCTTCCCGTTGAAACACACCTTCTTCAGCAACGGCGCATGCTCGCGCAACGACGCAAAGTCGTTCGGCTTCGCATTCCGGATCGCAGAATCGAGACTGCCTTGCCGATGGCATGCATCGAGGACGTCCCAGATGCCGATGCCGTGCGACAGCACGCGCTCGAGCCGCGCGTCGTACGGCAGTTCATGCAGCGTCGGTTCGCCGAGCACCGCGCCGAGCAGCCGCCAGAACTGGTTGCGCGGATGCGCGTAGTACTGCGCGGCGTCGAGCGACGCCTCGCCCGGAAAACTGCCGAGGATCATCGTGTGCGTATTCGGCGCGACGACCGGCGGAAAGCCTTGCAGCATCTCACGCGTCTCCGTACGGCCCGACGGATCGCGGCCCGTCGCCGTGCGCGGCGAGATGACGCCACAGCGCCGGCAGCATGCACTCGGTCACCATCAGCGGCTTGCCGTGACGCTGGAACACCGAGCGCCGCGCGACAAACGCATGCGGCGCGCGCGCACCCTGCAATGCATGGCTCGCGAGCGCATACAACGGATGACCGGCGATCACGCGCCGGCTGACGAGCGCCGAGCGCTCGACCTGCGGATCGCTGTACAGCAGCTCCGCGAGCGGCCGCGTGCGCAGCCGCCGCATGGCCTGCCACACACCCTTGCTGGCCGCGAGCGGCGCGATGCTGTGCGCGGCGACGTACGGCGTGCCGTCGACCGACAGGATCACCTCGCGCACCCACATCGGCGCGCGCGGCGAACTGGCGAGCGCGTCCGGCTCGTCGAACCACGGACGGTCGACGGCCTCGCGCGTCACGCGCACGTTCACGCGGCCGAGCCGCGCGAGATGCGCGGTCAGCGATCCGCCGCGCGTCATCCAGTCGCGCTGGTCGAGCGTGCAGCCAGGCCGCGGCGTCTCGCGCCAGCCGGCCTGCGCGCCGTCGAATCGCATGCGCGCGTTCACGCGGCGCGCGACAGCAGCAGCGCGTTGGTCCGCTTCACGAAGCTCGCCGGATCGTCGAGCATGCCGCCTTCGGCCAGCAGCGCCTGATCGAACAGCAGATGGCACCAGTCGCCGAAATCGGCGCTGTCGGCATTCAGCTGCTTGACGAGCGCGTGCTCGGGATTGATCTCGAGGATCGGCTGCATCGCCGGCGCGTTCTGGCCGGCCGCCTTCAGCATCCGCTGCAGGTAGCCGCTCATGTCGTTGTCGTCCGCGACGAGGCACGACGGCGAATCGGTCAGGCGGAACGTGACGCGCACTTCCTTCACCTTGTCGCCGAGCGCTTCCTTCATCTTCTCGACGACCGGCTTGATCGCCTCGCCGGCCTGCTCCTGCGCCTTCTTTTCCTCGTCGTTCAGCTCGCCGAGATCGAGATCGCCGCGGGCCACGCTCGCGAGCGGCTTGCCGTCGAACTCATGCAGGAACGACAGCATCCATTCGTCGACGCGGTCGGTCAGCAACAGCACCTCGACGCCCTTCTTGCGGAACACTTCCAGATGCGGGCTGTTCTTCGCGGCCTGCCACGTATCGGCGGTCACGTAGTAGATCTTGCTCTGCTCGGGCTTCATGCGCGACACGTAGTCGGCGAGCGATACGTCCTGCGCGTCGGTGTCGCCGTGCGTCGACGCGAAGCGCAGCAGCTTCGCGATGCGCTCGCGGTTCGCGTGATCCTCGCCGACGCCTTCCTTCAGCACCTGGCCGAATGCGCGCCAGAACGTCTTGTACTTCTCCTTGCCGGCGTCGTCTTCCGCGTTCGCGAGTTCCTCGAGCATCGACAGCGCGCGCTTGGTCACGCCTTCGCGGATCGCCTTCACGTCGCGGCTTTCCTGCAGGATCTCGCGCGACACGTTCAGCGGCAGGTCGGCCGAATCGACGACGCCCTTCACGAATCGCAGATATTGCGGCAGCAGTTGCTCGGCGTCGTCCATGATGAACACGCGCTTCACGTACAGCTTCAGGCCGCCGCGATAATCGCGGTTCCACAGGTCGAACGGCGCGTGCGCCGGCACGAACAGCAGTTGCGTGTATTCGCTGCGGCCCTCGACGCGGTTGTGCGTCCACGTGAGCGGATCCTGGTGATCGTGCGCGATGTGCTGGTAGAACTGCGTGTACTGCTCGTCGGTGACGTCGCTCTTCGAACGCGTCCACAGCGCGCTCGCCTGGTTGACGGTTTCGTCCTCGTCCTTCAGGACCATCTCGCCCTTTTCCTGATCCCACTCTTCCTTGCGCATCAGGATCGGCAGCGCGATGTGGTCGGAGTACTTCTGGATGATCGACTTCAGGCGGTGCGACGACAGCAGATCGTCTTCGCCTTCGCGCAGGTGCAGCGTGATCGTCGTGCCGCGCTGCGCGCGCTCGATCGCGTCGATCGTGAAATCGCCCTCGCCGGCGCTTTCCCAGCGCACGGCCTCGTTCGCCGGCAGGCCGGCGCGGCGCGTTTCGACGGTGATCTTGTCCGCGACGATGAAGCCCGAGTAGAAGCCGACGCCGAACTGGCCGATGAGCGCCGCGTCCTTCTGCTGGTCGCCCGACAGCTTCGTGAAGAATTCCTTGGTGCCCGAACGCGCGATCGTGCCGAGGTTCGCGATCGCCTCGTCGCGGCTCATGCCGATACCGTTGTCGTCGATCGTGATCGTGCGCGCGGCCTTGTCGAAGCCGATGCGGATGCGCAGGTTCGGATCGTTCTCGTACAGCGCGTTATCCGCGAGCGCTTCGAAACGCAGCTTGTCGGCCGCGTCGGACGCGTTCGACACCAGTTCGCGCAGGAAGATTTCCTTGTTGCTGTAGAGCGAATGAATCATCAGGTGGAGGAGTTGCTTGACCTCTGCCTGAAAGCTCATCGTTTCATGTGCCATGGATGCTGTTTCCTCTTACTTGAACTTGATAGGCGCCCCCGCCATGCCGTGCCGAGCGGGTTTGCGCGCTCATCTGGGGACGAACGACTCGATTTCAAGGGCCTCGGGTGATCGCGGCAAGCGGATCGCGCATGCCGGCTGCGCGGCCGACCGATCCGGTTACCGATCCGGTTACCGATCCGCATAGATTCGAACGTGTCCGATGTTGCCGCGGACGGAAATTTGTTCAAATGTCGCACGCGCCCCGGATCCTGGCCGAGCGACTGCATCGGCGCCTGGCGGTGGTGGGGCGAAAACGCCGGCAGCGCCGGATCGTCACGGCCCCCGCGTCCGAGCGGACGCCGAATCGGCGCCATGACCTGTGACATTAAATATTGAGACAACCCGATATGACCATAGCCTCACCAGCGAAAACCGGTTACGAGAAATGGCAAGATGGCATTAAGTCGGCGGCTGACGATCCAAAATGGCAGATCTACGATTGCGAGCTTCGGGCAGCAGTAGGCGAATACAATCGGCACCTTGCCGGTGTGGCGGGTTACCGTCCGTTGGACTGGCGGCTCATCAAGGCGATGGCGTGGGTCGAGACCGGCGCCGGAGATCCATTATGGGCATCGAACCCCATGCAGATCGGCATGTACGACGATCCAGGGCTGGACGGTTTGTTGTCAGGCAAGGAAGGGGGCGATCTTATCTTGCCGGCGTCGACCCAATCGCGGCTGACCCGCGCGAATGCACGCGCCGTGCCCGCTTACAACATCCGCGCCGCTATCGGTTATCTGCTCATGCGCTTGGCGAATTTCTCCATGCAAAGCGTTCCGGACCCGGATCGACGCACGTACGAAATTTCCGTCAGACCTGGCGATAGCCTCGACAAAATTGCCCGACAACAGGGCTCGACAATCGACACGCTACGCGCACTCAATCCGGGTGTTGGCACTTTGCGCCCAGGACAACTCCTGAAATATCAGAAGGCGGCGATACGCAAAGTCATCATAGGCTGGAAGCCGATGACTACGGCAAACGTCGGTCGGCTTTACAACACGAAAGCACCCGGCACTTACGCAAAAAAGCTCGATTACGCGCTGGCAACCATTCAGCAGGGCAAGGAACCCGTATGCTCGCCGTGAGAATCGCCCAGGCGTTGGGCCTTATTACCGCGCTGCTGGCAGGTGTGGCGCAGGCCGGCAATCAGCCGCTTGCCGGGACGTTCGTCGGTCACGGCCGGCAATGCGACGGCCAACTTCGTGTGACCGAAAAAACGATCGAATGGCGCACGCCTTTCGCGCATTGCGCGAAGCGCCCCTATCGAGTGATCGAAAGCGATCCGACCGCGGCCCAACCGAAAATCGCCTTCTTGCTGAAGGGACAGCCCTGTGGTTTCGGCGTGATATCGCTTGATTTCGACCCGGCTTACCCGGATTACTGGATCGCGAAGGGCTACAGGAACCTGGACGGGTACAACAGCGATAGCGCGGACGTATTGCGTTGCAGCATGAAGCGCGTTAAGCAGTAACCCGCAAAACGTGCCGCGCAGCGGCAAAGCGGCCCGAGTCCATGCGACGCGGCCTCCAGTCAGGGAACGCACCGTTTGAAGGACCGCCGCCCTCCGCGGCGGCTCGCGAAGCGGGCCTCCCCCCATTCCGCGTCACGACGCGCGCCGCACCGCCGAGTCGATATAGCCCGCCAGCAGCCCCGGCAGCGCCGGATCGCCGCAATTCGCGACGTTGAAGCGCATCCACGTGGACGGCGACTGCTGCGGCGAGAACAGGCTGCCCGGCGTCAGCAGGAAGCCGGCTTCGTGCGCGACCGCCGCGAGCGCGTCCGAATCGACGCCCGTATCGGCCCACAGGAACATCCCGGCCGCCGGCATCGTGAAGAGCCCGAGCCCCGTGCGCTCGAGCATCCGCGCGGTCTTGTCGCGCACGCCGTCGAGCCGCGCGCGCAGCCGCTCGACGTGGCGCCGGTAATGCCCTTCGGTCAGGATCTTGTACAGCACGCGCTCGTTGAGCTCGGGCGTGGTCATCCCGACCAGCATCTTCTGGTCGGTCACCGCCTTCGCGATTTCCGGCGCGCACGCCACGTAGCCGACCCGCAGGTTCGCCGCGAGCGTCTTCGAATAGCTGCCGAGATAGATCACGCGCTTCAACTGGTCGAGGCTCGCGAGGCGCGTGGCCGGATAGCTTGGCGGGCACAGGTCGCCGTACACGTCGTCCTCGACGACGAGGAAATCGTAGGCCTCCGCGAGCTTCAGGATCCGGAACGCCTGCGCGGCCGACAGCGACGTGCCGGTCGGGTTCTGCAGCACCGAGTTGATCACGAGCATCTTCGGCCGCCACATCTGCACCAGGGTTTCGAGCGCGTCGAGGTCGGGGCCGTCGGGCGTATACGGCATCCCGACGAGCTGCGCGCCCTGCGCCGCGAAACGGCCGAACATCTGGAACCACGCGGGATCGCCGACGATCACCGCGTCGCCCGGCCGCATGTAGATCCGCGAGATCAGGTCGATCGCCTGCGTGATGCCTGACACCAGCACGATCTGTTCGGGCTTCGCGCCGATCTCGACTTCGGCCAGACGCGTCTGCAGTTGCTGGCGCAGCGGCAGGAAGCCCTGCGCGGTGCCGAAGCCGAGCATCTGTGCGCCCGACTGACGCCCGAGCGCGCGCAGCGCGCCGGTGATCAGCTCGCCGTCGAGCCAGCGGCCCGGCAGGTAGCCGAGGCCCGGGCCCTTCTCCGGGCTGACGGTGTGCAGCATGTTGCGCAGCAGCCAGACGACGTCGATCGTGTTGTGCACGGGCGCGGCCTCGGCCACGCGCGCGACGCCGTCGGCCGGCTGCGGGCCGGCGCCCGTGCGCTCGCGCACGTAGAAGCCGGAGCCGCGCCGCGAGTCGAGGTAGCCCTGCGCGACGAGGCGCTCGTAGGCCTCGACGACGGTGAAGCGCGACACGCCCTTGTCGAGCGCGAGCTTGCGGATCGACGGCATGCGCATGCCGGGACGGAACACGCGTTCGTCGATCCGCCGCCGCGCCCACTGGACCAGCTGGTCGACGAGCGTGAGCGTGGCGGTGTCGTGCGGCGCGGGAATCTGGGCGAGTGGGACGGTGGACATGGTGGACATGGGCGGCGGCTCCAACTGTACCGAAGGCTATCGCGCCGATTGTACCGTTACTGTGCCGGTAGCGACGATTACAGTTGACCGGAATGGCGATCGTGCGGCCGCCGTTCCGGCCGCGCCATACCAGGCGCCGCGCCCGCCGGCCCGCATCGCGGCCGGTGCGCCGGCCGGCCCGGCCCCCGCCCGGTACGTCGTCCGCCTACCATGACACTTTCGCTTCCCGACCGACGCTCATGCCAGCCCGCTCCCTGACACTCGACCATCTCGTGATTGCCGCGCGCACCCTCGACGAAGGCGTGCGCCATGTCGCCGACGCGCTCGGCATCGAACCGGCCGGCGGCGGCCGCCACCCGCTGATGCGGACCCACAATGCGCTGTTCGGCGCGTGGGGCGGGCTCTACCTCGAAGTGATCGCGATCGACCCCGATGCGCCCGCGCCGGGCGACGATGCGAAGCTGCCGCGCGCGCGGCTGTTCGGGCTCGACGATCCGGCGATTCAGGCTCGGCTCGCGCAGGGCCCGTTTCTCGCGCACTGGGTCGCCCGCGTCGACCGCCCGCGCCAGCTTGCGCTGTGGCAGCGCCAGTACCCGGCCCGCATCGCGCCCGTCGTCGCGATGCGGCGCGGCGACCTGAGCTGGGGCCTCACGGTGCCCGACGACGGCAGCTTCCCCGCATGGCAAGGGGCGGGCGACGGCCTCGTGCCGTCGCTGATCCAGTGGGACAGCCCGCGCCATCCGGCCGACTCGCTGCCGAACGACGGCGTCGCGCTGAAGGCGCTCAAGGGCGCCCATCCGCGTGCGGATACGATCCGCGAGCAACTCGACTGGCTCGGCGCCGCGCACCTGCTCGACGTCGAATCCACCGACGGCCCGCCCGCGCTCGTCGCCGAATTCGACACGCCGCAGGGCACGCGCACGCTGCGCTGAGCTCGCTGACGCCCGTTCCATTACACACACCCAGCAAGACGGAGACACCCACGAATGAATTCGCGCGAAACCCGCGGCATGCTGCTCGGCCTCATCGGCGTGATGATCTTCAGCCTGACGCTGCCGATGACGCGGATCGTCGTATCCGAACTCAATCCGCTGCTCAACGGCCTCGGCCGCGCGCTCGCCGCCGCCGTGCCGGCCGGCCTGCTGCTGTGGTGGCGCCGCGAGCCGCTGCCGACCCGCGCGCAACTGAAGAGCCTCGCGATCACGTCGGCCGGCGTGATCATCGCGTATCCGGTGTTCTCCGCCTGGGCGATGAAATCGGTGCCGGCCTCGCACGGCGCGGTGGTCAACGGGTTGCAACCGTTGTTCGTCGCGCTGTACGCGGCGTGGCTGTCGCACGAACGGCCGTCGAAGGCGTTCTGGGCCAGCGCGGTGGCCGGCAGCGCGCTCGTGATCGCGTTCGCGCTGCGCGACGGCGGCGGCACCGTGCAGGCCGGCGACGCGCTGATGCTCGTCGCAGTCGGCATCGGCGCGCTCGGCTATGCGGAAGGCGCGCGCCTCGCGCGCCAGATCGGCGGCTGGCAGGTGATCTGCTGGGCGCTCGTCGTGTCGGCGCCATTCCTCGTGCTGCCGGTCGGCTGGCTCGCGTGGACGCAGCACGCCGCGCATCCGGGCCCGCTCGCCCTGCGCACCTGGCTCGCGTTCGGGTACGTGACCCTCTTTTCGCAATTCATCGGCTTTTTCGCGTGGTACGCGGGGCTCGCGATGGGCGGCACCGCGCGCGTCGGCCAGGTGCAACTGCTGCAGATTTTCTTCACGATCGCCTTTTCCGCGCTGCTGTTCGGCGAAACGGTCACGCCGTCCACGTGGCTGTTCGCGGCGGCCGTGATCGCGACCGTGGTGCTCGGGCGCCGCTCGGCGGTGGCCACGGCACCGCGCCCCGCTCGCGCCGGCTGATGAGGTGCGCCATAATGGACGCTTTGCCTGATCGGTATTGCCTACCCAGCCGCGAAGGCTTCATCGTGCTCGCGCTCGCCCACCCGGCGGCGTCGAAGCGATCCGCCCGAACGACCTTTCTTGACTGACCACGATATCCGAACGAGGAGACTATGAATCCGAGCGACCTGCATCCGCCGCACTGGCAGCTTTCCGAACGCGCCCGCAAGCTGACGAGCTCTGCGATCCGCGAGATCCTGAAGGTCACGGAACGCCCCGAGGTCATCTCGTTCGCCGGCGGCCTGCCCGCTCCCGCGACGTTCCCGGCGGAACGCATGCGCGCCGCCGCCGACCGCGTGCTGCGCGACGCGCCGGCCGCGGCACTCCAGTACAGCGCGACCGAAGGCTACCTGCCGCTGCGCGAGTGGATCGCCGAGCGCTACAGCGTGCGCGTGTCGCAGGTGCTGATCACGACCGGTTCGCAGCAGGCGCTCGACCTGCTCGGCAAGGCGCTGATCGACCCGAACAGCCCGATCCTCGTCGAAACCCCGACCTACCTCGGCGCGCTGCAGTCGTTCTCGCTGTATGAGCCGCGCTACGTGCAGGTGCCCACCGACGAGCAGGGCCTGCTGCCGGCAGGTCTTACCCCCGAACTCACGCAAGGCGCGCGCCTGCTGTACGCGCAGCCGAACTTCCAGAACCCGACCGGCCGCCGCCTGCCCGTCGAGCGCCGCCGCGCGCTCGCCGCGTTCGCGCAGTCGAGCCCGTTCCCGGTGCTGGAGGACGATCCGTACGGCGCGCTGAACTACCAGGGCGAGCCGCTGCCGACGATGCTGTCGATGGCGCCCGACCACGTCGTGCACCTCGGCACGTTCTCGAAGGTGCTCGCGCCGGGCCTGCGGATCGGCTACATCATCGCGCCCGAGGAACTCCACTTCAAGCTCGTGCAGGCCAAGCAGGCCACCGACCTGCACACGCCGACGCTCACGCAGCGCATCGCGCACGAAGTGATCAAGGACGGCTTCCTCGACGAGCACATCCCGACGATCCGCGAGCTGTACAGCGCGCAGTGCGACGCGATGCTCGGCGCGCTCGCGCGCCACATGCCGGAAGGCGTCACGTGGAACCGCCCGGAAGGCGGGATGTTCATCTGGGTGAACCTGCCCGCGCAGATCGACAGCATGAAGCTGCTCGCCGCGGCCGTCGACAACCACGTCGCCTTCGTGCCGGGCGCGCCGTTCTTCGCGGAGAACGCGCAGCAGAACACGCTGCGCCTGTCGTTCGTGACGGTGCCGCCCGAGAAGATCGAGGAAGGCGTCGCGCGTCTCGGCAAGCTGCTGCGCGAGCGCCTCTGATCCCCCTTTTTCCCTGTCACGACTCTCTACGAGGAATCGAACGCATGGCTAACGTCTACGACAAACTGAAGTCGCTCGGCATCGAGCTCCCGACCGCCGGCGCGCCGGCCGCCGCCTACGTGATGAGCGCGCAAAGCGGCAACACGGTGTACCTGTCGGGCCACATCGCGAAGAAGGACGGCAAGGTCTGGGCCGGCAAGCTCGGCGCGGATCTGCAAACGGAAGACGGCAAGGCGGCCGCCCGCTCGATCGCGATCGACCTGCTCGCGACGCTGCACGCGCACACCGGCGACCTGAACAAGGTCACGCGCATCGTCAAGCTGATGAGCCTCGTCAACTCGACGCTCGACTTCACCGAACAGCACGTCGTGACGAACGGCGCATCGGAGCTGATCGCCGAAGTGTTCGGCGACGCGGGCAAGCATGCGCGCTCGGCGTTCGGCGTCGCGCAGATCCCGCTCGGCGCGTGCGTCGAGATCGAACTGATCGCCGAAGTCGCGTAACGCGCGCGTCGCGATGGCCGGCCGTCCGGTTCGCTTCAAGCAGGTCGACGTGTTCACGTCGGCGCCGTTCAAGGGCAATCCGCTCGCCGTGGTGTTCGACGCCGATTCGCTCGGCGACGACACCATGCTCGAGATCGCCCGCTGGACGAACCTGTCGGAAACGACGTTCCTCTGCACGCCGACCGATCCGGAAGCCGACTATCGCGTGCGGATCTTCACGACGGGCGGCGAACTGCCGTTCGCCGGCCACCCGACGCTCGGCACCGCGCACGCGTTCCTCGAAAGCGGCGCGCGGCCGCGCACGCCGGGCCGGCTGATCCAGCAGTGCGGGGTCGGCCGGGTCGCGCTGCGCGAGCAGGCCGGCGGCTGGGCGTTCGCCGCGCCGCCGGCGCGCGTCACGCCGCTCGACCGTTCGGACTACGCGGCACTGGCCGCCGCGCTGCGCAGCGACGCGCTCGACCTCGATGCCGAGCCGTGCGCGGTCGACAACGGCGCGCCGTGGCTGGTCGTGCGGCTGAAGTCGGCCGACGCGTGCATCGGCCTGTCGCCCGACCCGGCCGCACTGGCGGCACTGACCCGCCGCTACGGCGTGGATGGCCTCGCCGCCTATGCACCGCACGCCGAAGGCGGCCCCGCGACGTTCGAGATCCGCTGCCTGATGACGGGCGGCACGTTCGGCACGCCCGGCGAGGATCCCGTCACCGGGAGCGCGAACGCCGCGCTGGCCGGGCTGCTGACGCGGCAGGAACGCCGCCCCGGCCCGTCGTATACGGCCCGCCAGGGCACGGCGATCGGCCGCGACGGCCGCGTCTTCGTCCGCTACGACGAAGACGGCACGACCTGGATCGGCGGCCAAGTCGTCACGGTCGTCGACGGCACGTTCCGTTCACCCCACTGACATTTCGCGATGTGCGATGGTACGGGCGCGTCCGGCGCCCCGCGCTTTGCCCAACTATCGCAAAAACGTTCCAACCAGTAATATCGGGCCTAATCCGTTGTTTCGGAGGTCTGTCCATGGTTGCGCGTCCCGCGAACGAACAGACGTCGGGACAATCCGAACCATAGCCGGCCATCCAGACGGATGGCGCACGCGAGCAGGACGCCACCCTCTTCGATGAGCTCCGCCCGGTCCAATCACACGCCGCCGAACCGGCCGCTGCGCGCGCCGCGCAAGTCGCGCCGGCGTGCGCTGTTTGCCATCCCGCTGCTCGGGATGCTGGCGCTTGCGCTGCTGTGGGCCGTGATCATCGCGCGCCTGTCCGTTGAAAAGGACAGTGCGTACAAGGAAGCGGCGGCTTCCGCGGCGATCCTGTCGTCCGCGCTCGAGCAGCATACGGTCAAGGCGATCCACCAGGTCGACCAGATCACCCGCTTCGTCAAGTTCGAATTCGAGAAATCGCCGGCGCGCTTCAATCTCGCGAGCGCCGTCGAGAAAGGCGTCGTGCCGAGCGATACGCTGATCCAGGTGTCGCTCGTCAACGCGAAAGGCATCCTGTTCGCGAACACCGCCGAACTCCATCCGCAGCCGATCAACCTGTCCGACCGCGAGCACTTCAAGGTCCACCTCGCGCACAACGACGATCGCCTCTTCATCAGCAAGCCCGTGCTCGGCCGCGTGTCGAGCCACTGGACGCTGCAGATGACGCGGCGCCTGAACAATCCGGACGGCAGCTTCGCCGGCATCGTCGTCGTATCGGAAGACCCGAGCTACTTCACGAACGATTTCTACAACAACGCGGCCATCGGCAAGGAAGGCGTGATCGCGGTCGTGTCCGACACGGGCGCCGTGCTCGCGCGGCGCACGGGCTCGGTGAACAACGCGCCGGGCGCGTTCTCCGCGTCGGGCGTCTACCCGATCGCGGAGCGCGTGACCGGCACGATCATCGATCCGATCGACGGCGTGACGCGCATCGTGTCGTACCGCCACCTCGACGGCTACCCGCTCGCGGTGATGGTCGGGCTGTCGCAGACCGAAGAGTTCGCGGACTACACCCACACGCGCAACGTCTACCTGCTGATGACGAGCTTCATCACGCTCGCGATGCTCGCGTTCTTCGGCGTCGCGACCGGCCTGATCGGCAAGCTGCTCGGCCGCGAGCGCGAAATGACCCAGCTTGCCGAATACGACCTGCTCACCGGCCTCGCGAACCGCTATGCGACGCTGCGCGGGCTGCGCAACGACGTGTCGATGCCCGCGAGCCTGTCGCGGCTCGGGCTGCTGTTCATCGATCTCGACAACTTCAAGACCGTCAACGACACGCTCGGCCACAACGCCGGCGACATCGTGCTGCAGATGACCGCGTCGCGCCTGGCCGATGCGGTCGGCGACGAAGGCTCGCTCGCGCGCATCGGCGGCGACGAGTTCGTCGTCGTGATGAAGGGCGACGACGTCGAGCGGCGCGCGGTGCGGCTCGCGGAAGCGATCATCCGGATGTTCAGCGAGCCGTTCGACGTACGCGGCAGCTCGTTCGTGCTGCATGCGAGCATCGGCATCGCGCTGCACACCGTCGCGAACGAAAGCGAGATCGACCTGCTGAAAAAGGCCGACCTCGCGATGTACAGCGCGAAGGACGCCGGCAAGAACTGCTACCAGTTCTATGCGCCGCACCTGTCGCATCGCGCCGACCACCTGATGCGCTGGGAACAGCAATTGCGCGTCGCGCTCGCCGAGGGACAGCTGTTCCTCGCGTACCAGCCGAAGATCGACCTCACGCACCGCACGATCACCGGCTTCGAGGCGCTCGCGCGCTGGGACCATCCCGAGCACGGCGTGATCTCCGCGAACGAATTCATTTCGATCGCCGAATCGACCGGCCTCATCGTGCCGATCGGCGACTTCGTGATCCGCACCGCGTGCGAGCAGATCGCGCGCTGGCGCGACGAAGGCCACGACACGCTGACGCTCGCGGTCAACATCTCGCCCGTGCAGTTCTGGCGCGGCGACCTGATCGAGACGATCTCGCAGGCGCTGCACGACACCGGCATCGACGCGAACCGGCTCGAGATCGAGATCACCGAAACCGCGATGATGGAATATCCGGAACTCGTGTCCGAGAAGATCGTCGCGCTGAAGAAGCTCGGCATCCGGATCGCGCTCGACGATTTCGGCACCGGCTATTCGTCGCTGTCGTACCTGCACCGCTTCTCCGTCGACACGCTGAAGGTCGACCGCTCGTTCGTGCAGGCGATTCCGAACGATCGCAGCGTGTGCGTGATGGTGTCGTCAATCGTGCATCTCGCGCGCTCGCTCGGGCTGACCGTCGTCGTCGAGGGCACGGAGACCGAGGAGCAGATCACGTGGCTGTCCGCGCTCGGCGAAATCGAGGCGCAGGGCTTCCTGTTCTCGCGCCCGGTGCCGGCCGACGCGATTCCCGCGCTGATCGCACGCTTCGGCGTGCGCGGCGAGCGCCTGAACGTCGTCGCGCAACGCGCGACCGGCAGCACGGGCGGCTGAACACCACACCGCTGCCGCCGCGACGCGGGTTGCGCGCCGCCGCAATTGTTACGTTTTCCGATCCGATCGTTTAGTTCATTAACTAGCGTTTTCGCGCATGGTAGTGTCACGATGCGCGGCGGACAATCGGGAGGGCCGACGTGTCGGCGGGCCGCCGGCGCGGCCCTACGCGAGAGATCCGGCCCTGCGCCAACCACACAATCATGACAACCGTCGAAGTCGAAGCGACCGCGCGTGTCGAAGAGGCACCCGCATCCCTATGGGCCTTGTTCAAGGTCGTCGCCGGCATTTCGGCCGTCTCGTGGGGCGGACTTTCGATGATGGCGCAACTCGAACGCCACTACGTGGAGCGGCTGCAGCGCATCGAGCCGCACGTCTTCGGCGATCTCGTCGCGCTCGCATGGCTCGTACCGGGCCCCGTCGGCTGCAACGTCGCCGTGCAGGTCGGCCAGACGCTGCACGGTCGCGCCGGCGCATGGGTCGCCGGCATCGCGAGCGTGCTGCCGTTCTCGATCCTGATGACGCTGTTCGCGATCTTCTATCAGACGCCGCTCGTGCGCTCGCTCGCCGCGCCGATGCTGATCAATCACTTCGGGATGGTGCTCGCCGCGCTGATCGGCGTCACGTGGGTCAAGCAGGTGCGTGCGCTCGCGCGCACGCGGCTCGAACAGACGATCGCCGCGCTATCGACGATTCTGCTCGCTTTCGCGCATAGTCCGGCCGCTTTCGTCGGGATTCTGTTCGCCGCGTTTGCGGCAGGCTGGCTGACGGGCCCGTCGCAACGCGACGCGGTCGATTTCACGTTGTCGAAACGCGACCGCGGCCTGCTCGTGCTGCTCGGCGTGCTCGTCGTGCTGTTCGCGGTGCCGCTGCCGGGCGATTACCAGGCAGACCTGCTGTGGCCGCGCCTCGCGGGCGCCGGCATGACGCTGTTCGGCGGCGGCTTCTCCGCGCTGCCGGTGCTCAAGACGCTGTTCGTGTCGCCGGCGACGGGCATCTCCGATCACGACTTCACGCTCGCCTTCGCGCTGTCGCCGGTCGCGCCGGGGCCGCTGCTGAACGTCGTGCCGTTTCTCGGCTACCTGACCGACGGCTGGATCGGTGCGCTGCTCGCCACGGCCGCGCTGTTCATTCCGTCGGGATGCCTCGTCGTATTTGCGCAGAACCACCTGCTCCGGCTCAAGCGCCATTCGCGCTTCGAGCACGGGATGCGCCTGCTGCGCGCGGCGACGACGGGCTTTCTCGTCGTCGCCGTCGTGAAGATCCTGCATCGCGAGCCGGCCGACCCCGTTTACTGGCTGACGGGCGCTTTCGCGACGCTGTGCTTCACGCGCTTCAAGGTGCCCGTCTATGCCGTGTACGGCGCGGTCGCCGTCGCATGCAGCGTGTGGCTGTGGGCCGCGCACTGACGGGCGGCGGCCGTCGCCCTGCCCGGCGCGGCCCGCGTTGCCACCTCAACCGGCCTGCACGGCGACCCGGCGTGCCATCCAGCGGGCGCGCAGCGCGTCGTACGCGAGGTTGAAGCAGAACGTGTAGGGCAGGAAGAACAGCACGATGCCGAGGTCGAGCAGCAGCGCCTCGACGAGGCTCACGTTCAGCCACCACGCGGCAACCGGCACCACCATCGCGACGAGGCCGAGCTCGAACGTCACCGCGTGCGCGATCCGCATGCCGAGCGTGCGCGACAACCCGGCGCGCCGCTCGAAGCGGTCGAACAGCGCGTTGAAGGTCATGTTCCACGCCATCGCGATCAGCGACACCATCACCGTCAGCACGCCGACGTGCGACACCGGCATGTCGAACAGCCACGCGCCGATCGGCGCGCACAGCGCGATCGCCACCAGTTCGAACGTCAGCGCGTGCAGCAGGCGCTCCGTCACCGTTTTGTTGATCTGTTTCATGAATGTGCTCCCATGCATTGGCTAATCCATGCCGGCCATTCTGATCGGCGATACCGTGTCAATCCAGTTTGATATCATCGGTTTTACCGATATAACGCTGCCCGGAGCACCGCATGCACCACGCCCCCGAAGCCCTGCTCGCCTTCGTCGAAGCGGCGCTGCTCGGCTCGTTTACGGCCGCCGCCCGCAAGCTCGGCAAGCGCCAGTCGACCGTGTCGGAAGCGATCGCGAATCTCGAAATCGATCTCGGCGTGCAGTTGTTCGATCGCTCGACGCGCGCGCCGACGCTCACCGAGGCCGGCCGCGCGCTACTGCCGCAGGTGCAGCGCGCGCTCGAGGCCAGCGCGGCGATCGATCGCACGGCCGCCCGCCTCGCGCGCGGCGAGGAAGCGCGGCTCACGCTCGTCGTGTCCGATACGTACCAGTCGAAGCGCTACGAGGAAACGTTGATGGCGCTCGAACGGCGCTTTCCGGCGCTCGAACTCGAATGCCAGATCGCCGAGCACGACGACGTGCTCGACCTGATCCAGCAAGGCCGCGCGCAACTCGGGCTGATGGCCGCCCGCGCGGCCTACCCGGCCGATATCGGCGCGGCGACGGTGGCGGAGGAATCGGAGATCGGGCTGTTCGTCGGCCGCACGCATGCGCTCGCCGAATACGGCGACGCCGAAGTGCCGCATGCGGCGCTGCGCGACGTGCGCGAACTGCGCCTCAATACCTACGTGACGACCGAAGGCCGCGGCACCGACGACCGGATCGTCGTCGGCACGCAGCACTGGCTGGCGCCGAGCTACCTGATGCTGCTGGAGATGGCGGTACTGGGGTTCGGCTGGGCGGAGCTGCCGCGCTGGATGGTCGAACACTTCGCGCGCGACCGCCTGTGCGAGCTGCGTGCACGCGGGTGGCCGCGCCGCGTGCGGGTGGATGCGGTCTGGTCGCGCAACCGGCCGCTCGGCCCGGCCGGTTCATGGCTGCTCGATGCGATGCTGGCCGCGTAGCGGTGCGTGCCGTCGGCCCGCGACGAAGGGCAGCGGCCTGACGCCGGCCGGTCAGAAACCGCGCGACAGCACGGCCGCGCCGATCGTGACGACGCCGAGCACGAGGTTCACGACGACGAGCAGGCGCATCGCGTTCACCGCGCGCGCGCCGTCCGGCCAGTTTTGCGCCTGCACCGCACGGCGGATGCGCGGAAACAGCGCGAAGCGGATGTGCCCGAAGATCAGCATCATCACGACGCCGAGCCCCGCCATCGCATGCAGCGACCACGTCGCATGCGCGCCGCCGAAGCTCATCAGCAGGAAGCCGCCGGACAGCAGGATCACGATCACGGCCCCTGAAACCCAGTTGAAGAAGCGGCCGAACACGCCTTCGATCAGCGGCAACCGCAGCTGCGGCGACAGGTCGGACAGCGCCGGGCGCAGGCAGAAGTGCGCGAAGACCATCCCGCCCACCCACACGGCGACGGCCAGCAGGTGAAGAAACAGCGCGACGGCAACGGCGTGGGACATGGGGACGATCCTGTGATGAGTGGGGGTGCAGCGAACGGCCGCGTCGCACGCGGCATCAAGCGACGTTCGACCCGCCAGCCGCGCGGCGGTTCAGGCCCTCGGCGCGATTTCACACTATTTTGCAAATTCCGCGTGACAGCGCCACGCTTGCTTACCCGAATCCCTCGCCCAAAAGAAAAAGCCGCACACCCGCCGAAGCGGACGTGCGGCCTGCGACCGCGGCCGAACCGGATGTTCCGGACGAACCGGACGACCGCGCGACGTCAGCCGAGCAGCGGACGCAGCTCGGTGACGACCTTGAGCTTCGTGTCCGGCGCGCGGCCCTTGCGAGCGCGCTTGCCGATGTGCGGCGCGAGCCCCGCGTACGACAGCGTCTCGTCCTGCACCTTGCCGCCGCGGCCCGTGCCGATCAGCACGACGCCGGCCGGATCGATCGCCAGCGCCTGCACGAGCGTTTCCTTGTCGTCGAGCGCCATCAGGATCACACCGCGCCCGCCGCCGGACAGCGTCTTCATCTCGTCCATCCCGAACACGAGCAAGCGCCCGCCGCTCGACAGGCACGCGACCTGCGTCGCGTTCGGCAGCACCGGCATCGGCGCGAGCGGCACCGCGCCCGTATCGATCGTCATGAACGACTTGCCGGCCTTCACGCGGCTCACCATGTCGCCGACCTTCGCGAGGAAGCCGAAGCCGTTGCTCGACGCGAGCAGCAGTTGCTGGTCGGCCGGCGCCGCGTAGTAGTGCATCAGGTGCGAGCCCGATTCGAGCTCGATCAGCGACGTGACCGGCACGCCGTCGCCGCGCCCGCCCGGCAGCACCGACACGTCGACCGAATACACGCGGCCGCTGCTGCCCCACGCGATCAGGCGATCCGGCGTGCGGCACTGGAATGCCGCGTACAGGTGGTCGCCCGCCTTGAACGTGAAGCCGGCCGGGTCGAGCCCGTGGCCCTTCAGCGCACGCACCCAACCCTTCTGCGATACGACCACCGTCACCGGCTCGTCGACCACCTTCGCCTCGAACGTCGCGCGCTTTTCCTGCTGGATCAGCGTGCGGCGATCGTCGCCGTACTGCTTCGCATCGGCCTCGATCTCCTTGATCATCAGCCGCTTCATCGCGCTTTCGTTCGCGAGCAGTTCCTCGAGCTTCGCCTTCTCGTCGCGCAGTGCTTCGAGTTCCTTCTCGATCTTGATCTTCTCGAGCCGCGCGAGCTGGCGCAGCCGGATTTCGAGGATATCCTCGGCCTGCCGCTCGCTGAGGCCGAACGCGCTCATCAGCGCGGCCTTCGGCTCGTCCGACTCGCGGATGATGCGGATCACCTCGTCGATGTTCAGGAAGACGATCATCCGTCCTTCGAGGATGTGGATGCGGTCGTCGACCTTCGCGAGACGGTGGCGCGTGCGCCGCGTCATCGTCAGCTGGCGGAACTTCACCCATTCGTCGAGGATCGTCAGCAGGCCCTTCTGGCCCGGCCGGCCGTCGGCGCCGATCATCACGAGGTTCAGCGTCGCGTTCGATTCGAGGCTCGTGTACGCGAGCAGCGTGTTCACGAATTCCGTCTGGTCGATCGTGCGCGACTTCGGCTCGAACACGAGCCGCACGGCTGCTTCCTTGCCCGACTCGTCGCGCACCGCGTCGAGCAGGTCGAGCATCGCCTTCTTCGTGTTCAGCTGCTCGGGCGTCAGCGTCTTCTTGCCGAGCTTGAGCTTCGGATTGGTCAGCTCCTCGATTTCCTCGAGCACCTTCTGGCCCGACGTGTTCGGCGGCAGCTCGGTCACGACGAGCTGCCACTGGCCGCGCGCGAGATCCTCGATCTTCCACTTCGCACGCACCTTCAGGCTGCCGCGGCCCGTTTCGTACGCCGCCGAGATTTCGGTGTCGCTCGAGATGATCTGGCCGCCGCCGGGGAAATCCGGGCCGGGAATCAGGTTCATCAGCTCCGCGTGCGTAAGCTTCGGATTGCGGATCAGCGCGACCGCCGCGGCCGCGACTTCGCGCAGGTTGTGCGACGGGATTTCGGTGGCGAGGCCGACCGCGATGCCCGATGCGCCGTTCAGCAGCACGAACGGCATGCGGCTCGGCAGCGTCTTCGGCTCCTCGAACGAACCGTCGTAGTTCGGCATGAAGTCGACCGTACCCTGGTCGATTTCGTCGAGCAGCAGCTTCGAGATCGGCGTGAGCCGCGCTTCGGTGTAACGCATCGCCGCCGCGCCGTCGCCGTCGCGCGAGCCGAAGTTGCCCTGCCCGTCGATCAGCGGATAGCGCAGCGAGAAATCCTGCGCGAGCCGCACGAGCGCGTCGTACGCCGACTGGTCGCCGTGCGGGTGGTATTTACCGAGCACGTCGCCGACCACGCGCGCCGACTTCACCGGCTTCGCGTCGGGCCCCAGGCCCATTTCGTTCATCGCGAACAGGATCCGGCGCTGCACCGGCTTCTGACCGTCGCACACGTCGGGCAGCGCGCGGCTTTTCACGACGCTGACCGCGTAGCTGAGATATGCCTGCTCCGCGTAGTTGCCGAGCGTCAGCGCGTCGCTCTCGGGCGCGTCGGGGCTGGCGAAGAGATCGGAAGTGTTGTCGTCCATCTGAATTCCGTATTCGTAAGTGGCGTGAGGCCGGGCCGGGCGTCATCCCCGGCCGCGCGGAAGCGGCGGTGCAGTGTTCGATGTCAAGCGGTGCTGATGCGCCAGCGGATGCGCGTTCGTGGCAAGAAGCAAACCGCAGCGGATGCCAGACGCATCGCGAGGATTTGCGACGCCGCCACGGGCGCGAAGCCGCCGCGCATCAGTGCCGATTGGCGTCGAACACTGCACTAAATGTCCGCTTCGACTTCGTTGCCCTTTTCCTCGAGCCAGCCGCGCCGCGCGGCTGCCTCGCCCTTGCCCATCAGCATCGTCATCCGCGCGACGGTCGCCTCGTAGTCGAGCTCGCCGAGCTTCACCGGCATCAGGCGGCGCGTGTCGGGATTCATCGTCGTGTCCCACAGCTGCTCGGCGCTCATTTCGCCGAGGCCCTTGAAGCGGCTGATGCTCCACTGCGTGTCGCGCACGCCGTCCTTGCGCAGCTTGTCGAGGATCGCTTCGAGCTCGCCGTCGTCGAGCGCATAGAGCTTCTGCGCGGGCTTCTTGCCGCGCGCGGGCGCATCGACGCGAAACAGCGGCGGGCGCGCGACGTACACGTGGCCGCGCTCGATCAGTTGCGGGAAATGCTTGAAGAACAGCGTGAGCAGCAGCACCTGGATGTGCGAGCCGTCGACGTCCGCGTCCGACAGGATGCAGATCTTGCCGTAGCGCAGGTTCGACAGGTCGACGGTGTCGTCCGGGCTGTGCGGATCGACGCCGATCGCGACCGAGATGTCGTGCACCTCGTTGTTCGCGAACAGGCGGTCGCGCTCGGTTTCCCACGTGTTCAGCACCTTGCCGCGCAGCGGCAGGATCGCCTGGTATTCCTTGTCGCGGCCCATTTTCGCGGAGCCGCCCGCCGAGTCGCCCTCGACGAGAAACAGTTCGTTGCGCGCGATATCTTCCGTCTCGCAATCGGTCAGCTTGCCGGGCAGCACCGCGACGCCCGAACTCTTGCGCTTCTCGACCTTCTGGCCCGCGCGCGTGCGCGCCTGCGCCTGCTTGATCACGAGTTCGGCGAGCTTCTTGCCGTGCTCGACGTGCTGGTTCAGCCACAGTTCGAGCGCCGGACGCGAGAACGACGACACGAGCTTCACCGCGTCGCGGCTGTTCAGCCGCTCCTTGATCTGCCCCTGGAACTGCGGATCGAGCACCTTCGCCGACAGCACGAACGACACGCGCGCGAACACATCTTCCGCGAGCAGCTTCACGCCCTTCGGCTGCAGGTTGTGCAGTTCGACGAAGCTCTTCACCGCCTGGTAGAGGCCGTCGCGCAGGCCCGACTCGTGCGTGCCGCCGGCGGGCGTCGGGATCAGGTTCACGTACGACTCGCGCACGAGCGAGCCTTCCTCGCTCCATGCGACGACCCACGACGCGCCCTCGCCCTCGGCGAAGGTTTCGTCGGTCGAACGCGAGTCGGCGAAGCGCTCGCCTTCGAACAGCGGGATCAACAGCTCGCTGCCGTTCATTTCGTCGAGCAGGTAGCCGCGCAGGCCGTCTTCATACTTCCAGGTCTGGCGCTCGCCCGTCTTTTCGTTGACGAGCACGACCTCGACGCCCGGCAGCAGCACGGCCTTCGAGCGCAGCAGGCGCTGCAGCTCGCCGAGCGGCAGGTTCGGCGAATCGAAGTACTTCGGATTCGGCCATACCTGCACGCGCGTGCCGGATTTCTTCTCGCCGCGGCTCGCCGCCTGCGTGGCGAGCGGCTTCACGACGTCGCCGTCGGCGAAGCCGAGCTCGGCGATCTTGCCGTCGCGCCAGACCGTCACGTCCAGACGCGTCGCAAGGGCGTTCGTCACCGACACGCCGACGCCGTGCAAGCCGCCCGAGAACGTATAGGCGCCGCCCGCGGCCTTGTCGAACTTGCCGCCCGCGTGCAGGCGCGTGAACACGATCTCGACGACCGGCACGCCTTCTTCGGGATGCATGCCGAACGGGATACCGCGGCCGTCGTCCTCGACCGAGACCGACTGGTCCGCATGCAGCGTGACCGTGATCTGCTTGCCGTAGCCGCCGAGCGCCTCGTCGGACGCGTTGTCGATGACTTCCTGGATGATGTGCAGCGGATTCTCGGTACGGGTGTACATGCCGGGCCGCTGCTTGACCGGCTCGAGACCCTTGAGCACCTTGATCGATGCTTCGCTATAGGCCGCGCTGGGTTTCTTCGTTGACATAGGCGCTGAATTTCGTCATTCATCGGGACGTTGTCCACACCTCGTGTGGATAACGTCGTGGACAAAACGTTGAGTTCCGTAAAAAAGCGAATCGAAACAACGGTGTGCTTGGACTGCTCCGAAAGCGGGCGCGCGGCGTGCGCGGCGCGACCCTGGACGCGCGGTATTTTACTGGTTCCGCGTGGCGCGCCAATCTCGGGATCGGCACCCGCCGTGCGCGTCACGCCGGCTTGCGCTTCGCCTCGAGCGTTTCCCACCGTTCGAGCGCGGCGAGCAATTCGTCGTCGATCGCCGCGAACCGCTCGGTCAGGCGCGTGCCTTCCTGCGGATCCTTCGCGAAAATCGCGCCGTCCTCGAGCTGCGCATTGATCGTCTTCTGCTCCGCTTCGAGCGCGGCGATCTTCTCCGGCAGCGAATCGAGTTCGCGCTGCTCGTTGAACGACAGCTTCACCGTGCGCTGCGCGTTGCGGCCGGCCGCGCTCTTCGCCGGTTCGTCCTTCGCGGGCGCCGCTTCCTTGACCGCGCGCTTCGCCGCTTCCTGCTGCGCGAGCTGCTCCGAGCGCTCGCTCTGGATCTGCCAGTCGGTGAAGCCGCCGACGTATTCGCGCCACTTGCCGTCGCCCTCCGCCGCGATCACCGAGGTCACGACGTTGTCGAGGAACGCGCGATCGTGGCTGACCAGCAGCACCGTGCCGTCGTAGTCGGCCAGCAGCTCTTCGAGCAGTTCGAGCGTCGGGATGTCGAGGTCGTTGGTCGGTTCGTCGAGCACCAGTACGTTGGCCGGACGCGCGAACAGGCGCGCGAGCAGCAGCCGGTTGCGCTCGCCGCCCGACAGCGACTTCACCGGCGAACGCGCGCGTTCCGGCGCGAACAAAAAATCGCCGAGATAGCTCATCACGTGCTTGCGCACGCCGCCGATCTCGACCCATTCGCTACCGGGGCTGATCGTATCGGCCAGGCTCTTCTCCTGGTCGAGCTGCGCGCGCATCTGGTCGAAATACGCGACCTGCAGGTTCGTGCCGGTGCGCACCGTGCCTTCGTCGGGCTTCAGCTCGCCGAGGATCAGCTTCAGCAACGTGGTCTTGCCGGCGCCGTTCGGGCCGACGAAGCCTATCTTGTCGCCGCGCATCACCGTCGTCGAGAAGCGGTCGACCACCGTGCGGCCGCCGTAGCGCTTCGTCACGTCCGTCAGCTCCGCGACGATCTTGCCGGACTTCTCGCCCTGCGCGACGTCGAGCTTCACGTTGCCCTGCGCATTGCGGCGCTCCGCGCGTTCGTTGCGCATCTGCACGAGCCGCGCGATGCGCCCGACGCTGCGCGTACGGCGCGCTTCGACGCCCTTGCGGATCCACACTTCTTCCTGCGCGAGCAGCTTGTCGAACTTCTCGTTTTCCACGCGCTCGACTTCGAGCTGCTGCGCCTTGCGCGTCTGGTATGCCGAGAAATTGCCCGGATACGACAGCAGCCGGCCGCGATCGAGCTCGACGATGCGCGTCGCGACGCGATCGAGAAACGCGCGATCGTGGGTGATGAACAGGAGGCCCGCGCGCTGCGCGACGAGCAACTCCTCGAGCCAGCGGATGCCGTCGAAATCGAGGTGGTTGGTCGGTTCGTCGAGCAGCAGCACGTCCGGCTGCAGCACCAGCGCACGCGCCAGCGCGACACGCTTCTGCATCCCGCCCGACAGCGCGTCGACGCTGGCGTCGCCGTCCTGCAGGCCGATCTGCGCGAGCGTCATCGACACGCGCGTGCGCCAGTTCCATGCGTCGTGCGCGTCAAGCGACGACTGCAGCGCGTTCATCCGCGCGAGCAGCGCATCGTGCTCGGCGCCTTCCGGTATCTCCGCGAGGCGGTGCGCGATCGAATCGTATTCTTCGAGCAGTTCGCGCGTATGCGCGAGCCCCGACGCGACCGCGTCGAACACCGTCGCGCCCGGCTCGAACTCGGGCTCTTGCGGCACGTAGACGGTCACGAGCTCCTGCTGGCGCGTGATCAGCCCGTCGTCGGGCTTGGCAAGACCGGCGACGATCTTCAGCAGCGACGACTTGCCCGCGCCGTTACGGCCGATCAGGCCGACCCGCTCGCCGGCTTCCAGCGAGAAATCCGCGTGATCGAGCAACGCGACGTGACCGAACGCGAGCTGCGCGCCGGTAATGGAATAGAGCGACATGGGGAAACGGCGAAGAGAGAAATCGGAAGCGCCCATTGTACCGGGCGCGGAGGGCGGCATCGGCTCGGCTGGATGGACGAGGGCCGCAGGGCGCGCTCGAAGCGTGTCGGCGCGGTGCCGTGAGCAAGGCGCGGCCGGCTTCCGGTGCGGAGGCGGGCCGCGGTTTGCATGCCCGCGGAAACGGGCGAATGCCGGCCGGATGCCCGCGGCCGGCCGATCGGCGGACCCCGCACGCGGCGCCGTGGGCGCCAGCGCGGAATCCGCGATTATTTCACGTTGACCGTGATCGTCGAGCTCAATTCGGGACCGTAGGAACGGTGCGCGCCGTCACCGAGCTGGAGCGTCAGCGTGTGCTGGCCGGGCGGCAGCTTCACGTCGGTTTCGGTCTGGGCCTTGCCGAAATGCAGCGAATGGTCGGTCGCCGGAATCACGTCGCCCTTCGGCACCGGCTTGCCGTCGATCAGCAAGTGATGATGACCGGTATCCGGCGTCATGTCGCCGGCCGGCTTGAGCGCCATGCCTTCGAGACCGAACTTCACGTGCACGGGGCTCGACACCGTCGCGCCGTCCTTCGGCTCGACGAAGAACACACGCGCTTCGGCGCGTGCGAGCGTCGATACGGCCATCGCCGCGACACAGACTGCACCCGCGATCCACTTTCTGTTGAGCATCGTTTCCTCCTTCAGATTGACAGGCCCACGAAGCATACACCGCATGCCCGGCCGACGCGATGGCGCCGGTTGTTCGCGATGCGTACGTTTAAAACGACGTTACGCTGGCGTTCGGCGAAATTCCGGTACCATGGCGCGTTTCGTCCGCTGGCGAGGGCTGCGGACGGCATCGCCGAATTCCATTATCCCGAGCGCAACATGAGTGAAGTAACCGAATACCAGAGCTGGGTCTGCCTGATTTGCGGGTGGGTCTATAACGAAGCAGAAGGGCTGCCCGACGAAGGCATCGCGGCCGGCACCCGTTTCGCCGACATTCCCGCCGACTGGCGCTGCCCGCTGTGCGACGTGGGCAAGGAAGATTTCGTCGTCGTCGATTTCTGATTTCCCGTTCCGATCGCGGGTGATTACGCGATACGCGCGTCGCGGGTGCATTCCGCCCCGCCGACGCGCCGCGCGTTTGCTATACTCTGCGCGCTGTCCACTCCGCCGTCCGGTTCGCGTTTTTCGCGCGATTGTCCGGACTTGGCTCTCCCCGTAGTTCAATGGATAGAACAAGCGCCTCCTAAGCGCTAGATACAGGTTCGATTCCTGTCGGGGGGACCAGCCCAGTTCCCAATCCTTCCCAAGTCTGCCAAATAAATCGCGCACTGCCTTGTCTCTTCTAGGCTTTTGCTGCGATCATTGCCCACGGTTGCCCAGAACAAGCAACCAAACTTGGGGGCATTTTTTGGGACATGCTTCCGTGCCCCCAAACTCGATGCCCCCACGCCATGCCAAAGCGCGCTACGCCGCTGACCGAGATGCAGATCCGCAAGGCCAAGCCGGCGGACAAGCCCTATCGCCTGGCAGACGGCAAGGGGCTATATCTGGAGGTGATGCCGAACGGGTCACGCTACTGGCGCATGAAGTACCGCTTCGACGGCAAGGAGAAGCGCGCCGCCTTTGGCGTCTATCCGGAGGTGGCACTGGCCGAGGCTCGGCAAGCCTGCCTCAATGCACGGAAGCTCTTGGCCGCCGGCACCGATCCAACCGAGCAGAAACGGGAAGTCAAACGCACCCGAGCGATCGAAGCCACATCGACATTTGAAGCCGTCGCGCGCGAGTGGTTTGCGACCCAGAAGGATGGCTGGACCGAGGTATATGCGGCCAAGGTGATCAGTTCGCTCGAGGTCGATGTCTTTCCTAAAATCGGCCATCGTCCGATCCGAGACATCGAGGCGCCCGACATGCTCGAGATCCTAAGGGCTGTCGAATCCCGCGGCGTGCGAGAGACAGCAAAGCGCATCCTCCAGCGCTCACGGGCAGTGTTCCAATACGGAATCATGACCGGACGATGCTCCCGCAATCCGGCCGCCGACATCGACGCCGAGACCGTTCTCAAGAAGGGAACCGGCGTTCAACACATGGCGCGGGTCAAACCCATCGAAATTCCCCAGCTCATGCGGGACATCGCCGCCTACCAAGGCGACCTCGTCACGCGGCTGGCGCTTCGCTTCATGGCCCTGACGTTCACTCGGACAACCGAGATGATCAACGCGGAGTGGGACGAGTTCGACGAGCGCGCCGCCGAGTGGCGGATTCCGCCCGAGCGAATGAAGATGCGCGACCCGCACATCGTCCCGTTGTCGCGTCAGGCGCTCGACACATTGGCCGCCTTGCGTGAGCTGAACGGCGGCCACCGGCATGTCTTCTATAGCATCCAAGGCCGAAGCCACATCTCGAACAACACGATGCTCTATGCGCTCTACCGAATGGGCTACAAGTCGCGAATGACCGGCCACGGGTTCCGCGGCTTGGCCGCGACCGTTCTTCGCGAGCTCGGCTATAGCCGCGATGTCGTCGATCGACAGCTGGCCCATGCCGAACGCAATCAAGTCACTGCAGCGTACGTGCACGCCGAGTTCCTGCCCGAGCGCCGGAAGATGATGCAGCACTGGGCGGATCATCTGGATGCACTGGAGGCTGGTGCTGCAGTCATTCCGATCAACGCCGGACGCTAGGCGATCGCATCATCAGCGCTGCACTCAATCGAGACACTCATCCATCGAGCCATCCGACAGCGTCACGGAGTATTCAATGACAACAGCAACAGAATTTTGGCGCGAACACGAGCAAAAGGTTGAGGCAACATGGCGCTCCATCGCGTGCTTGCTTGCGTTGGCCGCCCTCCTGCTGATTGCACTACCGTGTGCTAATGCTCTACGGCCGGCGAGTGACTCGATGGCCCAATGGTTCCAACGGGCTGGCGCGCCGGTCACGGTATTTGCGTTCCTAGCTCAGAATAAAGCAAGCCATCTAGGTGAACTGCTCACCCCTGGATCATTCGGTAGCCCGGAGATTATGGCGCTGAGATTGCGGTATCTTCCCAAACAAAAGCGCGGCCTATGGTTTGCCACCTGCCTCACAATCATAGGAACGATTGTGTGGGCCTACGGCGATATCCTATTCAACAACGTTGCACGCATAGCCTCCGCAGCCGCATAAATTCGCCAGGCTCCCATGATCCAGATCATCCTTGACACAAACATCTATGATTGCATCGAACAGGATGCGGAAAGCGCCGAGCTGTTGCTCAACCTAATAGAACAGCAAGCGGTCGCGATTCTGATGCCGCGCCAAGTTGCTGAAGAGCTACATCGGCGCGAGGCTGGCTTCCCGGATCAATTCCCAGTCGAAATCATCGGCCACGCCGTCGCACGGGTCGGCATCATGCGCGCCGGTGACCACTTGGGCTCAGGCGAAATCTATGACGCTCACCGCGGCACATCCAACAGCGAAGCAGATGCCTTTATCGTTGATGTTGCGGCTATGGTTGCTGATTGGTTCATCTCCGAGGACCGTCGCAGTCTACGGCGCTTTCCTGCCGGGACGCGCTGCATCCCTATGCGTTACGGAGACTTTTGCGAAAAACTTCGTAGCCTCGTCGAGGAAGACGATCTTGCGCGTTAACGATTCTGCTCAAGCCTTGCATTTGCCATGCAGATTGCCTCACCGAGCCATGTATAGAACTGCTCGAACGTAGTCAGGATAATTGCGAGATGCACTTCTACCGGGGGAATACCTCTCGCGGGCGTTCCAAACACTACGCGATGCGCGTGTTCATGCTCGCCGAAAGAGCCTAGCACCCCGCTCCAGTTTGGATGCGTGAACTCACAAAGCGACTCGTAAACCGCCATCAAACCCGGAACACCGATGCGCCGTTCCGTCTCCTCGATCGCCTTCAACATATGAACTGCAGGAGGCGCCTCGTCCTGCATGTTTCTGGCGCCCACAACCGCCTTTGCTATCCGGTCGAACAGGACCTTCTCGTCCCCAGTGGCTTCAAATTTCTCAAATATGCCTCGGAGGTACCCGAGTACCGACATCGTCTCTAACATCGAACGTGCGATGATGGCGGCACCTAGCGAACGTGAGGCGTCATGGAGTGCAAAAGCATCCTCCGCAAGCGCAACGATTCGATGCAACAACGCCTCTCGGACTACCAAGGCGTAAAACAACGACTTGAACATGATGCCCTGCTGCGCGGCATCGACTGATGAGGGCAACGACGCCTTCAATCGAGACGCCACTTCCTTTGCCTCTTGCAACGCGGCATCCGTCTCGGTCCGATTAGTCATTCAGCCACCTCGCCAGACCTCAGCTCCATGTGCTCAACCCGAACATGTTTGCACATCTTGCCCTCAATCCAATTTTCCATAGTGCATCTCTCGATGGCAGTTCGGACAGAGAGCAATTGCGTTCTCGACCGTGTCCTCACCTCCGTCGGCCAACCTCGAGCGGTGATGTACCTCGAGATACGGTGTGCAATCGGTGCGTCGGATGAACGGTGCTGGCTTCGCGCACCGCTCACAACTGCCCTTCGCTCGCTCCAACACCTCTGCAGCAACGTCAGGATTCCGGACGTAAGCCTCGGTCACGACCTGCACCTTATTGGGCACCTTAGCAGCAGCGAGAAGCCGGCTCCGGCGTACAGCAGGCGCGTCCGCTCGAGCCTGCTGTACCGCCTCCGCAAATTCCGACTGCATCACGCCGAGATCGCTAGGCAACAGGCGCTTCGCCGCCCACGCATCGACTATCCGGCGCTTTGCATGTTGAGGTCCGCCCTTCGAAAGCTTCGCGTAGTAGTCTAGATGCGCGTAGTTCGCGGCGATCGCTTTTTCCAGTTCGGCGCCGCCCCGTTCAATCGCAATTTGGCAGAGAAAATAGTTGGTTGCCTCGACGCTCAGTGTGCGATGGAACTCTTGTCCCATCAGCATCAAGCGGAGATCATCGATGAAATGGGTTGCCGTCGTGTCGTTGAGCCGGTACTCGCGGTAAAGCTTGTCTATACCCTCCAGCTTCGATAGCTTGCCATCATAGACGGCACTTGCCACTTCGTAAGCGGCTTTGATCTGGTCAGTCGTAATTTTGGTCATGGCGGCTCAGCACGTGGGTCGTTGAGAGGCTAGCACGACGGCCGTATAGCCGGCGCGCCGCGCACCTCATTCGCCCTGTACCCCAACGGATCAGCCAGATACGCGTGCACCTGGTCGTTCCGCCAGACTGTACAGCGCTGCGAGAGTTGGATCGGTCGCGGCGCCCGCCCCGCAAGGCACAGCTTTCGCCAAGTCTCCCTTGAGACACCGACGAATGGCTCGATCTGCTTCCACCTCGAGTGGCCGACGAGCGGCAATGCGCCACCGTGCTTATGCATGGTGAGCCCCCTCTTCGGTCAACACCTCACGCCCGTAGACCCGCGTCACCCATGTTCCGCGTCCGTCCCCGTGGCCAAGCCATGTCGACACCCCAGCAGCCGCCTCACGGCGCGATATGCCGGCTGCCTTCTGCCGCTCCAGATGTTCGGTCGCATACGCGTACCGGAGGCTACCGCTTACCGGGATGGGCTTCTATCCACTCAAAGCGCTTCTTCGCAACCATTGCATCTGCTGCCCTCGCGTCGAGATCTTCCTTGATAGATTGCACCGATCTATGCCACTTGTACCCATGCGGCAGTAAAACGACCTGATCTTCCGGTTTCGGTTGCTTTGCACCAAATAGCCTTTCGACTAACGAAGGCCTGTGCATAGATTGACCGCGCCTCCGACTACGCGGCGCGTCTTTCTCGATCAAAGCTGCAACGCTCAGAGTGGTAACTTTATTGGCCTGCAGTGGTGGCAACGCCGGGCGTTCCATAACCTTTCCCGCCGCCAGTGCGCCCCAGTACCCTTGAGGTGGCAAAGGTACGTTCAGTTGTAGGCACGCCCATCGGATCGCGTCTCGGGACACTCCGTACTTCTTCCCCAGTTCGATCATCGGAACCTGCCACACGAGGTTGTAAAGCTCGACACGTTCAAGCGTCTGCATTGGACACTCCCAACGTCACCTTGACGCACGCAGGCATCGAACTAGCGCGTCGTATTCGTCTACGCTTGCGACTGCTCTCTCCGTCGCCGACTGAAAAATAGCTTGCACGAGCGCATGAACAACTGCAGTTGGACCGGCCACGCGATGGCGCAAGCACCTCGATATCGTTGAATGCCAGGCCTCACTTTCCATCGCCCGGGCTGTGGCATGAAGTCCGCCGGGATATGCTCGACCCCATCGAACATCGATGGCTGGGTTAATTCGACACGCGATGCTCGTGCCACGCGACGATCGAGCGCCCGCGGGCCAATTGCTAGATACTGCGCCACACCAACCCTGTCGCCATCAAATCGCTCGAATGTCCGCAGGTATGCGACTGCTTCGGAAAAGCGCTCCCCGATCCTGCGTGCCGCCGCAGCCGCTTCTTCGCGCATCTCGATCGATGCCAACGGTTCGTATTTCTCGGGCGCCGAGAGTCGGGCAGCAACAGCATTTGGCATGAAGTCGCCGTCGTCATCGATATCATCTCGGTCGATACGGGTGGCGAAGCGCTCCTGACGATTGACGAACCTGCCGAACTCTCGCTGCAGACGCGTGACGATCAGCTCACGCACACTTTCGTCTTCAGGGTCCGGGTTCGCATCCGGCTCGACGTGCAGTTCGTCAACGATCAGCCAAGCCTCGTTCGTCAGATCCTCCACGGAATGATCGCCCTGGGACGATCCAGCGATCCGCTCGAGCTGCTTGCGAATTAGGCCGATGACTCGCTGGAAGAATGCGAAGGCCCGGTTCAACGGCCCTCCCAGTCAGTCAGGGACGCATTACCCGCTACCGCATCGGAAGCGCAGCAATTCCTCGGCAACGATAGCCGGGCACCGCGCCCGGTACTCGATCTGGAGTGCATCGTGCGATGCTAGATCATTCGTGTGACAGATCAAAGCATCGCGACAACTATCGTAGGAGCAGTGCTTCTGAAATCGTCGGGCGACAGAATGAGAAAAAGCCCGCAACTGGGCGGGCTTTCATCATGTCCGGGTTACGCTCATTACCGCTTATCACCGAGGCCGAGGAGAGGACGAATGCGATCGCCGGACAGTGGCACTACACTAAGGACGCTTGCGGTGAGACAGAGCGAAAAACGGCAACAGGTGTGACGCCATAATCTCGCGACTGGCGCCCAAAAAATACTCGAAGGCCGATCAGCATCTGTAGCATCCCGCTCTCGATGTCACTCAACGCATCAGGAACCGCAAAATTGTCGTCATCTGCGGGCCTTGCGTCAAGCAAAGCTAAAGTCCACCATTCGCCCGGCATGCTCGCGCCATGCTTAAACGCAAGGTCTTCCGCATTGATCGTTAGCGATGAAGGGCTCAGTGTAGACCAAGCTTGGTATTCGTCATTGAAGAGCCGCATTTGCATCGTATGCGGAAGCTTGGAAATGACCTTGATCATCTGCTTATTGGTTGCCGCCTCGGTCGCCGCTGTTTTTCGTTCAAGAGCCGTCTTCGCAGATGACTTTGCCTCTTCAGTCTGCGCAGCAATAATCGGCTCCCAGAGTTCCTGCACCATTCGGAGATCGATGATTTGAAGACGACCGCGAAGCAATACTAGCTGCCCCAATTGAGCAGTCGAAATGTTCTTCGCAATGAACCCTCTCGAATCAAGCTCATTGATTACTTCAATGGGGATTGTCCACGAGGCATCAAACTGAGTCTCGATTCCGTTCGATGCAGTTTCGGAACTCCTTGCTTCGCCGCCCAGAAGAAGTTTGGGGGCACCAACACCGAGCGATCTTGCCGATAGATCTTGAGTCGAAGCCGTGCGCTTAACGGACGAAAGCACCCCGTCATCAAACAGTTGCGCGTAATACGATCCTAGTTTGTTTCGATCGAGGTAGATGAAGTCAAAGAGGTAGTTTGTGGTTGGTGCGTTTTGCTCCGCGCCGGATTTCATTCTCAATTTCCTTTTTTTTGTCTTCAAATTCCGCGCGGGCCTTCAACATGCCATCAAGCATCTGTTGCGCCCCTTTTTGCATACGCTCGTTCCCTTGCTTTGCGGAAAGCAAGGCTCGCGCACCTTTCAAAAAGTTGCCCATCACGATCTCCAACGGATGTGTGAATACCCAACGACCATAGTAGCACGCCTGGCCGGAATGAACCCACGTAGGGCCTACCTACCTAATGCCTACCTAATGCCGCGCACTGACGTCGCTTGCAGGGCTCGTCGGCGCGAGTGCTCTTGCACTTTAGTGCGCCAAGATCCGTGACCAGCAGCGTAACGACCGCCTCATGTGAGCACGACCGTTGGGTCGCCACGGAGGTACCAAGCAGAGTCTCGACGAGACTTTTCATATAGTGGAATCGCACCGAGGCCGAGGCTCTTGGTCTTGAACCGTCCAGAAGGCGTACAGGCTTGCCGACCATCTGAATACTCGGAACATCGCTCCCCGATTTAGCACTGCACCATTCGGGGCATTTTTGGGGGCACAAATCCAAAAGACACCCACAAAATCCAATGTCATATTGGAAGCATGAATTCTGTCGGGACCAGCCAAGCCGATACTGCCCCGGCTTCGCAAGAAACTTCCCTCAAGCCACAACGACCGTAAACTCCACCCCCGACTCAAAATCCAGCGTCGTGGTCGAAAACCGCGGATCCTCGTCGAGGTAGTGCTTGTACGGTCGAACGGCTTCCTCGGCCGTGTACATGTTGTCGGCCAGCACGACCGTTCCGGGCCGCAGCAAGCGCTCGATCTGTCTGAACAGCGTCAAGTACGCGTCTGCCCATACGTCGATAAACACCATGTCGACGCCCCCTTCCAGCTCGGCAACCGTCTCGAATACATCGCCCTCCCGCACGTCGACATAGGCATCCAGGCCCGCCGCTTCGACATGAGCCCGCAAACGCGCACACTTGAGCGCATCGCATTCGGTTGCAATGACCACGCCACGGCCCAGCGTGCGCAGCGCATCGGCGAAATACAGCGTCGACACGCCGCAGGAACTGCCCAGCTCGAGGATTCTGCTCGGCCGTTGCGACAGCACCATGTTGCGCAAAAACCTTCCCGTTTCCGCCGACACGGCCAACGATAGCGCACTGCCTCCCGATGATTCGAAATCCTCGGTGAACAGGCCGAACGTTTCGAGAAACCGTCCTCGCAACCTCGGGGCGAGCGCTTCGTATTCGTCGACGAGCGTCGGAAACGCCTCGTTCGGCCCCTGGAACTGCGCGCGTGCGCGGGCGATGATTTCGCTCCGGCTTTCTTCATGAAGCCGTTGCAAAAGAGCGTTGGTGGTCGAAGCCAAGTCCATTCCTTCACGAAGTTGATGACGTAGACGGCGTATCCATCGACTGCCAGTCCGCCGTCAGGCTCCCTGCGCTGCCGTTCGATCGTCGGCAAGCACGAGCGATGCTATGCCCGTCGGGCAAGCGTGATCGCCCGTTCAGGGCACGCCGTCACACAAAGCCCGCATGATCTGCACGCGTCCGCATTCGGCGTGTACGCGACTTTCATTCCGTGCACGCGCAGCTTCAAGCGATGCATCAGGCCAAGATCGAGATAATCGGCCTGATCGATGCGCCGGACCTCGAACACGTTTTCAGGGCAGACGGCGACGCAATCGCCCTTGCCTTCACAACGTTTCAGATCGACGACAGGCGCAATCACGCCCGCCTTCTGCTTGCAGTCGGCCGTTGATTTCTCGCGCATGTTCACTCCTCGGTAGGCCGCTTGCCACGCGACCGCCATGCGGCCCGGAATTGCTCGCGTTCTTCGGGCGTCATGGCTTCCCACTTGCGCCAGTGGCGCCGGCCGTGCCAGCCGCGGTGTCCGCGGAATCCGCCGAACAGGATGCGGCTCAACACGAGCAGGCCCAGCGCATGGGCGAAGTCGATCGTCCGGGCGCCGACGAATAACCCCGGCATCACCCAGTTCCACAGCATCATGACGACCCATCCGAGCACGCCGATGGCGACCACCACGAGCAGCGCCTTGCCCGCACATCTGATTCGAAAATTCATCCGTCGACTCCTCTAGATATCCAGTTCGTCATAAATGGGTTGCAGTCGAGCACGCAGATGCAGGACCGCGTAGCGTTTGCGCGCGAGCAGCGTATTGAGCGTGACGCCGCTCTGCGCGGCCAGCTCCTTGAAGGACAGCCCTTCCAGTTCGTGTGCGATGAAAACCTCGCGCTGATTCGCCGGCAACTCGTCGAGCGCATCCTGCAACGCCTTGAGCAGCAGCGTGCGAGCGTAGAGCGCTTCAGGGCCGGCATCGTGTGCCGGTAGCGCGAGATCCAGGCGATACTCGCTATCCGCTTCGTCGTCGGCATCGAGTAGATCGGTCAGCGGCTGCTCCTTCTTCTTGCGGAAACGATCAATGATGCGGTTGCGCGCGGTACGGAACAGCCACGCGCTCGCCTGTTCGATCGGCGCCGGAAGCCGATAAGCCTGCACGAATTCGTGAAGCACATCCTGCAGAACGTCCTCGGCGTCGTCCGGGTCGCGGATCCGGCGCCGAATGAAGTTCCCTAGCCTCGTTCGTTCACGCATCACTGTCGCAGTGATGTCGCGGTCTGGGTCGGTCATCGATTGCGAAGTGGGTGGCGGTTCCATGCGTCTGAAGACGTTTCAGGCGCGCGAATATTGTGGCGAACGTAAAAAATTTGCGGCTGCACGCATCGGCTTCCCTGCGTGGCAGGGGTTTCAAGGAACAGGCCCGATATGACATCAGCCCGTCTTTGCACGAATCGTTTGACTCCGCGCACCGACCCAAGTACACTTCGCGCCGCGGGGTGGAGCAGTCTGGCAGCTCGTCGGGCTCATAACCCGAAGGTCGTAGGTTCAAATCCTACCCCCGCAACCAAATACCGAAGCCCGCTTTGCGAAAGCAAGCGGGCTTTTTGCTGTCTGGGGAATATTGCTTGCGCGCGCGGCGCGGTACACGAAGATGGTGCAATCGAGCGCTCGCCACGACGTGCGACACACGATCGCACCTCGCCCGTTCGCCGCGGACATGCACCGAACGTTGCGTAGAATTCCGAACCTTCTTCGGTTCAACACAAGGAATTCTCGAATGATTCGAACGATCGCGGCGCTCGCCGCGCTTTCAGCGATGACCGCCGCGGCAAACGCCGCCGACACCGGCTCGGCTCCCGCCAAACAGCGCTACGTCAGCCCCGGCATCGCCAACGTCACGGCTTCGGCAGCCCCGCACCCGGAAAGCACCTCCCCCGACGCCCGCTGCCGGGAACTCGCCGCCGGCATCGACGCGGTCACGCATTCGCCCGACCGCGGCCAGAAGGTCGTGCGAGGAACAGGCCCGGACGGCAAGCCGCGCAACGAACTGCGCGCCTACGACAAACGAGCCGACCTGGAAGCCGAGCACCAGCGCCTCGGCTGCCAGTAACGGGCACACGAACACACGCCTCCCACCCGGCCAACTCACGCCGGGCATCGGCCTTTACGCGTTCGCGCCGCCGTCGATCGTCAGCCCCGTCCCGTTGATCGACCGCCCTTCCGGCCCGACGACGAACGCCACGAGCGCGGCCACGTCGTCGGCCTTGCCGTACTGCTGAATCGCCATCCGCGCACGCTGCGCATCGGCATGCTCGCCGTCGGCCGGGTTCATGTCGGTATCGGTCGACCCCGGATGCACGACGTTGACCGTGATGCCGCGCGAGCCGAGATCACGCGCGAGCCCCTGCGTCCAGCCGATCAACGCGGCCTTGCTCGCCGCATAAAGGCTCATCCCGGCATCGGGCACGCGCGTCGCGAGGCAACTGCCGGTCGATACGATGCGCCCGCCCTCCCCGAGATGCCGCGCCGCCGCCTGCGACGCGACGATCACCGCGCGCACGTTCACGTTCAGCGTCGCGTCGATATCGTCGAGCGTGAGGTCGTCCAGCGCGCCGGCCCGGAAAATCCCCGCGTTGTTGACAAGAATGTCGAGGCCGCCCAACGCCTGCGCCGCACGATCGACCGCGTCGCGCACGGCAACCGGATCGGCGCTGTCGGCCTGGATCGCAATGGCCTTGCGGCCCAGCGCCTCGATGCCGGCGACCACGGCCTGCGCCCGTTCGGCGGATTTTTCATACGTGATCGCCACGTCCGCGCCATCGGCCGCCAGCCGTTTCGCGATCGCCGCGCCGATGCCGCGGCTGCCGCCCGTGATGAGTGCACGCTTGCCTTGAAGTCGATTCATGTCGGTTCCTTTCCCAATTTATGTAATGACCGACACAGAATGTGGCACGTTGCACCGCGCAGTCAATTGATTTATTTTATCGATCGATACAGATATCGACGAAGGAACGGACACAATGGCTGAACGAGGCCGACCGAGAAGCTTCGACAAGGAAGCGGCGCTGGATCGCGCGATGGAGGTGTTCTGGCGTCTCGGCTACGAAGGGGCGTCGATGACGGACCTGACGGCCGCGATGGGCATCGCGTCGCCGAGCCTGTATGCGGCCTTCGGCAGCAAGGAAGCGTTGTTCCGGCAAGCGCTCGAGCATTACCGCGCAACCGAGGGGCGGGAAATCTGGGGCGGCGTCGAACGGGCGGCCAGCGCGTACGAGGCCGTGCGCAGCTACCTGATGGATACGGCACGCGTGTTCACGCGGCGCTCGAAGCCGGCCGGCTGCCTGATCGTGCTGTCGGCGCTGCATCCGGCCGAACGTTCCGATATGGTCCGGCAAACGCTGATCGCGATGCGCGAGGGCACGGTCGACGCGCTGCGGGAACGCTTCGTGCAAGGCGTCGCGGCAGGCGAAATATCAACGCACGCGAACCTCGACGCAATCGCCCGCTACTACGTGACGGTTCAGCAAGGCATGTCGATCCAGGCGCGCGACGGCGCGAGCCGCCGCGATCTGGAGGCCGTCGCGCAGGCCGCGCTGGCCGCATGGCCGGCGCTCGTCGGCACGAGCAGCGCGGCCGGTGCATAGATAGCGGCAGGACACCGCCGAAAGAAAGGTTACTGCTTCGCAGCCTGCTGCACGTCCTTCGACGCATGCCACACGCGATAGCGCACGTCGAAGCCGTCCGGCACATAGACGACGAGCGGCAGGCGGCTGTTGTAGCGCAGCAGCTGACCGTCGCCGCGCACCTGTACGAACCGTTGCTGCGGCGCCTGGCCCGGGCACGCCATCAACGTCGATGCCGGCCCCTTCACGTCGGTGAGCCGGTAATACGTGTAGCCCCACCCCTTCACATCCTCGGCGGTCAGCTCGCCGCCGAACCAATGCTGGTTGCAGTCGGTCTGCAACGTCTTGCCGATCATCAGCTCGACGCGCGCATCGCCTTCGTTCTCGAGCGCGGGCAGCGCGATCACGGCGCGCTGCTGGCCGGCCGCTGCCTGCGGAAACATCTTGATCGACTCGGCGGATACGGCAGGCGCGGAGGCAGGCGCGGCCACGCTTGCGGCGGCGGTCGTCACGCAGAAGGCGGCCAGCGCGGCCCGGATCGCGAATTTCATCGATGTGCTCCTGAAAAACCAATGAGCCCCGGATGCTAACACTTTCGTCGCAAGACCTTACGGAGCTGTAATTTGGCGACACAATTGCAAACAGCCGGCAATCCCCGAGCGCGGTACTTATAGCGGAATCAACGGAGAACATCATGCTCAAGCTCATTGCTGCCGCCGGCGTCGCTACCCTGCTGGCCGGCTGCGTCGTCGCCCCGGACGCCGGATACGGCTACGGGCAGCCCTACTATTCCGATCCCGGCTATGCGTACGCCCCGTCCCCGGTGTACGGCACGGTCAACATCTGGGGCGGTGGCGGCGGACGCGACTGGGATCGCGGCCGGCGCGACTATCATCGCTGGGACGGCGACCGCGGCAACCGCGGCAACGGCTGGTGGCGCGGCGGCGGACGCCGTGGCGACTGGAACGAAGGCGGTGGCGGCGGACACGGTCGCGGCGACGGCGGCGGTCATCGCCACTGACGTTCAATTGCAACCGTTTGTATCCACGCACGGCCCGCCGATGGGCGGCGGCGCATCACTCCGGCCACAGAATGGCCACGCAAACGACGAAAGGCCCTCGCATCGAGCGAGGGCCTTTCGTCGTCCGGCCCGGCAAAGCCAACGCCGGCGGGCGCCGGCCCGACCGGCCCGGAACCGCGCTCGCGCGCGGCCCGCTTACCAGCCGGCCGGCCGCGCGTAGCCGCCGGACACGGGCGCACCGCACACGTACGCGCGCTGGTAGCGGTCGTAGCAATAGTTCGAGCCGTCGTCCTGGTACTGCGCCTGCTGGTAGGTCGGATAGGCCGGCTGCTGGTATGCGGGCGCCTGGTAGTACGTCGGCGGCTGATAGGCCGGCGCCTGGTACACGGGCGCCTGATACGCGACGGGCGGATTCATCGCGGACGTCACGATCGCGCCGAGCACCGCGCCGCCGATCAATGCGCCGATGACGGCGCCGCCGTCGCGGCCATGCGCGGACGCCGGCCCCGCGACGGCGAGCGAACCGGCGAGGACACACACTGCGGCAATCTTTTTCATGATGGACTCCCACGCGAAGTGGTACTGGATGCGATGCATTGTGGCGGGACGCGGCCGTAATAGATGCAGCAAGTGGTAACGCGCGATTACCGGTATCGCCCACGCCGAAACGCGTCGTCGCCGTGCTACGATTTTCGGCACACAGGAGACGCCTTCATGCAGCCCGAAACCGCCCGCCGTTTCGATACCGAATTCGCGCCGCGCATCGCGCAGGCGATCGCCGCGTTCTTCGCCGACCACGTGCGGGCCGACGTCGCCCCCTATGGCGGGCACGGGCACCCGACGCGCGTGCAGATCCGCAGCGCGCCGCACGAGCACGTGAGCGGCTTCGTGCATCCGCTGAATCTCGAACTGACGTGGGACACCGACGAGATCGAGCGGCTGATGGAACCCGACGGCCCGCAACGCTTCGAGCATTACCTCGCCGCGCTGCCAAGAAAGCTCGGCGCATGGCAAAGCGCGCGCGACATCGATCTCGCGTCGCGCACGCAGGCCGAGCCGCTCGTGCGGCTCGGCGGCCTCGACTTCGAAGGCTGAATGCGCGCGCCAGCCGGCCACCTCGCGGCTTGGCGTCGCACGATGCGGCCCGGTGATACACTCGACCGGCCCCGCCCCGGTGCAGCCGCGCCGGCCGGGCCGTTCATCGCCGCCCCCCGCGTACATGGTTGCGCACGCAACCGGCAAGCGGGTGCGCGGACAACCCTGCTCTCGCTCCCGCCATGAACGCCGATACCGGCCTGCCGCTTCCGCAACGCTACTGGGCGATCGTCTGCGTCGCCCTGGGCATCACGCTCGCCGTGCTCGACGGCGCCATCGCGAACGTCGCATTGCCGACCATCGCGCGCGACCTGCACGCGTCCGACGCCGCGTCGATCTGGATCGTCAACGCGTACCAGCTCGCGGTCACGATCACGCTGCTGCCGCTCGCGTCGCTCGGCGAGCGCATCGGCTATCGCCGCATCTACATCGCCGGGCTCGCGCTGTTCACCGCGGCGTCGCTCGGCTGCGCGCTGGCCGGCTCGCTGCCGATGCTGGCGGTGATGCGCGTGATCCAGGGGTTCGGCGCGGCCGGCATCATGAGCGTCAACGCGGCGCTCGTGAGGATGATCTACCCGTCGTCGATGCTCGGGCGCGGGCTGTCGATCAACGCGATGGTGGTCGCGCTGTCGTCGGCGATCGGGCCGACGGTCGCGTCCGCGATCCTGTCGTTCGCGTCGTGGCCGTGGCTCTTCGCGGTCAACGTGCCGATCGGCATCGCGGCCGTGCTCGGCAGCCTGCGCGCGCTGCCGGCCAACCCGCTGCACGACGCGCCGTACGACTTCCCGAGCGCGCTGATGAACGCGTGCGTGTTCGGCCTCCTGATCACGGCCGTCGACGGGCTCGGTCACGGCGAAGGTCATGCGTACGTCGCGGCCGAACTGGCCATCGCGGGCGTGGTCGGCTACTTCTTCGTGAAGCGTCAGTTGTCGCAGCCGGCGCCGCTGCTACCCGTCGACCTGATGCGCATCCCGATGTTCGCGCTGTCGATCTATACGTCGATGGCGTCGTTCACGTCGCAGATGCTCGCGTTCGTCGCGCTGCCGTTCTGGCTGCAGCATTCGCTCGGCTTCTCGCAGGTCGAGACGGGCCTCTACATGACGCCGTGGCCGCTCGTGATCGTGTTCGCCGCGCCGCTCGCGGGCGTGCTGTCGGACCGCTATTCGGCCGGCATGCTCGGCGGGATCGGGCTTGCGCTGTTTGCCGCCGGGCTGCTGTCGCTCGCGACGATCGGCGCGCACCCGGGCACGGTCGACATCGTGTGGCGGATGGCGCTGTGCGGCGCGGGCTTCGGGCTGTTTCAGTCGCCGAACAACCGCGCGATGCTGTCGTCGGCACCGCGCGAGCGCAGCGGCGGCGCCGGCGGCATGCTGAGCACCGCCCGCCTGACGGGCCAGACGTTCGGCGCCGCGCTCGTCGCGCTGATTTTCGGGCTCGCGCCCGATCGCGGACCGACGATCGCACTCTATGTCGCCACGGTGTTCGCGGCGGTGGCCGCGGTCGTCAGCCTGCTGCGCATCGCGTCGCCGCCGCCGGACCCGGCGGCCTGACACCGTCGCGCGCCGCACCCGCGGCGGGTGTCAAGCGGCGTCGAGCGTATCCATCACGAAGCGCACGCGCGCCTTCACGCTCGCGCGCGGCAACTCGATCAGCCGATAGCCGTACGACGTATAGCAATCGACCATCGCGTCATGGGTCCGCACCGCTTCCGCGAAATCCTGCCGGCGCTCGGTGTCCTGCGCATAGATGTCGGGCCACGGCGGCGCGATGAACACGCGCCGGTGATAACGAAAACGCCGCGCCGCCGCTTCCGCGTGCGCGGGTACCGCCAAGCCGGTCAGCTTCAGGTAGCCGATCACGTCCGGCACGCCGCGGTCGAAGAACACCGGCCCGCGCGCGTGCCGCGCGAGATGGTAGGACCGCATCTCCCAGCTCAGCATCAACTCGGCGAACGCAGCCGGGTCGCGCCACGGCAGCGCCGGACCGTCGACGGCCATCTGGTCGCGGATCACGCCGCGCCCGGCTTCCTGCGAACGTCCGAACCCGGCGCGCTCGAGCGCATCGAGCAACGTGCTCTTGCCCGAACCCGGGCCGCCCGTCACGACGAAGAAGCGGCCGGTTGCGTCGTCGGCTTCTTCGTCGTCACTCGCCGCACGCTGCGCGAACTCACGCATGCGCGGCCCGCTGGCCCGCGCGCCGCGTGACCGACGCCGCCGCCGCGACACTGCGCAGGTCGGCGACGAACGTGTCGCGCCAGACCGACAGATCGTTCTCGCGCAGCCGCGCGAGGTTCTCCTCGTGACGCGCCTGCCGCTCCGCGAGCGGCATCGACAGCGCGCGTTCGAGCGCCTCGGCCATCTGCGACAGATCGTACGGATTGACGAGCAGCGCGCCGCTCAGCTCGGCCGCCGCGCCCGCGAACTCCGACAGCACGAGCACGCCCGGATCGGCCGGATCCTGCGACGCGACGTATTCCTTCGCGACGAGATTCATCCCGTCGCGCAGCGGCGTCACGTAGCCGACCTGCGACATCCGGAAGAACGCCATCAGCAGGTTGCGCTCGTACTTGCGGTTCAGATACTGGATCGGCGTCCAGTCGAGCTGCGAGAAGCGGCCGTTGATGCGGCCGGCCTCGCCTTCCAGCGTCTCGCGGATCTGCTGGTAGGTCTGCACGTCGGAACGCGTCGGCGGCGCGATCTGCAGCAGCGACACGCGCCCTTGCCAGCCCGGCGCATTCGCGAGCATCCGCTCGAACGACTGGAAGCGTTCGACGAGCCCCTTCGAATAATCGAGGCGATCGACGCTCATCACCAGCTTGCGGTCGCCCAGCGCCTCGCGCAGCATCTTCACCGGCTTGCGAGCGCCGTACTGGATCGCTGCCTGCGCGATCGCGTCGGGATGCACGCCGATCGGATAGGCCGCGACCTTCACGACGCGGCCGTGCGCATGCAGCATCCCGTCGTCGCTCGCCGCGCCGATGCCGCGCCGCTCGATGTAGTCGGTGAAGGCCTGCTTGTCGGCCTCGGTCTGGAAGCCCGCGACATCGTACGCGCACATGAACTTGACGAGTTCCTCGTGCGGCGGCACGAGGCGCAGCACGTCGGGCGACGGAAACGGGATATGCAGGAAGAAGCCGATCGGGTTCTTCACGCCGAGCTCGCGCAGGCAGTGCGCGAACGGCAGCAGGTGGTAGTCGTGCACCCAGATCAGGTCATCCGGGCGCAACAGCGCGGCGAGCTGCTTCGCGAGCATCGCGTTCACGCGCAGGTAGCCGGCGTACTCCTGCCGGTCGAAGCGCGCGAGATCGCCGCGGTAATGGAACACCGGCCACAGCGTCGCGTTCGAGAAGCCGCGGTAGTACTGGTCGTAGTCGCGCCGGGTCAGGCCGACCGTCGCGTAGGTCACGTTGCCGTCCCGCTGGATCGCGGGCTCGGCGTCCGGCGCACCGACGATCTCGCCGTTCCAGCCGAACCAGACGCCCCCCGTTTCCCGCAGCGCGTCCATCACGCCGACGGCCAGGCCGCCCGCGCTCGGGCGCGTGTCCTCGCCGGCGGCGACACGATTCGATACCACGATCAATCTGCTCATGCGATTTCCCCTCCTCGATTCGAATGGCTGACGCGCGACGCGCGCCAAAGCTGGCGCGGCGGCCCGAAGGCGGCCGCGCGGCGACTCAGTTCCGAGAATTGCAATGAAATACGGCGCTGGAATGCGGCGACGACCGTATCAAGCGTCCTGCTCCTGACCGAGGTCGCGTTGATAGTCGAGCCCTTCCGGGCGAGCACCACCCTGGTTGTGATCGCCGTCCGACGGCGCCTCGTCCGGCGCGCCCGCGGGCGGGGCCGATGGCGCGTCGGTCCGCGGACGCGGGCGGTCTTCCGGATGGCCGGCCACCGCGTCGGGTGGCCGGTGTGACAACCGTTTCGAACGGCGCATGGCTGGGTGTCTCATATGCGGCGCGGCTCGAGGCCGTCGTAGAAACATTCCATAACAAAACAGTCTAGGTCGCGCGATCGCATCCGAAGGTAACAATTACCTTCAATTTGTAACGTTTCGACCCCTCGTCGTTCATCTATTCGACAATAACGCCGCCCGCGCGCACGCGGCCCGCCGCACGGCGATTTGTCAAAGCTTTGCAGTTTTCCCATGACAATTGCGAAACAATGACGCGGCATCAGGAGCGTGCATGCGTCGCCGCTCACCCAGACAGGACTTGCACTCAGGGATGAACATTCGCTTCGAATCGCCGCGCCGGGCCACGCCGGCGCGCGTCGTGCTGGCCGTGATCGCCGCGGCCGCACTGCTGTCCGGCTGCAATTCGCTGTACAGCGAAGGCGCGACGGCCGGCGCCGGTATCGCGGGCGCCGCGATCGCCTCCAAGGTCACCAACAACGCCGCCGTCGCCACCGGCATCGGCCTCGGCGCCGTCGCCGGCGCACGGGCGGGCGTCCAGTACACGCAACGCGTCGCGCACCGCTACACGCAAGAACAGATCGCGAAGGCGGCCGGCCCGCTCGACGTCGGCGGCGTCGCGCCGTGGTCGACGCACCATTCGTTCCCGATCGAGGACGACGAGCAGGGCCGCGTGACGGTCAGCCGGATGATCAGCGTCGGCCCGCTCGACTGCAAGGAAATCGTGTTCGCGGTCGATACGCCGGCGAAGGCCGACAAGCCCGCGCAATCGGCGTTCTACGTCGCCACCATCTGCCGCGACGGCCCCGTGTGGAAATGGGCGTCGGCGGAACCGGCGACCGAGCGCTGGGGCGCGCTGCAATGAGCGTGGCGATCCGTATCGCGGCGATCGGCGCGCTGTGCGCGGCGACGCTCGCGCTGTCGGGCTGCGGCTCGGTCGGCGCGGCGAGCGGTGCGCTGGCCGGCGCGGCGACGGGCCTCGTCACCGCGAACCCGGCGGTCGGCGTGGGCGTCGGGATTGCCGTGCAGGCCGCGACCGACGAAGCCGTCAACCGCACGATGAAGCAGCTTCATCAGAACCAGCAGGACGCGATCGCGAAGACAGCCGGCAGCCTGGCCGTCGGCGAAGTGAAGCCGTGGAAGGTGAAGAACACGCTGCCGCTGGAAAACGGCGAAGGCGAAGTGCGCGTCACGCGCGCGTACTCGTCGGCGCTCGCGCTGTGCAAGGAATTCGCGTTCTCGGTGAAGGACGGCGACAAGGCCGACTGGTATTTCGCGAATGCGTGCCAGCAAGGCACGCACTGGAAGTGGGCGTCGGCGGAACCGGCAGTCGATCGGTGGGGGAACTTGCAGTAACGGTGCGATGCGCCGCGCATCATGCGTGGCGCCTGGGATTCTGCGATGCGTAGTTACACCGAGCTCCCCGATCGCATCAGGACTCGACGTCCTCGAGGCTGAAGATCTCGGTCTGGTCGTTGTACGAGAAGATCTCGCCGTACCGCCCCCAGTCGATCACCGCGTCGAGCGTTTCCTCGGCCGCGCCGTCCGACAGGAAATCCTCGAGCTCCTGCTCGAAGCGCACGCGCGGCGCGCGATGGCCCGGGCGCTCGTTCAACACCTTCTTGATCCGCGCGGCGAGCGGCACGTGCTTCAGCAAGTGATCGGCGAACATCAGCTTGCGTTCCTGCGTGCCGAATTCCGCGAACACGCGCCCCGGCGGCGTCAGGAACACGTCGCCTTCGCGCACGTCCGCGAAGCCGAGGTACTGCAGTACTTCCGCGATCGGGAACAGGTCGTCGACCTCGAGGTGCAGCGTGCGCGCGATTTCCGGCATGTCCGCGCGGCCATGGTACGGCGCCATCGCGAGCGTCTCGATCAGGCCGGCCATCAGGTTGGTCGACACCTGCGGCAGCCAGCTGCCGAGCTCGAGCCCCTTCTTCGTCGCCTCGCCGGTCTGGCGGGCCGTCATCTTCGCGTAGATGTCGTCGACGAGCTTGCGGAACGCCGGATCCAGACGATTGCGCGGGTGCTTGAACGGCACCTTGATCTCCGCGATCACGCGGCCCGGGTTCGACGACAGCACGAGAATGCGGTCGCACATGAACACCGCTTCCTCGATGTTGTGCGTGACGATCAGCACCGACTTGATCGGCATGCGGCCTTGCGTCCACAGATCGAGCAAATCGGTACGCAGCGTCTCGGCGGTCAGCACGTCGAGCGCGGAGAACGGCTCGTCCATCAGCAGGATCGTCGGATCGACGACGAGCGCGCGCGCGAAGCCCACGCGCTGACGCATGCCGCCCGACAGCTCGCGCGGGTACGCGTTCTCGAAGCCGTCGAGTCCGATCAGGTCGATCGCCGCGAGCGCACGCTCGCGCCGCTCGCGCGCGCCGACGCCGAGCGCTTCGAGCCCGGCTTCCACGTTCTGCAGCACGGTCAACCACGGGAACAGCGCGAAGGTCTGGAACACCATCGCGACACCCTCGGCCGGCCCGCGCAGCGGCTTGCCGAGGTATGTCACTTCGCCGCCGGTCGGCTCGATCAGCCCGGCGATGATGCGCAGCAGTGTCGACTTGCCCGAACCCGACCGGCCGAGCAGCCCGACGATCTCGCCTTCGCGCAGCGACAGGTTCGCGTCGTCGAGCACGAGCAGCTCGCCCTGTGTCTTGTTGAAACCGCGGCAGACGTGCTCGACGCGCAGGATTTCTTCACCGGGGCGCGGCGGCTGGGACGTCTGGACGGGGGCGTTTACAGCATTCGGATTGTGCATCGCGTTTCGCTCTCAATCGGTCTCAGTCGAGCCGCAGCTTCGCTTCGGCGAAGGCATACAGCGGGCGCCACAGCAGGCGGTTGAACAGGGTGACGAACAGGGACATCACGGCGATGCCCAGGATAATCTTCGGAAAATCGCCGGCGGCGGTGGTCTGCGCGATGTAGGCGCCGAGGCCGTGCGCCTCGATCCGGGTGCTGCCCCACTGCACGGCTTCGGACACGATGCTCGCGTTCCACGCGCCGCCCGATGCGGTGATCGCGCCCGTCACGTAGTACGGGAAGATGCCGGGCAGGATCGCCTGGCGCCACCACTGCCAGCCGCGGATGCGGAAGTTGGTCGCCGCTTCGCGATAGTCGTTCGGGTAGGACGTCGCACCGGCGATCACGTTGAACAGGATATACCACTGCGTGCCGAGCACGATCAGCGGCGACAGCCAGATGTCCGCGTTCAGGTGGAAGCGCGCGATCACGATCACGAACACCGGGAACAGCAGGTTCGCCGGGAACGCGGCGAGGAACTGCGCGAGCGGCTGCAGCTTCTCGGCCAGCTTCGGGCGCAGCCCGACCCACACGCCGATCGGCACCCAGATCACCGACGCGATCGAGATCAGCACGACCACGCGCAGCAGCGTGATGAGCCCGAGCACGAGCACGTGGCCGACTTCGGCCATCGTCACGCCGGTGGCGACGAAGCTGACGACGCGCCACACGATATAGGCGGTGCCGATCAGCACGAGCCCGGCCCACGCGATGTCGACCGTGCGCGACGCCTTCTTCTCGACTTTCGGCAGCGTGAAGCGCATCGCGCCCGACAGCGGCAGGCGCAGTGGAATCCGCGCGGCCTTCGCGAAGAACCAGCCGGCCGGCACGAGCAGCTGATGAATCAGCCGCGTGCGGCGCACGAGATCCAGCAGCCACGATTGCGGCGCATCGCCCGACGCGGTGTTCTCCATCCGGAACTTGTCGGCCCACGCGATGAGCGGGCGGAACAGGAACTGGTCGTACGCGAGGATCACGACCGTCATCGTCAGGATCACCCAGCCGATCGCGCCGAAGTTCTTGTCCGAGATCGCCTGCGCGAGATACGCGCCGATGCCCGGCAGCGTGATCGTCTGGTTGCCGACGGTGATCGCCTCGGACGCGACGACGAAGAACCAGCCGCCCGACATCGACATCATCATGTTCCAGATCAGGCCCGGCATCGAGAACGGCACCTCGAGCTTCCAGAAGCGCTGCCAGGACGTCAGGTGGAAGCCGCGCGACACTTCGTCCAGATCGCGCGGCACCGTGCGCAGCGACTGGTAGAAGCTGAACGTCATGTTCCACGCCTGGCTCGTGAAGATCGCGAAGATCGCGGCCAGCTCGGCGCCGAGCACGCGGCTCGGGAACAGCGCGAGGAAGAACGTGACCGTAAACGAAATGAAGCCGAGCACCGGCACCGACTGCAGGATGTCGAGGATCGGGATCAGCACCATGCCCGCGCGGCGGCTCTTGGCCGCGAGCGTGCCGTAGACGAGCGTGAACGCGAGCGACGCGACCATCGCGGCGAGCATCCGCAGCGTGGTGCGCAACGCGTATTCGGGCAGGTTCGACGGATCGAGCGAGATCTTCTGCGTCTGCAGCACGCCGATCGGCGCCATCGTTTCGTGGAAGCCGACCACCGCCATCGCGATCAGGCAGATGATCAGCGGAAAGGCGATGAAGTCCCACCGATTCGGCAGCACACGCCACGCGGATGCGTTGGCGGTCCGGTTCGGATTGAAGAATCCGACGTTCATCAGGCGCCCTCCCCGGTAAGGCCGAACGAAGCCGGCAGTCGATGTTGATTCATGGCAAAGCGCACGGGCGCGGTAATTCGATTGACTGGCGATTTCGCGCGCGCGGCGCGCCGTGCGCGCACACGCGGCCGCGGCCGGTCGAGCCGGGCCGCGACGGCACGACACTACACCAACCTGTATTTCAGGCACAACCGTCCGGGACGGCGCGGGCAGCGCAGGGATCGTGCCCGGCGCATGGGCGGATGGCGGGCGCGCGGTACGGAACGGCCCGGCCGCGGTCCTGCGGCCGGCACGCAGGCCCGAATTATGCCGTGATCCGGCCCGGCCGTGAACCCGCCGCCCGCATGCGGCCACAAACCCTGTGCGGCATCAGCAGCCGGATACGGCGAAGCAGGTATGATCGGGGCTAGCCCCCGGGTCCGGTTCGGCCGTGTCGCGGCAATGTGCACGGCCCTCTGTCAACAGGCCACGGGGATCGACCGACGAGCGGGAGGAAGGGAATGGCAGGAAACTTGGTGATCGTCTGTCGCGATCAGGATGCCGACGCGTTCTATGAACTGATGCAGGAGTACGGGTCGTTCCAGACGCGGCTGTCGTCCACGGCATGGTACCTGAACATGAACGTCGTGCCGGAATCGCTGCAGGAGGAAATCCTGGAGCGCCTCGGCCGGTATACGACCGTCTATATCTTCGAGGCCACCACGGTGACCTACAACACGATCGACAGCAATGCGGCCGAGACGCTCGGCACGCTGTTCGGCGAATGAAGCCGCGCGGCGCCTGCCTGGCCGGGCAGGCGCCGCAGCCGCTCATGCGGCTTGTTCGTGAGGTTCGTCCTTCGGCACGGCCTCGAACGGGAACGTCATCGACACACGCAGGCCGCCTTCGGGGCGATTGCCGATGTCGCATGCGCCACCCAGCCTGAGCACGAGCCGCTCGACGATCGCGAGCCCGAGCCCGCTGTGGCCGTTGCCGCCGCGCGCGGGATCGAGCCGCACGAACGGCCGCGTGGCGGCCGCGAGGTCGCGCGGCGCGATGCCGCCGCCGCTGTCGCTGACCGACAGCACGTAGCCGGCCGGCGTGCGCGCCGTCTCGACGAATACGGGCGGCGCGCCGTACGCATGCGCGTTGTCCAGCAGGTTCGACAGGATTCGGTCGAGCGTCGCCGTCGGCAGCCGGAAGCCGGGATCGGCTTCCAGCCGCGTCTGGACCGTCGGCGCGTTCGGCGCGACCGCACGATAGCTGCGCGCGATCCGCTCGCAGGCCTGATCGACCGGCACCGGCTCGCTGCGGTCGGCCCCGCCGTGTGCGAATACCAGGAACTGGTCGACGATGTGCGACATCGAGTCGACGTCGCGCACGACGCCGTCGCGCAGCCGCGCGTCGTCCATCATTTCGGCCCGCAGGCGCATCCGGGCGAGCGGCGTGCGCAGGTCGTGCGCGACGCCGGCCAGCATCACCGCGCGATCGCTCTCGGCCTGCGACACCTGCTCCACCATCTGATTGAAGCCGCGCGTGAGCTGGCGCAGCTCGCGCGGGCCGCGTTCGCGCAGCGGCGGCACCGGCTGCCCGCGGCCGAAACGCGCGACCGCGCGCGCGAGCGAGCGCAGCGGCTGCTGCAACTGCCAGGCGGCGAACAGCGCGGCGATCACGCCGGCCGAGAAGATCGTGCCGAGCCACAGCAGCATCCGGTCGAGCGAGCGCGGCGGCCGCAGCGGCTGCACGGGCACCACGATCCAGTTGCGGTCGGCCGGCTCCTTCACCCACAGCACCGGCGGATGGCCGGGCGCGCCGATCTCGACCTGCGTGCCGGGCGGCATGCGCTCGCTCACGTCGTCGCGAAACCGCTTCAGCGGCGGCGGCAGCCCCGAATCGCCGCCCTTCGGCACGTCGGCGCTGTCAGGCGACACGAGCCTCACGCGCGACGGCAGCGGCTGGTCGGGCGTGCGCGCGACGTGCTGGCGCACCGCATCGACGAGGAACGCGGCCTCCTCGACCGCATAACGCGTCTGCATCTGGTTGCGCTCGAGCCGCATCGCGAAGAACCATGCGAAGTGCGACAGCAGCAGGACGCCGACGACGAGCAGCGCCAGCCGCCCGAACAGTGAATCAATGGGTTTGCGCATGGGCCTCGCCGTCGGGCACGAACACGTAGCCGCGCCCGCGGACCGTCTGGATGAAGCGCGGCGTCGACGGATCCGTTTCGAGGATGCGGCGCAGGCGCCATACCTGGACGTCGATGCCGCGGTCGGTGCCGTCGTACTCGGGCCCATGCAGCAGCTCGAGCAGCCGCTCGCGCGTGAGCGTGCGCAGCGCATGGTTCACGAAGATCTTCAGCAGCGCGAATTCGCTGCTCGACAGCGTGGCCGGCTTGCCGTCGACCGACAGCGTGCGCGCCTGGAAATCGAGCAGGAAGCGGCCGAACGCGAACGGCTCGCGCTGCTCGGGGGCAGCGGCCGACGGCGTCGCGCGGCGGCGGCGCAGCACGGCCTGCACGCGCGCGAGCAGCTCGCGCGGGTTGAACGGCTTGCCGAGGTAGTCGTCCGCGCCGAGCTCGAGCCCGACGATGCGGTCGACGTCGTCCGCCCGCGCGGTCAGCATGATCACGGGGATGTCGTCGCCGGCCGCGCGCAACTGGCGCAGCGCGGTCAGGCCGTCCACGCCCGGCATCATCAGGTCCAGCACGATCAGGTCGGGCCGCTCGCGCTCGAGGCGCTTCTCGAGCGTCGCCGCGTCGTGCAGCACGGACACTTCCATCCCCTGGCGCACGAGATAGTCGCGCAGCAGGTCTCGGAGTTCTTGGTCGTCGTCGACGATGAGGATCTGGGTAGTCATGGCTCGAAGTTTACCGCGCGAGGGTGGAGTCGAAGAACGAAACAAAGGGACGAAAGGGTTACTGCGGGTTACCGCGCAAGGGAACTGTAATGCACGGTAACCGGGCCGCCACCCCGCGTAACACCCGCCGGGGCCTGCATCGCTAACCTGCGTCTTACCGGATGCGGTACCCGGCTTTCCCGGCACCGCATCGTCGGACCCTTTGGATTCAAGGAGTTTCTGAAATGTATAAGAAGACTTCCCGCGTGGCCATCGCGGCCGCCGCCTTGCTCGCTCTCGCATTCGGCACCGCGCATGCCGCGCAGCCCAACGACATGCCGCCGCCGGGCGGCCCCGGCATGCACCGGATGCACGGCGAGCATGAAGGCGGCCCGTTCGGCGCGATCATGAAACTGCACGACCAGCTGAAGCTCAATGCGTCGCAAGAGCAGCAATGGCAGGCGGCCGTCAACACGATGAAGCAGAACCGTGACGCGATGCGCAAGAGCCACGAGCAGATGCGCGAGCAGTTCAAGGCGCAGCAGAACCAGCCGATCCTCGACCTGAGCGCGATGCATTCGGCGCGCCAGCAGGCGGAGGCGCAGAACGCGCAACTGCGCGAGCAGACGTCCGCCGCATGGCTCACGTTCTACAACGGGCTGAACGACCAGCAGAAGACGATGGTCAGCACGGCGCTCAAGCAGCAGTTCGCGAACATGGAGCAGCGCCACGAGAAGATGAAGGCGCGCTGGGAGCAGCATCGGGCGGCCGCCAAGGGCGCGTCGGCGCCGGCGCAGTAAGCCGGCGGGCCGCTCCCGCAGCGGCATCGAAGGGGACGCAGGCACCGGCCTGCGTCCCCTTTTTCGTTTCAGGCGACGTCGAACAGCAGCACCTCGGCCGTGCGGCCGCGCGCGAACGCCACGGCGTCCACGCCGCCGATCCGCGCACCGTCGCCGGCGGCCAGCGCGCGGCCGTTGACCTCGACCTCGCCGCGCACCACGTGCACATAGACGCTGCGCCCGGCCGGCACGTCGAACGCGGTCGTCTCGTCGCCGTCGATCAGCCCCGCGAAAATGCGGGCCTCCGCCCGCATCGACAGCGCGCCGTCGCCGCCGTCGGGCGCCGCGACGAGCCTCAGCCGGCCGCGCTTCTCGTCGTCGGGGAAGCGCCGTTCCTCGTAGCCGGGCCGCCCGCCCCGCTCGGCCGGCTGCAGCCAGATCTGCAGCAGATGCAGCGGCCGGTCGCGCGACGCGTTGGTCACGCTGTGCATGAGTCCCGTGCCGGCGCTCATTCGCTGGATGCCGCCGGTCCGGACGATCGCGCCGCAGCCGAGGCTGTCGCGGTGCGCGAGCGCGCCATCCAGCACGTAAGTGACGATCTCCACGTCGCGGCGCAGCTGCATCCCGAAACCGCGCGTCGGCGCAATCCGGTCCTCGCTCAGCACGCACAACGCGCCGACGGGCGGACGCACCGGCGCATGCCCGGTGCGGCAGGCGGACGAAAAACTGTGACTCGATTCGAGCCAGCCGTGGCGCGTGTGCCAGCGGTCTTCGGCGCGCAGGATCTGGAACATGGAGGTGGACGCTCGGGGGCGCAGGTGTTCTGTTCGGGTTTACCTCCACTGTAGGGGGGCGCCGAACGCGCCACAATCCGCCGCCAATGCACCTCATTGTTGCAAGCACGCCACCAATTGCCCGAATATTCGTTGCGAATGCCACGACTGCCGCAACAGCCGAATCGAGGAATCGGTCGATCGCGCCGGATTGCCGTTTTCCGGGTATCGCGTTCGGGTAAAATACCGCCCTTTTGGCGTTCGCCCTCGAGGCGGCCGCCCACGCCAGAGCGCCTATCGGCGATTTTTGGCCGTCTAGAATACGCCGCGGCGCCCGGTCCGACCGGCCGCGAGCGCCCCCGGAAAGTCAGCAACAGAAGGATGGAAATGAAGAAGGCCGCCCTGTGCGCCGCCCTCGCCCTCGTGGCGGGCAGCGCCTTCGCGAAGGAGTGGAAGACCGTGCGGATCGGCGTCGACGCCAGCTACCCGCCGTTCGAGTCGACCGCGCCGAGCGGCGAGATCGTCGGTTTCGACGTCGATCTCACCAAGGAAATCTGCAATCGGATCAATGTGAAATGCGTGTGGGTGGCGCAGGATCTCGACGGGATCATCCCGGCGCTGAAAGCGAAGAAGTACGACGTCATCGTGTCGTCGCTGACGGTCACGGACAAGCGCCGCGAGCAGATCGACTTCTCCGACAAGGTGTATGACGCGCCCGCACGGATGATCGCGAAGGCCGGCTCGCCGCTGCGGCCGACGGTCGCGTCGCTGAAAGGCAAGCGCGTCGGCGTCGAGCAGGGTTCGACGCAGGAATCGTACGCGAAGGCGTACTGGGAACCGCAGGGCGTGACGATCGTTCCTTACCAGAACCAGGACCAGGTCTATGCCGATCTCGGCACGGGCCGCCTCGACGCGACGCTGCAGGACGAGCTGCAGGCCGACTACGGCTTCCTGCGCACGCCGCGCGGCAAGGGCTTCGCGTTCGCCGGGCCGGAAGTGAAGGATCCGAAGACGATCGGCGACGGCACCGCGATCGGCCTGCGCAAGGAAGATACCGACCTGAAGCTCAGGATCAACCAGGCGCTGGCCGACATGCACAAGGACGGCACGTACGACCGGCTGTCGCACAAGTACTTCTCGTTCAGCGTCTATTCGGCGCCGGCCCGCTGAACGCGGACAAGAAGAAGCAGCGGATGCGGGGGCGGCCCCGCGTCCGGGCAGTACAGGCAGTCAACCACGCGCCGCCCGCCCCTTGCCCGCCGCTCGCGCGACGGGCGAGCCCGGCACCGTTGCCGGGGCGGACGGTCATGATACGCACGGGGCGTTCCGCGCAGCTTGGCGGGCGCGTCTTTCGCGGCGCACGGCGTGCGCCCCCAGGGACCACACCAGGGACCCCATATGTTTCTACAAGGCTACGGCCCGCTGATCCTCGCCGGCACCTGGCAAACCGTCAAACTGGCGGTGCTTTCGCTTGCGCTGTCGTTCCTGCTGGGGCTGCTCGGCGCCGGCGCGAAGCTGTCGCGCAACCGCGTCACGAACGGCGTCGGCACCGTCTACACGACGCTGATCCGCGGCGTTCCCGATCTCGTGCTGATGCTGCTGCTGTTCTACAGCCTGCAGATCTGGCTGAACATGGCGACCGACGCGCTCGGCTGGGACCAGATCGACATCGACCCGTTCCTCGCCGGCGTGCTCGTGCTCGGCTTCATCTACGGCGCGTACTTCACCGAGACGTTCCGCGGCGCGTTCCTGTCCGTGCCGCGCGGCCAGCTCGAGGCCGGCAGCGCCTACGGGATGACGAACTGGCAGGTATTCACGCGGATCATGTTCCCGCAGATGATGCGCTTCGCGCTGCCGGGCATCGGCAACAACTGGCAGGTGCTCGTGAAGTCGACCGCGCTCGTGTCGATCATCGGCCTGGCCGACGTCGTGAAGGCGTCGCAGGACGCCGGCAAGGGCACGCTGCGGTTCTTCTTCTTCACGCTGATCGCGGGAGCGGTCTACCTCGCCATCACGACGATCTCGAACTTCGTGCTGATGTGGCTCGAAAAGCGCTACTCGACCGGTGTCCGCAAGGCTGACCTATGATCGAACTCATCCAAGAATACTGGCGCAACTATCTGTACACCGACGGCTATCGCATCACCGGTGTCGCGATCACGCTGTGGCTGCTGGTCGTGTCGATCGGCCTCGGCTTCTGCCTGTCGGTGCCGCTCGCCGTCGCGCGCGTGTCGAAGAAGAAATGGCTGTCGGGCGCCGTGTGGCTGTACACGTACGTGTTCCGCGGCACGCCGCTCTACGTGCAGCTGCTGCTCTGCTACACGGGCCTCTACAGCCTGCAGGCCGTGCGCGGCACGCCGATGCTCGATGCGTTCTTCCGCGACGGGATGCACTGCACGCTGCTCGCGTTCACGCTGAACACCTGCGCGTACACCACCGAAATCTTCGCGGGCGCGATCAAGGCGACGTCGTACGGCGAGATCGAGGCCGCGCGCGCGTACGGGATGTCCCCGTTCACGATGTATCGCCGCGTGATCCTGCCGTCGGCGCTGCGCCGCGCGCTGCCGCTGTACAGCAACGAAGTGATCCTGATGCTGCACGCGACGACGGTGGCCTTCACCGCGACCGTGCCGGACATCCTGAAGATCGCGCGCGACGTGAACTCGGCGACCTACATGTCGTTCCACGCGTTCGGCATCGCCGCCCTGCTCTACCTCGTGATCTCGTTCACGCTCGTGTGGCTGTTCCGCCAGGCCGAGCGCCGCTGGCTCGCGTATCTGCGCCCGCAAGGCAAGTAAGTTTTCGCAGGATTACTGATGAACTCCCAGACCCAGAAGCTTTTCGTCGACGATCTCCACAAGCGGTACGGCGACAACGAGGTGCTCAAAGGCGTGTCGCTGAAGGCGAACTCGGGCGACGTGATCAGCGTGATCGGCTCGTCCGGCTCCGGCAAGAGCACGATGCTGCGCTGTATCAACTTCCTCGAGCAGCCGAACGCGGGCCGCATCTTCGTCGATCGCGAGGAAGTGCGCACCGCGCTCGACAAGACGGGCGCGCTGCGCGCGGCCGATCCGAAGCAGCTGCAGCGCGTGCGCACCAAGCTGTCGATGGTGTTCCAGCACTTCAACCTGTGGTCGCACATGAACGTGATCGAGAACGTGATGGAAGCGCCGGTGAACGTGCTCGGTATCCCGAAGAAGGAAGCCGAGGAGCGTGCGCGCGAGTATCTCGAGAAGGTCGGCCTCGCGCCGCGCGTCGAGAAGCAGTATCCGTCGCATTTGTCGGGCGGCCAGCAGCAGCGCGTGGCGATCGCGCGGGCGCTGGCGATGCATCCTGACGTGATGCTGTTCGACGAGCCGACCTCCGCGCTCGACCCGGAGCTGGTGGGTGAAGTGCTGAAGGTGATGCAGAAGCTCGCCGAGGAAGGCCGCACGATGATCGTCGTCACGCACGAGATGGGCTTCGCGCGCAACGTGTCGAATCACGTGATGTTCCTGCACCAGGGCCGCGTCGAGGAGGAAGGCGTGCCGGCCGAGGTGCTCGCGCATCCGAAGAGCGAGCGCCTGCGCGCGTTCCTGTCGGGCAGCCTCAAGTAACGCCCGTCACCCGCCACGCCCGAACGGGCGCCCCGCGGTTCGCCGCGCGGCGCCCGTTTTGCGTTTACCCGTCACGCGGCGCTCACCGGCGCGCCGTCGGCGAACGCGCGCAACGCGTCGCCCGCCAGCCGGTAGCGCACCCATTCGCTCTGCGGCGCCGCGCCGACGCGCTCGTAGAAGCGGATCGCCGGCTCGTTCCAGTCGAGCACGCTCCATTCGAAACGCCCGCAGCCCGACTCGACCGCGACCCGCGCGAGCGCCTTCAGCAGTTGCAGCCCCGCACCGGCGCCGCGAAAACGCGGCGACACGTACAGATCCTCCAGATACAGCCCCTGCCGCGCGAGCCACGTCGAATACGAGAAGAAATACACGGCGAACCCGGCCGGCTCGCCGTCGACCTCGCAGATCAGCGCACGCGCCGGCGAGCCTTCGCCGAACAGGCTGCGTTCGAGCGATTCGGGCGTGGCGACGACTTCGTGCTCGGCCTTCTCGTAGACGGCGAGTTCGGTGATGAAGCGCAGGATCAGCGGCACGTCGGCGACGGTCGCGGAGCGAATATCGATTTGCACGGGTTGAGCCCTCCTCCGGCCCGGATGTGAAACGGACAAGCGGCGCCGCGCAACCGCACTGGCGCCGTTCGAACCGTCATGCTACGTTCGCGCCGTGCCTGCAGGAAGTGCAGTTTCTTCATCCGGACCTGAACATGATGCATCCCGATCTGCGCCGCCTCGACCTGAACCTGCTGCTCGTGTTCGACGCGTTGTACCGCCACCGGTCGGTCGCGGCGGCCGCGCACGAACTCGCGCTGAGCCCATCGGCGTTGAGCCACGCGCTCGCGCGGCTGCGCGACGCGATCGGCGATGCGCTGTTCGTGCGCCTCGGCAACGAGATGCAGCCGACCGTGCGCGCCGACGACATCGCCACGTGGGTCGGCGACGCGCTCGATGCGATGTCGAAGGGGCTCGCCCGCGCGCGCCGCTTCGATCCGGCGCACAGCGACCGCACGTTCGTGTTCGCCGCGACCGACTACACGGCGTTCGCGGTACTGCCGGCGTTCCTGGCCCGCATCCAGCACGTGGCGCCGCACCTGCGGATTCGCGTCGTCCATTCGGACCGCAAGATTTCCGTCGACGAGCTCGCGGCCGGCCGTATCGACTTCGCGCTCGGCTACCACGAGGAATCGGCGGCCGACGCGCCGGGCATCGAGGACTTCGACTGGTTCTCCGACGACTACGTCGTGATCGCGAGCGCCGCGCATCCGGACATCCGCCGGCGGCTGACGCTCGACCAATATCTGGCGGCTCGCCACGTCGTCGTCACGCCGTGGAACGAGTCGCGCGGCGTCGTCGACTACGTGCTCGATCGCCTCGGCCTCGCGCGGCACGTGGCCGTGCAATTGCCGACCGTGCTGGCCGCGCCGTTCGTGATCGCGGAGTCGGCACTCCTGATGACCGTGCCGAACCGCGCCGCGCAGGCGCTGCGGCACGCGGCGCCGATCCGCATCTTCCCCGCGCCGTTCGAGATCCCCCGCTACACGGTGAAGGTCTACTCGCACGCGAAGCATGCGCGCACCGATGCGCACCGCTGGATTCGCGCGCAGTTGCTCGACGCGCGGCCGAGCCCGGACTGAGCGCGGCACGCGGCAGCACGGACGTTCCCGGCGTCGACCGGCGATGGCGGCAATCGCCCGAATCATTACGAAATACTTACCAATTTCGCGACTTTCGCGCTTACGCCGGCGCCCTGGCAACGTCAATAGTGGCAATCCTTGACCCACGCCCGCGGAAACCACGTTTCCCTTGTGGCACAAGGGTTTTCCGGTAATCGAGCACCCTTGGGACACCTGTCGCGCACCGTGTTGCATGGCAATTTGGCGACAGCGGTTAGTCAAACAACGATTTCCGTCGCCACAAAATTGTATTTTTGCTAAATTAGTAACCAAAGTAGCAAAACGAAGTTCGTGAAATGTAGTTTAGCTTCACGACACAACAAGGAGACCCCGCAGGCCGACCCGGCTGCGCGGGACCGCTCAACGGTTTTCCGTCTGCTTGCCCGCGTGCCGCGCTTACCGGCCCTGCACGAGGTCTCCCTGGTTATCCCGCTTTTGCCCGGCGCTCGCGCTCCGGGCATCTCGTGCAGTCTGGGTTGACTTTTTGACAGGGTATGGAGGAGATGATGAAGAAAGCTTTGGTCGCGGCCGCGCTGATGGCTGCTGGGGTGGTGACGGCGCACGCGCAGAGCAGCGTCACGCTGTATGGCCGCCTGGATGCCGGCCTCGAGTACATGAACGGCCTGCAGGACGGCCATCGCTACCGTGCGGAGAGCGGCGACTGGGGCACGAGCCTGTGGGGCTTGAAGGGTAGCGAGGACATCGGCGGCGGCAACAAGATCCTGTTCCACCTCGAAGGCGCGTTCAACACGATGAACGGCGGCCTCGGCACGAGCGGCTCGATCTGGGATCGTTTCGCGACCGTCGGTATCTCGAACGACCGCTACGGTACGCTGCTGCTGGGTCGCGAACTCGCGATCGCCAACGGCGTGTGGGACTTCGACCCGTTCGGCCAGTCGGCTTGGTCGACGGCCTCGCTGGTGCGCGGCCGCAACTGGAACAAGACCAGCAACAACGTGTCGTACCAGTCGCCGTCGGTCTACGGCCTCGACTTCTACGGCCAGTTCTCGTTCTCGAACTCGACCAGCTTCAACGGCAACACGACGGCCGGCGCGCCGGGCCGTGCCATGGGCGGTCAGGTCACCTATACGAACTCGCTGTTCCAGTTGCGCGGCATCTACGACGAAACGCGCGACAGCAACGGCCGCTTCTCGGACGTGTTCAACTACTCGCGTGAATACTTCGCGGGCGTGAACGTGTTCCTCGGCCAGTTCAAGGTTCAGGCGGCTTACCAGGCATCGCGCGCCGACGGCAGCGGCGGCCCGGCAGCGAACGCCGGCGTGACCGGTACGCAACAGGTGTGGGGCGGCGTAACGTGGCAAGCCACGCCGGCAGCGGCGCTGATCGCGGCCGTGTATCACGTGAACGCGAACCACGGCGGCGGCAACGCGAACATCTACACGGTCGGCGGCTCGTACAACATCTCGAAGCGCACGCTGTTCGACGTCCAGGTCGCCACGGTGCGCAACAGCTCGACGGCCAACTTCGGCCTGAACGCGAACAATGCAGGCACCGCCGTGTCGACCGGCAACCCGCATCCGGGCGGCAGCCAGACCGGCGTCTACGCCGGTATCCAGCACCTGTTCTGATCAGGCGCCGTCAAAGAACGATCCGACAACGTTTTCCACGCTGCTGCGAGAGGCGCGTATCGGTGCGGTACCCAACCGGGTATCCGCACCGTTTTTTCTTGGGCGGCGGATGCGTGCGACCCGCGGCCCGATCGGCCGAAGCGGCCGGGAAGTGATCGAACGGCGCGGACGCGGCGCTCAGACGGCCGCTTCGTTCTCTTCGCCGGTGCGGATGCGGATCACGCGCTCGACGTCCGACACGAAGATCTTGCCGTCGCCGATCTTGCCGGTGCGCGCCGCGCCGATCACCGCGTCGATCACCTGATCGACCTGCGCTTCCGCGACGACCACCTCGATCTTCATCTTCGGCAGGAAATCGACGACGTATTCCGCGCCGCGATACAGCTCGGTATGGCCCTTCTGGCGGCCGAAGCCTTTCACTTCCGTCACGGTCAGACCCGTGAGACCCACTTCGGCGAGCGCTTCGCGGACTTCGTCCAGCTTGAACGGCTTGATGATGGCGGTGATGCGTTTCATGATGGTTGTCCCTCAATGCTCGTTTGGGTGAAAAATCGCGATCCCGATTGTAAGCCGGCGGGCCGCATCCGGCCCAGCACCGCTCAATCGAGCCGTTCGGTGAAGCGCGAGGTGATCGGGTAGCGCCAGTCGCGCCCGAATGCGCGGTGCGTGACGCGGATGCCGATCGGCGCCTGGCGGCGCTTGTATTCGTTGATCTTGATGAGCCGCGTCACGCGCTCGACGTCGGCCTGCGCGTAGCCGGCCGCGACGATCTCGGCGAGCGGCCGGTCTTCTTCCATGTACATCCGCATGATCGCGTCGAGCACGTCGTACGGCGGCAAGCTGTCCTGGTCGGTCTGGTTCTCGCGCAGTTCGGCCGACGGCGCGCGTGTCAGGATCCGCTCGGGGATCACGTCGCGCCGCCCGTAGTCGGTCGTTTCGTTGCGATAGCGGCAGAGCCGGTACACGAGCGTCTTCGCGATGTCCTTGATCACCGCGAAGCCGCCGGCCATGTCGCCGTACAGCGTGCAGTAGCCGACCGCCATCTCGCTCTTGTTGCCGGTCGTCAGCACGATCGAGCCGAACTTGTTCGACAGCGCCATCAACAGCGTGCCGCGGATGCGCGCCTGGATGTTCTCCTCCGTCGCGTCCTCGGGGCGGCCCGCGAATTCATCGGCAAGCGCGGCGCGGAAGGCATCGAACATCGGCGCGATCGCGATCTCGTCGTAACGCACGCCGACGCGCCGCGCCATCTCCGCCGCATCGGTGGTCGAGATGTCGGCCGTGAAGCGCGACGGCATCATCACCGCGCGCACGCGCTCGGGCCCGAGCGCATCGCACGCGACGGCCAGCACCAGCGCCGAATCGACGCCGCCCGACAGCCCGATCAGCACGCCGGGAAAGCCGTTCTTGCCGATGTAGTCGCGCACGCCCGTCACGAGCGCGCGATACACCTGCGCATGCGTCGACAGCTCGGGCGCGATCGCGCCGGGCAGCGGCCGCGCGCCGTCGAATTCGACGATCGCGTGCCCTTCGTCGAACTGCGGCATCTTCGCGACGAGCGCGCCCTCGCCGTCGAGCACGAACGAACCGCCGTCGAACACGAGCTCGTCCTGGCCGCCGACGAGATTCACGTAGACCATCGGCAGCCCGGTCTCGCGAATCCGCGCGCGCAGGATGTCGATGCGCACCGCTTCCTTGTTCATGTGGTACGGCGAGCCGTTCGGGATCAGCAGCACCTGCGCACCGGCCGCCTTCGCGATCTGCGCGGCCGACGCATGCCATGCGTCCTCGCAGATGATCACGCCGTATTTCACGCCGTTCAGCTCGAACACGAGCGGCTCGGTGTCGGTCGCGAAGTAGCGCTTCTCGTCGAACACCTCGGCGTTCGGCAGATCCTGCTTGCGGTAGGTGCCGACGATCTCGCCGCCGACGATCAGCGACACCGCGTTGAAGGTATCGGTGGGCGGCACGCCGCGCTCGATCGGGCGGTTTGCATTACCATCGACGGCTGACGCGCTGCCCGCCCCCTTGCCCGGTCCGCTGCCCGCCCCCCTGCCCGGTCCGCGCAACGGATGCCCGACCAGCACCGCGAGCCCGTCGAACGCCTTCAGCGCGTCGGCGAGCGCATCGAGTGCGGCGGCCGCCGCCGCGTAGAACGCGGGCCGCAGCAGCAGGTCTTCCGGCGGATAGCCGGACAGCGCGAGTTCGGGAGCGACCATCAGTTGCGCACCATCGTTGTGCGCGGCGCGCGCGGCCGCGACGATGCGGGCGACGTTGCCGGCGAAATCGCCGACGGTGACGTTGATCTGGGCGAGAGCGAGTCGGGTCTTCATGGCGGGAGCGGCGCAGCCCGGCGGCGCGCCTTGAACGGCTGACGAAATCGATCCGGGCGCGGGCCGCGACGGCCCGCAACCGGCAACATCCAACGGTACGGATTCACGCTTGAAACACGAACGCATCGATTATCGCACGGGCATCCTGTCGTCCCCCGCCGAGGTGCCGGCCGACGAATGGAACGCGCTGCTCGCGCGCGACGCGCAGCCCACGCCGTTCCTGCGCCACGAATTCCTCGACGCGCTGCACGTCGCGCGCTGCGCGGTGGACGACACCGGCTGGTCGCCGCACTTCGTCACGCTGACCGACACGCACACGGGCCGGCTCGCGGCCGCCGCGCCCGTCTACGCGAAACAGCATTCGTACGGCGAATACGTGTTCGACTGGGCATGGGCCGACGCGTACCAGCGCAACAACCTGCCCTATTACCCGAAGCTGCTGTGCGCGGTGCCGTTCACGCCGGTGCAGGGCACGCGGCTGCTCGCGGCCAGCGACGACGCGCGCCGCCGGCTCGCGGCCACGCTGCTCGCGTTCGCCGAGCAGAGCGACGTGTCGTCGCTGCACGTGCTGTTCCCGACCGGCGATGAAGCGCGGCTGCTCGAATCGATGGGCATGATGCTGCGCGAGGGCGTGCAGTTTCACTGGCTCAACGACGGGTACCGCCACTTCGACGATTTCCTCGGCACGCTCGAGCAGAAGAAGCGCAAGAATATCCGCGCGGAACGGCGCAAGGTGCACGACGCGGGCGTGACGTTCCGGCGGCTCGCCGGCGATCAAATCACCGACGCCGACTGGCGCTTCTTCTCGCGCTGCTATCGGCAGACCTACCGCGAGCACTATTCGAGCCCGTACCTGAACCTCGACTTCTTTCGCACGATCGGCGCGACGATGCCCGAGAACCTGCTGCTCGTGATCGCGGAAGCCGACGGCCAGCCGATCGCGAGCGCGCTCGCGGTGTACCGGCGCGGCGAGCACGGCGGCGGCACGCTGTATGGCCGCTACTGGGGCGCGATCGAGCACGTGCCCTGCCTGCATTTCGAAACGGCCTACTACCAGTTGCTCGAATTCTGCATCGAGGCCGGGCTCGACACGTTCGAAGGCGGCGCGCAGGGTGAGCACAAGCTCGCGCGCGGCTTCCTTCCCACCGTCACGCATTCCGCGCACTGGCTCGCGCATCCGGCGTTTTCCGATGCGGTCGCGCGCTTTCTCGAACGCGAGACCGAGCATATCCACGCGTACGTCGACGAACTGCGCGAACACGATCCGTTCCGGCGCGGTACCTGACGGCGAGCCGCATCACGTCGCCCCACGTCGCGCACCGGAGCACGCGCAAATTCTGAGACACTGGCGGCTTCGCATCCCGCCGCCCCGCCATGTCCTGGTTTCTGTATCTGATCGAATGCGCCGACGACAGCGTCTACACGGGCATCACGACCGATGTCGCCGCGCGCTTCGACGAACACGCGTCCGGCAAGGGCGCGCGCTACACGCGCTCGCGCAAGCCGCGCGCGGTGCTCGCGTCGTTTCCGCTGCCCGACCGGTCGAGCGCGTCGCGCGCCGAATACTGGGTGAAGCGGCTCACGCCCGCGAAAAAGCGCGAGCTGGCGGCTGGCTTGCGGACGCTCGAATCGGTGGTGCCGGTGGTGATCACGCTCGACGAGAGCGGCGACACGAAGGCGACGGCGCGCGGGCGGAAGAAGGGGCAGGCGGAAAACGTCGACGATGCGGCGAAGACGGCTGCCACGGAACAGGTTGCCGGGAAAAAGGTGAAGACCGGGAACGTTGTCGGGTCTGCAACGGCCGCGAGCACGGCGAAGCCTGCGAAGGGCAAACAAGCGTCGAAGTCGACGAAAGCAAATCAAGCCGCTCCGGACGCGAAACGCGCAAAAACCGACGGCGATGCAGCCGCAAAAAAGACCTCGGCGCGTGGCACACCGGTCAAGAAAACCGGCCAGCCGCCTTCCGCGTCGTCAAACGGGAAGGCGCCAGCCGCCGCCGGCAAACTCGCCGCGAACGTACGCGAGGACGCCGCTTCCGCACCGGCCCGCCGCCGTTCATCGGCCACGAAAACCGCCGCAGCAATCGCTCCGTCCGTTGCCCCGCCCCGCGCGAAACGCGCGAAGAAAGCAGCGGCCACGCCCCCGCCTGCCTCCCCATCCGCCAGCCGGAAAACCGCCCGCGCAAAACAAAACCGCGCGGCCTCCTGACGAGACACGCGCGGTTTGCGCTCCGTACGCACCGGCCAGCGGCCGGCACGCCGCTTACTTCTTGTAGTTCGCGGCGCCGTCGGTGATTTCCTTGTGCGCGGCTTCGATGCCGGCCCAGCCTTCGACCTTCACCCACTTGCCCTTCTCGAGCGCCTTGTATTGCTCGAAGAAGTGCTTGATCTGGTCTTTCAGGTACTCGGGCACGTCGTCGATCGTCTTCAGGTTCGCCGTCATCGGGCAGATCTTGTCGTGCGGCACCGCGACCAGCTTCGCGTCGACGCCCGACTCGTCGGTCATCTGCAGCATGCCGAGCACGCGCGAACGCACGATCGAGCCGGCCAGCAGCGGGAACGGCGTGATCACCAGCACGTCGACCGGATCGCCGTCGCCCGACAGCGTCTGCGGGATGTAGCCGTAGTTCACCGGGTAGCGCATGCCCGTGCCGATGAAGCGGTCGACGACGAGGAGGCCCAGTTCCTTGTCCGCCTCGTACTTCACCGGATCGCTTTGCGCGGGAATCTCGATGATCACGTTGAAATCTTGCGGCAGGTCCTTGCCGGCCGGAACATGATTGAAGCTCATGAGCACTCTCTGTAGGTCGATGGGAATTCGGGACAGGGCGCCGCGGCCGATGCACCGCCGCGGCGCCCCCGAAAAGGAATGCGCCATTATAGCCAATCGACCGGTGGCGTCCGGATGACGATCGGCGCGATAATCGTTCCGGATGTCCGGCCGTCGAGCCGGCGGCGGTGTGCGTGGACCACACGGCACGGAAGCCGGGTAAAGTGCCGAAGCGCAAACGGCTTTGCATGGGATCCACGTAGGCGCTGAAGCGCTAACTCCACCCAACCACGCCATGGGACCCGAGTAAGCGCTAAAGCGCTAACTTGGGTCGACCGGAGGAGACATGGAAGAAGCGAAGCACTTCATCGCGGGCGAATGGACGTTGCCCGCGCAACTGGAAACCATCGCGGTCGTCGATCCGTCCGACGGCCAGCCATTCGCGACGATCGCGCGCGGCACGGCGCCCGACATCGAACGCGCAGTCGCCGCGGCCCGCGACGCGTTCGCAGGCCCGTGGGGCGCGGCAAGCGCCGCCGAACGCGGCCGCGTGCTGATGCGGCTGTCGGCACGCGTGGCCGACCATCTCGAGGAACTCGCCGCGATCGAGGCGCGCGACACCGGCAAGCCGCTGAAGCAGGCGCGCGCCGATGCAGCCGCGCTCGCGCGCTACTTCGAGTTCTACGCGGGCGCCGCCGACAAGCTGCACGGCGAAACCCTCCCCTACCAGGCCGGCTACACGGTGCTGACCGTGCGCGAGCCGCACGGCGTCACCGGCCATATCGTGCCGTGGAACTACCCGATGCAGATCTTCGGGCGCAGCGTCGGCGCGGCGCTCGCGGCCGGCAACGCATGCGTGGTCAAGCCGGCCGAGGACGCGTGCCTGTCCGTGCTGCGCGTCGCCGAATTGGCCGCCGAGGCCGGGCTGCCGGCCGGCGCGCTCAACATCGTCACCGGCTACGGCCACGAAGCGGGCGCCGCGCTCGCGCGCCATCCGGGCATCGACCATATCTCGTTTACGGGTTCGCCGGCCACCGGCAAGCTGGTCGCGCAGATGGCGGCCGAGAACCACGTGCCGGTCACGCTCGAACTCGGCGGCAAGTCGCCGCAACTCGTGTTCGCCGATGCCGATCTCGACGCGGCGCTGCCCGTGCTCGTGTCCGCGATCGTGCAGAACGGCGGGCAGACCTGCTCGGCCGGCAGCCGCGTGCTGATCGAGCGCGCGGTGTACGAGCCGCTCGTCGAGCGCCTCGCCACCGCGTTCAACGGGCTGCGCGTCGGCCCGAGCCGCGCCGATCTCGATTGCGGCCCGCTGATCAACGCGAAGCAGCAGCAACGCGTGTGGGATTTCCTGTCCGACGCACAGCACGACGGCATTCCGATGGCCGCGCACGGGCAGGTCGTCGCCGACGCGCCCGAAACCGGCTTCTACCAGGCGCCCGCGCTGTTGCGCGACGTGCCGCCGTCGCACCGGCTCGCGCAGGAAGAAGTGTTCGGTCCCGTGCTCGCGGCGATGCGTTTCGTCGACGAGGACGAAGCCGTCGCGCTCGCCAACGGCACGCCGTACGGCCTCGTCGCGGGCATCTGGACACGCGACGGCGCACGCCAGATGCGGCTGGCGCGGCGTCTGCGCGCGGGGCAGGTGTTCATCAACAACTATGGCGCGGGCGGCGGCGTCGAGCTGCCGTTCGGCGGCGTCGGCCATTCGGGCCATGGCCGCGAGAAAGGCTTCGAGGCGCTGTACGGCTTCACCGCGCTGAAGACGATCGCGATCCGGCACGGCTGAACGCGCGGCACGCGGCACACGACCGGCGGCCGGCAGCACACGGCAGCCGGTCGACACACGACGACTCTCATGACAAACACAGGAGACACACCATGCGGTTGAGCGGCAAGACGGCCATCGTCACGGGCGGCGGCTCGGGGTTCGGCGAAGGCATCGCGAAGACCTATGCGCGCGAAGGCGCGAACGTCGTCGTCAACGATCTCAACGGCGCGGCGGCCGAGCGCGTCGCGAGCGAGATCGCGCTCGCAGGCGGCAAGGCGATCGCGGTGGCCGGCGACGTGTCGAAGGAGGACGACTGGCGCGCGCTGCTGCAGGCCGCGCTCGACGATTTCCATGCGGTGCAGATCGTCGTGAACAACGCGGGCACCACGCATCGCAACAAGCCCGTGCTCGACGTGACGGAAGCCGAATTCGACCGCGTGTACGCGGTCAACATGAAGAGCCTGTTCTGGTGCGTGCAGACCTTCGTCCCGTATTTCCGCGCACAGGGCGGCGGCGTGTTCGTGAACGTCGCGTCGACGGCCGGCGTGCGGCCGCGCCCGGGCCTCGTCTGGTACAACAGCACGAAGGGCGCGATGATCACCGCGAGCAAATCGCTCGCGGCCGAGCTCGGCGCCGATCGCATCCGCGTGAACTGCATCAACCCGGTGCTCGGCGAAACCGCGCTGATGACCGAGTTCATGGGCTGCGAGGACACCCCGGAAAATCGCCGCCGCTTTCTCGCGACGATTCCGCTCGGCCGTTTCTCGACGCCGCAGGACATCGCGAATGCCGCGCTGTACCTTGCGTCCGACGAAGCCGAATTCATCACCGGCGTGTGCCTCGAAGTCGACGGCGGGCGCTGCATCTAGTCGCACCGGGCCATACGGTTAGCCCGTATTGCTTCGCACGAAACCGGATCGGGCACCACCGCGCCTGCTCCGGCCCACTACAAGGACAGCGGTGCATCGGATCCAGGCACGCGCCCGAGCGCGGCCTTCGATCGACCGCACAGCATGGGATCCAGGTAACCGCTCAAGCGTCCGCCCGGGTCGACAGGAGACAACATGGCAACATCGACGCAATCGCTGCCGGGCTCGTCCGGCGCATTCGAGGAAGCAACCTACCGCAAGGTGTCGTGGCGGCTCGTGCCGCTCCTGCTGCTGTGCTACGTGGTTGCGTATCTCGACCGCGTGAACGTCGGGTTCGCGAAGCTGCAGATGGCGAGCGACCTGAACCTCAGCGATACCGTGTACGGGCTCGGCGCCGGCATCTTCTTCTTCGGCTATTTCCTGTTCGAGGTGCCGAGCAACATCATCCTGCACCGGGTGGGCGCCCGCGTGTGGATCGCCCGCATCATGGCGACGTGGGGCGTGATCTCGATCCTGACGATGTTCGTCACGACGCCCGCGATGTTCTACGTGATGCGCTTCCTGCTCGGCGTCGCCGAAGCGGGCTTCTTCCCCGGCGTGATCCTCTACCTCACCTACTGGTATCCCGCGCACCGGCGCGGCCGGATGACCACGTTCTTCATGACGGCAGTCGCGCTGTCCGGCGTGATCGGCGGGCCGATCTCGGGCTTCATCCTGAAGGCGTTCGACGGCGTGAGCGGCTGGCACGGCTGGCAATGGCTGTTCCTGCTCGAAGGCATTCCGTCGGTGCTCGCCGGCGTGCTCGTGTTCTTCACGCTCGACGAGCGGATCGCGAAGGCGACGTGGCTGACCGACGAAGAAAAGGCGCTGCTCGCCCGCAACGTCGACGCGGAGGAAGCCACCAAGGAGGACCTGCCGCTCGGCGCCGTGATGTCGAGCCCGCGTGTCTGGCTGATGGCGCTGATCTATTTCTCGTTCGTGATGGGGCTCTACGGCGTCGGCTTCTGGCTGCCGACGATCATCAAGGCGACCGGCGTGACCGACACGGTCATGATCGGCCTGCTGTCGGCGGTGCCGTATGCGGCCGCGGTGGTCGCGATGATCCTGATCGCGCGCAGCGCGGACAAGCGCCGCGAACGCCGCTGGCACCTCGCGATTCCGGCCGCGATCGGCGCGCTCGGCCTCGTGCTGTCGGTGATCTGGGCGCACCAGACCGCGCTCGCGATGCTCGGCCTCACGCTCGCGACGATCGGCATCCTGACGACGCTGCCGCTGTTCTGGAGCCTGCCGACCGCGTTCCTCGGCGGCACGGCCGCCGCCGCCGGCATCGCGATGATCAACTCGATCGGCAACCTCGCGGGCTTCCTGAGCCCGTACCTGATGGGCTGGCTCAAGCAGGCGACGAGCACCAACGATGCGGGCATGTACATGCTGGCCGGGTTCCTCGTGCTCGGCGGGCTGCTTGCGCTGTCGGTGCCGAAGCGGCTCGTCGACAAGTGATGCGCGGCGTGTAACGGCGCACCGCGAACGACCGAATACGCCGGTCGATGGCCGGTGCTCGCGAGATCGCCCCGACGGCCGGCATCGTCCGGCCGCCGGGGCGTTTTCGATTCCGGGCAGGCCAGGCCCGCACCGGCCGGATGACGGCACCGTGCGTCCCGGCGGCCGCCCGGCGGACGAAAAAAAGCCCCGGAGGCCGATCGGCATTCGGGGCGTGCACCGCAGCGCCGCATCAGACCACGGTGATCGCCAGCGCGCTTTCGCGGTAGTGCTTCGCGGCCTTGTCGGTTTCGCCGAGCTGCTCGAACAGGCGGGCGAGCGCACGATGCGCACGCACTTTCAGCGCTTCGTTGTCGGCCAGCTTCAATGCCGATTCGAGGAACGACTGCGCCTTGCCCCACAGCTGCTGCTGCTGGCAGAGCCTGCCGAGCGCGAACAGCAGGTCGGCATCTTCCGGATGATCCTTCTTCCAGCCCTCGGCCTTCTGGATCAGCGGCAGCGCATCGGCGCCGGCCGTGTCCGGGTAACGGCGCAGCAGGCGCGCATCCCAGTTGTGCGCGAGCGCGTCCTCGACGATGCGGCGCGCTTCGTTGCGGCGTTCGAGCGGCACGAGCAACTCGGCCGCGAGATCGGCCAGGCGCGGCGACTGGCGCTCGACCGTCGACAGCGACTGCCATACCTCGAGCAGCGCGTCCGCGTCGTGCCGGCGTTCGCGCAGCAGGTTTTCCGCCGCCTGCTGGCGCAGCCGCACGGCCGCGGCCGGATGCAGCGCCTCGCGCTTTTCGAGCGCCTTCGCGAGCTTCAGCACCTCGGCCCAGTTCTTCAGTTGCTGCTGCGCCCGCAGCGCGACCTGCTGCGCATGAATGCGCTTGCCGCCGGCCTGCATGTCGGCCAGCGCGGCAAGCGCGCCGTCCGCGTCGCGGGCGTCCGCGCGCATGTCGGCCGCGGCGAGCAGCCGTGCATCCTGCCATTCGGGCGCGTCGACCTTCGACAGCCACTCGTCGCGGCGCGTGTACTCGTGCATGCGGTGCGCGGCCGTGGCCCCGACGAGACTCGCGGCGCCCAGGTTCGCGTCGACCGCCAGCGCTTCGCGCGCGGCCTTCTCCGCACGCGAGAAGCGGCCCGCGTACAGGTTCGAGATTGCATCGCGCAGCGACGCCTGCGCCTTCTCGTTGCGCGAACGCGCCCGATACGCGGCGACCCGCTGCGGCATGCGCCAGACGTTGCGCACGATGCGCAGCAGCGCGTACACGACGATGAACAGCACGACGATGGCGATCACGAACAGGTTCAGCGACACGTCGACCCGGTACGGCGGATAGACGAGCAGCACCTGCCCCGCGTCGAAACGGCCGACGGTGGCGAGCGCCGCGGCGATCGCGAACAGGATCGCGAGCCAGACGATTCCTCGAAGCGTCATCGTTACCCCCGGCTCTTGAACTGCTGAACGGCGTTCAGGCTCGTGTTCAGGTTCGGCACCGCGACCGTCAGCGCTGCGCCGTCAACCTGCTTGAGCAGATCCTCGACGGTCTGCGTGTCCTTCGACGCCTGATCGAAATACTTCGCGAGCGACGCCTGCGCGGCGTGCAGGTCGGCCTTCATCGCGCCGTCGTTGCGCGCGAGCAGCGACAGCCGCGCGGTGAGCAGGCGCAGCTTCACGTTCTCGCGCACGAAGTAGCCCTGGTCGGGCGACGCGAGCATCGCGTCCGCGTTGTCGATCCGGCGCACCTGCACGAGGCCCTTCAATTGCTGGCCGAGGCTGGCCGAGAAGCCGTGCCACCACACCTTCCAGCGCGGCTCGCCGGCGGCGGCCGACGACGCGGCGTCGGCCGGCGCGGCCTTCGGCGCCGCGTGCGGCACGATCGCCTCGCCGGACAGCGGCAGCGCGTCGATCCTGGCGATCGCATCGTCGAGCTTGATCGCGAGCCCGGTGAGATCGGCCGCCGGCGCGGCCTTCAGCTTCTCGATGTCCTGCGCGAGCGCCTTGCGCACCGTGACGGCCTGCGCGCTCTGCGACGTCGCGAGACGCGCGTCGGCGTTCTGCAGCGCGATCAGCGCGAGCTGCGTGTTGCCGGTCAGTTGAAGCTGCTGGCTCGCGCTCGACAGCATCTGGTCGACTTCCTCGAGCATCCACGCATCGCGGTTGCGCGACAGGTCCTGGTATTGCTGCTGCAGCGCCTGCTGCGCGCTCTGCGCATCGGCGAGCTTGCCGTCGAGCTGCGCGAGCTGCGTGTCGACCTGGTGCGTGCTGGCGAGCGCCTGCTCGGTCTTCGTCCGCGTTTCGGCCGCTTGCGCGTCGAGCGCCTTCTGACGGGCGACGAACGTGCCGTCGAGCCGGTCGATCTTGCGGTTCAGCGCGTAGCCGCCGACACCCGCCGCGCAGCCGAGCACGACGACGACGAGCCACAGCACCGCGCTGCCGCCGCGGCGCGCACGCGGCTCGGACGCGAGATAAGGAGGGCTGGACGGCGGTGCGGATGCAGCGGCCGGCTGGGAAGCGACGCTTTTGGAATCGTTGGTATCTGTCATGCGTTTAGTCACCGGTACGGCTGTCGCCGGTTGGACGGCCTCGTCGGCCATCGTTCGAAACGCGCGGACGATGCGCTCATCGCCCGCGCCGGTCAGCGTAATCCTATCAAAACCCAATGCGCGCGCGGTCTGCTCGATCCGCGGGTGCGGCGTCACGAGCGGCGCATGCTTCAGCGCGTCGATCTCGGCATCGTTCAGATGGGCCCGCGCGAGCTCGTGCAGGTTGCGCACGCCTTCCGAGCTCGTGACGAGCCATGCGTGCGGCTGGCCGTCGAGCAGCGCGTGCACGCGCTCCCACGCGCCGACGCGCGGCTCCGGCACGACGCGCCGGTAGGCCGCGACGAGCGTGACGTCCGCACCGGCCTCGCGCAGGCGCTCGGCGAGCCATTCGCGCCCGCCGTCGCCGCGCACGATCAGCACGCGCTTGCCCGCCAGCGCCTGCGCGCCGCCGAACGCGGCCTCGATGCTCGCGAACAGGCTCTCCGAATCGTAATGGGGCACGCCGCCGTCGGCCGGCGCTTGCGGCGCGATCACGCGATGCGCGGGCGCCGCGATGCCGTGACGCGCGAGCGCCGCGACGCTGCCGGGCCCGACCACGCCGACCGGCAGCGCGTTCGGCCAGATCGTGTCGTACCGCGCGAGCGCGCGGTCGATCGCGTTCGGCGACACGAAAATCACCAGCGCGTAGTCGGCCAGCGCCGCGAATGCGGCGTCGAGCGGCGCCGGATCGTCGACCGGCGCGATATCGATCAGCGGGAATTCGAGCACGTCGCAGCCGGCGTCGGCCAGTTGCGACGCAAGCGCATCGGACTGTCCGTCCGGACGCGTCAGGACAGCGGTGAACGCGCGCGCGCCGCCCGCCATCAGGCGTCGCCCTTGCCCGCGGCCTGCGAGCTCGCGAGCAGCGCCTGGACGATGTCGAGCGCGCCTTGCGCCTCGAGTTCGTCGGACACCGCGCGGCCGAGCGCGAGCGCATCGGCGACGGTCACGACCGCGCCGCACTCCTCGGCCGTCAGCACGCGCTTGCCGTCGGTGGTCGACACGCGGCCCGTCAGGTACAGCTCGCCCGCGCGCCACACCGCGTGCGCGGCGAGCGGCACCTCGCAACTGCCGCCGAGCGCGCGCGACACCATCCGCTCGGCCTCGACCGCGAGCGCGGTCTGCGTGTCGTGCAGCGGCGCGAGCCACGCGGCGACGTCGTCGCGATGCGCGGCGATCTCGATGCCGAGCGCGCCCTGGCCGGCCGCGGGCGGGCTCGCCTCGACGTCGAGCAGCGCGCGGATCCGCGCTTCGAGGCCGAGGCGCTTCAGGCCGGCGGCCGCGAGGATGATCGCCGCGTAGTCGCCGCGGTCGAGCTTCGCGAGGCGCGTGTCGAGGTTGCCGCGCAACGGCAGGACCTCGAGATGCGGATAACGCGAACGCAGCATCGCTTCGCGGCGCAGGCTCGACGTGCCGACGACCGCGCCGGCCGGCAGCGCGTCGAGCGACGCGTAGTCGTTCGACACGAAGGCGTCGCGCGGGTCTTCGCGCGCCATGATCGCGGCGAGCGAGAAGCCGTCGGGCAGCGCCATCGGCACGTCCTTCAGCGAATGCACGGCGAGATCGGCGCGGCCGTCGGCCAGCGCGGCTTCCAGTTCCTTCACGAACAGGCCCTTGCCGCCGACCTTCGACAGCGTGCGATCGAGAATCTGATCGCCGCGCGTCGTCATCCCGAGGATTTTCACGTCACAAGCTGGATATAATTTGCGCAGCGCATCACGCACATGTTCGGCTTGCCACATCGCCAGGCGGCTCTCGCGCGAAGCAATCGTCAACGTCGCGGGCGGTCGTGCCTGTTGCGGCCCGGCCGCGGGGGTCTCGGAATTCATTGCTGGAACATCGAAGGACGGGATTGAAGATCGAACAATGGTAGCACGCACGCTCCGGCCCGCCCGGGCCCGGAGCCTGCGCCCGGCCTGCTTCCGTGCGGGTCGCGGCGCCGTTGTGCGGATGTGCCGCACGTAGCTGGTTGCTTGACCGCAGTTCCCGCAGTTTCCGCAGTTCCTTTTGACTCGAGCTTTCCCAAGGAAACCCATCGTGAAGTCTTCCGGATCGGCGCGTACGGCGCGCCGCAATGCTGCCCTGTCCTCCTCCGACGCCTCGACGGACACCGTCGCCACCGCCGCGAACGGCCGTGCGAAAGCGGCAACGAAACCAACGGCAACGAAACCGAAAGACGCGATACGTCAGACAAAACGCACGACGAAAACCGCCGGCCCCGCGGCCCGCGACGCCGTCGCGCCGAAGGCCGGCACCCGCGCGCGCGACGACAAGGACCGCCCGCTGTTCGAGGACATCCGCTTCCTCGGCCGCCTGCTCGGCGACGTCGTGCGCGAACAGGAAGGCGATACGGTGTTCGACGTCGTCGAGACGATCCGCCAGACCGCGGTCAAGTTCCGCCGCGAGGACGACAGCGAAGCCGCGCAGACGCTCGAGAAGAAGCTGCGCAAGCTGACGCCGGAGCAGACGGTGAGCGTCGTACGCGCGTTCAGCTATTTCTCGCACCTCGCGAACATCGCGGAAGACCGCCACCACAACCGCCGCCGCCGCATCCACGCGCTGGCCGGCTCCGCGCCGCAGCCCGGCACGGTCGCATACGCGCTCGACCAGCTGAAAACCACCGGCAACGCGTCGAAGCGCCTGCTGCAGCGCTTCTTCGACGATGCGCTGATCGTGCCGGTGTTGACCGCGCATCCGACCGAAGTGCAGCGCAAGAGCATCCTCGACGCGCAGCACGACATCGCGCGCCTGCTCGCCGAGCGCGACCAGGAGCTGACCGCGCGCGAGCGCCAGTACAACGAAGCGATGCTGCGCGCGCGCGTGACCGCGCTGTGGCAGACGCGCATGCTGCGCGACGCGCGCCTGACGGTCGGCGACGAGATCGAGAACGCGCTGTCGTACTACCGCGCGACGTTCCTCGACGAACTGCCCGCGCTGTACGGCGACATCGAGGCCGCGCTCGCCGAGCACGGCCTGTCGGCCCGCGTGCCCGCGTTCTTCCAGATGGGCAGCTGGATCGGCGGCGACCGCGACGGCAACCCGAACGTGACCGCCGCGACGCTCGACGAGGCGATCAACCGTCAGGCCGCGGTGATCCTCGAACACTATCTGGAACAGGTGCACAAGCTGGGCGCCGAGCTGTCGGTGTCGAACCTGCTGGTCGGCGCGAACGACGCGGTGAAGGCGCTCGCGGCCGCGTCGCCCGACCAGTCGCCGCACCGCGTCGACGAACCGTATCGCCGCGCGCTGATCGGCATCTATACGCGGCTCGCCGCGAGCGCGCGCGTGCGTCTCGGCGAAGGTACGGTGCCGGTGCGCAGCGCCGGCCGCGGCGCGCCGCCCGTGCGTGCGGTCCCGTATGAAGATTCGGAAGCGTTCGTCGCCGACCTGAAGGTGCTGACCGCGTCGCTCGAGGAACACCACGGCGCGTCGCTCGCCGCGCCGCGCCTCGCGCCGCTCGTGCGCGCGGCCGAAGTGTTCGGCTTCCATCTCGCGAGCATCGACCTGCGCCAAAGTTCCGACATCCACGAGGCGGTGGTCGCCGAGCTGTTCGCGCGCGCGGGCGTCGAGGCCGACTATGCGGCGCTCGCCGAGGAAGACAAGCTGCGCGTGCTGCTCGCCGCGCTCGCCGATCCGCGCCCGCTGCGCTCGCCGTACATCGAATACTCGGCGCTCGCGCAAAGCGAGCTCGGCGTGTTCGAGAAGGCGCGCGAGGTCCGCGCGCAATTCGGCGCGCGTGCGGTGCGCAACTACATCATTTCGCATACGGAAACCGTCAGCGACCTCGTCGAAGTCCTGCTGCTGCAGAAGGAGACAGGCCTGCTCGAAGGCACGCTCGGCGTGCCGGGCAGCGACGCGAAGAACAGCCTGATGGTGATCCCGCTGTTCGAGACGATCCCCGACCTGCGCGACGCGTCGCGCATCATGCGCGACTACTTTGCACTGCCGGGCATCGACGCGCTGATCGCGCACCAGGGCGCCGAGCAGGAAGTGATGCTCGGCTACTCGGACAGCAACAAGGACGGCGGCTTCCTCACGTCGAACTGGGAGCTGTATCGCGCGGAACTCGCGCTCGTCGACCTGTTCCGCGAGCGCAAGATCACGCTGCGGCTGTTCCACGGGCGCGGCGGTACGGTCGGCCGCGGAGGCGGCCCGACCTACCAGGCGATCCTGTCGCAGCCGCCGGGCACCGTCAACGGCCAGATCCGCCTGACCGAACAGGGCGAGGTGATCGCGAGCAAGTTCTCGAACCCGTCGATCGGCCGGCGCAACCTCGAGACGGTCGTCGCCGCGACGCTCGAGGCGTCGCTGCTGCCGCAGTCGAACGCACCGGCGCAACTGCCGGCGTTCGAGGCCGCGATGCAGACGCTGTCCGACTCGGCGATGGCCGCGTACCGCGCGCTCGTCTATGAAACGCCGGGCTTCACCGATTACTTCTTCGCGTCGACGCCGATCACCGAGATCGCCGAGCTGAATATCGGCAGCCGCCCGGCGTCGCGCAAGCTGCAGGACCCGAAGCAGCGCAAGATCGAGGATCTGCGCGCGATTCCGTGGGGCTTCTCGTGGGGCCAGTGCCGGCTGCTGCTGACCGGCTGGTACGGCTTCGGCAGCGCGGTGAGCGCGTATCTCGACGGCGCCGGGGACGACGCCGAACGCGCGAAACGCGTCACGCTGCTGAAGAAGATGAACAAGACCTGGCCGTTCTTCTCGAACCTGCTGTCGAACATGGACATGGTGCTCGCGAAGACGGATCTCGCGGTCGCGTCGCGCTATGCGCAGCTCGTGCCCGATCGCAAGCTGCGCAAGCACGTGTTCGAGCGGATCGTCGCGGAATGGGAGCGCACGTCGCGGGCGCTCGCTGAGATCACCGGGCACGAAGGCCGCCTCGCGACCAACCCGCTGCTCGCGCGCTCGATCAAGAACCGCTTCCCGTATCTCGATCCGCTGAACCACCTGCAGGTCGAGCTGATCAAGCGTCACCGCGCGGGCGACACGAACGCGCGGCTGCGCCGCGGGATTCACCTGACGATCAACGGGATCGCGGCCGGCCTGCGCAACACCGGCTGATCCGCGGGCGGCGCGGGCGCGGTTTCGCGCCGGCCGGGATAACGAAAGCCGCGATACGCGTTCGTGCGTATCGCGGCTTTTTTCATGCGATCGCGAAACGGCGCGGCGCGCGCCGCCCGCTCAGTGCGCGTCGATCAGCAACGCGTCGTGCTCGAACGACCCGTCGGCCTGCACCGCGTAGTAGCCGCGCACCTCGTCCGGCGCATGCGCCCACAGCGCGCGAATGCCGGCAACGCTGTCGGCCGGCGTGCGGATGCGCGCGACCCACGTGTCGAAATCGATCGGCAGACGCCAGCGGCTGTGCACCCGCACGTCGAAACCGGCGGCGCGGAACATCGCGAGCCATTCGTCCGCGCGGTAGTCGCGCACGTGCGACGCGTCGCGCAGCACTTCCGCGGCCTGCAGGTACGTATCGAGGAGCGGATGGTCGTTGCCCGCGATGTCGATCATCAGCACGCGGCCGCCCGGCTTCAGCACGCGGCGCACCTCGGCGAGCGCCGCGCGCAGGTCGTGCCAGTGGTGCGCGCTCATCCGGCTCACGACCCAGTCGAACGTCGCGGTGTCGAACGGCAGCCGCTCGGCCGGGCCCTGCTGCGTGCGGATGTTCGCGAGCCCGCGCTCGCGCGCGGCCGCATTGACGGTCGCAAGCATCGGCGCGGCGAGATCGTACGCGACCACCTCGCGCACGTGCGGCGCGACCGCGAAGCTCGCGTGGCCGGCACCGCAACCGAGGTCGAGCACCGCGGCGTCGGGCGTCGCGCTCACCGCGTCGGCGAGCGCCCGCAGGTCGGCGCCCGTCGCATGGACCGTGCTCGTCAGATAGGCGGCGGCCGTCGTGCCGAACGCGTCGGCGACCTGCTCGTGGTGTTTCATCGTTCGCTCCTTTCCTTGATGCCGTCGGCCGAACCCCACGCTTGCGCGCGCGATCCGGCCCCGTGCAACGTATTGTGGGGGACGCCCGCTGCCCTGCCAGCGCGCGAGCCGCTACAATAGGCCTGCATTTGTACCAGTACAAGTTAAGCAGTTATTCTGGTATTCGATCCACCTGTCTGATCGTTCGATCGTTGCCGCGTCTTCGCTTCCACTTCGCCGTTTCCGCATGAACCAGCCGTCCTCCGCCCTCGTCCCGCCGCTCGACGCCACGCCCGCCCGCGCGCTCGGCGAATTCATCCGCGCCCATCGCGAGCGGCTGTCGCCACAGGCCGTCGGCCTGCCGCCCGGCCCGCGCCGCCGCACGCCGGGGCTGCGGCGCGAGGAAGTCGCGCAACTGTGCGGCGTAAGCCCGACCTGGTACACGTGGATCGAACAGGGCCGGCCCGTGTCGGCCTCCGCCGACGCGCTCGCCCGGATCGCCGTCGCGCTGCAGTTGTCGAAGGCGGAACGCGCGTACCTGTTCGAGCTGGCCGCGCAGCGCGACCCGGCCGAGCCCGACGTCGCGGGCGGCGACCTGCCGCCGACGCTCGCCGCGACCGTCGCCGCGATCGCGACGCCCGCCTACGTGCTCGACCGCCAATGGAACGCGCTCGCGTGGAACCCGCCGGCCGCCGCGCTCTTTTCCGGCTGGCTCGATGGCGAGCACGACCGCAACCTGCTGCGCTTCACGTTCATGTCGCCGGCTGCACGCACGCTGATCGTCGACTGGGAAACCCGCGCGCGGCGGCTCGCGGCCGAATTCCGCGCCGACGCGATCCGCCACCTGACCGACGCGCCGACGCGCGCGCTGATCGACGCGCTGACGGCCGGCAGCGACGCGTTCGCGCAGTACTGGGCGTCGCAGGACGTGTTCGAGCGCGAAGGCGGGCGGCGCGAATTCGACCATCCGGCCGACGGCCGCCTCGTGTACCAGCAGATCACGCTGAAACCCGCGCACCGCGAGGACCTGAAGCTCGTCGTGCTGGTGCGCGACTGAGCGCGGCTCAGAAGCTGATCGTCGCGGTAATCGTGTCGCTGTAGTTGCCGGGCGCCGGCGTCGCTTGCGCGGGCACGCGGCCGTACACGGTGATCGCCTGCGCGAACCCGCTGCCGGTGCCGGTCGCCATCGACGTGCCGGCGGTGCCGTCGCCCCATGGTTGCGTGAAGCCGCTGTCCTGATAGAGCTGGTAGCTGACCGACCCGCCGCCCGCGCGCTGCATCGTGCGTGCGGCGACGTTGCCGCTGCCGCCGCCGTTCAACGCGATCCGGAATGCGTCGCCGTTCGTGCAGCGCGCGCTGATCGAGCCGCTGGCGGTCAGCGCGGACGCCAGCACGCCTGCGGGCGGAAACGCGACGCCGGTCGCGCTGATGATGCAGTTGTTGATGACGGTGGCGGTCGTGGTAACCGTCATCGTGCCGGCCGTCGACTGCGACACACACGGTGTCGGCAGCACGCCAAGCAGCGAAAAACTGTAGCTGTATGCGGCCTGGTTGCCGCTGAAACTCTGTGTATAGACGGTGCTGCCGTTGTTCACGGTCGGCACGGTTGGCTGGTTCGGCGCGATGCGGCCATAGATGGTCACGTTCGCACTCGCGGACGTGCCGAGCGCCGGTTTCGTCAACGTCAGCGATATCGGCGTCGTGCCGCTGCTCACGGCGCCCCAGGCCTGCGAATAGCCGGCGTCCTGATACAGGTCGTACTGCATCTGGTTCGCCCCGTTGCTCAGGTAGCGCGGGCTGGTGCCGCCGAGGTTCACGCACACGAGCACGCCGGTGTTCAGGCTCAGCGCGTCCCACGTGCAGTTCACGGTCATCGTGGCGGTCGTCGTGTAGGCCTGTTGCGTGATCGGACTGACCGAGCCGAAGCTCGGCACCGGCGGCGTCACCGTGCACGTATCCGCACGCGCCGGCATCCAGGGCATGCCGAGCAGCGCCGCCAGCAGCAGGGACGCGAGCGCGCGCATCCAGCGGCGCGCCAGATCGAAGCCGTCAGCCTCCATGCATCTCCCCCGAAAAAAACGTCCGGACGATCGGGTTCGCGGATCCGGCCGCGCCCTCATCGTATCCATCCGCGCATCGATCGTTCGCACTGTTACTTGATCCGTGTCAAATAGGCCGATGGAATCCGTCCGCCCCCCGGGCAATGCATGCCAGGTCGGCGTTTTCTCCATTGCGCGCGACCAAAGCCGTGGAGTAGTCTTCCACCAACGACAGAGCGGTAACGGCGACCGGCAACAGACCACGCGGCAGGCACTCCGCGGCCGGGCGACCCCTTGAACGGCAGGAGACAATCATAATGATAGATTCCCGACGTCGTGTTTTTTCAGCCATGCTCGCAGCCACGTTCGCATTCGCGCCGGTGCTGCAGCCCGTCACCGTTGCCGCAGTCTATTCGAACGGCACGGCCACCGCGCAATTCAACGTCACGCTCACGATCCAGGCGAACTGCACGATCGCCGCGAACCCGCTTGCATTCGGCACCACCGGCGTGCTCGCGTCGACGGTCAACCAGCAGACGACGGTCTCCGTCACCTGCACGAACTCGACACCCTACAACATCGGACTCGACGCCGGCGCGGTAACCGGCTCGACCGTCGCCAGCCGGCTGATGGGCGGCACCACGACGGGCAATACCGGCACGACGGTCGGCTACCAGCTCTACCAGGACTCCGGCCACTCGACGATCTGGGGCAACACGCAAGGCACCGACACGGTCGGCGGCACCGGCACCGGTTCCGCGCAGGTGCTGAACGTGTACGGCCAGGTACCCGCGCAAGCGACGCCGAAGCCCGACACCTACCAGGCCTCGGTCACCGCCACCGTCTATTTCTGACGGGCCGTGCGATTGTTCCCGCGCGCCTTTGCCGCGCTGTGCGTCGGGTGGGCGGCGGCGGTTTCGCATGCCGCCACGCTGCAGATCACGCCCGTGACGATCGAGCTGCCGCCTTCGGCGGCAGCCGCGAGCATGACGCTCAGCAACCCGGGCGGGCGGCCGATCTACGGCCAGGTCCGCACCTATCGCTGGACGCAGGAAAACGGCACCGACGTGATGACGCCGACCGACGCGCTCGCCGCGTCGCCGCCGCTGCTGCAGATCGACGCGAACGCCGAGCAGTTGATCCGGCTCGTGCGCACGAGCCGCGGCACGCCGGCCGCAGAAGAGAGCTATCGCGTGCTGATCGACGAACTGCCCGCGCCGGGCGCGCCGGTCGACAACGGCGTGACGATCCGGCTGCGCTATTCCGTGCCCGTATTCGTCGAGCCCGACGCCGCGCAAGCGTCCCCGCGCCTCGACTGGCGCATCGAATCCGACGGGACCGGCATGCGGCTCGCGGTCGACAATCGCGGCGGACGGCGGGCGCAGATTTCCGCGGTCCGGCTGGTCGATGCGCGAGGCGGCGTCCACGAGATCACGCGCGGGCTACTCGGCTATGCGCTCGCGGGCAGCACGCGACGCTGGCCGCTCAAGCTCGACGCCGGCGCGCCCTTCGTCAAGATCCAGGCGACCGTCAACGCGCAGCCGGTCGAAGCCCGGCTGCCGGTGCCCTGAGCCACCCGGGCAGGATCGCACGACGTTGCCCGTGCCGACGCCGAGCAAGATCCTCCGGGCCGACTGCCCCGTGCGACACGCCGGGCCGGCCCGACCCACCGCCGCGCTGCTCGCGCTGGCGCTGATACTCGCGCTGCGCGCGCCCGCCGTATGCGCGCAGCCGGCGCCGATGCCGGCCGCCGCCGTGTCCGAAGCCGCGGCGCAAGCCGACGGGCTGTATCTCGACGTGTCGCTCAACGGCGAACCGACGCACCGGATCGCCCGGTTCCGGCAGATCGACGGGCGGCTGTACGCGGGCTCCGCCGACCTGAACGATCTGGGCATCGCGACCGGCGGCCCCGCGAACGCACCGTCGAACACGCTCGTCGCGCTCGATACGCTCGCGGGGCTGCACTACGATTACGACGCCGGGCGGCAGACGCTCGACCTGCGCGTGCCCGATGCACTGCGCATTCCGCACACGTTCGATACGCGCGCGCTCGCCGCCGCGCCGCCGGCGACGTCCGGCCGCGGCTTCGTGCTGAACTACGATGCCTACGCGCAAACCGTCGCACGCGCGCCGCTCGCGGTCTGGAGCGAGGCGCGCTATTTCGATCCGGCCGGCGTACTCAGCAGCACCGGCATCGCGTACCTGTACGACGACCGCCGGCGCTACGTGCGCTACGACACGTCCTGGACCCGCTCGAATCCCCGCACGCTCACGACGACCCAGGTCGGCGACACGATTTCGTCGTCGCTGTCCTGGACGCGCTCGCTGCGCCTGGGCGGCGTGCAGTGGCGCAGCAATTTCGGCCTGCGCCCCGACCTCGTCACGTTTCCGGTGCCCGCGCTGTCCGGCAGCGCGGTCGTGCCGACGTCGGTCGACCTGTACGTCAACAACGTGCGCCAGTTCAGCGGCGACGTGCCGAGCGGGCCATTCGTGATCAACAGCGTGCCGGGCATCACCGGCGCGGGCAACGCGACGGTCGTCACGCGCGACGCGCTCGGCCGCTCGATCGCGACGTCGATTCCGCTGTACGTCGATACGCGCCTGCTGGCCCCCGGCCTCGCCAGCTATTCGGTCGAAGCCGGTTTCCTGCGCCGCGCGTACGGCACCGATTCGTTCGACTACGCGCGCACGCCGGCGGCGAGCGGCTCGCTGCGCTACGGGATCAGCGAGCGGCTGACCGTCGAAGCGCACGGGGAAGCGACGGCCGGCGTCTACAACGCCGGCGCCGGCGTGCTCGCACGCCTCGGCGAGCGCGGCGTGGCGAACGCGTCGCTGGCGCTCAGCGCGCCGGGCAGCACCGGCGTGCAGGCGGGCGTCGGCTACCAGTACGTGACGCCGCGCTTCTCGATCGACGCGCAGACCCTGCGCGCATTCGGCGACTACATCGACCTGGGCAGCCGCGAAGGCGTGCCGGTCTCGCGCGCCACCGATCGCGTGACGGTGTCGTTCCCGTTCCTGCGCGCGCAAACGCTGTCGTTCAGCTATCTGGCCCTCGAGTATCCGGGCGTCGCCGCGTCGCGGATCGGCTCGATCGCTTACCTCGTCAATCTGGGCGGGCTGACCTCGATCACGTTCAGCGGCTTCCAGGACTTCCGGCAACGCGATGCGCGCGGCTTCTTCGTGAGCCTGAGCATCGGGCTGGGCGGCAACACGTCTGTCTCCGCGAACGCCGGGCGGCAGAACGGCGAATCGACCTACACGCTCAATGCATCGCGGCCGCCCGACTACGGCGGCGGCTTCGGCTGGAACGTGCAGGCCGGCACCCAAGCGGGCACGCGCTACGGGCAGGGCCAGCTGCAGTATCTCGGCCGCGCCGGCCAGCTCACGCTGCTCGCGCAATCGTTCGACGGGCGCGCCAACGCGGCGGTCGACGTCACCGGCGCGTTCGTGCTGATGGATGGCCGGGTGATGACGGCGCGCCGCGTCGACGACGGCTTCGCGCTCGTCTCGACCGACACGGGGCGCGTGCCCGTGCTACACCAGAACCGGCTGATCGGCGCGACGGACCACGCCGGCTACCTGCTGGTGCCCGACCTGAATGCGTACCAGAACAATCGCATCGCGATCGACGGCAGCGCGCTGCCGGCCGACGCGCGGATCGCCGACACGACGCTCGACGTCGTGCCGCAGGCCCGCTCCGGCGTGCTCGCGCACTTCGCCATCACGCGCTACAGCGCCGCGTCGATCGCGCTGCGCGCGTCGGACGGCACGCCGCTTCCGCCGGGGCTCGAGGTCCGCCACGTCGAAAGCGGCCAGCGCACGATCGTCGGCTACGACGGCCTGACCTTCGTCGACGGCCTCGTCGCGAACAACCACCTGGAGATCTCCGGCGGCGGCCGCGACTGCACCGTCGAATTCGCGTACCGGCGGCCGGACGACGGCACGCTGCCGCGCATCGGCCCGCTGACCTGCAGCCCGCGCTAGCGCGCGCCGGCCGCCCGCTTCGCGAATGTTAGAATCGCGGGATTCCCTCGGCGGCGCACGGCCGCCCAACTCCCCTTCGAAGAATCGCCATGACGTCCCAACTGCACAAAAAGGGCGAGGCCTGGTCGGCCCGCTTCTCGGAACCGATGTCGGAGCTGGTCAAGCGCTACACGTCGTCGGTGTTTTTCGACAAGCGCCTCGCGCTCGTCGACATCGCCGGCTCGCTCGCGCACGCGAACATGCTCGCCGCGCAGAAGATCATCAGCGCCGACGACCTGGCCGCGATCGAACGCGGGATGGCGCAGATCAAGGGCGAGATCGAGCGTGGCGAATTCGAATGGCAGCTCGACCTGGAAGACGTCCACCTGAACATCGAGGCGCGCCTGACCGCGCTGATCGGCGATGCCGGCAAGCGCCTGCATACGGGCCGCTCGCGCAACGACCAGGTCGCGACCGACATCCGCCTGTGGCTGCGCGGCGAGATCGACCGCATCGGCGGCCTGCTGAACGACCTGCGCGGCGCGCTGATCGACCTCGCGGAACAGAACGCCGACACGATCATGCCGGGCTTCACGCACCTGCAGGTCGCGCAGCCGGTCACGTTCGGCCACCATCTCCTCGCATACGTCGAGATGTTCACGCGCGACGCGGAACGCATGCGCGACTGCCGCACCCGCGTGAACCGCCTGCCGCTCGGCGCGGCCGCGCTCGCCGGCACCAGCTATCCGATCGATCGCCACGCGGTCGCGAAGACGCTCGGCTTCGACGGCATCTGCGCGAACTCGCTCGACGCGGTGTCCGATCGCGACTTCGCGATCGAATTCACGGCGGCGTCGGCGCTCGTGATGACGCACGTGTCGCGTTTCTCCGAAGAGCTCGTGCTGTGGATGAGCCCGCGCGTCGGCTTCATCGACATCGCCGACCGCTTCTGCACCGGCAGCTCGATCATGCCGCAGAAGAAGAACCCCGACGTGCCCGAGCTCGCGCGCGGCAAGACCGGCCGCGTGAACGGCCACCTGATGGCGCTCCTCACGCTGATGAAGGGCCAGCCGCTCGCGTACAACAAGGACAACCAGGAAGACAAGGAACCGCTGTTCGACACGGTCGACACCGTCGCCGACACGCTGCGGATCTTCGCCGAGATGGTCGCCGGCATCACCGTGAAGCCGGATGCGATGCGCGCGGCCGCGCTGCAGGGCTTCTCGACCGCCACCGACCTCGCCGACTACCTGGTCAAGCGCGGCCTGCCGTTCCGCGACGCGCACGAAGCCGTCGCGCACGCGGTGAAGATCTGCGACGATCGCGGCATCGACCTCGCCGATCTGACGCTCGACGAAATGAAGCAGGAACTGCCGAACGTCGCGCACCTGATCGGCGACGACGTGTTCGGCTACCTGACGCTCGAAGGGTCGGTCGCGAGCCGCAACCACCCGGGCGGCACCGCGCCCGACCAGGTGCGTGCGGCCGCCAAGGCTGCCCGCGCCGCGCTGGGCCAGTAACGGCCCGCGGTTCCGGACGGACGCCCGCGGCGTCCGTTTTTCATTCGGGCGGCCATCGTGCCGCTCGTCGCCTTCCCCGCTTCACCGCTTCACGGATGCTCCCGATGACCTTCTCCGCCGCGCTCTTCGACATGGACGGCCTGCTCGTCGATTCCGAGCGGACTATCATGAACACGTGGATCGACGTGTCGAACGCGCACGGCGTCGTGCTGACCGAGATCGATTACCTGCAGATCGTCGGCCGCTCGTTCGCCGAAGGCCAGGTGATCCTCGCGCGGCTGATCGGCGACCCCGCTACGTTCGACGCGGTGCGCGTCCGCGTGCGCGAGCGGCTCGCCGCCCCGGAGCCCCATCCGAAGTTTCCGCTGAAGCCGGGCGCGCTTGCGCTGCTCGACACGCTCGCGCAGGCCGGCATTCCGTGCGCGGTCGCGTCGTCGTCCGCGGGCGACGTGATCCGCGCGCGGCTCGACGCGGTCGGCGTGCTGCCGTTCTTCCGCGCGGTCGCGGGCGGCGACGAAGTCGCGCGCGGCAAGCCCGACCCTGCCGTCTACCGGCTCGCGGCCGAACGCCTCGGCGTGCCGGCCCACGCGTGCATCGCGTTCGAGGACAGCGACTTCGGCGCGCTCTCGGCCGCCGGCGCCGGCGCGGCGGTCGTCACCGTGCCCGACCTGAAGGCGCCGACGCCGGAGATCGTCGCGCTGAGCCTGCACGTGCTCGCGTCGCTCGACGATGCGCTCGCGCTCGTGCCGTCGTGGTTCGGGCTGCAGGGCATGTCGCAGCCGGCGTAGGCGATACACCGCGCCATGCAAAACGGGCACCCTCGGGTGCCCGTTTTGTCGTGTCGCCGGCTCGGCAGCGGCGCGGCAGCCGTTACCGATTGCCGGCCGTCTCCGACAGCCGCTTCATCGTCGCGATGCGCGCGCCGATCAGGTCGACGCGCCCGTCCTCGCCGACGAGCGGCGCCGTCGCATCGCGGAACGCCACCCACGCGCGCTGCGCGCGCACGAGCGTCGCGGCCGAATGCGCGGGCATCTTGCGGCGCAACTTCTGGTAATAGCGGTTCAGGTCGAACAGCGCGTGCTCGCACGCGGCATCCTGCGCACACGGCCGCACGCGGCGCAGCGCCGGCTCGCGGGGCGCGTTCGCCGACTTGGCGCCGCCCTGCGCACCGCTCGTCGCCGCCACCGGCACGGCAGCGGGCGGCGGCGCATAGCGATCGGCCGCCCCGCGTAGCGCCAGCGCGCGATCGCGCACCGGCTGCAGTTGCAGGTCGGCGCTCGACATCGCATACGCGGTGCCGCGTGTCGTGTCGTATACGGCCTTCAGCAGCAGCACCTCGTCCTTGCGCCACGTGAGCCAGCGGCGCTGGCTGTCCTGCCAGCCGCGCTTCGCGTCGGCCGGCGCATCCTTCAACAGGCGCTGGTACGCGCCGTCCATCACTGCCTGCCACTGCTGCTGCGCCTCGCCCATGCACTGGATCTGCCCGGCCGGCGACGACCGGTCGCGCCGCGCGAGGCATTGCCGCATCGCGACGTCGATCGGGTCGGCCGCCGCGACTTCCGCATGGGCGACACCGGCGCCCGCGAGCCCCGTCAATCCTGCCGCCCAGACGACGAGCGCGGCCAGCGCCGCGCGCATCGTCCGGATTCGTCCATGCGTCGCCATCAGTCGCGCACGCAGTCGACGAAGTACTCGACGCGGCCGTTCACCTCTTCCGCGACGAGGCCGTGGATGTCGGTGTGGAAGCCCGGGAAGCGCTCGTTGAAGTCGCGCGCGAACCGCAGGTAGTTCACGATCGTCTTGTTGAAGCGCTCGCCCGGGATCAGCAGCGGAATGCCCGGCGGGTACGGCGTGAGCAGGATGCTCGTCACGCGGCCTTCGAGCTCGTCGAGCGGCACGCGGTCGATCTTGCGGTGCGCGAGCTTCGCGAACGCGTCCGACGGCTTCATCGCCGGCTCCATGTCCGACAGGTACATCTCGGTCGTCAGGCGCGCGATGTCGTTCGCGCGGTACACGTCGTGGATCTGCGTGCAGAGGTCGCGCAGGCCGACGCGCTCGTAGCGCGGATGCTGCGCGACGAATTCCGGCAGCACGCGCCACAGCGGCTGGTTGTTGTCGTAGTCGTCCTTGAACTGCTGCAGCTCGGTCACCATCGAGTTCCAGCGGCCCTTCGTGATGCCGATCGTGAACATGATGAAGAACGAGTACAGGCCGGTCTTCTCGACGATGATCCCGTGCTCGGCCAGGTACTTCGTGACGATCGCGGCCGGAATGCCGGTCTCGCCGAACTCGCCGTCGACGTCGAGCCCCGGCGTGATGATCGTCGCCTTGATCGGGTCGAGCATGTTGAAGCCTTCCGCGAGCGGGCCGAAGCCGTGCCAGTGGTCGTTCGGCTTCAGCATCCAGTCCTCGCGCGAACCGATGCCTTCCTCGGACAGGTTGTCCGGGCCCCACACGCTGAAGAACCAGTCGTCGCCGTATTCGGCGTCGACCTTGCGCATCGCGCGGCGGAAGTCGATCGCCTCGGCGATCGATTCCTCGACGAGCGCGGTGCCGCCCGGCGGCTCCATCATCGCGGCCGCGACGTCGCACGACGCGATGATCGCGTACTGCGGGCTCGTCGACGTGTGCATCAGGTACGCCTCGTTGAAGCGGTGCTTGTCGAACGTGCGGTTCTCCGAATCCTGCACGACGATCTGCGACGCCTGCGAGATGCCCGCGAGCAGCTTGTGCGTCGAATGCGTCGCGAACACGAGCGCGCCGGTGCGCGGACGACCATCGCCGATCGCGTGCATGTCGCGGTAGAACGGGTGGAACGTCGCGTGCGGCAGCCACGCTTCGTCGAAGTGCAGCGTGTCGAGCAGGTCGCCGAGCAGGTCCTTGATCATCTCGACGTTGTAGACGACGCCGTCGTACGTGCTCTGCGTGATCGTCAGAATGCGCGGCTTCATGTCCGGGTTCTGGCGCATCGCCTCGCGCGCGAACGGGTTCGCCTCGATCTTCCTGCGGATGTTCTCCGGCTTGAATTCGTCGCGCGGGATCGGCCCGATGATGCCGAAATGATTGCGCGTCGGCGTGAGGAACACGGGGATCGCGCCCGTCATCGTGATCGCGTGCAGGATCGACTTGTGGCAGTTGCGGTCGACCAGCACGATGTCACCGGGCGCGACCGTCGCATGCCAGACGATCTTGTTCGACGTCGACGTGCCGTTGGTCACGAAGAACAGGTGGTCGGCGCTGAAGATGCGCGCCGCATTGCGCTCGGACGCCGCGACCGGCCCCGTGTGGTCGAGCAGCTGGCCGAGCTCGTCCACCGCGTTGCAGACGTCTGCGCGCAGCATGTTCTCGCCGAAGAACTGGTGGAACATCTGGCCGAGCGGGTTCTTCAGGAACGCGACGCCGCCCGAGTGACCGGGGCAGTGCCACGAGTACGAGCCTTCGTCCGCGTACTTGACGAGCTCCTTGAAGAACGGCGGCGCGAGCGAATCGAGATAGACCTTCGCCTCGCGGATGATGTGGCGCGCGACGAACTCCGGGGTGTCCTCGAACATGTGGATGAAGCCGTGCAGTTCGCGCAGGATGTCGTTCGGCAGATGGCGCGACGTGCGCGTCTCGCCGTACAGGAAGATCGGGATGTCCGCGTTGCGGCGGCGCACTTCGGTGACGAACGCGCGCAGCTCGATGATCGCGGTCGCGAGCTCGGGCAGCTCGCCGTCCGGGCCGGTTTCGCCGAGCATGAGTTCGTCGTCGTCGATCGACAGGATGAAGCACGACGCGCGGCTCGATTGCTGCGCGAACGACGTCAGATCGCCGTAGCTCGTGAGGCCGAGGACTTCCACGCCCTCCTTCTCGATCGCTTCGGCCAACGCCCGGATGCCGGAGCCCGAGATGTTCTCGGAGCGGAAATCTTCGTCGATGATGACGACGGGGAAACGAAACTTCATGGGCGATTCTCCAAAAAGAACGACCGCGGCGCGTCACGCGCAGCGGTCACCCGGAAACTGGTGAGACGTTATGCAACCAGATCAGGTTTTCGGCAGCGTGACACCGCGCTGCCCCTGATACTTGCCGCCGCGATCGGCGTACGACACGTCGCACACCTCGTCGCTTTCGAAGAAGAGCACCTGCGCGACGCCTTCGTTCGCGTAGATCTTCGCGGGCAACGGCGTGGTGTTCGAGAATTCCAGCGTGACGTAGCCTTCCCATTCGGGTTCGAACGGTGTCACGTTGACGATGATCCCGCAGCGCGCGTAGGTCGACTTGCCGAGGCAGACGGTGAGCACGGTGCGCGGGATGCGGAAATATTCGACGGTGCGGGCCAGCGCGAACGAGTTCGGCGGGATGATGCACACGTCGCCCTTGAAATCGACAAACGAACCCTCGTCGAAGTTCTTCGGATCGACGATCGTCGAGTTGATGTTCGTGAAGATCTTGAATTCGTCCGCGCAGCGGATGTCGTAGCCGTAGCTCGACGTGCCGTAGCTGACGATCCGGCGGCCGTCCTCGGACGCGCGGACCTGATCGGGCACGAACGGCTCGATCATCTTGTGCTCTTCGGCCATGCGCCGAATCCATTTGTCGGACTTGATGCTCATGCCAGCCTCCGCCGGGCCGTCCCAAGGGCGTAGCAGGGAATTCGCAGAGCACCGCTCTGCGCCTGCGCAGCCGGCCGGCTTTGCAAAGCCGGCCGTGGGCGGCTGGCCGTCCCGTCGGGGGACAACGAACGAAGTGAGCGTTGGGGTCGTTGCATATTCAGGGCGCCTGGAAACGCTGCGTGACAGTCGGTGGGGGCCTTACCCGCGAAGCGGCGGCCGGGAAAGGCGCACATTTTACGCGATCATCGGGCCACGCACGCGGCGGCCGTCAACGGATCACGCCGCACGCCAGCGCGGGCCCCGCGCCATGCTGCGCGAACGCCGGGTCGCTCGAGTCGCGGTGCACCAGCGCCGCCCGGTTCATCGCGGAGCGCACGCCATCGAGGGCCAGATCGGGCGCGACGATGAAGCCGGCCGCGACGCCGTTCGCATCCGCATGGATGTTGCCGAGATCGCCGGCGACGCGCGCCCCGGCGCGCAGCCGGTCGGCGGCTGGCGCGAACACGGGGCCTGCGCTCGAGCCGTCGCCGGCGTTGCAGTCGCCGCGTTCGTGCACCTGCAGCGCGTGATCGCTGTTCGGCGGCAGGCCGACCAGGTTGTAGGTGACCTGCACGCCGTCCGGGCGCTCGACGAATGTCACCGCGCCGCGCGCCTGCGAGCCGACCGTCGGCTGCAGTTGCGCGTCGGCCCGTTTTTCGTGCGACGAGGAAAAGGAGGTACAGCCGGCCAGCAGGCCCAGCGCGGCGGCGGCCAGCAGCGCGCGCCGCGCGCGGCCGGCGCGCACGCCGTGATGTCGTTGTTTCATTCGATCCTCATGCCGGCTGGCGGCCGTTTGACACGGCGGCCGCGCCGGGCGGGTAAAGGGACCCGGGAAAAGTCGCCATGATACCGCGCCTCGCGGCGCCGTAAACAGCGTAAGGCCCCGCCCCGCAAGGGTTTTACGTATTTTGAACAACGATCGACGGGAACTTCGACGTCATGTCGCGCGATCGCTCGGCAATCGCCAGCGCGACGCCGCGCGCGATGTCGCGGTAACGACGCGCGAGCGCGCCTTCGGGCTCGGCCGCGACCGTCGGCGTGCCGCTGTCGGCGCGCTCGCGGATCGCGATGTCGAGCGGCAGGCTGCCGAGCACGGTCACATCGTAATCCTTCGCCATCCGCTCGGCCCCGCCGGCGCCGAAGATGTGCTCCTCGTGGCCGCAGTTCGAGCAGATGTGGATGCTCATGTTCTCGACGATGCCGAGGATCGGGATCCCGACCTTCTCGAACATCTTCAGCCCCTTCTTCGCGTCGAGCAGCGCGATGTCCTGCGGCGTCGTGACGATCACCGCGCCGGTGACGGGCACGCGCTGCGCGAGCGTGAGCTGGATGTCGCCGGTGCCCGGCGGCATGTCGACGATCAGGTAGTCGAGCTCGCGCCAGTTGGTCTGGCGCAGCAGTTGCTCGAGCGCGGACGTCGCCATCGGGCCGCGCCACACCATCGGGTTGTCTTCCTCGATCAGGAAGCCGATCGAGTTCGCCTGCAAGCCGTGGCCGACGAGCGGGTTCATCGATTGATTGTCGGGCGACTCGGGGCGCTGGCCGTGGATGCCGAGCATCGTCGGCAGCGACGGGCCGTAGATGTCGGCGTCGAGTATGCCGACCGACGCGCCTTCCGCGGCAAGCGCGAGCGCGAGGTTCACGGCCGTCGTGCTCTTGCCGACGCCGCCCTTGCCCGACGCGACCGCGACGATGTTCTTCACATTCGGCAACAACTTCACGCCGCGCTGCACCGTATGCGCGACGATTTCCTGCGACACGGCGACGCGCGCGTCGCGCACGCCCGGCACGCCCTGGAGCGCCGCGGCGACGCGCGCGCGCACGTCGTCGTGCTGGCTGCGCGCGGGATAACCGAGCACCACGTCGAGCGCCACGACGTCGCCGTCGATCGCGACGTTGCGCACGCCCTTGTTCGCCGCATACGGGCGGCCGGTATTGGGGTCGACGACTGCCGCCAGCGCGGCGTCGACTTGTGCCCGGTCAATGCTCATCAAGACTCCGTGAAAACGTTTTTCTCGCGCGCAAACGTCAAAAAATATCAAATTACGCTGCGAAAATCGGGAAAAGTGAAAGAATCTGTTGCACGCCATTGCGCGAACGCACGACCCGGCGCACTCTTCGCGTGCGGCATGCTATAGGGCCAAATCGGCCACTCACCGCCTATATTGTAGAGGCTGACGCGTCGCCCCGCCCGAACAGCCCCGCTGACGGACAGGGCATGCGAGCGCCTCGGCGGCTGCCGCGAGCGCAGGCCGGCCCTCCTTTTTCGGACGGCCCGCGCAGGGAGCCATAACTGTTGTTTGTCGTCGTTGTCGACTCGTTCAACCAAGAGAGGAATCCAAGATGAACATGAAAATCGCGACTCGCCTGTCCGTCTTCGCACTCGCCGGCGCACTGCTGGCAGGCTGCGCCACGCAGCAAGGCAACAATACGGCCGTCGGCACCGGCACGGGCGCGGCGCTGGGCGCAGGGATCGGCGCACTGGCCGGCGGCGGCAAGGGCGCGGCGATCGGCGCGGGCGTCGGCGCACTGGTTGGCGGCGTGACGGGTTACAACTGGCAAGCGATCAAGAACAAGCTCGCGCCGTCGGCGGCGCAGACGGGCACGCAGGTCACCGAGCAGCCGGACGGCTCGCTGAAGCTGAACGTGCCGAGCTCGGTCACGTTCGCGACGAACCAGTACGCGATCACGCCGGCGTTCACGCCGCTGCTGAACGACCTCGCGACGACGCTGAACCAGAACCCGCAACTGACGGCGTCGATCGTCGGCTACACGGACAGCACGGGCTCGGCGCAGTTGAACCAGACGCTGTCGCAGAACCGTGCGCAAAGCGTCGTGAACGCGCTCGTGCAGCGCGGCGTGAACGGCGGTCGTCTGTCGGCGCAAGGCATGGGCCCGTCGAACCCGATCGCGGACAACGCGACCGAAGCCGGTCGCGCCCAAAACCGCCGCGTCGAGATCTATCTGCGCGCGCCGCAACAGCATCAGTAAGCACGGCCACGAGGGGAAACGTGCGGGTATCCTTCCCGCACAGCCCCGCCCGGCAAGGCTTCGGGCGGGGCCGGTAACAAATCGAAAAAATTTTCGAACTTCTGTCGCGGGCCGTGGTCAGTATTTACGGTACGCGGCTGGTGTTGCCGGCGCGTCACCATTCTCCTCTTGTCGTTGTTGCTCCGGGGCCGTATCCGCCCCGGTTTTTTTTTGCCCGCAGAATTCGTGCTGCAGCGCAGCACAACACGACCGGGCACGCCGCACGTGCGGCCTCGTCCCCGCTGCCGCCCCGTCGCGGCGCCTGCTCGCCGCGCTGGCCCGCGCGCCTGCTAGAATCGCAGTTTCCCGTCGTTTTTCCCGCTGTTCTTCTCCAAACCCTATGTCCGCATCCGACCTCACTTCCGTGCAGGCTGCGGCGCCGCAAGGCGGCCGCCAGATCCTCGTTACGTCCGCCCTGCCCTATGCAAACGGGCAGATCCACATCGGCCACCTGGTCGAGTACATCCAGACCGACATCTGGGTGCGGACGCTGCGAATGCATGGCCACGAGGTCTACTACATCGGCGCCGACGATACGCACGGCACGCCGATCATGCTGCGCGCGGAGGCGGAAGGCCTAACCCCGAAGCAGCTGATCGACCGCGTGTGGGCCGAGCACAAGCGCGACTTCGACAGCTTCGGCGTGTCGTTCGACAACTTCTACTCGACCGATTCGGACGAGAACCGCGTGCTGAGCGAGAAGATCTATCTCGCGCTGCGGGAAGCCGGCCTGATCGCCGAACGCGAAATCGAGCAGGCCTACGATCCGGTCAAGGAAATGTTCCTGCCGGACCGCTTCATCAAGGGCGAGTGCCCGAAGTGCCACGCGAAGGACCAGTACGGCGACAGCTGCGAAGTGTGCGGCTCGACCTACCTGCCGACCGAGCTGCTGAACCCGTATTCGGTCGTGTCGGGCGCGACGCCGGTGCGCAAGACCTCGAAGCACTACTTCTTCCGCCTGTCCGACCCGCGCTGCGAATCGTTCCTGCGCGAATGGGTGAGCGGCCTCGCGCAGCCCGAGGCGACCAACAAGATGCGCGAATGGCTCGGCGACGCCGGCGAAGCCAAGCTCGCCGACTGGGACATCTCGCGCGACGCGCCGTACTTCGGCTTCGAGATCCCGGGCGCGCCCGGCAAGTATTTCTACGTGTGGCTCGACGCGCCGGTCGGCTACTACGCGAGCTTCAAGAACCTGTGCGCGCGCAACGGCGTCGATTTCGATGCGTGGATCCGCCCCGGCTCGAAGGCCGAGCAGTACCACTTCATCGGCAAGGACATCCTGTACTTCCACACGCTGTTCTGGCCCGCGATGCTCGAGTTCTCGGGCCACCGCACGCCGACCAACGTGTTCGCGCACGGCTTCCTGACGGTCGACGGCGCGAAGATGTCGAAGTCGCGCGGCACGTTCATCACCGCGCAGAGCTACATCGACACGGGCCTGAACCCCGAGTGGCTGCGCTACTACTTCGCCGCGAAGCTGAACGCGACGATGGAAGACATCGACCTGAACCTCGACGACTTCCAGGCGCGCGTGAACAGCGATCTCGTCGGCAAGTACGTGAACATCGCGAGCCGCGCGGCCGGCTTCCTGATCAAGCGTTTCGACGGCCGCGTGCAGGACAGCGCGATGAACCATCCGCTCGTCGCGAAGCTGCGCGATGCCATTGCGCAGATCGCCGCGAGCTACGAAGCACGCGAATACGGCCGCGCGCTGCGCCACACGATGGAGCTCGCGGACGAAGTGAACGCGTACGTCGACGGCGCGAAGCCGTGGGATCTCGCGAAGGATCCGGCCAACGCGGTCGCGCTGCACGAAACCTGCAGCGTGAGCCTCGAGGCGTTCCGCCTGCTGTCGCTCGCGCTGAAGCCGGTGATACCGCGCGTCGCCGAAGCGGTCGAAGCGTTCTTCGGGATCGCGCCGCTCGCGTGGGCCGATGCCGCGAAGCCGCTGTCGTCGGCGCAGCCGATCAAGGCGTACCAGCATCTGATGACGCGCGTCGATGCGAAGCAGATCGAAGCGCTGCTGGCCGCGAACCGCGATTCGCTGCAGGCCGGGGCAACGGGTGCGGCCGCCGCGAGCGCGAACGCCGCGAAGGATGCGAAGAACAACGCGAAGGCGAACGCGAAGCCGGCCGCCGCGAATGGCGCCGACGACGCGCCGATCTCGATCGACGATTTCGCGAAGATCGACCTGCGCATCGCGAAGATCGTCGCGTGCCAGGCCGTCGAAGGCTCGGACAAGCTGTTGCAGCTCACGCTCGACGTCGGCGAGGAAAAGACCCGCAACGTGTTCTCGGGCATCAAGTCCGCGTACCAGCCCGAGCAGCTCGTCGGCAAGCTGACGGTGATGGTGGCGAACCTCGCGCCGCGCAAGATGAAGTTCGGCCTGTCCGAAGGGATGGTGCTCGCCGCGTCGGCCACCGACGAGAAGGCGGAACCGGGCCTCTACATCCTCGAGCCGCACAGCGGCGCGAAGCCGGGCATGCGCGTGAAGTAAGCGCAACGCGCTGCTGCCGGCGCAAAAAAGCCCCGCACGATGCGAATCGTGCGGGGCTTTTTTATCGTCGCCCGGTACGCCTTGCCCGCCCTCACCGCTGCCCGAACCACCGATCGAAGCGCCGCGTGTAGTTCAGGTCGACACCCTGGAACGTGCCGCCGTACGCCGACACCGACCAGAAGCGCGTCAGGTTGATCGTCGCCTTGAACGCGTTGCTCGCCGATTGCAGCCCCTGCTCGAAGCCGAGCACGAAGCGCTCGTTGATCGCCTTTGACACCAGCACGACCTGCGGATCGGTCAGGCCGACTTCGCTGCGGCCGACCGACACCTCGTCGAGACCGAAAGTCTGTGCGACACGCTTGCCGGTCACGCTGCCGAGCAGCCCGAGCGCCGCCGTCATCGCGCCCTGCTGGCCGACGTTGTTGCCCTGGTCGGTACCGTGCCCGAACAGCAGCCACGACAGCTTTTCGTTGTCGGTGACGTTCGGCTCCGACACGAGCTTGACCGTCGGCGACTGGATCGTGCCGACCACCTGCACGCCGGCCTCGACCTCCTGGTTGCGCCGCATCGCGAGGATGTTGACGCCCGGGTTCGACACCGGGCCGTTGAACGTGAAGAAACCGTTCTCGATCGCGAGCTTGCGGCCGAACGTCGTGTACGTCGAACCTTCCGTCACGCGCACGTTGCCGACCGCGCGCAGCGGCACGCCCGGCGCGCTCATCACGGTGATCGTGCCGCGCAGCCCGAGATCCGCGCCGTGGCCCTTGAAGCGGAAGTTGTTGCCGAGGCCGACGTCGATGTTCGCGCGCGGCGCCAGCGATGGCGCGGGCTTGTTCTCGACCGGCTTCGGCTTCGCGGCCGCGGTGCCGGTCGGCGTCTCGCCACGCACCGTGCCGTCCGGCTGCACGATCACGACGTCGTCGGACAGGTGCGGCGCCGATTGCTCGGGCAGGTCGAACAGCGCGCGATCGACCATGAACTTGCCGTCGATCGACAGCGCGCCGCGCGGCCCGTCGTTCGCGACGGTGGCCTTGCCCGACAGCGACAGCTTGCGGTCGGGCGCCGCGAACAGTTCGAGCTTGTCCGCGACGATGCTCGCGGTCAGGTCCGGCGCCTCGCCGTCGAGGCGCACGCGGCCGAGCGCGCGCAGCGTGCCGTCGCCGCCGTGGAACTCGACCTGCTGGAATTCGACGAGGTTGTCCGACAGCTTCACGCGCACGATGCCGTCCTTCAACTGCACGCCCTGATCGATCAGCGTCGCGGACAGCTCGTCGCCGGTCAGCGTCCCCGACAGGTTCGGTTTCACCGGCGTGCCGGAGACGGTCAATTTCAGCGCCGCGCGCCCGCCGAGCAGGTAGCTCGGCCCGAACAGGTTGCCGGTCGTCTTCAGCGCCGGGATGTCGGCGTCGATGCGGCCCGACAGCGGGCCGTCGTCGACGATGCCGAACACGCCGTCGCGCAGCGCGAACGGCACCGCGACGTTCGCGTCGAGCGTGCCGATCCGGCTCGCCTTCGCGAGCGCCGTCACGTTGAGCCGGTTGCCGGGCGCGAAGCTCGCGCGTGCGGACAGGTCGGTCAGGCCGAGCGACGCGATGCCGCGCCCGGTCTCGATCGTCACGTCGCCGCCGCGGCGCTTCACCTGCACGTAGCCCGTCGCGTTCGCGCCGAGCGAGAAATCCCAGTCGGCATCGAGCACGACGTCGGTCCGCACCGGCGGCCGCTGGCCGGTCAGCGCCTGGCGCACCTCGAGGAAACGCGCGACCGACGCGCCCGTCACGGCGCCCGCCGAGCGCATCTGGCCGCGATCGAACACGAACGATTTCAGGTCGATCGCCGCGCCTTCGAGCGTCAGCCGCGTCGCGCCGAGCGTCACGCGCCCGGCGCCGGCCGATATCGTCAGCGGCGCCTGCAGCGCGAGCGCCGGCGTGCCGCGATTCGCGAGCCGCGTGACGGTGCCGTCCCAGCGCATGCCGTCGCGGGTCTCGACCACACCGCCGTTCGCCGCGAGCGTCAGGTCGATCACGCGGCCGCCGGCCGCCCCGAGCGCCGATGCGTCGAGCGTGTGCTTCGCGCGCGTGCCGTCGAGGTTCGCGCGCAACGACTTCAACTGGAACGACCCGAGCGCGATGTCGGCCGCGTCGGCCGTGAACACGAGGGCGCCGTGCGCGCCGTCGCGGATGTCCGCGCGGCCCTGCGCGGTGCCGATCCGGTTCGAGCCGACGACGACGTGCTCGGCCTTGTAGGTGGCCGTCACGTTCGGATGCGCGAAGCTGCCGGTCAGGTCGCCCTGCGCCTGCACGAGCCCTTCGACACCGAAGCCGAGCCGGTCGAGCTGCGGCGCGTCGACGACGAAGCGCAGCCGGTCGCCGGGTGCGCCGAAGCTGCCGCGCAGGTCGACGTGGTTGCCGGCGATCGACAGGTTCGCGTTGCTCGGCAGGATCCGCGAGCCGGCGAGCTGCACGACGCCGGCGCCCGTCAGCGGCACGCCGTCGTACAGGCTGTCGGCGAGCTTGAAGGTGGCCTTCGTCGACACTTGCGGCGCAAACGCGCCCGACGCGGTCAGCGTGCCCGACACGCGCGTCTCGCCGCGCTTGGCCGGCGCCTTGGCGGCCTTCGCCGGCGCCTTGCCGCCGCCCGCCTTCGGCGCGCTCGCCGCGGCGAGCAGCAGCGGATCGAACGCGGTCAGCGTCGCCTTCGCGTCATAGGTCGAATGCGCGTCGTGGCGGAACACGCCCGTCAGGTCGATGCGCCCCTTGCCGGCCGTCACGCGCGTGTCGGTCAGCACGGTCTGCTGCCGCGTCAGCGCGACCTTGGCGCGCGCGCCGAGCGCGAGCTTCGGGTCGTTCAGGTTGAAATCGACGGTCGTCACGTCGCCCGCGAGCGTCACGCCAAGCGGGCCGCCGAGGCGCATCGGCCGCAGCTCGGCGACGAACGCGTTCAGGTCGAGGTTCGCGACCTTCAGGTCGAAGCGGCCCTTGCCGCCCGCGAGCGTACCGCCGCCGGTCACGCTGCCGTCGCGGATCAGCTTCAGCGCGAGGCCGTCGATGCGCTGCGCGTGCGCGTCGAGATGCACGGTCGCGTGCGCGTCGATCACCGGCAGCAGATGGTCGCCGAGCGTGCCCGGCTTCGCGTTGACGATCGACACCGGGCCCGTCACCGCGAAACCCTTCGCGGGCGCGGAGCCCGCCGACGCGCTCACCGGCGCGAGTGCCGCGCGCACCGCGAGATCGGCCGCGGGCGCGCCGGGCGACAGCGCCTGCGGGTTCACGTGGTCGAACGCGAGCGACGCACGCGTGAGCGGCACCGGGCCGAACGGCGCGGCCTCGACGTGCGCGCGCCCGTTCAGCTTCATCCCGCTCGCGTCGACGTCGGCGACGAGCGCCTCGAGCGAGCCCGACACACGGGCCCGCGCGTCGACCGGTTCGTCGGACAGCTTGCCGGCGTAGGTCGCCTCGCCCGTCAGCGCGAACGGCTTCACGCCGTCGAGCTTCGCGCGCGCAGTCAGCGCGCCGTACGGCGTATCGACGCCGTCGAGCACGAGTTCATGATGACGGCCGTCGCTGCGGCCGTTCAGCGCGAGATGGTCGAGCTGCGTCGTCGAGCCGCCGTCGTGAATGGCGAGGCGATCGACGCGCAGGTCGTCGATCCGCACCTGCAGCGGCAGGCTCAGGTTCTGCGGCGTCGTACTCGGCGTCGACGGCCCCGGCGCGATCCGCACGTCGATCGTGCCGGCGCGCAGATACGCGATGGACAGCCGCCACGGCGCGCGCGTCAGCGCCCAGCGGCCGTCGAGCCGGTCGATGCGAACCTCGGTGCCGGTGCCGTCGGGGCTCGTCCACGCGAACCCGCGCAAGCGCACGCCGGTCGCGAGCGAGCCGCCGTCGAGCGTGCCCGCGAGCCGCGTGCCGAGCACCTTGCCGGCCGCCTGCCACGCGAGCCGCGTGCCGCGCTCCGTCGTCACCGCCCCCACCACGAGCCCCGCCGCCAGCACGACGAGCAGCACGAGCGACACGAGCGTCCACGCGAAAACACGCCACGCGCGGCCGCGCCGCGGCGCGCGCGGCGGCCGCGGCGGCGTATCGGGCGCGCCGTCCGGCGAATCCGGATCGTGAGGCGGCGGCGTGTCGTTCGGGTCCTTCGTCATGCGGTTCGTCGTGCGGGTCGTCGTGAACAGGGCGACAGGTTCAGAAAGCGATGCCGAGTGTCAGGTACGGGCGCACGCTATGGTTGCGCAAGCCGTACGCGACGTCGACGTTGATCGGGCCGACCGGGCTGCGCCAGCGCGCACCGACGCCCACGCCCGGATAAAACACGCGCTCGCCCCACGCATCGGTCGCGGTGCCGATGTCGAAGAACGTCGCGGCGCCCCAGTCGCGGTTGAACCAGTGCTGGTATTCGGCCGTCCCCGTCATCAGGTACTTGGTCGGCAAAACGGAGCCGGCGACGCTGTTACCGATGCTCTGGTAACCGTAGCCGCGCACCGAATTCGAGCCGCCCGCGCGGAACAGCAGCGACGCCGGCACGCCGGACGAGCTGCCGCTCGTAAACACGCCGCCGAGCTCCGCGCGGAACACGAACAGGTCGCGCTTGCCGATCGGCAGATACTGCTGCCCGCGCGCGTAGCCGCGAATGAAGGTTTCGTCGGCCAGCACGTGCTTGACCGCGAAGCCGGCCTCCGCGTGAATCAGGTTGCCCGAGCGCGGGAACAGCGGATCGTCGACGTTGCGGCGGGTCCACGCCCACTGCGGCACCAGCGCGCGGCTCGTGGTCGGCCCCGCGCCGTTCTGGTCGAGCCGGTCCTGGTAGTACATCAGCGAATACGCATAGTCGATGAACTGGCCGGTGCGCGTGCGCTGCACGCCGACCCGCGCGCTGTAGATGCGCGTATCCGACACGTTGGTGTTCGTGTACGACGCGAGCACGCTGTTGGTCCAGCCCTTCTCGCCCGGCGGCATCGACAGCTGCACCTGCCCGTACTGCTGGATCTGGTCGACCCGGCCCGACACGGTCAGCGGCCACGCGGCGCCGAACGTATCGAGATACGTATAGGAACCTTGCACGTGCGGCCCGGTATCGGTCGCGAAGCCAACGCCGCCGCGAATGTTGTTGTACGGGAATTCGCTGACCTTCACGTGCACGGGCGTGCGCTCGGGCTTCGACGTATCGTCGCCGACGTCGATCGCGACGCTCGCGTAGTACGGCGTGTTCTGCAGTTGCCGCTGCAATTCGGCGATCCGCCGCACGTCGTAGATCTCGCCTTCCGACAGCGGATTGACGTTCGTGACGATCCTTTCCGGATAACGGCGCACGCCGTCGACGTCGACCTTGCCGATCGTAAACGTCGGGCCGCTGTCGAACGCGACCGCGAGCGTCGCGCGCTGCGTGCGCGGATCGATGCGCGCCTCGGACGACGCGATCTTCGCGCCGAGATAGCGGCGCGACTGCAGTTGCCGGAGCGCCGCGCTCTTCGCGTCGTCCCAGTCGGACTGCGTGAACGGGTCGCCAGGCTTCATCGAGAACGCGAAGCGCGTGGCGGTTTCCTGCTTCGGATCCTCGGTTTCGACAGGGCCCTTGAACGTCAGGTCGACCGTCGACACGACGGTCTGCTTGCCCGGATCGACCGCGATGCGCACGTCGCGCTTGCCGTCGCGGGTGCGCACGTCGGTGCGCACGATCGGCGAGAAATAGCCGGCCGTCGCGGCCAGGTCGCGCACCTGCTGCGGCGTGGCGGTCACGAGGAAGTCGAACTGGTCGTCGCTGATGTCGTCGCGCTTCGCGAAGCGGGCAATGTCGAGATGCGTCTTCAGGAGCTTGCGGATCGAGCGCGGCGCGTCGATGTCGACGTCGTACTTCGCATGGGCCGGCAGCGCGAAGCACGCGGCCAGGCAGCCCGCGAGGGCCGCCCGCGCGACGCGGGCCGCGGCGCCGGCGTGATCGCGCGCCGCGCGCGGGCCTGCATCATGCGCCGTGTGTGCTCGATGGTTCGACTGCCCCGCCAAATATGACCTCGCCGTGCTGGTTTGTTACGGTTTCGTGGAAAACCCTGTATTTGACCACAGGGCGCTGGCGTCACAGCCAAACGATTGTGAAAGAATGCCAGCCCCGGGCACGGCCGCCGCACGATCCCCGTCGGCACCGGCCCGCCGATTCGACGCGCGATTGGCGCCGGCTGTTCCCCGCGATGCGGTAAAATCCCGCCATCGTGAATCCGGCGCATCGTGCGCCGCCCGAAACGGAAGATCCAGCCATGCCGTACCAGTCCGACGTCACGCAGTTCCTGAACCAGCTCAAGCAGCAGAAGCCGACGCTCGAGGAAGAGCAGCGCAAGGGCCGTTCCCTGTTGTGGGACAAGCAGCCGATCGATCTCGAGGAGCGCGCCGAGCAGCAGGAATCGCGCGTGAAGCAGACGCCGTACGTCTACTACCAGAACTTCTGACGACGTGAGCGCCGCCGACGAGGCCAGCGCCGCCCGGCAGGACGACGCGATCGCCGCGCCCGCGGGCGCCGATTCGACGCCCGACACGGTCGACGGTGTCGCGGCGTTCGCTCGCCTGTACGGCGAGCCGCTCTTCAAGCTGCCGCAGGATCTCTACATCCCGCCCGATGCGCTCGAGGTGTTCCTCGAGACGTTCGAAGGCCCGCTCGACCTGCTGCTGTACCTGATCCGCAAGCAGAACTTCAACGTGCTCGACATCCCGATGGCGCAGGTCACCGCGCAGTATCTGGGCTACGTCGACCAGATCCGCACGTCGAACCTCGAGCTCGCGGCCGAGTACCTGCTGATGGCCGCGATGCTGATCGAAATCAAGTCGCGGATGCTGCTGCCGGTCAAGAAGGCCGACACCGGCGAGGAAGCCGAGGATCCGCGCGCCGAACTCGTGCGCCGGCTGCTCGAGTACGAGCAGATGAAGCTCGCCGCGCAGCGGCTCGACCAGTTGCCGCAGCTCGGCCGCGATTTCCTGCGCGCCGAGGTGTACATCGAGCAAAGCGTCACGCCGCGCTTTCCCGACGTCAATTCGGACGACCTGCGCGCCGCGTGGGCCGACGTGCTCAAGCGCGCGAAGCTCGTCCAGCACCACAAGATCTCCCGCGAGGAGCTGTCGGTGCGCGAGCACATGAGCCTGATCCTGCGCCGGCTGCAGAACGCCCGCTTCATGGAGTTCGCCGACCTGTTCGACACGTCGCGCGGCGTGCCGGTCGTCGTCGTGAACTTCATCGCGATGCTCGAGCTCGCGCGCGAATCGCTGCTCGAGATCACGCAGGCCGAGCCGTTCGCGCCGATCTACGTGCGTCTCGCATACCTGCCCGCGTAAGGACCGCCCCCGCCGCTTCCCGTTCCCGGTTCGTCCCGACGCTCGCCGCTTCGCCGCGGCGGAAGGCCGTCCGGCGGGTGTCCCGCACGTCCCGATATAAAGTGAACGATCGTTCTTTTATCGATGCGTCGCGCGGCCAAATCCTCTACAATCCGCCGACGCCCGATGCGCCGCCCGCGCGCCGGCGTTGTCCGCTTCGACCCCGGCGCCGCTGCTGCGGCGCCCACGCGCACCTGCGCGAGGAACCCGCTACCCGATCATGAAAGTCATCAGCTCGATCCAGGAACTGCGCGACCAGTTGCGCGGCCAGAACCGCACGGCGTTCGTGCCCACGATGGGCAACCTGCACGAAGGGCACCTGTCGCTGATGCGCCTCGCGCGCCAGCACGGCGACCCGGTCGTGGCGAGCATCTTCGTCAACCGGCTGCAATTCGGCCCGAACGAGGATTTCGACAAGTACCCGCGCACGCTCCAGGACGATATCGAGAAGCTGCAGCAGGAAAACGTGTACGTGCTGTTCGCGCCGACCGAGCGCGACATGTACCCTGAGCCGCAGGAGTATCGCGTGCTGCCGCCGGACGACCTCGGCGGGATTCTCGAGGGCGAGTTCCGTCCCGGCTTCTTCGCCGGCGTGTGCACGGTCGTCACGAAGCTGATGTCCTGCGTGCAGCCGCGCGTCGCCGTGTTCGGCAAGAAGGATTACCAGCAGCTGATGATCGTGCGCCGGATGTGCCAGCAGCTCGCGCTGCCGGTCGACATCGTCGCGGCCGAGACCGTGCGCGACGAGGACGGCCTCGCGCTGTCGTCGCGCAACCGCTACCTGACGGCCGACGAGCGCAAGGAAGCGCCCGAACTGGCGAAAACGCTGCAGCGCGTGCGCGATAGCGTGCTCGGCGGCGAACGCGACCTCGGCAAGCTCGAGCAGCACGCGCACACGCACCTGGCCGAACGCGGCTGGGCGCCCGACTACATCGCGATCCGCCGCCGCGCGAACCTGATCGCACCGAGCGCCGCCGAACTCGAAGCCGGCGAGCCGCTCGTCGTGCTCGCGGCCGCGAAGCTCGGCGCGACGCGCCTCATCGACAACCTGGAAATCTGACGGCCGGCCCGCCCGCGCCTCTCACGACGCATCACGGAGACCCCATGCAGCGCCACATGCTCAAATCGAAGATCCACCGTGCGGCGGTCACGCACTGCGAACTGCACTACGAAGGTTCGTGCGCGATCGACGAAGACCTGCTCGAAGCGGCGGGCCTCATCGAAAACGAACGGATCGACATCTGGAACATCAACAACGGCGAGCGCTTCTCGACGTACGCGATCAAGGGCGAGCGCGGCAGCGGGATGATCTCGCTGAACGGCTCGGCCGCGCGCCGCGCGCAGTTGGGCGACCTCGTGATCATCGCGGCGTTCGCGATGGTCGACGAAGCCGAACTGCAGGCCGGCTGGAAGCCGAAGCTCGTGTTCATCGACGAAGGCAACAAGATCAAGGGCCATCGCGATCACGTGCCGACGCAGAACTGGACGTAAGCCGAGCGGCACGCCCGCGGGCCGCGGCGCGCGGCTGCGGCGCTGCCGTTTGCCGCCGAAGGGCCGGATACCGTACGCCACGGGATCCGGCCCTTTCTCATTGGGTGTCGCGCCGGCCGGGACGGCCCGGGCGCTCAGGAAGCCTTCACGGCCTTCTCGGCCTTCGGCGCGCGGCGCTCGGCCCATTCGACGATCGGCCGCCACTGCTCGAGATCCTTCTCGACGCGACTTTTCGCGACGTCCCACAGCGTCAGGCCGTGCGCGGCGATCTGCACGTAGTTCTGCGTGTCGCGCACGTAGCCGAGCACCGGCAGGCCGAGCCCTTCGACGAACCGGTGCAGCTGGTCGGACGAACGCGTGCGCGCATCGACCCGCATCCCGACGATCCCGACCTCGACGCTGCCCTTGCGCACGGCCTTCTCGCCGGCGAGGCGCTCCAGAAACTGCTGCGTCGCGAGAATATCGAACATCGACGGCTGCAGCGGCACGATCACCTTGTCGGCCAGTTGCAGCGCGACGTTGAGCCGCGTGCCGTGCAGGCCGGCCGGCGTGTCGATCACCGCGTATTCGAGCCCGCGCGGCGGCTTCGACGGCGCCTCCGGATCGAGTTCCCACGCCTCGATCGCCGGCAAGCCGGCCGGCCGCAGGTCGAGCCACGCATGCGCGGACTGCTGCCGGTCCAGGTCGGCCAGCGCGACCCATGCGCCCTGCGCCGCGAAATAGCCGGCTAGATTGGTGGACAGCGTGCTCTTGCCCACGCCGCCCTTCGGATTCGCCACCACGATGACCGTCATGAATTCCCCCGAAAAAGCCGCGCGGCGCCGGCCGCATGGCAGGCGCCGCTCGATTGCGGATACAGGGAGCGATGATATCGGCAAACGGGGGGTCACCGGAACCGGTGGCGAGGAACCACGCCCCCCTTTCGTCCGCTTTCCTTCACGTCACGCGCGCTGGAGGGCTGTGTCCCGCGCGCCGATCGCGAACACGCCGCCGCCCAGCAGCGCCTGCACGGCCAGCGTGACGGCCCAGAACGCCGGATATTCCCAGCCGCCGTGCGGCGACACGAAGCTCCAGCCGTTCGGCAGGTGCGCGGCCACCGCGCCGAGCATGAACGGCAGCAGCACCAGCGCGGCGACGCGCACGCGGAACCCCGCGAGCAGCGCCACGCCGCCCGCCAGTTCGACGAACGTGGTGAGGTACGCGAGCCAGCCCGGCAGGCCGATCGACGCAAAGAACTGCGCGGTGCCGGGCAGCGTGAAGACGAACACCTTCTGCGCGACGTGCGCGAGGTACAGCACGCCGAGGGCGACGCGCAACAGCGTCGCGGCGAAGTCGTTCAGGCGGTTGGGGTTCATGACGAAGTCCTTCGGGAGTGGATGGGAATGGATCGCACTCTATTCGAATCGATTCGACCGATAAACACGCCAACCGGCTTAAATTGATTCTCCTTTGGAACGAATTGACGCGAAAAAAAAGGGCATGACCGATCATGCCCTGCGTCCCGCTCAGTAACCGCTCTTGCCTGGCGTGGCATCGCCGCCGGACTGGCCGCCACCCGGCGCATACGAATCGCACGCATGCGCCGCCGACGACACGCCCAGCAGCGCCGCAAGCAGTACGCTCCACCACCATCGAGCCCTCATCGTCACCCTCCTTCGGGCGGACCTCCGCCCTCCTTCGTTGTACGCGATGGCGCGGAAAAAGCGAGGGCGGACCGGCGCGGACTCAACGAAACTCGGCGTACAGCGCGTCGAGATCGAGGTGCTCGGCGAACGTGTCGGCCAGCCGCTCGAGCGACGCCTCGCGCAGCGCCGGGTAATCGATGCGGGCCGCGCCGTCGAGCCCCGCCCATGCGAGCAGCGCCGCGCAGGCGTCGGGCGCGTCGAACAACCCGTGCACGTATGTCGCGAGGATCTGGCCGTCGGCCGACATCGCGCCGTCGGGACGCGTGCCCTCCGCCGGGACATCGGCGGCCAGCGTCAGCGCGGGCGTCGCGAGCGCCGGCCCGCGCGTGTCGCCCATGTGGATCTCGTAGCCGTGCACGGCCGCCGCGCCCGGCAGCGCGAGGTGCCCCGTCACGTTCTTCAGCGTCTTGTCGGGTTGCAGCGTCGTGTCGAAATCGATCAGCCCGAGCCCCGGCACGCTGCCGGGCGCGCCTTCGAGGCCGAGCGGATCGTCGAGCGTGCGGCCGAGCATCTGCATGCCGCCGCAGATGCCGATCACCTTGCCGCCGTAGCGCAGATGGCGCCGGATCAGCGCGTCCCAGCCCGCGTCGCGCAGCCACGCGAGATCGCGCTGCACGCTCTTCGAACCGGGCAGGATCAGCAGGTCGGCGTCGGGCACGGGGCCGCTCTTCCAGTACGTGAATTCGACCTGCGGATGCGCGCGCAGCGGATCGAAGTCGGTGTGGTTGCTGATGCGCGGCAGCGCGGGCACCACGACGCGCAACACGCCGGCTTCGCCGCGTGCGGCGGCGCTGCGCGCTTGCCCGGGCAGCATGTCCTCCGCGTCGAGCAGCAGCCCGTGCAGGTATGGCAGCACGCCGAACACCGGCTTGCCCGTGCGCGCACGCAGCCAGTCGAGCCCCGGTTCGAGCAGCTTGAGGTCGCCGCGGAAGCGATTGATCACGAAGCCGCGCACGCGCGCGCGCTCGCTGTCGGACAGGCAGGCGAGCGTGCCGACCAGATGCGCGAACACGCCGCCGCGATCGATGTCGGCGACGAGCACGACCGGGCAGTCGACGCGCTCGGCAAAACCCATGTTCGCGATGTCGCCGTCGCGCAGGTTGATCTCGGCCGGACTGCCCGCGCCTTCGACGATCACCGTGTCGTAACCGGCACGCAGGCGGGCATACGACTCGAGTACCGCATCGAACGCGACCGGCTTGTAGTCGTGATACGCCCGCGCGTCGAGGTTCATGCGCGCCTTGCCGTGAATGATCACCTGCGCGCCGCGGTCGCTCGTCGGCTTCAGCAGCACCGGATTGAAATCCGTATGCGGCGCGACGCCGGCGGCCAGCGCCTGCAGCGCCTGCGCGCGGCCGATCTCGCCGCCGTCGACCGTCACCGCGCTGTTGAGCGCCATGTTCTGCGGCTTGAACGGCGCCACGCGCGCGCCGCCGCGGCGCGCGAGGCGACACAGGCCCGCGACGAGCGTGCTCTTGCCCGCGTCGGATGTCGTGCCCTGGATCATCAGCGTGCCGCGCGGCCGCGGCTCGGGTGCATTCATCGTGTAAAAGGTCGTCGCGAAGCAAAGGCCGCATTATCGCCCGCGGCGGGTCGCCCGCGCCGTTACAATCACGCGATGATTCCGCACGACCTCACCTTCGTCCTCGGCGGCGCGCGCTCGGGCAAGAGCGCGCATGCCGAGCGGCTCGCCGCCGCCAGCGGCCGCCCCGTCACCTACATCGCAACCGCGACCGCCGCCGATGCGGAGTTCGAACAGCGCATCGCGCATCACCGCGCGCGCCGGCCCGCCGAATGGGGGTTCGCCGACGCGCCCGTCGATCTCGCGGGCACGCTCGCGCGGCTCGACGATCCGCACGCCTGCCTGCTCGTCGACTGCCTGACGCTGTGGCTCACGAACCTGCTGTGCCCCGCCGACGGCGAACCGCTCGACGATGCGCAGTACGCGGCGCAGGTCGAGCGGCTCGAACGCGCGTTGCGCGGCGCGCGCGCGAAGGTGATCGTCGTCAGCAACGAGATCGGGCTCGGCGTCGTGCCGCTCGGCTCCGTCACGCGCCGCTACGTCGACGAGCTCGGCCGCCTGAACCAGCGCGTGGCGACGCTCGCGACGCGCGTCACGCTGCTGGTTGCCGGGCTGCCGCTCGACCTCAAGGCGGGCGCCCCGTCATGCTGATGCTGTCGCTGCCCGTCGTCGCGATGCTCGCGGTCGCGGCCGCGCTCGTCGACCGCGCGATCGGCGAGCCGGCCGGCTGGCATCCGCTTGTCGCGTTCGGCCGCTTCGCCGCGCGCATCGAAGCCGCGCTGAACACGGGGCGGCGCGGCCGCGTGGTCGGCGTCGCCGCGTGGCTCGCGGCGGTCGTGCCGCCGGTGGCCGTCGCGGCATGGCTCGTCGCCGTGCTGCCGTGGCCGTTCGCGGCTGCGCTGCACGTCGCGCTGCTGTGGTTCGCGCTCGGCGCGAAGAGCCTCGCCGACCACGTCGCGCCGATCGCCGCCGCGCTGCTGCGGCGCGACCTCGACGCGGCGCGCACGCTGACCGCGCGCATCGTGTCGCGCGACACGAGCAACGCTGACGAAGGGGCGCTGTCGCGCGCGGCCGTCGAATCGGCGCTCGAGAACGGCAACGACGCGATCTTCGGCGCGCTCCTCTGGTTCGTCGTCGCGGGCGGCCCCGGCGCGTTGCTGTTCCGGCTCGCGAACACGCTCGACGCAATGTGGGGCTACCGCACGCCGCGCTTCCTGACCTTCGGCTGGGCCGCCGCACGCATCGACGACGCGTTGAACTGGATTCCCGCGCGCCTCACCGCCGCGAGCTATGCGCTCCTCGGCGACACGGCCGCCGCGTGGCGCTGCTGGCGCACGCAGGCGCGCCACTGGGACAGCCCGAACGCGGGCCCCGTGATGGCCGCGGGCGCCGGCAGCCTGAACGTGCAGCTCGGCGGGCCGGCCGTCTATCACGGCGAGATCGAGGACCGCCCGGCGCTCGGCACCGGCGCCACGGCAACCGCCCTTCACATCGTCGCCGCGCTGTCGCTCGTCACGCGCACGCTCGCCCTGTGGCTCGCGCTGCTGGTCGCGAGCGGCGCAATCGTCATGGCCACCCATCATGTCTGATTCATCCATCGCGCACGGCGGCAACCTGCACGAGGCCGCCCGCCGCCACGGCATTCCGTACGACGCTTGGCTCGACCTGTCGACCGGCATCAATCCGGTCGGCTATCCCGTGCCGCCCGTGCCGGCCGACGCCTGGCGCCGGCTGCCCGACGACGGCGACGGCCTCGCGGCCTGCGCCGCGCAGTACTACCACGCACCCGATGCCGCGCACGTGCTGCCGGTCGCCGGCAGCCAAGCCGCGATCCGCGCGTTGCCCGCGCTGCTGCCGGCCGGCGAGGCCGGCGTCGCGGCGCTCGCGTATGGCGAATACGCGCCCGCGTTCGCGCGCCACGGCCATCGCGTCGTCACGCTCGACATCCGCGCGGATACACTGCCCGCGACGCTGCGCCACGTCATCGTCGGGAACCCGAACAATCCGACCGCCGAATGCGTGCCGACCGGGCGCCTGCTCGGCTGGCATGCGCAACTGGCCGCGCGCGGCGGCACGCTGATCGTCGACGAAGCGTTCGCCGATACGGGCGCGACGCCGTCGCTGGCGCCGCACGTCGATCGTCCTGGGCTCGTCGTGCTGCGCTCGGTCGGCAAGTTCTTCGGGCTCGCCGGGATCCGCGCGGGCTTCGTGCTCGCGTGCCCCGATCAAATCGTCGCATTGCGCGACAGGCTCGGTGCGTGGACGGTCGGCGGCCCCGCGCGCCACGCGGTCGCCGCGGCGTTCGCCGACCGCGCGTGGCAAGCTGCCGCCCGCGAGCGGCTTGCGGCCGACGGCGAACGACTGGCCGCGTTGCTGCGCGCGCACGGCTTCACGGTTCGCGCGACGCCGCTCTTCAGCTGGACCGACGACCCGCGCGCCGCGGCGCTGCATGCGGCGCTCGCGGCGCGCGGGATCTGGACGCGGCACTTCCCGACCCCGTCGAGCGTGCGCGTCGGCCTGCCGGGCAGCGAAGCCGAATGGCAGCGCCTCGGCGACGCGCTCGCGCATTGCGTGCCGCTGCTGCAGCGGGGCCCGGCATGAGTCCGCGCCGGTTCCGCCGGTTCCGCCGGTTCCGCCGGTTCCGCCGGCTTGCGCCGGCCGCGCTGCTGGCCGCGCTCGCCCACGCGCCGCTCGTCCACGCCGACGTCACGGCCCGCGACGACGCCGGCAATACGGTCACGCTGCCCGCGCCCGCGCAGCGCGTGATCAGCCTCGCGCCGCACGCGACGGAACTCGTCTACGCGGCCGGCGGCGGCGCGAAGCTCGTCGGCACCGTCACGTACAGCGACTATCCGCCCGCCGCGCAAGCGGTGCCGCGCGTCGGCGACAACAAGGCGCTCGACCTAGAACGCATCGCCGCGCTGAAGCCCGACCTGATCGTCGTCTGGCGGCACGGCAACGCGCAGCAGCAGACCGACGCACTGCGCGCACTGCACATCCCGCTGTTCTTCAGCGAACCGAAACATCTCGACGACGTGTCGTCGTCGTTGCGCCGGCTCGGCACGCTGCTCGGCACGCAATCGACCGCCGATGCCGCCGCGAGCGCCTTGACGCGGGACATCGCCACCCTGCGCGCACGCTACGCGGCACGCGCGCCCGTCACGATGTTCTTCCAGGTGTGGGATCGCCCGCTGACGACGCTCAACGGCACGCACCTGATCAACGAAGTGTTCGAACTCTGCGGCGGCCGCAACGTGTTTGCGTCGCTCAAGCCGCTGGCGCCCGCCGTGACCGACGAGGCCGTGCTCGCCGCGAATCCGGAAGCGATCGTTACGACGAGCGCCGGCGCGACCCGTTCGAACGAACCGCTGCCGAGCCTCGCGCGCTGGCGCGCGTGGCCCGCGCTGACGGCCGTGGCGCGCAACAACCTATTCGCGATCGACGGCGATCTGCTGACGCGGCCGTCGCCGCGGATCGCGCAAGGCGCGGCCGCGCTGTGCGAGGATCTGGATGCCGCGCGTGCGCGGCGGCCGGCGCGCTGATTTCCGGCGGGCTGCGGATGCATCGCGCACCGATGCCCGGATGTGTACGGTGTGCGAGACAGAGCGTCGTTCACATGCAGACGCAAGCGTGCCTATGCGTCCCAGTGCACGACTTCCCACGTTCGCGCGGCATCCTCCATGCGCAGCCACACAACTCCGCCCGTCGGCACCGGCCGCGAGAGCAACGTATCGAGCGGCACGCGCAGCACATGCGACGCGAATGCGCGGATCACGCCCGCGTGCGTGACGATCCATTGCGGCCCGTCGAACGCCGCAAGCGCGTCCGCCTGCCGTGCAACCCGCGCGGTGAATCGCGCGACGCTTTCCCCGCCGTGCGCGCAGGCATGCATCAGGTCGGCCGCCCACGCATCGAGCGCCGCGCGGTCGATATCGTCCCAGCGCCGCATTTCCCACGCGCCGAAATCCATTTCCTGCCAATCGCCATCGCGCCGCAGCGGCACGTCGAACGCCCGCGCGAGCCGTTCGGCCACCGATGCGCAGCGCGTCAGCGGGCTCGTCCACACCTGTTCCGGCGACGGCACCCCCAGTTCCGCCAGATGCGCGCGCACGGCCCGTGCGCCGTCATCAGCCGGTTCGGCGAGCGGCACGTCGCTGCGCCCGTAACAAACGCCGGGCTCGATGCCGACGGCCGGATGACGGATCAGGACGACGTCCATCCGAGCACCACGAGATAGATCGCCAGTTCGCCCAGTTGCTGCGCGAAACCGAGACAGTCGCCCGTATAGCCGCCGATCCGCTTCACGAAATAGCGGGCCAGCCACGCGCGCAACAGCACGAGCGCCACGCATGCGGCAACGCCCATGCGCCAGTCCGGCCAGAACAGCCACGGCAATCCGAACACCGCCGCGATGCACGCGGCACGTGCACCCATCCGTTGCGCGACCGGCTTCGCCTTGCCTTCTGGCCGCACGTAGTCGAGCGTCGTCAGCAGGCTCACGGCCATCGCGCGGCTCGCCGCATGCGCGGCGATCATCGTCCATGCGGCGCGCAGCGGCAGCATCGACGCGAGCGCCTGCCATTTCAGCCCGAGCGCGATCACGAGCGCGACCGCGCCGAACGTGCCGATCCGCGAATCGTGCATGATGCGCAGCACGTCGTCGCGCGTGTAGCCGCCGCCGAACGCATCGCAACTGTCGGCGAGGCCGTCTTCGTGGAATGCGCCGGTCGCGAACAGCGTCGCGGCCATCGACAGCCCGACCGCGATCGATGCCGGCAGCGCCCGCAGTGCAACGAGATAGACGAGCGCGCCCCATGCGCCGACGCAGGCGCCGACGAGCGGGAAATAACGCGCGGCCTGGTCGAGATCGCCGGCCGCGTAGCCGATCGAGCGCGGCACGGGCACGCGCGTGAAATAGCCGAGCGCGACGAAGAAGTAGCGCAGTTCGGCCCGCATGCCGCGCGCGCGCTCAGGCGTCACGATCGTCGACGCCGGCCGATTCGAAGCTCGCCATCTCGGCGAGGAACGCGGCCGCCGCGCGCACCAGCGGCAGCGCGAGCGCGGCGCCCGTGCCTTCGCCGAGCCGCAGGTCGAGCGCGAGCAGCGGCTTCGCGCCGAAATGTTCGAGCATGCGCCGGTGGCCGGCCTCGTGCGACGTATGCGAGAACACGCAGTAGTCGCGCACGCCGGGCGCGATGCGCTCGGCGACGAGCAGCGCGGCGGTCGCGATGAAGCCGTCGACGAGGATCGTCATCCGCTCGCTCGCGGCCGCGAGGTACGCGCCCGTCATCATCGCGATCTCGAAGCCGCCGAACGTCGCGAGCACGTCGAGCGGCGCGATCGCATGCGAGTGCTTGACGAGCGCGCGGCCGAGCACCGCGCGCTTGTGCGCGAGGCCCTGGTCGTCGAGGCCCGTGCCGCGGCCGACGCATGCGTCGATCGGTACGTCGAGCAGGCGGCTCATCAGGCACGCGGCCGACGACGTGTTCGCGATCCCCATCTCGCCGAAACCGATCACGTTCGTGCCGAGCGATGCGTGCACGCGCACACGCGCCGCGCCGGCTGCCAGCGCCGTCATCGCTTCTTCACGCGTCATCGCCGGCTCCGCCGCGAAGTTGCGCGTGCCGCGCGCGACCGGCAGCGACACCAGCCGGTCCGACAGCGGCAGCGGCGACGCGACGCCCGCATCGACGATCTCGAGCGTGCTCTGCGCGACGCCCGAGAATGCATTGATCGCCGCGCCGCCGGCCAGGAAGTTCGCGACCATCTGCGCGGTCACCGCCTGCGGGTAAGGACTAACGCCTTCGGCCGCGATCCCGTGGTCGCCCGCGAACACGATCGTCACGGGACGCTGCACGACCGGCCGCTCGGTGCGCTGGATCAGGCCGATCTGCAGCGCGAGCGCCTCGAGCTGGCCGAGGCTGCCGGACGGCTTGGTCTTGTGGTCGATCACATGCTGCAGGCGCTGGCGCAATGCGTCGTCGAGCGGCGCGATCGCGGGCGGGAATTGGGTCGGAGTCGTCATCGAGGAGCCGTGTCGTGCGCGCGGCATGCGCCGCGCATCGGAAAAGTCGGAACAGGAAAGGTCATGGTCGCGCAGGCCACGCCGGCAGCAGCGCATCGCGGCCGTTCTCGCGGATCAGCACGAGCGGATAGCCGAACGCGTCGCTCGCGCGCTCGGGCGTCAGCACGTCGTGCACGAGGCCGGCCCACGCATGGCCGCGGCCGTCGAGCAACAGCGCATGCGTCGCGAAACGCCGCGCGAGATTCAGGTCGTGACACGAAAACATCACCGTGCGCGAGCCGGCCGCGAGCCACGCAGCCAGCGCGGTCAGGCAGTCGATCTGGTGATGCAGGTCGAGATGCGCGAGCGGTTCGTCGAGCAGCATCAGCGGCGCATCCTGACACAGCGTCGCGGCCAGCGCGACCCGCTGCCGCTCGCCGCCCGACAGCGACATCACGTCGCGCGACGCGAGCGCGGCGAGGTCGAACGTCGCGAGCGCAGCGCGCGCGGCCGCGCGGTCGCCGTCGCGCTCCCAGCCCCAGCCGCCGAGATACGGAAAGCGGTTGAGCAGCACCGTGTCGAACACGGTCGCGCTGAACGCATCGTGTAATTGCTGCGGCATCAGCGCGCGGCGCTGCGCGAGACGTTCGGGGCGCCACGCGGCAAGCGGCCGGCCGTCGATCTCGACGTGTCCTGCGGCGGGCGGCCGCAATCCCGCGAGCGTGGCGAGCAGCGTCGTCTTGCCAGCGCCGTTCGGCCCGGCGACGCACCAGATCTCGCCGGGGCGGAACGCCTGCGTGAAGCCGTCGAGCAGCGTGCGCGCGCCGGCCTTCAGCGTCAGGTCGACGGCCGTGTAGCGCATGTCGCCGGCAGCGGCGTTCAGTGCGGCACCCGTCATCGCATCGGTCTCCTCAACAACATCCACAGGAACACCGGCACGCCGATCAACGCGGTCATCACGCCGACCGGCAATTGCGCGGGCGCGATCGCGGTACGCGCGAGCAGGTCGGCCGCCATCACGCCGCCGCCGCCCGCAAGCATCGCGGCCGGCAGCAGCATCCGCTGGTCGTTGCCGAACGCGAGCCGCAACGCATGCGGCACGACGAGGCCGACGAAGCCGATCGTGCCGGCCGTCGTCACGGCGGCCGCGGCGGCCAGCGACGCGACGAGATAGATCCGCACGCGCAGGCGCGCGACCGGCACGCCGAGCGCTTGCGCGGTGGCCTCGCCGCGCAGCAGCACGTTCAGTTGCGGCGCGGCCGGCAGCGCGACGCCTGCGCACAGCAGCAGCGCGCCCCACGCGAACCACGGCGCCGTCGCGCCGTTCAGGTCGCCCGTCAGCCAGAAGATGATGCCGCGCAGCCGCGCGTCGGGCGCGAGCGACAGCAACAGCGTGACGAGCGCGCCCCACCCCGCCGCGATCACGACGCCCGTGAGCAGCAGCCGCGGCGATGCATCGCGCGATTCGCCACGCCACACCTCGCGCCTCGCGAGACCGAGCACGAGCGCGACCGAGACGAGCGAACCCGCGAACGCCGATGCGTCGACGAGCCACCACGCGCCGCCCGCGATCATCGCGACGAGCGCGAAGCCGGCCGCGCCGCCGGACACGCCCAGCACGTACGGCTCGGCGAGCGGATTGCGCAGCAGCACCTGCAACAATGCGCCGGCCAGCGCGAGCAGCGCGCCGCACGCGAAACCCGCGAGCGCGCGCGGCAGGCGCAGCGTCGTCACGATATCGGCAACGAGGGTATCGCCGCCATGCGGCACGAGCGACGCGAGCGCCTGCCACGGCGACATCGGCACGCTGCCGATCGACAGCGACGCGACGAACAGCAGCGCGACCGTGGCGGCCAGCGCGGCCCAGATGGCGGCGGCGCGCGCGGGGTTCATGCCGCGCACGGCCGCACGCACGACGCGCGGCGCATCTGCTTGCGGGAGTCGGCCGGGCGCGACGTGGGCGCGTGGCGGACGATTGGGGTCGGCATCGAAGAACGTTCCGTGAAGCATTGCGCGCCCTGCTTCCCCGCAGGCCGCGCGTCATGGAGCCCGTGCGGGCTCCCCGTCTCGGCCGGTATCCGGGCTGGCGGCGGTCCGGCTCGCCTTCCCGCGCGACGACGCGCAGTGGCCCGCGCCCGCGTGCGACCTGCACGCGAAACGCGCCCGAGCCGGCCTGCGTCACGCGACGCGGCCGCTTACCGTTGCGGGGGCAGCGCAGGTTGGCGCGCGTGGAGCCCGCACCCTGCTTCCCGTTTAACCGCGCGTCCTGCGCGCGAGCACCGAGGCGGCGCCAGTTTAGGAGCCGGTCGTGCAAGCGTCAAGGAAGCGTCTGGACCCGCGCGAGACGCGCCCATTCGCGGCAAGAAGCAGGGGTGTTACGACTGGAAACGTTACAGATGTCGGATTGCGCGTTATTCCGCGCTAAAATGCTGGGTCTTTAGAGGACGCAGCAAATGCTCAACGAACTCGAAACCCTGTCTCAAAATATTGGCCGTCTGATTTCGCTGAACAAGCGCTATCACTCGGAACGGCTCGCGCTCGAGGAGCAGGTCGCGCAATTGCGCGCGGAAGCGGACACGGTCCGCGCGGAGCTCGCGCAGCTGCGCGACGAACGCAATGCGCTCGCGGCCGAGCGCGACACGTTGTCGGCGAAGATCGACGACGCCCAGGTGAAACTGAACGCGATTCTCGAAAAGCTGCCGCGCTCGAAGAGCGCGGAGCAAGCCGACAACCAGCTCGACCTGCTCGATGCGCAGGCGCGCACGGATGGCGATGACGCGGCCAGCCACGGAGAACATGCATGAGCACCAAGCAGATCGAAGTCTCGATTCTCGGTCAGGCCTATCGGCTCGCCTGTTCGGCCGAGACCGAAGCGGCGCTGCTCGAAGCGGTCGCGCGCGTCGACGCCGAAATGTCGAAAATCCGCTCGAACAGCTCGGTGCGCGGCACCGATCGCATCGCGGTGATGGCGGCGCTGTCGCTTGCATCGGAATTGCTGCGGCTGCAAACGAGCGTGCGGCACGGTGAAGCATTTCCGGCCGAGGAAATCCGTCGTACAATGCACCAGATGAACGAACAGCTCGGCGCGGTGCTCGCACAGCACGAGACGCAGTAACGTTTCAAACGATGTGTCGATTCCCCTTGATCTCGGCGGTCAACGGTGGTCAAATTGGCGCATCGAATCACAGTTCAGTCAGCTTCCCTGCCTGGTTCGCCAAGGTCATATATTCCTTGAACCAATGCCATGTGCACGGTTGCGGAAATTTGTAGCACGGGCGCGCGCGTCACTCTGTCTGATGTACCCGAAGTGCTGCTAACTGCGACCAATTCTGAACCTCAGGTTCAGGATGCCGGCCTAGCGGCCAAGGTGGGGGCCTATCCAACGGCATCGGGAACTCCCGATGCCGTTTCCTTTTTGAGGGCCTGCTTGCATGCGGCGCGCGCATGCAAGCAGGCCCTCATGCCCCTTCTGCGCCGATCACGACCATGCAATACTGGCTGATGAAGTCCGAACCGGACGAAGCAAGCATCGACGATCTCGCCAACGCACCGCAGCGCTCGCTGCCGTGGACCGGCGTGCGCAACTATCAGGCGCGCAATTTCATGCGCGACACGATGAAGATCGGCGACGGCGTGCTGTTCTATCACTCGAGCTGCCCCGAGCCAGGCATCGCCGGCCTCGCCGAAGTATCGTCGACGCCCTACCCCGATCCCACGCAGTTCGATCCGAAAAGCCCCTATTACGACCCGAAATCGACGCGGGAAGCGCCACGCTGGCTGCTCGTCGACGTGCGCTTCGTGAAGAAATCGCCGCTCGTGCCGCTCGCCGCGCTGCGCGAGCACGACGAGCTCGCCGACATGCGCGTGCTCGCGCGTGGCAACCGGCTGTCGATCACGCCCGTCACGCGCGCCGAATGGCGGTTCATCACCGAAAAGTTGATGAAGTAGGCGCGCGCCAAAGGTCAAATCTGGTCAGTACACCCTGCCGTCACGGAACTCGCGGCACGTTCGCACGGCCTAAGCAACCGCTGTCGGCCGATCGGGCCGGCTGTCGTTTTTTCGTCGCGCGGCACGCCCGCGTCGCGCACGCGTGATCCGCGTGCGCGCCCTCGCACAAGGAGTCCAACAATGACCAAGAAATCCGCACTCGCGCTGTCGCTCGCCCTCGCCGCCGCCGTTCCCGTCGCGCTGACGCTCGCGTCGCCCGCCGCACACGCCCAGACGGCGAACCCGCACTTTCCGGAGCCGGCGGGTGTGTTGTCGCTCTCGTCGCAGGCGAGCGCCGACGTACCACAGGACATCATCCACATCACGCTGTTCTACGAGCAGCAGGCCAAGGACCCGGGCAGCCTCACCGCGCAGTTGAACCAGCGTGCGGACGCGGCCCTGTCGCAGGCCAAGGGCGTATCGGGCGTCACCGCGCACACGGGCGCGTTCTCCGTGTATCCGAGCACCGATCGCGACGGCAAGATCTCCGCATGGCGCGGCCGCACCGAGGTCGCGCTCGAATCGCGCGATTTCGCCGCGGCGTCGAAGCTGGCAGGCCAGTTGTCGAACCTGATGCAGGTCGCGAACGTCGAGTTCTCGCTGTCGCCGGAAGCACAGCGCGCGGCCGAGCAGAAGCTCACGACCGAGGCGATCAAGTCGTTCCGCGCCCGCGCGGACGAAGCCGCGAAGGCGTTCGGCTACAGCAGCTACACGATCCGCGACGTGAACGTCGGTAGCGGCCGCAACGTGCAGCCGTACCCGCGCATGATGGCGATGGCCGCGGCGCCGATGGACAGCGCGAAGATGAGCGCGCCGATCGCGGTCGAAGGCGGCAAGGCCACCGTGTCGGTCACCGTCAACGGCTCGGTGCAGATGAAGTAACGCGCATCGCGCAGTCGCCGAAACGCAAAACGCCGGCCCGAGGGCCGGCGTTTTTCATGCGCATCCGGTATCGATGCTCGCGCCGATCGCGCGTGCATCGATACCGCGTCATGCAGCCACCTCGTGCAGCCGCCTCATGCGGCCGCATTCGCGTTCGCCGCGCGGCGGCGATACGCCCAGACCATCATCGCGATACCTGCGACGATCATCGGCAGCGACAGCCACTGCCCCATCGACAAGCCGAGCGCCAGCAGACCGAGGAAGTCGTCGGGCTCGCGCGCGAACTCGACCGTGAAACGTGCGAGGCCGTAACCGATCAGGAACAGCGCCGATATGGCGCCCATCGGCCGCGGCTTGCGCGCGAACAGGAACAGCACGAAGAAGAGCGCGATACCTTCGAGCGCGATTTCATAGAGCTGCGAAGGATGGCGCGGCAGCATCTGGTATTGCATGAACACGTCGGCGAGATGCCACTTCTCGACGAGTTCCGGATGTTTCGGCAGCCATGCCGCATCGTCGCGCATCGCGCCCGGGAACAGCATCGCCCACGGCGCCGTCGGATCGGTCACGCGGCCCCACAGTTCACCGTTGATGAAATTGCCGAGCCGCCCGGCCGCGAGCCCCGTCGGCACCATCGGCGCGACGAAATCGGTGACCTGCAGCCAGTGCCGCTTGCGCTGCCACGCGAACAGCGCCATCGCGAGCGTCACGCCGAGGAAGCCGCCGTGAAACGACATGCCGCCTTCCCACACCTTGAACACGTCGAGCGGATGCGAGAAGTAGAAATCGGCCTTGTAGAACAGCACATAGCCGAGCCGGCCGCCGAGCACGGTACCGAGCACGCCGTAGAACATCATGTCGTCGATGTCCTTCGCGGTCCAGCCCTGCGCCGCGACGTGCGGCAGCTTCAGGCGGATCCGGCCGACGACGATCGCCGCGATGAAGGCGACGAGATACATGAGGCCGTACCAGCGCACGGCCAGCGGCCCGAGATGGATCGCTACGGGGTCGAAATTCGGGTGAATGATCATGGGTTAGCGAAGAAGTTTTCGAATACGGTGCGGCCGTCGCACACATGCAGGACCGCGCATTGGACGGCGATCGCGCGCCGTCGTTCACGTCACGTGGCGAGGCCCTGCGCGCGCACGACGTCGATGAAGCCGGCGAGCACGGGGCTCACGTCGCCGGTGCGCCACACGAGGCCCGTCTCGACGACCGGCGCAACGCCGGCAAGCGGCCGGTAGACCACGCCGGTGCGCCGCAGGTTACGCAGCGATTGCGGCACCAGTGCGACGCCCATGCCGGCCGACACGAGGCTGACGATCGTCTGCATCTGGATTGCCTCCTGGCCGATGCGCGGGGTTTCCCCCGCCGCGCCGTAGCAGCCCGTAATGATGTCATAAAAGCCGGGCGCCAAACGACGCGGAAAGATCACGAGCGGCAACGCGGCGACCTCGGCGAGCTGCACGGGCGCATCCTCGGGCGCGTCGGACGCCCCGGCCGGCATCGCGACCACCAGCGGCTCGCGCACGACGGGCAGGTACGACAGGCCGGCCGCATGACGCGGCGGCACGGGCGGAATCACGAGCCCGGCGTCGATGCGCCCGGCGACGAGTTCGTCGATCTGCACGTCGCTCGTCGCTTCCGCGAGCTGCAGCCGCACCTGCGGATAGCGCGCGCCGAATGCGCGAAGCAACGACGGCAACAGCCCGTAATCGGCGGTCGACACGAACGCGAGCGACAGCGAGCCGGCCTCGCCGCGCGCGAGCCGCCGCGCGAGCGGCGGCAGCGCATCGGCCGACGCGAGCAGCCGGCGCACGTCCGGCAGCAGCGCCGCGCCGACCGCCGTCAGCGCCACCGAGCGCTTGGTGCGCACGAACAGCGCGACGCCGAGCGCATCCTCGAGCGCGCGGATCGCCTGCGACAGCGGCGGCTGCGTCATCGACAGGCGCTCGGCCGCGCGGCCGAAATGGCGCTCGTCGGCGACGGTCGCGAAATAGCGCCACTGGCGCAGGTCGGGCGTGGGTTCGGCCATGTTCAACTCATTCGCAAAACGACTTAATAGGCTATGAATAATATATTGGACATCCCAAACCGGACACTCCATTCTTGACCGATCCGAACCGGCACGCCGTTCGCGCCGGCGTCGCCAAAACTACGATGGAGCTCCCCATGTCGTACAACCGCCGCTCTAAAAACATCACGCAAGGCGTGGCCCGTTCGCCGAACCGCTCGATGTATTACGCCCTCGGCTACCAGAAGGACGATTTCGACAAGTCGATGATCGGCATCGCCAACGGCCATTCGACGATCACGCCGTGCAATTCCGGCCTGCAGCGGCTGTCGGACGCGGCCGTGGAGGCCGTGAAGGCGGCCGGCGCGAATCCACAGATCTTCGGCACGCCGACGATTTCGGACGGCATGTCGATGGGTACCGAAGGCATGAAGTACTCGCTCGTGTCGCGGGAAGTGATCGCCGATTGCATCGAAACCTGCGTGCAGGGCCAGTGGATGGACGGCGTGGTGGTGGTCGGCGGCTGCGACAAGAACATGCCGGGCGGCATGATCGCGCTCGCGCGCCTGAACGTGCCGGGCATCTACGTGTACGGCGGCACGATCCGCCCGGGCAACTGGAAAGGCCGCGACCTGACGATCGTGTCGTCGTTCGAGGCCGTCGGCGAATTCACCGCGGGCCGGATGTCGCAGGAGGATTTCGAAGGCGTCGAGAAAAACGCGTGCCCGACGTCGGGTTCGTGCGGCGGCATGTACACCGCGAACACGATGAGCTCGTCGTTCGAGGCGCTCGGGATGTCGCTGCTGTATTCGTCGACGATGGCGAACCCCGACCAGGAGAAGGTCGATTCGGCCGCCGAATCGGCGCGCGTGCTGGTCGAGGCGGTGAAGCGCGACCTGAAGCCGCGCGACATCATCACGAAGCAATCGATCGAGAACGCGGTGTCGGTGATCATGGCCACCGGCGGCTCGACCAATGCGGTGCTGCACTATCTCGCGATCGCGCACGCGGCCGAGGTCGACTGGACGATCGACGACTTCGAGCGCATCCGCAAGCGCGTGCCGGTGATCTGCGACCTGAAGCCGTCGGGACAGTACGTCGCGACCGACCTGCACCGGGCCGGCGGGATTCCGCAGGTGCTGAGGATCCTGCTCGATGCGGGGCTGCTGCACGGCGACTGCATGACGATCACCGGCCGCACGATCGCCGACGAACTGAAGGACGTGCCGGCCGTGCCGCGCGCGGACCAGGACGTCATCTTCCCGATCGACCGTGCACTGTACAAGGAAGGCCATCTGGCGATCCTGAAGGGCAATCTCGCGGAAGACGGCGCGGTCGCGAAGATCACCGGCCTGAAGAACCCGGTGATCACGGGCCCGGCGCGCGTGTTCGACGACGAACAGAGCGCGATGGACGCGATCCTCGGCGACCGGATCCGCGCGGGTGACATCCTCGTGCTGCGCTACCTCGGCCCGCAAGGCGGCCCGGGCATGCCGGAAATGCTCGCGCCGACCTCCGCGATCATCGGCAAGGGGCTCGGCGAATCGGTCGGCTTCATCACGGACGGCCGCTTCTCGGGCGGCACCTGGGGCATGGTGGTCGGCCACGTCGCGCCGGAGGCATTCGTCGGCGGCACGATCGCACTGGTGCAGGAAGGCGATTCGATCACGATCGACGCGCACCGGCTGCTGCTGCAACTGAACGTCGACGATGCGGAACTCGCGCGCCGTCGCGCCGCATGGCAACAGCCGGCGCCGCGCTATACGCGCGGGGTGCTCGCGAAATTCGCGGCGCTTGCCCGGCCGGCGAACCAGGGGGCGGTCACAGGCTGATACGGGGCGCGCATTGCATACGACCCCGATAAACGGGGCGGCCGGGGAACGCGCAAAACGTGCTTCCCCTTTGCTTCTATAATGCGCGGACCATGAAGCCGGCCGTCCCCGCCGGCGGAGAACCGCATGAAACAGACGATATTGCGCGTGCTGCTCGCCACGCTGCTGACCGGCAGCGCGGCGGCGGCCCGTGCCGACCAGGCCGGCGGGCTCGCGCTGGCGCAACGCAAGAACTGCATGGCCTGCCATGCCGTCGGCAAGCCGCTGATGGGGCCGTCGTTCCACGACATCGCCGGCAAGTACGCGGCGCGCGGCGACGCCGTCGATTATCTGGCGCAATCGATCGTGAAAGGCAGCGTCGGTGTATGGGGCAGCGTGCCGATGCCCGCCAATACGCAACTGACGAGCGCCGAAGCGCACACGCTTGCCCAGTGGGTGCTGTCGGTACGCTGACGCGGATACCCGCGCGGCGTGCCCATGCCGTGCAGGGCGTCGCAGGCCGGCGGCCCTGACCGGCGGACCGGCGCCTCACCGCCGGCTTCGCAGGCCCTTACCCAGCCGCTCCCTCTTTTTCACCGTCGCGAACGATGGCCGTTCAGCCGGCATGCCCGGCGCGACGACGGGCGATTTCTTCATCGACCGCATCGCGCACCCAGTCCATCACCTCGGTTTCCAGTGCGAGTGCGACTTCGCGCGTGACCTGGCCGACCAGCCAGGCCGAATGTTCATGCAGCGCATCGCGACAACGCGCTTCGATGGCCTCGCGCCCCGCCCCGGTCAGATAGTTCGTCAGGCGATGGCGCAGCCGTTCGGCGATGTGCTGCGCATCCTCGGGCGTGAGCGCGGCCGCGGCGGGTGCGTCCGGCAGCGGTGCGGTGCCCGACGGCCCCGCGTCCAGCACTGCCGTCTCGGGCGCGTGCACGGCCGCCTCGCGCGCAATCGCGGCGAACGTGGGCTGCGGCAACCCCTCATCGACCAGCGACGAGCGCAGCGGCGCCGTCATCGCCGCCGCCTCTTCGGCAACCACGTGCCCGGCGGCGCCCGGTTCGGCCGGCGCATCGGTCTCGCCCGCGTCCGCAGGCGTCACCACGTCTCCCTGCAACTCGACAGCCGGGACGTGCGGCGTCGGCACGGGTTCGACGACGACGGATTCGGGGTCGGCTTCGGTTTTCGGGGCAGCCGGCGCGGCGCCTGCGCCGGGGACGATCACGTCGGTGAGCACCGGAATCGCCGCGCTGTCGTGCGGCAGGGGTGCGGCCGACGCGGACACGGCGGCCGATGCGGACGAGCGAGCCGGCGCCGGCTTGCCCGGCACCAGCACGTCGGTCAGCGTCGGGATCGAGGATGAATCGGCTTCTGTCACGGGAACACTCCGTCGACGGTTGCGGCTAGCCGCCCTGCTTGTAATTGTTCAGCGCGTAGCCGCGGTCGCGGTAGAACCGGTAGCGGTCGCGGCCCGCGGCCAGCTCGTCCGGCGCGTTGCCGACCACTTCGAGCAGGCGCTCGAAGCGGGCGAACTGCGCGGGCACGGTCGCGCCGAGGTTCAGCAGCACGTGGTGATGCGGCGCGCGATCGAGATCGGCGGCCAGCACGATCGGCGTGCCGGCTGCGTGCTCGCTGTCGACGCCGCAATGCGGGATGAAATCGAGCGGCGAGAACGTCCAGAGCCGCTCGTCGAGCGCGCGCAGGCGCGCGGGCTCGGCGAGCACGACGACCGGCTGCCCGGCCTGATAGGCCTTGCGCAGCAGCCGGCACGCATACGCGAGCGAATCGCCGACGTTCGAGTGGAAATCGATCCGCGTCATTGCCCGCGCACCCGCTGCGTCGTCGGTACCGCCATCACTGGCCGGCGCGATCGATCAGGAACTGCGCGAGCAGCGGCACCGGACGGCCCGTCGCGCCCTTCGCGGCACCGCCCTTCCATGCGGTGCCCGCGATGTCGAGGTGGGCCCACGGATAGCTCTCCGTGAAGCGCGACAGGAAGCACGCCGCGGTCACGGCGCCGGCCGGACGCCCGCCGATGTTCGCGAGATCCGCGAAATTCGACTTCAGCTGCTCCTGGTACTCGTCGTCGAGCGGCATGCGCCATGCCGGGTCGTTCGCCTCGCGCGACGCGTCGAGCAGTTCGCCCGCGAGCGCGTCGTTCGTCGAGAACAGCCCGCTGTTGTGGGCGCCGAGCGCGATCACGCACGCGCCCGTCAGCGTCGCGACGTCGATCACGGCGGCCGGCTTGAAGCGCTCGGCATACGTGAGCGCGTCGCACAGGATCAGGCGGCCTTCGGCGTCGGTGTTCAGCACCTCGATCGTCAGCCCCTTCATGCTGGTGACGATATCGCCCGGCTTCGTCGCGTTGCCGCCCGGCATGTTCTCGCAGGTCGGCACGATCGCGACGACGTTGATCTTCAGGCCCATCTCGGCGACCGCGCGGATCGTGCCGAGCACCGAGCCCGCGCCGCACATGTCGTACTTCATCTCGTCCATGCCCTCGCCCGGCTTCAGCGAGATGCCGCCCGTGTCGAACGTGATGCCCTTGCCGACCAGCACGACCGGCGCGGCCTTCGCGGCGGCGCCCTGATAGTGCAGCACGATGAATTGCGGCGGCTCGACCGACGCGCGCGCGACCGACAGGAACGACCCCATCTTCAGCGCCTGGATCTGCTTGAGCCCGAGGACTTCGGCCTTCAGGCCCCAATCCTTCGCGATCTTCTTCGCGGTGTTGCCGAGATAGGTCGGCGTGCAGACGTTGCCCGGCAGGTTGCCGAGATCGCGGGTGAGATCCATCCCGTTCGCGAGCGCGACCGCCTGCTTGATCGCGACCTTCGCGGCCTTCTCGTCGGCCGGGTCGACGCTGAACACGACGCGCTTGAGCGTGTGCGACGCCGGTTCCGGCTTGCTCTTCATCTGCGTGAAGCGGTAGGTCTCGTTGCGCAGCGCGAGGATCGCGGCGCGCACGCCCCAGTCGGAGCTGCGCTCGTCGACCGGCAGCTGCGCGAGCGAGAACGTGACCTGGACGACCTTGGTCGCCAGCAGCGCGCGCCACGCGGCGGTGACCGCGTCGTTGTAGGCTTTCTGATTGAAAGCATCCTGCTTGCCGAGCCCGACGAGCAGCACGCGCGACGCGCCGATGCCCGATACTTCGTGCAGGAACAGCGTCTTGCCGCGCTTGCCGTCCATGTCGCCGGCCTTCACCACGCGCGAGATCAGCCCCTTGGTGGCCGTGTCGATGTCGAGCGCCGCGCCCGACAGGGTCTGCGCCTCGAAGATGCCGAGCACGATGCAGTCGGACTTCCCGGTCAGGAACCCCTTGGCCTCGCCTTTGCTCCAATCACAGCCTTTTATGCTAAAGTCCATCGCGCTTGTCCTCGGATAAAATCTGGGCTAAGGATGAAAGCCGCAATTATCCGCTATTTTTCCCGTGGCGGCGCGAGCGCTCCACCACGCGTGCGCAGCCTCCCGCCCTCTTCTCATCAAGAATGATCTTCGAACGCTCCCTCCAGCGCGAGCTTGCGTATACGGCTGGCGCCGTGTTCATGGTGCTGCTCACGATCATGCTCACGACGATGATGATTCGCATCGTCGGCTACGCCGCGTCCGGCGAAATCGATCCGCGCGACGTGCTCGTGCTGATCGGCCTGACCGTGATCGGCTACCTCGCCGTGATGCTCGTCGTCACGCTGTTCGTGTCCATCCTGTTCGTGCTGACCCGGTGGTACCGGGACTCCGAAATGGTGGTGTGGCTCGCGTCGGGCGTGAGCCTTACGCGCCTCATCAAGCCGATCGGCGTGTTCGCCACGCCGATCATCCTGCTGATCACCTTCTTCGCGTTCGTCGGCTGGCCGTGGTCGAACCAGCAGAGCAAGATGATCAAGGCGCGCTTCCAGCAGCGCGACGAGATCTCGCTGCTCGCGCCCGGCCAGTTCCGCGAATCGGCCGCGAATCATCGCGTGTTCTTCATCGAGAAGATGTCGCCCGACCAGAGCAAGGTGCAGAACGTATTCGTCACGTCGACGGAAAACGGCAAGCTCAACGTGGTCGTGTCGCAGACGGGCCACACGGAAACCTCGAAGGACGGCGATCGTTTCGTCGTCCTCGAGGACGGCCGCCGCTACGACGGCACGCCCGGCCAGCCGAACTTCAAGATCATGGAGTTCGAGCGCTACGGCGTGAAGATCACGAGCAAGCCGGTCGTCAACGTGCAGACCACCAACAGCACGCCCACGCCCGACCTGCTGCGCAACCCGACGCGCGACAACCTCGCGGAATTCGCGTGGCGCGCGGGGCTGCCGCTGATCGCGATCAACCTGATGGTGCTCGGCATCCCGCTCTCGTACCAGAACCCGCGTCGCAGCCGCACGATCAATCTCGTGATGGCCGTGCTGATCTACCTCACGTACTCGAACCTGCTGAACGTCGTGCAGGCGCAGATCGAGCAGGGCAAGATGTCGTTCGGCGTCGGCCTCGTCGGGCTGCACGTGCTCGTCGCGGCGATCGTCGCGTTCATTTTCTGGTTGCGCGTGCGCAATCGTCCGTTGTTGACACGCGCGCTGTTCGGCCGCTCGGGAGCATGATCGATGCGGCTCTATGAAAAGTACTTCGCGCGGCAGATCTACGTCACGTTCATCTTCATCCTGTTCGCGTTCTCCGGCCTGTTCTTCTTCTTCGACCTGATCAGCGAGCTGAACTCGGTCGGGCACGGCAACTACAAGTTCGGCTACGCGGTGCTGCGCGTCGCGCTGCAGACGCCGTCGCGCTTCTACGAGATCATCCCGGTCGCCGCGCTGATCAGCGCGATCTACGTGTTCGCGCAGATGGCCGCGAACTCGGAATTCACGATCTTCCGCGTGTCGGGCCTCGCGACCAACCAGGCGCTGCGCTCGCTGCTGAAGATCGGCGTGCCGCTCGTGATCGTCACCTACCTGATCGGCGAATTCGTCGGGCCGTACGCGGATCAATTGTCCGAGCGCGTGCGGCTGCAGGCGCTCGGCGCGTCGGTGTCGTCGAACTTCCAGTCGGGCGTGTGGGTGAAGGACACGCTCGCGGCCCGCGAGAACGGCGAGCAGGTCACGCGCTTCGTCAACGTCGGCAGCCTGTCGCCCGATTCGACGATCAGCAACGTGCGCATCTACGAATTCGATTCGAAATTCCAGCTGCAGAACGTGCGGATCGCGCAGACCGGCCGCTACGAGCCGCCTGGCCACTGGCTGCTGACGGGCGTGACCGAAACCGAGCTGACGCCGATCAAGCCGGTCAGCGGCCAGCCGGCCGATGCGCTGAACCCCGTGTACCGGTCGCAGCAGGTGTCGCTGCCCGAATACCGGCTGCGGTCCGACCTGACGCCGCAGATTCTGTCGGTGCTGCTCGTGTCGCCGGAGCGCATGTCGATCATCAACCTGTTCCGCTACATCCAGCACTTGCGCGAGAACCAGCAGGACACGCAGCGCTACGACATCGCGCTGTGGCGCAAGCTGCTGTATCCGTTCGCGGTGTTCGTGATGCTCGTGCTGTCGCTGCCGTTCGCGTACCTGCACACGCGGGCCGGCGTGGTCGGCGTGAAGGTGTTCGGCGGCATCATGCTCGGCATGAGCTTCCAGCTGCTCAACACGCTGTTCTCGCACATCGGCACGCTGAACACGTGGCCCGCGCCGCTGACCGCCGCGACGCCGGGCCTCATCTATCTCGCGCTCGGCCTGTTCGCGCTCAAGTGGGTCGACCGGCACTGAGCGCCGCGTCGCGACGGAGGCTTCGACATGCATTCGCACGGTATCGTCCTGTTCGGCCACGGCGCCCGCGATCCGCGCTGGGCCGAGCCGTTCGAGCGGCTCGCCGCGCGGCTGCGCGGCGCCGGCTCCCCCGCCACGCAGGTGTCGCTCGCGTTCCTCGAACTGATGACGCCGTCGCTCGGTGAGGCCGTGGCCGCGCAAGCCGCGGCCGGCTGCACGCGCATCACCGTGGTGCCGGTCTTTTTCGGCCAGGGCGGCCACGTGCGCCGCGATCTGCCGCAACTCGTCGACGCATGCCGCGCCGCGCATCCGGGCGTCGACATCCGCTGCGCGACAGCCGTCGGCGAAGACGACGGCGTGCTCGACGCGGTCGCGCGCTATTGCGTCGACCAGATCGATCGCGACGCGTGAGCGAAGCGGCGAGCCGTAGCGGCGAGCCGTAGCGGCGAGCCCAAACAAAAAAGCGCTGGCTTCGGTAGCCAGCGCTTTTTTTTCACCTATCGGACCCATCGCCGCATCGCCTGTCACGCGGACCACTCCGCCGACTCAAGCGGCATTGCGCAACGCGTCGCCCTCTTTCGCGATCCGTACGCGTTCGGCGAACGCATCGCCGATCATCAGCAGGCTCGGTTCGGCCGGGTCGAGCCACGCCTGCGCGTCGCCCGCGGCCATCTGCGCGAGCGTCAGCGTCAGCGTGCGCTCGCGCGCGGTGCTGCACGCCTCGACGATCGCGACCGGCGTCGCGGGTGCACGGCCCGCGTCAATCAGCTGCTGTGCGATGCCGGGCGCGCTGTCGCGGCCCATGTAGTAGACGATCGAATCGGCGCGCGCGGCCTCGCGGATCTCGTCGCTGCCCGGTGCGCGGCTGTGCGTCGCGAACGCGACGCTGCGCGACACGCCGCGCAGCGTCAGAGACCGCTTCAGCGTCGCCGCGCCGGCCAGCGCCGCGGTGATGCCCGGCACGACCTCGTAGTCGATGCCTGCCGCCTCGAGCGCGCGCATTTCCTCTTCCGCGCGGCCGAACAGCATCGGATCGCCGCCCTTCAGCCGCACGACGCATGCATGCTCGCGCGCCGCATCGACGATCTGCTTGTTGATGAAATGCTGCGCGGTCGAGCGCTGCCCGCAACGCTTGCCGACGGCGATCTTGCGCGCGTTCGGCGCGTAGTCGAGCATCGCCGGCTCGACGAGCGCGTCGTGCAGCACCACGTCGGCCTGCTCGAGCAGCCGCATGCCGCGCACCGTGATGAGGTCCGCGGCGCCCGGCCCTGCTCCGATCAGATACACCTTGCCCATGTTTGTCGCTTCGCTAGTCGTGCTCATGCGGATGCCGGCCGGCGCGCGCCGCCGCGTGGGCGGCGCTGAACGCCGGTCATGCCGCTCATGCGCGTTATGCCGAGAACGCCCGGATCATGCCGGCGGCGACCGTGTGATGCGTCGCCTCGTCGATCAGCACGAACGCGCCCGTACCGGGATGCGCATCGTACGTGTCGCAAACGATCGGCTTCTGCAGCGTCAGCGCCACGCGGCCGATGTCGTTCATCTTCAGTTCCTGACGGTCGGTCGCGTGCGACAGCGTATGCACGTCGAGCACCTGCTTGACCGCGCCGATCTTCGCGAACACCGTGCTGGTGGTCTGCTTCAGCAGGTACTTGCGCTGCGGCGACAGCGGCGCCTCGTCGAACCAGCACAGGTCGGCCTCGAGCTTCTTCGCCGGCTCGACCGGCTCGGCGGTCGTGACGAACATGTCGCCGCGCGACACGTCGACGTCTTCCTCGACGCGAATCGTCACCGTCTGCCCCGCGAATGCATGCGGCACGGCCGCGGTGCCGCCCGGCACCGGTGCGATGATCTCGGCGACCGTCGCGGTGCGGTTCGACGGCAGCACGACGATCGTATCGCCGACCTTCACTTCGCCCGACTCGATCCGGCCCATGTAGCCGCGGAAATCGTCGGCCGAGCTGCCGTCCTGGCGCGCGACCCACTGCACCGGGAAGCGCAGCGCGTCATGCGCCTGCGTCTCGACCGGCAGCGACTCGAGCACGTCGAGGAGCGGCTCGCCCGCGTACCACGGCATGCGCTCGCTCGCGCCGACGATGTTGTCGCCCTTGAGCGCCGACACCGGCACGAAGCGCACGTCGGTCAGGCCGAGCTGCTTCGCGAGCGCGACGTACGCATCGCGGATCTCGTTGAAGCGCGCCTCGCTGTAGTCGACGAGGTCCATCTTGTTGATCGCGACGATCACGTGCTGCAGCCCGAGCAGCTTGACGATCGCGCTGTGGCGCTTGGTCTGCGGCAGCAGATCGGCGACGCCGTTCTCGATCGTCACGCGCGTCGCGTCGATCAGGATGATCGCCGCGTGCGCGGTCGACGCGCCCGTGACCATGTTGCGCGTGTACTGCTCGTGCCCCGGCGTGTCGGCGATGATGAATTTGCGCTTCGCGGTCGCGAAGTAGCGGTACGCGACGTCGATCGTGATGCCCTGCTCGCGCTCGGCTTCGAGGCCGTCGGTCAGCAGCGCGAGGTCGAGTTCGTCGCCGACCGTGCGCTTGTTCTTCGCGCGCGACAGCGCGGACAGCTGGTCGGACAGCACGGCCTTGCTGTCGTACAGCAGGCGGCCGATCAGCGTGCTCTTGCCGTCGTCGACGCTGCCCGCGGTGATGAAGCGCAGCACGCCGAGGTCTTCGGTGTTCTCGATGATGCTCATGATGTGAATGTCCTCGTGTGCTTCAGAAATAACCTTGCTTCTTGCGCTGTTCCATCGCGGCTTCGGACGCCTGATCGTCCATCCGGGTCGCGCCGCGCTCGGTGATCTCGGTCACCGCCGTCTCGGCGATGATCTTCTCGACGTCGTCCGCGTCGCTCTCGACCGGGCACGTGCAGCTGATGTCGCCGACCGTGCGGAAGCGCACCTGCGCGAGCTCGCTCGTCTCGCCGTCACGCATCGGCGTGAGCGGCGTGACCGGCACGAGCAGCCCGTTGCGGCGCACGATCTCGCGCTGGTGCGCGTAGTAGATCGACGGCAGTTCGAGGTTCTCGCGCGCGATGTACTGCCACACGTCGAGTTCGGTCCAGTTCGAGATCGGGAACACGCGCAGATGCTCGCCCTTGTGCAGGCGCGCGTTGTACAGGCTCCACAGTTCCGGGCGCTGGGCTTTCGGATCCCACTGGCCGAATTCGTCGCGGAACGAGAAGATGCGCTCCTTCGCACGCGCCTTCTCTTCGTCGCGGCGCGCGCCGCCGATCAGCGCCGTGTAACCGTGCTGCTCGATCGTCTCGAGCAGCGTGACGGCCTGCGCGGCATTGCGCGAATCGGTCTCGCGGCGCAGCACGACCGTGCCGCGCTTGATCGAATCCTCGACGTGGCCGACCACGAGCTCGGCGCCGAGCTCCTGCGCACGGCGGTCGCGGAAGTCGATCACTTCCTCGTAGTTGTGGCCCGTGTCGATATGCACGAGCGGGAACGGCAGCGTCGTCTTGCGGTTCGCGCCGAGGCCGAACGCCTTCAGCGCCAGATGCAGCACGACGACCGAATCCTTGCCGCCCGAGAACAACAGCGCCGGCTTGCTGCATTCGGCCACGAGTTCGCGCAGGATGTGGATCGACTCGGCTTCGAGCCAGTCGAGGTGGCCCATGCGGCTGTCGGCGCCGGCGGGCGGGGCAAAGGCGGATTGCTCGAGCGTCGTGCTCATGATTTCAGTCCTTCTCTTCTGGGTTCGTGCCGCCCGCTGTCGCGGGCGGCGCAATATTCGGTTTCTTGTCGGCTTTCAGTGCGCGGCGCCGGCGTCGGCATTCGCGGGAATCGGCGTGATCGTCGTGACGTGCAGCCCGCATTCCTTCGTGTCGCGCGACTCCCACCACCAGCGGCCCGCGCGGCTGTCCTCGCCGGGGCGGATCGCCCGCGTGCACGGCTCGCAGCCGATGCTCGGATAGCCGCGCGCATGCAGCGGGTTGACCGGCACGTCGAACGCGTCAAGGTACGCCCACACGTCGGCTTCCGTCCAGTCGGCGAGCGGGTTGTACTTCGCGATCCCGCGCGCTTCGTCCTGTTCTTCCTCGTGCAGCTCCGCGCGCGTGACCGACTGCTCGCGACGCTGGCCCGTCACCCACGCGCCGACGTCGGCCAGCGCGCGGTTCAGCGGCTCGACCTTGCGGATATGGCAGCACGACTTGCGCAGCTCGACGCTCTCGTAGAACGCGTTCAGGCCGTGCTCGGCCACATACTGGTCGACCGCGTCCTGCCGCGGGTGGAACTGCTCGATCTCGTAGCCGTAGCGCTCGCGCACGCGGTCGATCATGCCGAGCGTTTCCGCGTGCAGGCGGCCCGTGTTCAGCGAGAAGATGCCGATCGGCACGCCCTTCGACAGGATCGCGTGCGTGAGCAGCATGTCTTCCGCGGCGAGGCTGCTCGCGAACTTCACCTTGTCGTGACGCTCGCCGATGCGCGCGAGCAGCGCGTCGAGGCGCTCGACCTTCGCGGCGAGTTCCGGCGTCAGCGCGGTGGCGGTCGCGGTGCTCATGCGCTCACCTTGGTGTCGGCCGCGGCCGCGCGGCGGCGGAACAGCGGCGCCGGCTCGTCGAACGCGCCCTGGTAACGCTGCGTGAATTCCGTGAACGCGTTCAGCGCGTCGTGGATGTCCTTGTCGGCCCGCACCGCGAATGCGTCGAAGCCGCAACGCGACATGTACAGCAACTGGTCGCGCAGCACGTCGCCGATCGCGCGCAGCTCGCCGGTCCAGCCATGCCGCTCGCGCAGCAGGCGCGCGATGCTGTAGCCGCGGCCGTCCGCGAAGCGCGGGAAGTCGACGGCGATCAGCGAGATCGCGCCGAAGTCGGCCACGAGATCGGCCGGTTCGCTATCCGGCGCGAGCCACACGCCGAGTTCGTCCTTCGTCTTCGCGGCGACGAGCGCCGCGCGCTCGGCCTGCCACAACGCGAACGGCACCAGCACCTTGCCGGCCGGCAATGCGTCGACCGCGGGCAGCGTACCGTCTTCCGCCGCGCGCACGACCTGCCATGCGTCGTCGATCACTGCGCGGTTCTTGATAATCGAAGCCATCTGCAAATTCCTTCTACCCGGTTGGTTACGCGTTCACTGCCTGGCGCGCCGCATACACGCGCTCCTTGAACGGCGCGATGCCGATGCGATCGTACGTATCGACGAAGCGCTCGCCGTCGATGCGTGCCTCGACGAACGTATCGATCAGCTTCGCGATCACGTCGGGCACTTCTTCCGCCGAGAACGACGGCCCGATCACGCGGCCGAGGCGCGCGCCGTTGCGGCCCGTGCCCTGCTCGCCGCCGAGCGACACCTGGTACCACTCGGCGCCGTCCTTGTCGACGCCGAGGATGCCGATGTTGCCGACGTGGTGGTGACCGCACGAGTTCATGCAACCGGAAATGTTCAGCGACAGGTCGCCGAGGTCGTACACGTAGTCGAGATCGTCGAAACGCTGCTGGATCGCCAGCGCGATCGGGATCGACTTCGCGTTCGCGAGCGAGCAGAAGTCGCCGCCCGGGCACGCGATGATGTCGGTCAGCAGGCCGATGTTCGGCGTCGCGAAACCGGCCGCCTTCGCCTTTTCCCACAGCGCGAACAGGTCGCGCTTCTTCACGTTCGCGAGAATCAGGTTCTGCTCGTGCGACACGCGCAGCTCGCCGAACGAGTACGCGTCGGCCCAGTCGGCGACCAGATCCATCTGCGCGTCGGTCGCGTCGCCCGGCGCCACGCGGTGATCCTTCAGCGACAGCGTGACGGCCGCATAGCCCGGCACCTTGTGCGGCGCGACGTTACGCTCGACCCAGCGCGCGAACGCCTTGTTCTCGAGCAGGTGCTGTTCGAACGACGCGTCGGTGTCGGCCAGCTTCTCGTAGACGGGCGGCTGGAAGTACTGCGACACGCGGTCGAGTTCGGCCTGCGTGAGCGTCGACGGGCCGTCCTTCAGGTGCTGCCACTCTTCCTCGACCTGCTGCGCGAACTTCGCCGGCGACAGCGCCTTCACGAGGATCTTGATCCGCGCCTTGTACAGGTTGTCGCGGCGGCCATAGCGGTTGTACACGCGCAGCACGGCTTCGCAGTAGGTGAGCAGGTGCTGCCACGGCAGGTCTTCCTTGATCACCGCGCCGACGATCGGCGTACGACCGAGGCCGCCGCCCGCGAGAATGCTCGCGACCACCTCGCCCTGCGCGTTCTTCTTCAGGTACACGCCGAGGTCGTGGATCTGCACGGCCGCGCGGTCATGCTTCGAACCCGACACCGCGATCTTGAACTTGCGCGGCAGCCACGCGAATTCGGGATGGAACGTCGACCACTGGCGCAGGATCTCGGCCCACGGGCGCGGATCGATCTCTTCGTCCTGCGCGACGCCGGCGAACTGGTCGGCCGTGATGTTGCGGATGCAGTTGCCCGACGTCTGGATGCCATGCATCTGCACCGACGCGAGCTTCGCGAGGATCTCGGGCGTGTCCTCGAGCTGGATCCAGTTGAACTGGATGTTCGAGCGCGTCGAGAAGTGGCCGTAGCCGCGGTCGTGCTCGCGGGCGATGCGCGCGAGCATCCGCAGCTGGTCGCTGCGCAGGTTGCCGTACGGAATCGCGATGCGGTGCATGTACGCGTGGCGCTGCATGTACAGGCCGTTCTGCAGACGCAGCGGACGGAACTCGTCTTCGCTCAACTCGCCCGACAGCCGGCGGCGCACCTGATCGCGGTACTGCGCGACGCGTTCGTCGACGATCGTCTGGTCGTATTGGTCGTACTGATACATTCGGGGACCCCAGGGTTTTCGTGGTGACCGCGCGACGTCCTAGCCACGTCGCGCCCGAATCTCCGTTCCGTCGTCACCGCCGCCAACCGCTGCCGGCTGGATTGCTAATGACGAAAACAGATATCCATATTTGAAAAACTCCGGTGAATCGTAATAAACTCGCCTTATATTTCAAACGACTAAAAAATTCTGTTGATATGCGGAAGGGTTATAAATGAACCTGCACCAATTTCGCTTCGTGCGCGAGGCCGTCCGGCAGAATTTCAACCTCACCGAGGCCGCCAAGGCGCTCTACACGTCGCAGCCGGGGGTATCGAAGGCGATCATCGAGCTCGAGGACGAGCTGGGCGTCGAAATCTTCACGCGGCACGGCAAGCGCGTGCGCTCGCTCACCGAGCCGGGGCGGATCATCCTCGCGTCGGTCGAGCGGATCCTGCAGGAAGTGGAAAGTCTGAAAAGGGTCGGAAAAGATTATGCGGCGCAGGATCAGGGCAACCTGACCATCGCGGCGACCCACACGCAGGCCCGCTACTCGCTGCCGGCCGCGATCGCCGAATTCAAGAAGCGCTTCCCGAAGGTTCACCTGTCGATCCTGCAGGGCAGCCCGACGCAGGTGGCCGAGATGGTGATTCACGACCAGGCCGATCTCGCGATCGCGACCGAGGCGATCTCCGACTACAAGGAGCTCGTGTCGCTACCCTGCTTCCAGTGGCATCATGCGGCCGTCGTGCCGGCCGACCACCCGCTGCTCGAACGCAAGCCGGTCACGCTGGACGATCTCGCCCAGTACCCGCTGATCACGTACGACGACGCGTTCGCGGGCCGCAAGAAGATCAACCATGCATTCGCGCTGCGCGGGCTGTCGCCGGACATCGTGCTCGAGGCGATCGACGCCGACGTGATCAAGACCTATGTCGAGCTCGGACTCGGCGTCGGCATCATGGCCGACATCGCGTTCAATCCCGAGCGCGACCGCGGCCTGCGGCTGATTCCGGTCGGCCACCTGTTCGGCAGCAACGTGACGCGCGTCGCGCTCAAGCAGGGCGCCTACCTGCGCAGCTATGTGTATACGCTGGTCGAGCTGCTGTCGCCGACGCTGAACCGCAAGCTGATCGAACAGGCGCTCAAGGGCGAATCCGAATCGTACGAGCTGTAAGCGCGCCCAGGCCCCGAGGGGCTCGGCAGAACCCGGGGCGGCCCGGCGTTTTCTCGAGCCCGCGTGTATAAACACAGGGGCGCATATCGCGCCCCTTTTTGCTGCCCGACGGAGATTCCCGCATGACGCTTCCCGCCCTGCCACGGCTTCCCGCCTCGTTGCGCCGCGCCGCCGGCGCCGCCCTCGTGCTGGCCTGCGCGGCCGCGCATGCCGACCTGAAGGTCGGCGTCGACCTGTCGTCCACCGGCCCGGCCGCCGCGATCGGCATCACGAGCAAGAACGCGATCCTGATGTGGCCGAAGACGATCGCCGGGCAGCCCGTGCAGGTCACGGTGCTCGACGACGCGTCCGACCCGGGCAACGCGGTGCGCAACATCCGCAAGCTGGTCGACGAGGATCACGTCGACGTCGTGGTCGGGCCGAACATCACGCCGGCCGCGCTCGCGGCGCTCGACGCGGTGGCCGCCGCGCAGACGCCGATGATCACGCTGGTCGGCTCCGGCGCGATCGTCGAGCCGCAGGAAGGCGCGCGGACCTGGGCGTTCAAGATGGCGCAGGGCGACCGCGCGATGGCCGACGTGATGACGCGCTACATGGCCAACCACGGCGTGAAGACGGTCGGCTTCATCGGCTTCGCCGACAGCTACGGCGACAGCTGGCTCAACGAATTCACGCGCTTCGCGGAGCTGCGCAAGATTCGCGTGGTCGCGACCGAGCGCTTCAACCGCACCGACGCGAGCGTCACGGGCCAGGCGCTGAAGCTCATCGCGGCGAAGCCCGATGCGATCCTGATCGCGGGCTCGGGCACGCCGGCCGTGCTGCCGCAGCGCACGCTGATCGAGCGCGGCTACAAGGGGCCCGTCTACCAGACCCACGGGATCGCGACGCCGGAATTCATCAAGCTGGGCGGCAAGGACGTCGACGGGACGCTGTTCCCGACCCAGCCGGTCGTCGTCGCGCGCACGCTGCCGGCCGACCATCCGGCCCGCCAGGCCGCGCTCGCGTTCGTCGACGCGTACGAGGCGAAGTACGGCGCCGGCACGGTCACGCAGTTCGCGGGCGACGCGGCGGGCGTGTACCCGCGCCTGGCCGATGCGGTCGGCCGTGCGTTGAAAACCGCGCAGCCCGGCACGCCCGCGTTCCGCACGGCGCTGCGCCGCGAGCTCGAACGCGCGCACGAACTCGTCGTGCCGAACGGCGTCGTCAATACGAGCGACAAGGATCACGTCGGGCTCGATCAGCGCGCGAGCGTGATGGGCGTCGTGAAGCAGGGTCGCTTCGTCTACCTGAGCCAGTGACTTGCGTGCGGATGCCGGGCAGCTTGCCCGGCATCCGGTTTTCCGCCATAATTCGCGTTTCGCCGCGTACGACCATGCGCGGCCAGGATCAAGCCCAGGTGGTGAAATTGGTAGACGCAGGGGACTCAAAATCCCCCGCCGCAAGGCGTGCCGGTTCGATTCCGGCCCTGGGCACCATGACATAGTTCCGGGAAATTCCCGGAAGTCCCAAAACCCGCGACAGCACAAGGCTTCGCGGGTTTTTTCATTCCGGCAAAGTGCCGTGTGGTGCGTAGACAGCCGGGGGCAAGCGGGGGCAACATTGGGGGGCAACCCAACCGAAATTGCCTTACCTGTTAGGAGTTGCCCCCGTGCCATTAACCGATACAGCCATCCGGAACGCCAAGCCTGCCGACAAGCCCGTGCGCCTGTTCGACGGAGGCGGCCTTTATCTGGAAATCGCCCCGAGCGGGGGCAAGTGGTGGCGCCTCAAATACCGATTTGGGGGCAAGGAAAAGCGCTACTCGCTCGGCGTCTACCCGGAAGTTACATTGGCGACCGCGCGGAAGAAGCGCGACGAAGCCCGCGAAAAGCTCGCTGCCGGCATCGATCCGGGTGAAGCGAAGAAGGCGGAAAAAAGGGCCAGCCTGCTCGCGGCCGCCCATTCGTTTGAGGTTGTCGCCCGTGGCTGGATGGCCGAGCGCAAGACGACCGTGGAGCCAGCGCAGCATGCCAAGACGCTCGCCCGCATGGAGAACGATGTATTCCCATGGCTCGGCAAGCGCCCTATCGCTGAAATCGACGCCCCGGAGATACTGGCCGTGCTGAAGCGCGTAGACGGGCGTGGAGCCAGATTTACCGCCCATCGCATCCGCAGCGAGATTAGCCGGGTATTCCGCTACGGCATCAAAGAGGGGCACTGCAAGGCCGATCCGGCCCGCGATCTGGTAGATGCAATCCCGCCCGCGCAGACAACACACTTTGCCTCGATCACTGAGCCGGAGAAAGTGGGCGAGATGCTTCGCGCGTTCGACGGCTTCACCGGCACGTTCCCGGTTCTCTGCGCGCTCAAGCTAGCCCCGATGCTGTTCGTTAGGCCGGGCGAGTTGCGGAAGGCAGAATGGGCGCAATTCGACCTCGACAAAGGCGAATGGCGCTATTTCGTCAACAAAACGAAAACGGATCACCTTGTTCCGCTGGCCGCGCAGGCTGTCACGATTTTGCGCGAGCTTCACGCCCTGACTGGCGAAGGCGTCTACGTGTTCCCCGGTGCTCGCGACCGAAATCGGCCGATGAGCGAGGCCGCTATCAATGCAGCCCTTCGTCGGCTCGGCTACGACACTCGCACCGAGATTACGGGTCACGGCTTCCGGGCAATGGCACGGACGATCCTGCATGAAGAGTTGGAGGAAAAGCCGGAAGTGATCGAGCACCAACTAGCGCATACCGTCCCTGACAGCCTTGGGCGGGCGTACAACCGAACAAAATTCATCAAGGCACGACGTTCGATGATGCAACAGTGGGCGGACTACCTCGACAAGCTCAAAGCCGGGGCGGAAATCATCCCGATCGCGGCGGCAAGATAGACCCGTGCCGCCACGCGTATGACCCCCTTGCGGCGCGCCTCCCACCGATTTTTCAGAGTTGGCACCGCACTGTCGGTCCCGTGCATGTCGGTATGAATATGACCCCCCTTAGGCGCGCCGAGAGTAGGAAAAACACGCGGGTGTGAGCCCCCGCGTCTTTGCCCTAGACGCAGGGTCCCCCGCTTTCCGCCCCCCCGACACTTGCGGTCGGCGCAACAATGTGCGATCGGGGCGCGTCGCGGACACCCCCCTCGAAAACACGTCGTCGATGCCCTTGGAATCCCGGAGAGCCGCGTCCCGTCTGGCTTCGTGGTCGACGCAGACGGTCGACGCCTGCCCGCTCAGTGCAAAACGAGTTGGAGATTTGGAGATAAACGCCTGAATCGGCCGCAAAGCCTTGTGGGGTAAGGCTTCGTGTGTCTCCAAACGATTTGGAGAACGCTGGAGATACTGGAGATAAACCGGGCTGGATTGTTACGGCTACGGCAAGATTCGCGGCCATCGCCGGCCCGGTTCCGTCTGGAGCGGATCGCTCAAAGTAACTTTGACGCACGGGCCAAAAATGCCGCGCAAAGGAATGCCCGCCACCGCCCTCCCGGACGGCGGCGGCGCATTTCACAGCTCAAGCGTGAAGATCGACGGCAGCACACGGTAGACCATGAACTTGCCGTGACCGGGGATGTATTCCTGCCGGTACGGATAGCCGTCACTACGCGGCATCAGCACGCCCCGCTTCATCAATGCCTTGGCGACGATCTTGTGATCGAAGCCGGCGCACACGTCCTTGCGGAACACGGCCGCTTCGATCAGGTATTCCGTCTCGACGCTTTCCGCATCGTCGGCGCTCATCTTGCCGCCGAACTCGGCGTAATACTCGCGATCGGAGGCGATGGGCGTTCGCCGCTCGTCGCGTTTCACGTGCTGCTTGAAGCCCGCTCGATGCGGCACGTTCGGCCGATGGTCGTCCTGCGCCCGGTTCATCCACACGAAACGGTTGTCGCCATGCGCGGCGAGGAAATGCTGCACCTGCCGCACGGCTTCGGCTTCGTCCGAGTTGCCGGTGCCGCCGCGCAGTTCGAGCCAGCCTTCGAAGCAGCGACGCGCAGCCTCGACCGCTTCGCCCTGCGGCCAGCCGGTCAGGCCGTGCGCCGTCGCCAACTCGCCGGCCACCGCAACGAGGCAGAACCGCTTGGCGACGCGCGCGACCTGCGAATGCGAGCCGTCCGGCACCCATTGCCCGACCAGCTCGTCGACGCGCATGCGCAGATGCTCGGCCAGCTCGCCGGCCTGCGACGACGCCCACTCGATGAACGCGGGGCCGGCCGTGCCGTAGTGCATGCCGGCGTGCCGCTCTAGATGCTCGATCAACGCGGCCGGCGTCGGGAAGCCGTGCAGTTTCTCGACGACGCCCATTTCGCCGACCTCGGCCGGGATCGCCGGCAAGCGCACCTCGATACCGCCTTTCATGGGCTTGTTGCCCTCGGCCATCAGCGCGGACACGCTCTTTTCGCCGTTCGACAGGAACAGCAGCCGCCACGTGAGAACCGGCTTTGCCGAGCCGCTACGTGACGCGCGGGCCTTGCCCGACTCGTTCGCGAGCATGTAGATCACATCGCCGACCAAGCGCGGCTCGACCTGTCCGATTTCGTCGAGGATCAGCAGCGCGTCGCTATGCTGCGTGGCGACGGCTTCGAGCGCGTTGTCGGTCGCCTTCCAGCTCCGCACGTAGTCCGGCGAGCCGAACACGGACGCGGCGATGACGCCGCCCGTCGACTTGCCCTTGGACGTCGTGCCGAGCAGGTGGAAACCGCCCGACTGAAGCCCGGAGAAGTGCAGCAGCGGACCAGCGAAGGCGGTAGCGACGCAGAACAGCAGCCGGCTATTGCCAACGCAGTAGGCCGCGACCTCGCGTTGCCAGTCGTCCAGCGTCCCGCGCTCCTTGAACTGGCTCTGGATCGGCGTGTCGGCCTGATAGATCAGCGCCTCTTTGCCGGTGCCGATGACGCGATCCGGCAGCACGAACGCGCCGTGATGCCAGCCGACGCGCGGCACGCAGCGCACGCGCTCGTCCGGCTGCGCCATCTGCACATAGTTCGCGATCTGCGTGCGGGCGATCTGCGTGACGCCGAGCTTCACGCCCATATCGAGCAGCATACGGCGCAGCTCCGTGCCGTCGCCGGCAAAGAGGCCGGCCGGCACCGCCCACCGTTTCAGGATGCCGTCGCGGTCCGTGAATTCGAGCAGGTAGCCCCACTCGCTGTTCATCTCGTTTCGCGTCTCCGCAATCACGTCGATACGCGTGCTGACCCAATGCGGCGGCAGCGGATCGCCCTGATTGTTGAAGCCGTGAAACCACACGCCCTTGTCGTCGACGACGAACCGCGACTTGCCGTCCTGCGCGCGGGCCGTTTTCGGGCGCTTGGCGGGCTTCGCGACGGCTGGAGCGGCCTTGCCCCTGCCGGCATCCGCTGAGCCGGCCGGTGCGAGCGCAGCGCGCACGGCGGCGGCTACCGCATCCGGGCCGACATGCGCAGCCAGGTCGTTGAAGTCGGTGCCGGCCGGAGGACGGTTTGAGCCGAAGTCGGGCACGGCGACGATGCCGGCGACGGCCTCGGCCGCCGCGCGAGCCTTCGTCACGCCCGGATTGCCCTTCGTCGTGTGGTCGTCGTCGGCGCACACGACGATGCGGGCGTCCGGATACTGGCCGCGCAGCGCCGTCGCGACCGCGTACAGGTTGCCGGCGTCGAACGCGACAGCGGCCGGATAGCCGGTCGCGGCCGCGAGCGTCGCGCACGTGGCGTAGCCCTCGCCAATCAGTACCGTCGACGGAGCGGAAGATAGCGGCCCGCCGATCAACGAGAAGCAGCCCGCCTTGCGGCCGTTCGGCAGATAGCGTTTCTGGCCGTCCGTCAGGACGAACTCCAGCGTCCATAGCTTGCCGTCCGCGTCACGTGCCGGGATGACCAGTGCTCCGTCGCATGCGGCCGTGCCGATGCACAAACTGCCGCGATAGACGCGCAGCGCGTCGACCGGGATGCGCTTGCGAACGAGATACGGATGATCGGCCGGCGCGGGCTCGGCCGCCGACCAGATCGATTCAGCGAGGGCCGATGCGGCTTGCTGCTTCTCGGTCAGTTCGGCCAGCTCGGCCGCCTCGCGGGCCGCGCGTTCGGCCTTCTGCCGCTCGCGTTCCGCTGGATCGACGGGCTTGGCTCGATGCGCACGCGGATCGAAGCCACCTTGCTTGGCAAGGTGAAACAGCGTGTTGATGGTGATCTTGCCGCCTTTGAACGACTTCCACACATCGCGCGCGTCCTTGCCGTTGTAGTTCTGCGCGCCTTGGCTCCATTCGTTCCAGAGGGCGAAGCCCTCCTCGCCAAACTCGGCCTTGAGCGCCATCCCCACCTGACGCCACGTGTCGCGGTCGTCGGGCGGAACATAGCCGAGCGCGACTCTCGCCCGCTCGAATTCGGACATGGGTGCGTTACTCATAGGTTCCCACTGGACGCGCGTCGGTCGGCTTCCGATTAGTAGTCCATATCGGGCAAGCAGCTACCCGACGCGCGAAGAATTGAATGATGCGGCGATGCCTAGCGGCGCAGCGTCAGCCGGCCGCGCGAGGCACCGACAGAACCGCCCCGCCGGCCGTGACGTCGTTGCTGTAGACGTAGCGGCCGAGCCGCGACTCGCCAAGGGCGTCGTTGGCCGCCTCCAGCGCTGCGCCGATCGACGGCAGGGACGCGCGGAACAGGCTCAGCACAAGCCAGTAGTCGTCATCGGACATGGCCTTGTCGGCCGCCCAATGCAGGCTGTCCAGCAGCTCCATCGCATCGCTGATCCGTGTCCCGATGCGGGTGGGATCGGGGCGGTTCACCTCGGCCACGAAGTGCGACGCGAGCGGTTGCACGGCATTCTTGTTCGTCTTTGCCATGACCGACCCCTCAGTGCGTTGTACGCGGTTCGCGCGTGACGAGGCCGAGCGCCGCGAACAGGTGCTGTTGCACGCGCCCCATCAGGCCGGCCGCGAACGCTTGCCGGCTGATCGTCACGCGGTGCGCGTCGACGTCGCCTGCGTCCTGCATGGCGGCTTCCATGCCGCGCGCGAACGCGGCGGCCTGATGCGCCGCGTAGTCGTGCAGTCGCACGTCGCCTTTCAGGTCGAGCCATGCGTCGGCGCAGATCGCGCCAAGGTCGACGGCGAATTGCAGCTCGATCGGTGCGCCCGTATCCAACGGCGGTGCGTTGTCGAATCCGTCGACAACCGCGGTTCGGATGCGCTGGTCAGTCATGGCACACCTCCGGCTGCGCGGTGCGGCGCATTTCGGCCGAATACCGGCTCGCGACGCTCTGCCCCATGTCGACGAGCGCTCGCTCGTAGGTGCCCTCCGCAAGATGCGAACGGACAGCATCGAACAGGGCTTCGAGGTGGGCGAACTGATGGGCCGCACACATGGCGATCATCGTGACTTCGTTCGGCAGGCGGTATTTAGACATGGCGCACCTCCAGAATCGACGCGAGGAGGTGCCGGACGTCGACCGTGCAATCCAGCTCCGCTTCGCCGCGAATCGGCGTGAGGTTCCAGTCATAGACGGCCGCGTGCGCGAAATCGCCAGACCGGCGACCGCAGACGCTACGCCCCGAGACAGGGCCGCCCAAGATCCGCACACGCCAATCGTGATCGGGCGTCGGACGAGCCGACGCCACCTCGACCAGCATGCCGATACGCGAGCGCGCATCGCATTTCGTGACGATCGCCAGATCGCCGATCTTGCAGCGCAGGTCAGCCATGGCGCACCTCCGCACGGACGAGCGCGGCGATTGCGGCCAGCGCCGCTCCGGTTGCGTCGAGCGCGTCCTGATACGTGCTGGCGGTTGCCGCATCGCGCAGTGCTGCGCGGACGATGGATTGAATGAGGTGGGATTGCTGCCCGGTACGGGCGTGCGTGGGCTGGCGCATTGGGTGCGACCTCCTTGGACGGGTTGACGAACCCGGTCCCGCTGTCAAACGGGGTGGCCGGGCACATGGCAGGGTTGACAGACCGGCGTCCAAGGGAACCGGCGTGCGCGAACGCACCCCCACCAAGGCCCGACCATAGAAGGCGCAAGGTGTACGGACGTAAAAAAACCGCGCGAAGGCGGTTGTCCGCCTTGGAACTATTCCGGCTGTCACCCCGGGCCGCTGTTGTCTCAGCGACGCGCACAGGATACCGCGCGATGCTGGACGACGCAAATCGCGACGCCCCTCGCCGCGTATTGCCTAGTGCAAAGCGACTTTGGGGGAGCATCAGGCGGCCTCCCCCTTGAGCACAGCGGTCGCCAGCTTGAGCTGTTCGATATCCAGTCGCGAGCTGCCCTGCGCCAGTGATTGGCCGAGCGCGACGCCTCGCAGCAGGGCGCTAACTTGCAAACGGCGCGTCCCGTCCGTGCACTGCGCATCGAAGTCGTTGTAAAGCGCACGATAGGCTTTCCGCAGCTGTTGGTACTGTTGACGACGATAGTTCGCCGAATCCTGTTCAGCAGCGGCAATCGCCTGGACGAACTTCTCGCAGGCGGTGCCAAGTTGCTTTGTCGTCAGACGCGGGGCTTCGAGCGCGAGCGTCGAGGCAAGCGTTACGGCGATCGCAACGAGCTTCCCGGCGTCGTCGCCACGGTTCCAGAAGCAGCCCTCGATGTCATCGAGGATTCCTGCGAGCTTGCGGAGTCGGGCGTCGCGGCAACGCACGAACGCAGCGTCGCGGGCCGTGACGGCGGCGCCCATCGCCCGACCATACGGGCCGCCGCGATCGATCATAAGGGAGGGCGCGCTCATGCTTGCTCCCGCGTCGATTGGCGGGATTCGACCCAGTTCTGGACGTCTTGCGCGCGCCAGCCGACGCTCCTGGCCCCTAACTGGACCGGCGCTGGAAACGTGCCTTCACGAATCCAGCGATACAGCGTCGTTTTCTTGACGCCGACGCAATCCAACACACCAATAAGTCGAAGAATCTTAAGAGCCATTTTCTGTTGAGAAATGGCCTGTTCCGCAAGAAGGAGGAAAACGGTGGCAATAAACCGCGCCCGTACTATCAAAGTACGGGCGCAATGAAGTTCGCGGGAGAGGCACAAAGTAACTTTGCAAAGTTACTTTGCACGGCGCGCCGTGCGCGGTATCATTCGTCCCAACAAGAGCTATGCGTTTCCTAGGCGCGGTGGCTCTTGTGGTTCCTCCAATTATGGAACAGGCAGCCAAGCCAAAAAATCGCCGGCGGGATGTGTTGGTAGCACACCCCCGGCACCCTCTCGTCAGCGCGACGAAATATGTTCAACGATTGAGCATTCCCCGCCTTTTTCCCTTGTATCGCCCACATATTCCTAGAGCCGTGTTCGATTAGGTGCCAACAAGTACCGTCATTATATCGAAAGGTCTGCCCCCATAAAAGGTTTGTCTCGGATTATCTAAGACCTCGATACATGGTGTCGCTGTTCGGCCATGAGCGCTCATTCGTCGATCACTACGCACAGACGTTTGAGGAGAGAGTTCTGCTTGAGATAACAGACATTCGCGAACATGTTTGGATATCGGCGGATCGACCAGAGGGAATCACATGCACCCCGCAAACCAGAACGCGAAGTCCGCCACCCGAACGGCATACCCAACGACCACGACCTGCGCGAACCGTCAAAACTTGGACTCTTGACGAATCGATATCGTGCGATTGCCCCCATTCACTTTCATCGCGGCTTGCTCGGCTACCCAACTATTGACGAGATCGGTTACCCACTGAACCGTCACAAATGTACATGCCCGTGTGCGACCATTCGTCATCACGCCTACAAGGAAGTAATTGAAGTTATTCCTTCCAATGGGAAGTCTGAGGAAGACGGGGCCTCCGCTCAACCCATTTATATCCGAGACCGGGCTGCCTTGCTCAAAATCGGCAGTTATCGAATGCGGAAACGGTCCGGGTCCACTCACATACCCTGTCAGATGAACACCCTGTTGAATGATCGTTGCTGATTCATAAGCGATTGACGATTCCGTACCATTGAGGGGAAAGCCCCGCGCGCGAAGCCTTATTTTTTCGGATGTTCGGTTATTTTCAACGACGCTATCAAACCAAGTGCCTGCCGGAGGTAACTTTATCGCATTCGCGAGCACTGCCGAGCTAGCGCGACTAGAGAGACCCGTCAATGGCAATACTGCGATATCGAATTCACCGTTTTGCGTAAATTCGTCGGTGCGTTCCAAAGCCTTCGCAGTTAGCACCTCGCTGAAGGTAAGCCAGAAGTCCCCCCGCGGGCTGCGGTCAGTGTTCGTAGTATGCTTTCGCCGCCCGTGCGTGCCCGCTTTCTTCGTTGAGATCAGCCCCCGCTGCTTAAGTCCTCTGGCATGCTTGCGGAAAGGAGCGGGAATCAGCAAGTTACGAACGTTATCTGCCAGAGACTGTCCGGGCTTCCAAATGCAATGGAGCGATGTTACGACAAAACAATGTTCACCAGACCGGACGAAGAAACCGGACCCGTGCATGCCCGTCGACATTTCGACTCCGGGTATATGGGAAATGATTGGAAAGGCGCAAAGCTGCGGTAGTCCTGTATGTTTGAATGAAATGTCTGCGTCCATATACACCGCTTCTCGTTTGATCCCGCTCGGACGCGGGCGGTCCGACAGCAATCCAACACCGTTCTCGGGCAAGGACTCTAGCAGGTCGGCTTACCGACCTCAATGCATATGGGGTCGGCTCATGAAGTGGCCGTTGTGGCTCAGCAGCCGCGTTTGCGTTTTCAAAGCTAGCGCCGGCTGAGCTGGGTCGTCCTGCGCCGGTCGAGCGTGACACGGCGGCGGCCGGCCGCGGCGGCCATATGGGACAATCGTTCGACGCATTGTTCAGGCATTCAAAAGGCCCCTTCACTCAGCAAGCGGTCATTCGATTGTTGAGAGCGCGACCTTCCCCCTCTTCAGCAGGGCCAGCCGGCGCCGCTGAGCGTTTGCACTGGGCGGCGAGTTGCGTTAAGCTCCCAACATGCCAGCGACTAGGAGCATCTCCAGTCTCACGTCTGGCCTCTCCCGGCTCTGCATCTACTTTACGATTGGGCGGTGCGCCTCCTCTAGGCCGCCGCCCAAATTGTAACCGCTGTCAAAAGCGACCTTCTCGCTCTCCCACTCTGCCACCCGTTCCGTCATCTTTTATGTGACGATGGCGTTGCATCGGCAGTACGTACATGCCGGCAGCACAATCGCACTCGGTCGGTCGTTTCGCGTGTCGCGAGACGGGTTCGTTGACCTTACTTCACTCGTCTCCATGACTAAGAAGCCACTCGCAGAGCTGTTTCGGGCGATGTATCACGGCAAATACGACTATCGTGACTTCATAGGCGAAGCCCTGGATTCCCGATACAAGCCGCTCAACGTGGGCGGAACCCAAGCGTCGAAGGAACGCCTTGTCTACGCACCAGACAAGACAATGAAGATCTATCATAGTTTCCTCAACCTGTTTCTGTTCGAGTACCTTGATGTCAATGAACAGGTCGTGTTTTCCTACCGAAAAGGCGTAAACGTTCTCGGGGCCGTGAGAAAGCACGCGCATAACAAGCACTTCTTCCAAGCCGACATCCAGGATTTTTTCCCGAATATTGATTCGACGATGGTGCGTGCAGTCGTTGAGAGTGCCGCGGCGCGCACGCCGATCTCCGACCTCTTGGATCATGTCGATCGCATTATCGAACTGGTTACGATCGACGGCGCCTTACCAATTGGCTTTCCTGCCTCCCCGCTCATCAGCAATGCGGTGCTGCGTACCTTCGACGATCGCTTCGAGGGCTATTGCGCGGAGCACGGGATGGTCTACACGCGATACTCCGATGACATCATCGTCTCTTCGCAAAACAGGGATGACCTCACCAATCTCGCAGCCATTATCGAAGTGATGCTTCAGTCCGTCGGATTAGCTCAACTCAAACTCAATCCGGAGAAAACAAAAATTACGAGCGTTGGCCGGAAAATCAAACTTCTCGGCTTGGTGATACTACCGAATGGAGCCGTTTCTGTCGACATCAAATTGAAGCGACAAATCGAGACGATGCTTCATTTTTACATTACGGATAGTGCGAAATTCCGTGATTTTTCAGATACAGATCTTGCCAAAGCTACGGAGCAACTTTCCGGCTATGTGAACTACGTGAACACTGTCGACCCAGCATACCTCGATAAGCTCCGTAAAAAATATGGCGTCACCGTAATCGACACCCTTATGCACCAAGGATCAAAATGAAGCTGATCCTGAAAATTGAGAACGTGCAGCACATCCGCTCGGCAGAGCTAGCTCTTGATCTAGACGAGAATGGAATCACCTGCCTCGTTGGGCGCAATGGGATTGGGAAGACCACTCTTATTAAGGCGTTGCGCAATCTTCGTATAGCGGATACATTCAAGAAAACGGCCATCGACAGTATTTTTTCGACGTCGAGCAAGATCGTTTACTCGTGCGATCCGTATGAATACGCCTTTACTTTCGACCCTAAACTTAAGAGCCTCAACTGCAAAGCAGTCGTCGCACAGCAGCTTCGCGATAGCCTCGAAGTTGAGCTTCCAATGCCCTATGGTGATCGTTTCAACTTTTTCCAGAGTATCAGCGATGCCGACCGCGAAATCCGACGTAACATCGTCATTGAAAATTATACGCGCCCCGATGAGCTGATCGATCTTCTCGGTGCGATCTACGACAGCAATAAATTTGACAATCTGCGTTGCATCACCATCAAGAAGAGAACTTACTATTGCCTTATTCTTGACGAAAGTAGATATATCCGGGAAGACTATCTCAGCTCCGGAGAGTATTTTCTGATATCACTCTACCGAAACATCGTTTCCGGCAGAAAGCTGATCGTTATCGATGAGATTGATATTTCCCTTGACGCTGCCGCTCAGGCAAAGCTTGCGGAGCAGCTGAGGCTGTACTGTCAAAAGTATGCGGTAAACATTATATTCACGACGCACTCGCTTGCGATCATGGGAACCCTACGCTCCGATGAGCTACATTACATCGAGTCGCAAGACGGGGTGCTCGACATTCAACCCGTTTCTTTTAACTATGCAAAGAGCCTATTATTCGGATTTTCAGGGTGGGATAAGTACATCCTCACCGAAGACGATGTACTTGAAAATTTCATTGAATTTTCCATCAAAAAATATCTCCCAAGGACATTTTACAAATACAAAATTATATTTATCGGCGGCGGAACTAATACAGTCAAATTGATGGACAGAAATTCCGATCAACACTTTCTTTCCACCGAAGATAACGTCATTTCTGTTTTGGACGGTGATCAGCGCGGATTTCGCTACGCTCGAGATCGGAGAAATATCGAGTTCCTGCCGTGGGATAGCATCGAAAAACAGATTTTTATCGAATATATGAATGGAAAATACTGGCCGCGTTTATCTACGGAAGAAAACCCGGGCATCGACAATCCAGATGGAAAGAATTTATACGCCGCATTGATTCGAAACAGGATCGTGTCACAAGAGGAAATGTTCCTGCACTTGTGCACTACATACGATGAGCAGGCACGTGCATTTGCACATTCGCTGTCTGGTTTTTTGAATAATTAGTTGCGCATCCGGCTCCAGAGACTGCGCAACGGGTGGATACCCGCACTAAATCGACCGGTAGCAACGCTCGCGTCCTTGTTTTCCATCACCTTGTCGCCGTGATGCGTCTCCAGTGACGGAGTATGTATGAACCAGCAACCCTCACCACCCCGACCCGGCGGGCAACCATCAATCGAATCGCGAGCGGCAGTTCTGGGTCGACTTCTGCCGTCGGCGACCACGGCCACCAACGATGCGTGCAAAACTACATCGTCGGTCCGGGTTCGGCCAACTGCGGACTCTCGTTGCTCCGACGCGGAAGTCCGCTGTTGTATAGCCAACGGACGGCTGTCGTCCGAAAAGGAGAGGACTTGCCGCTGGTCGTTTGCGTCCGATCCGGCAACTCACAATCAGGAAAGCAATCGCGATATCACCAACGAACCTTCCACATTCCTCCACCAGTACATGCCCCGCAATGTTGGATACTTTTCCAATTGCTTCTTCCTACTAGTTTTTCTACCCCCTTCTTCGCTTTTTCTGCTTTTGAGGCGCTTTGCCAACTTGTGTGGCCGCAGTCCTTAACCTCAACAAGCACATCGTAAGCAGGTTTGCTGTGAGCTTTTTTGTAATAACGTATTTCGCCGCCCTTCGGTTCAGGCGGCACATGCGCCATGGCTGCTGGTTGAGCATCAAGATCGGGACCCTTGATCTGCTCTAGAGCATATTCCGCCGCTTCAGCACGATTACTTAGAATCGCAATATCGTTTTTTGCCTGTGCGAGATCAGCTTTGAGTTGCTCGTTATCGTCAAGATACATCTTCGCGATCTCGAGTTCCTCAGAATTTGCGGAGGCCCGTTTCTCGAGTTCCGTCAATCTGGAGCGAGCTGCTTCGCTCTTAATCTGCCTAATTTCCGCCGGCGGTACAACCGTCAATGCCGCAACCGACATAACTTTGTGGCGCAAAGTTGAGCGAAAGCGCAACGCCCCCTTCCCATCGTGGTCGTTAGACAAGAGCGCGGATGCGGTCCAGACGCGTCCAAAGAACTGGGCCGTAGCAGAACTGCTAGTTGTAACCGGCCAGTAGAGCCGTACTGCACCAAGGTAGCACGAATTTTCCTTCCCAACCTCATCTGTAAGCATCCAAGATGCTTCGTCATCGATTGTCACTACATGCGCCAACCCAGCTAGATCGTATGCAAGTGCTTCGTCGAATTTCGACCATAATATCTCTCCGTCGTTCTTGGAAACTACAACAATTGGCATACGTCGCTTGCTGGAGCGCAGTTGGTCAAGTAGCGTCCGTGCTCCATCTTCACCAACAAGCGGAGTGAATTTCCCAATGGGTATTCGGTTCCCATTCATTGACCAACCAACGTCAAGCGCAAGCAACTGCCGAACTACCGCTGGGCAACGGGGATCAATGTATACCGGCGCGATCAAGCTAACCGTATTTGTAACGGATAGCGTCACATGGACAGAGACGTCGGATGACGATCGGGCGACCGTAAGTGTCGTCGAAAATATCTGCCCCGCTTTCGAAAATTCGTCTAGCCTAATTTCTTCTAAATCACCCCCGTCCGCGACTGTACGCTCTCTGGCAAATTTTCCTTGACCATTCTCCGTTAAAGAATTGAAAGTACCTTCGTTACAGGTGGGATCGCTCACACCTTTGTCAGATAACCATTGAAAAATGACGCCTGTGACATCATTTTTAAGTTTTTCGGCCTCGTTAATGGGAAGGCTGCGAGCTTCGAGGAGGTAGGCAGAGATATGTTGCATATTTGATCGGCGGGGCTAGTTTGGAGAGTTGGTCGGAAACGATCTACCATTACCATGGATATTCAGCATAAACGATACCAACTTTTAAGGGCAAGCATGTGCTTCTCTATTCGCTTGCACGAAATTCCCAATGTCTGGTAACAGCTGAGTGGCGGGCGGTTGGCCATCGGTCATGACCGGCCGCTCCGGGTCGGTTGTTGTCGTTCGAATAGTGGCACCTTCCTACCTGTCCCCGCGGCCGACCGGAAGGCAATCGGCCTCCAATCCAATCCGCCAGTCCAAAACCGATCCCTTGCGGACAGAGGCATTTTGCCCTGTCCGTAAATAAGGGTTGAAATGTTTTGGACATCGCCTTATATTCGGACATCTATTTCGTACAGATTGAGTGCCCGATATGTCCCGAACCTTTGCCTATGCCCGCGTCAGTACGTCCGACCAGACCACCGCGAACCAGTTACGCGAGATCGAGGCGGCCGGCTTCTCGGTCGACAAGCGCCGCGTTGTGTCGGAAAGCATTTCGGGGAGCGTAAGCGCCGATCAGCGGCCGGGGTTTGCGCAGTTGCTCGTCAAGATGGAAGAAGGCGACGTGTTGATCGTGACGAAGCTCGACCGACTCGGCCGCAATGCGATGGACGTGCGGGCCACGGTCGAAGGATTGGCCGAACGCGGTATCCGCGTTCATTGTCTCGCCCTCGGCGGCGTAGATCTGACGAGCGCGGCAGGCCGGATGACGATGCAGGTATTGAACGCGGTGGCCGAATTCGAGCGGGATCTGTTGATTGAGCGCACGCACGCTGGTATCGCTCGCGCGAAGGCGGAAGGCAAGGCGATGGGGCGGCCGTCCGCCCTGTCGGACAAGCAGCGGGCGGACGTGCTGCGCGAGTTGGACGCGGGGGCAAGCGTGGCCGCGCTTGCTCGGCGATTTGGCACGAGCCGCCAGACGATCATGCGGGTACGCGACGCAGTCTAAGCGCGCGCGCCGTTCAACTCACGCCCTGCTAGAGCCCGGCTCGCTGGGTGGTGGAGCGAGCAGCTTAAAGGCGCGAGGCGGCGCATGCGCGGTTCCGGATGGATATCGGTCCGCATTGCCCAAGTGGCAGCACTCCAAAAGTGCGTCCAGTCTCTCATCTGTATAGGACTGGACCAGACCAAGCAGACAGTGTCAGGTTGTCTGACTCAGTTCGGCCATGTCCGGACATTGGCATGTCGTTCCTCGTTGGCCGCCTTGCCGACAGCTTCGGACGTTGAGCGTCGACGATCTTCGCCGGCATCGCAGCGTGAGAAAACGCGTGGCAAGTAGTGAGGCGTTTTGCAGTTGAGCCAGAAGTTCGCGAGGAACTTATAACGCGCCCTTCCTCTTGTCTTCGGACAGCTTCAAGACAGGCGGCGATCTGAGCAGATTTTCAGGCTGAACCCGTTCCCAGAGGCCTCCGTTGCCCAGTGCTCGTCCCAACTGATCTTCGCGCCTGAGCCATTGTTCGACCGTCCTGATTCGCCCGGGATGAATTTCGTCGAGCAATGCGTAGTCTCTCTTGACGATCCCGTACTTCCACAGATTCCAGAAGCCAGTGAAGTTTTCGCGGAAGCTCATCGTACTTTTGTCGCGGAGATCGGCGTTATATCCGGACGGCAAATCGGCTGCGGCCTTGAGCGGTCCGCTCCAGTATGCTTCGAGGTCGGTATCAATATATTGCGCGGGATGTCCGGTCACGGCTTCGAACGCCTCGGCAAGCTTCGCATACTCGACATGCTCGATCGCGACCTCGAGATTCATGCCATTCGCACGCTCCGGATTGTCGAAAAGCCAACGTGCGTAGTACCCGCAGTCCTCAAGCGCTACATGCGGAACGGCGCCGTCACCGAGTGGCACCCGCCACGTAACGACGCCGCTTTCCACGGACGGCGTCATTGGTGTCATTGCCGAGACGGCCATCTCCATATACGGACCGGTCGTAAGCAGCGCGGCGCCCATCCGGTCCCGGTTTGTCAGGTTCTGGAACAGAATCCATTCCCCTACGCGGCCCTTGCCATCATAGTGGCCTGTCCGAAACCGGGAATCGTATCCGGACCTTTTGAGCGCGTAATCGAGGTTTCCGTATACGAAGAACTTGACTCCTTCTTCGATGGCTATTTCATAGCATCGGATGGCCCAATAAATCTCAGTCTTCTCCCCGGTGTTGAATCCATCGAGATTGATATACGCTGCGCTGCAATTACGAAAACCGTCACGCAGGACCGCTTCATCGGCAAACGTGCCCTTCACGATCGAGACGTTCCCAAGAGTGGAGAGCTCGATGGCCCGTCGCGATTCAGGATCTCGGCTCAAGGCGCGCACGGCATATTTGCCGTCGGCGACGAGCGCCCGGATGACGGGCAATCCCTGTGCGCCCGTTCCACCGATGACGAATATGGTCGAGGGGACCCGTGAAGACATGTTTGTTTACGCTGGTATGAGTTGGATAGATTTGCCGACCGCTGCGCGCCGATGGCACGGATGTCAGCTTCATATGGCATCGGGCACCGGTACGCCGACCACTCGCCCGTGAACTTCTGTCGAGATGCCGAATTGCGGTCTGCGCGATATTTCATCGAAGCATTCATTCATACGACACTGCGGCCCTAACCGGCCGCCTTCGCCGGACCGCGCGCCGCGACTGCGCGTGGTTGCCGGCTACGTTGCAGCAGAAACACACCACCGAGGATTGCGCCCATCGCGAACAGTTCGACTGCGCCGATCGGTTCCTGCGCAAGCCACGAACCCATCAGCAACGCAACGACCGGTGGAATGTACGTCACGCTGGACGCGGCCACTGCTCCGAGCCGTCCGACGATGAAGTAATAAAGGATGTAAGCGATCCCGGTGCCCGTCAGACCGAGTCCCAGGACGAGGCCGAGCAGCGCTCGCGCATCGCCCGTCACACGCACGACGCCGTGGAAATCCGTGACGCAGCCGATCAGGACCAGTGCGAAGCCGATCTGCCACGTCGACAGCGCGAGCGGTGAGAGGTCCAGGCCGGAAAGAAAGCGGCGCGCGTACACGAACGAGCAGCCCACGCTGAGCGAGCCGGCGATCATATAGCCGACTCCGAGCAGGTTGACGCCAGCCGCGTGCGCATTCCACGGACGCGCGATCAGCAGTACGCCGACGAATCCGCAGACGATGCCCGCGATCATTCGCGCGTTCGGGCGTTCCTCGCGCAGCAGTGCCCATGCGCACAGGAAGGAAAAAAGCGGGATGGCGCCGCTTAGCATCCCGGCAATGCTCGAGAACAGCAGCCCGGCCCCTTTCGCGAACGCATAGTAGTAAATCACGGTCGCAAGCAGCGACATCACCACGAAGTGGTGAGCGTGCCGAAGATGGCGCCATTTGAGCGCCTTAGTGAATAGCGCGACCGTGAGCAGCGGGATGAAGCCGAAAAGCACGCGCAGGAAGACGATCTGACTGGCAGCCAGATCGACGCTCGCCCACTTCATGAACAGGAAGTTGGTGCCCCAGATGAACCCGAGGGCGGCGAAGGCGAAATAGGCGGGATTCATGTCAGCGCACCAGGAAAGCGGATGAAGTCCCGATTGTGTTCCGCACCGGTGTGCTCTACAAATGATTTAATGTCGACTATGGAATAGAAAAACTGAGCTATGCGATCGACTCCTCCGCTGAAAGCCCTGCCTGCCTTCGAAGCTGCCATGCGGCACGGCAGTTTTACTCTTGCATCCCGAGAACTGAACGTGACGCCTGGTGCGATAGGGCAGCAGATTCAGAAGCTTGAGGAATGGCTCGGCGTTGCCCTGTTCGTGCGCCAGATACGGCAGGTAACGCCCACAGAGGATGGTCGCGCCTACTTCGCGCAGATTCAACCCGCCCTGGCAGAGCTTATTCATGCGAGCCATCGCATTCGTGAGCGTCGCGGTAGCGGCGTGCGGTTGTCGATGCCGCCGAGCTTCGCTGCCAAGTGGTTCGCCCCACGCATGGCCGACTTCCTGCAGGCAAACCCCGGGATTGCGCTGAGCCTGAGCACATCGACAACGATGGTCGACTTCGAACTGGATGGCGTCGATCTCGCGGTTAGGCATTTCGACGGGATGGATGCACGACTATCCGTTCAACTGCTGTGCCATGACGAGGCACGCGCGTATTGCCATCCGGCATACGCGAAGCAGCGCCGATTGAAGCGCCCCGACGATTTGCGCACGGCGACACTGCTCCATAACACGCTACACCCGCACTGGGCCACGTGGCTTGCTCGATTCAGCGGTCTCGACGGTTCGCAGATTGACACCATTACCGGTATCAGGTTCGACCAGTCGTTGATGGCGATCGACGCCGCAGTGCGCGCGCAAGGCGTTGTGCTTACCGGCCCCCTGCTGGTAGAAGCGGAACTGGCTCGTGGAGAACTGATCGAGCCATTCGATAATGCGCTGGCCTTGGACGCCGGATACTACCTCGTCCATCCCGCCAGTGCCGGAACCAAACAGGCGGTTCAATTGCTCAAGGCGTGGTTTGTCGGCAGCATCGCTGTGGGATGTGCGCGACGTGGGGGCATTTAGTCGTCGAATTATTGTCTCAATGACTGCTGTCGGCTCTAATTCCGACGCCGGATAATGCGATTCCGACCGGTAACAATGGGTCGACTTCCGCCGTCGGCGACCACGGCCACCAACGATGCTGCAAAACTACATCGTCGGTCCGGGTTCAGCCATGAAGCGTCATTGGTTTGCGTCAACGGCGAGACGTTGAGGCGTCCCGTCTGGCTCAGGGAGCGGACACCCAAGTCAGGCTATGCGAATTTTCCGATTGGTTGCCCGGCAGGAAGTTCGTGCGTGCCGCGCCAGGCATCGCTAACCATTGACGCAATAACGTCTGGACAAGGTTCATCGCGGATTGCGCGAAGAGAGCGCCGCGATGGATCACCAAGCTGCGCGGCATGGCGTCGGTAACCGCCGGCCGCATTCGTCGGTTTGCGGCCACTTGCAGTGGTTAAGCCACGTCGGGATGGGTTGCCTAAGCAGCCGAAAATTTACACCGGTGAGTTTACTTTTCGCCAAGAAAACTACACTATGCGGTGTACTTCACCGAAGTCATCCCTGCGGGTCCACCCGGACCGTCCAACACCAGACCCATTTCTCAGCTGCACGTGCGTTGTCGGCTGAAGCTGAACGCCTGCCGGCTGTCCGCGTCAGAGCCCCGCTTTATCGAATGAACTCATAGGAGAAACGCGAATGTACAAACCTCTTGATCAGCGGGGGCGCCGTATTGTAATTACCGGAGCCAATAGCGGCACCGGCAAGGAGGCGACTAGGCGATTGGTGGCGGCTGGTGCCGACGTCATCATGGCTGTACGCAACGAGTCGAAAGGCGATGCCGCCCGCCGGGATATACGCAAGGAGTTTCCAGGGGCATCGATTGAGGTCCGCACGCTGGATCTCTCAAGCCTCTCGAGTGTGAGGAATTTTGGTCGCCAGTTGCTCGAGGAGGGACGCCCTCTCGACGTGCTCGTAAACAACGCAGGGATCATGATGCCGCCGACCCGTGTACTGAGCTCCGACGGATTCGAGCTACAGTTTGCGACCAATTTCCTAGGCCACTTCGCACTGACCAATCTGCTGTTGCCGCTTCTGCTTGGAGCGAAGTCTCCTCGCGTCGCCACGATGACAAGCAGCGCCGCAATTGGTGCCAAAATCAATTTCGACGACCTTCAAGGCGAAAGGTCGTACAAGCCCATGACGGCGTATGCGCAGTCCAAGTTAGCCTGCCTGCTGTTGGCAAATCGATTGGCAGAAATTGCGCGCGAGCGTGGCTGGCCCCTGCTCAGTACGAGTGCCCATCCAGGCCATACACGCACCAACCTTCAGACGACCGGTCCGAATATGGGTACTGATTCAACCCGCAAGAGGCTATCGTTCCGACTTGTACCGTCCATGGATGTGAAATGGGCCACGGACTCGCTCTTGCAGGCGGCAGTCGACCCCACAGCGACTCAGGGCGCATTCTACGGCCCCCGCTTTCTGCTCGTCGGGAACTCGCACGTTGCCAAACAGCCCCGATCCGCCACGAGCGCGGATTCGGTTCGCCTGTGGCAAGTAGCAGAAGCATTGACGGCGACGAGTCCACCGCAGGTGTGATGTGCACCCGCTGCGCGGCCAGCCAGCCCCCGAATCAATCTTGTCGCGATTATGCCGCGCGTCCTCGTGCCGATCACTGACGTGATGCGACGGTTGCAAAGTAACTTTCTAGCGTAACGCCGGCTCGGGGGTGTGGGCGCGCGGGGCGTTCTTTGCGCGCAGCGTTCCAGAAGGCAGGGCAACTCTCAACGTCGTCGTGCGGACGCCATAGCTCAGCAGTCTGTCTCCAACTTTATCTCCAAGAAAATGTGTACTTTGGAGATAGACTTGGAGATAACCACAGCCTTGCCAGACAAGGCTTACAGGCCGATACAACCGTCTATCTCCAAATCTCCAGATATTTTTGCTTCCGGCGGCACAGCAACGTTCCGCACGGCACCGGCCTTCGACTGATCGAGCCTACGCTGATACGCTTGTTGATATCTTCTGAACGACCTCGCCCGAACGGCACACGCAGCAGAGCGATATGAATTCTGCGGCTGCCAGAAGCGCGGGGGGCAACTCTGGGGGCAACTCAGCAACACCACACAAGCAACACCCTTATACTACGGGCCTCACATAGAATTATTTCATTCCGGCCCTGGCACCAGTCTTTCGCAGCATCCCGTGCTGCCACTGTCGAAACCCGCGCAAGCTCGCCGCTTCGCGGGTTTTTTGTTTTGGCCGCGCGTTCCTCACCGCGTCGAGTGACCGACAGCGGCCTGCCGTCCTCAGCCCGTCAACTCGCGAACGAAGTCGAGAAACACCCGCACCTTCGCGGCGACGAGGTTCGACGCGTGGTGATACGCGTAAAGCGGGAAGGTCTCGTCGGTCCATTCCGGTAATAGCAGGACCAACCGCCCTTCGGCGAGGATGTCCCGCGCATAGAGCTCGAGCAGTTGCGCGATGCCGACGCCGCCCAGGCACGCGCCGAGCAGCCCGCCCGTATCGTTGACCATCAGCCTGCCGGCGGCGTCGACCGGCACGACTTCCTTGCCGCGATGAAATTCCCATCCGTACGGTCGCCCCGTCACCGGATCGCGGATCAGCACGCACCGGTGACCGTCCGCGAGATCCCGAGGGTGCCGCGGCTCGCCGTGACGCGCGACGTAGGCCGCCGACGCGCAGGTCAGCACGCGCGTCTCGAGCAGCAGTCGCGCTCGATACGACGACGGCTCCGGGATGCCGAAGCGCACGGCCACGTCGAAGCCGTCGGCGACGAGGTCGCCCATCCGGTCCCGCACGCTGATCTCGACCGACAGATCGGGAAAGCGGTCGAGAAATTCCGCCATCCGCGGCGCCAGCACGTAGTGGCCGAACGTGCCGTCAACGTTGACCCGCAGCCGCCCCCTCACGCGTGCCTTCGACTGGCCGGCGTCGAGCGCGGCCTCCTCGATGCCGGCCAGCAGCGGCGCGACCGCCTCGTAAAAGCGTCGCCCTTCGTCAGTCAACGTGATCGCGCGCGCCGTGCGATTGAAGATCCGGATGCCGACCCGCTCTTCCAGCCGCGCGACCGCGCGGCTCACCGCCGGTTGCGTCAGCCCCATCGCCTCGCCCGCCCGCGCGAAGGTGCCGGCCTCGATCACCGCCGAGAGCACGCCGATACCACTGAGCAACCTGCTGTCGAATCCCATGAGACATACTTTTAGTCATTCATCTACTTATCATTATTCATTATTTTTATTGATCGAGGAAGCCTACAGTAGTCCTGTCGCCGGATCGAACGGCATTCACCCATTCACCAGGAGCAGGACATGAGCACATCGGAACAGGTCGCCCTCGTCACGGGTTCGTCGCGCGGCATCGGCGCGGAAATCGCCCGCCAGCTTGCCCGGGACGGCTTCCGGGTCGTCGTCAACTATGCCGGCAGCGCCGGCCCGGCTCGCGAAGTGGTCGACGCGATCGTCGCCGACGGCGGCCATGCCGTCGCGGTGCAGGCGAACGTCGCCGACCCGGCGGCCGTGGCCGCGCTGTTCGACGCCGCCCACGACGCATTCGGCGGCCTGGACGTGGTGGTCAATTCCGCGGGCGTGATGAAGCTGGCGGCCATCGCCGACTGCGACGATGCGCTGTTCGACGAAACGTTCGCGATCAACGTGAAAGGCACGTTCAACGTCTGCCGCGAAGCGGCCAGGCGGGTGCGCGACGGTGGACGCATCATCAACCTGTCGACCAGCGTGATCGGCATGCGCATGCCGACTTACGGCGTGTACGTCGCCAGCAAGACGGCGGTCGAAAGCCTCACGCAGGTGCTGGCGCAGGAAATGCGCGGGCGCGGCGTCCGCGTGAACGCGGTCGCGCCGGGGCCCGTCGCGACCGAGTTGTTTCTGCAGGGCAAGAGTCCCGAACTCGTCGATCGGCTCGCGAAGCTGAACCCGCTCGAGCGGCTCGGCCAGCCCGACGACATCGCGCGCGTCGTTGCATTCCTCGCCGGCCCGGACGGCGCGTGGATCAACGGCCAGATCCTGCGCGCCAACGGCGGCATGTGCTGACCGACCGCTCGCGGCCATTCGTCTTTTCGCCAGGAGATCGCTCATGAAGGAAGTCGTCCTCGTCACCGGTGCGTCCAGCGGCTTCGGCTTGCTGACGGCCCAGGCGCTCGCCCGCGCCGGTCACACGGTCTACGCGTCGATGCGCGAGCTCGCCGGGCGCAACGCGCCGCGCGCCGCCGCCGTCGCCGCCTATGCGCAAGAACACGGCGTCGATCTGCGCACCATCGAACTCGACGTCGGCGACGACGCATCGGTCGATGCCGCAATCGAGCGCGTGATCGCCGACCACGGCCGTCTGGACGTCGTCGTTCACAACGCCGGCCACATGGTGTTCGGGCCGGCCGAAGCCTTCACGCCCGAACAGCTCGCGCAGCTCTACGACGTCAACGTCGTGTCGACCCAGCGCGTGAACCGCGCGGCGCTGCCGCACCTCCGCCGTCGAGGCCGCGGCCTGCTGGTGTGGGTGTCGTCCTCGTCGGCGCGCGGCGGCACCCCGCCGTTCCTCGCCCCCTACTTCGCCGCGAAAGCCGCGATGGACTCGCTCGCGGTGTCCTACGCGGCCGAACTCGCCCGCTGGGGCATCGAAACGTCGATCGTCGTGCCGGGCGCGTTCACCCGCGGCACGAATCACTTTCTCCACGCGGGCAAACCGGCCGATACCGCCGTGCAGGCCGCCTACGACAGCGGGCCGTACGCGGGCGTCGCCGACCAGGCATTGACGGGCCTCGCCGCGCTCGAGCCGGCGGACGCCGACGCCGGCGCCGTCGCCACGGCGATTGCCGAGCTCGTCGCGGCGCCGGCCGGCAAGCGCCCCTACCGCGTGTTCGTCGATCCGTCGCAGGACGGTGCCGAGGAAGTGTTCCGCGTCGGCGATCGCATTCGCCGCGAAATGTTCAGGAGCATCGGGCTCGCCGACCTGCTCGCGCCGCGCGTCGGCGGCTGATCCTTCGCGCGCCGGGCCGGCCGGCGCGCGTCAACCCGGCTCGCAGAACCCGAGAATCGCGTCCGCGACCGCCGCCGGCGCCTCCCGCTGCGGGAAGTGCCCCAAGCCGTCCAGCACCTGCCGCGCGTAGCGCCCGGCGAAGAACCGCTCGCGCCCGGCCGAGCTGTCCGGATGATTGCAGGCGTCCGCGCCGCCGTGCAGCACGAGCGTCGGGACCGCCAGCACGGGCGCCGGGTTCAGCCGCGCGTCGTCGTCGGCATAGGCCGGCGTGCCCGGCGCGAAGCCCCAGCGCTGCCGATACGAATGCAGCACGACGTCGATCCAGTCGGGCCCATCGAACGCGACGGCCGCTGCGTCGAAATCGCTGTCGCGATACCAGCCCGGCGGCGACCACGTATCCCACATCAGGCGCGCGAACGCGCGCCGATCGTCGCGCAGCGCCTGCTCGCCGCGCGGCGTCGCCATGAACCAGTGATACCAGTAGTTGCGCGCCTGCTGCAGTGACAGCGGCTGAGCGGGATCGTTGGTGCCGTACCCGACCGACAGCATCACGAGCTGGGATGCAACACCGTCTTGCAACCCGCACGCGTTCGCGGCCGCGCGGGCGCCCCAGTCGTGCCCGACCAGCACGGGCCGCTCGATACCGAGCGCATCGACGAATTCGAGCAGGTCGCGCCCGAGCGCCGCGAGCTGGCCGCTGCGCGGCACGGACGCGTCGCGAAAGCGCGTCGGCGCGAAGCCGCGCAATGCGGGCGCCAGCACGCGATAGCCGCGCGCGGCGAGCGCCGATGCCACCGGCTCCCAGCCGACCGGGCTGTCCGGCCAGCCATGCAGCAGCATGGCCACGCGTTCGCCGCGCGGGTTCCATTCGAGATAGGCAATGTCGAGCGACGCGGTCGTCGCATGCGCATAGGTCGTCATCGTGTACTCCGCCAAAGGGGCTTGAACATACGATGGTATGCCGGCCTTTCATCACGATTCACGGAGTATCATCATTCATTACTCATATATTGCGTCGAATCGATCCATGGAACCGTCGCCCTCGCCCGCCTCGACCGCGCTCGACATCGCGTTGCTGCGCACGTTTCTCGAAGTCGTCGACAGCCGCGGGTTCGCGCCGGCCGCGGAGCGCCTCGCGCTGACGCCGTCCGCCGTCAGCGGCCACATCAAGCGGCTCGAACAGGCGGCCGGCACCGTGCTGCTCGCGCGCACGACCCGCCGGATCGCGCTGACGCCGGCCGGCGAGACGCTGTACGCGTACGCGCGCAACATCGTCGACATGGAGCGCGAAGTGCGCGCCCGGCTGCGCGGCGCGCCGGCGCACGGGCCGCTGCGGGTCGGGGCGTCCGAGGATTTCGCTTGCACGTGGCTGCCGCAGGTGCTGCGCACGTTCCGCGACGGCCATCCGCACACCTCGATCGAACTGAAGGTCGGCATCACCGCGTCGCTGCTGCGGGAGCAATCGCTCGGCCGGCTCGACGTCGTGTTCGGCAAGCAATGCCGACAGGTCGACACGCCCGGCGAGCTGCTGTGGGAAGAGCCGCTCGTGTGGGCGTTCGCGGCCGATACGGCGCTCGACGCCGAGGAACGCGTGCCGCTCGCGCTGTTTCCGGAGCCGTGCGTGTACCGGGAAGCCGCGGTGTCCGCGCTCGCGGCGGCGCTACGGCCGTTTCGGGTGCTGTTCGAAAGCGCGAGCATGGCCGGCTGCATGTCGGCCGCGCTCGCCGGCTTCGCGGTCACGGCGCTCGCGCGCAGCCAGTTGCGCGACGGCCTGCGCGCGTGCGGGCCGCAAGACGGCCTGCCGGCGCTGCCGGCCGCGCGCTTTTACGCGTTCGCATCGAAGCCCGCGGGCGTCGGCGCCGCGTTGATCGACGCGGTACGGGCGACCGGGCGCACACGGCAGTTCGCCGCCTGAGCGCCCGCGGCGCGCTCGTCTCACGGGCCGACGAACGGCGGCACGGCCCGCGGAAACCCGCGCGTTGTCGCCTTCAATCGCCGCTCGCGCCCGCGCCGTTCAATGCATCGGCCATCAACTCCCCGAACCACTCGACGAACGCGTTGAGCCGCCGGGAGCGGTGCCGCCGGTGCGGATACACGGCCGACACGTCCATCGGCTCGGCGCGATGGCCGGGCATCACGTCGACGAGCGCGCCGCTTGCCAGCAGATGCTCGACGTCGAAGCGCGGAATCTGGATCAGCCCCATTCCGGCGATACAGCTCGCGATATAGGTTTCTGCGTTGTTGACGATCACGCGGCTCGGCAGCGTCAGCACGTGCCGCTGCCCGTTGGCGCAGTATTCCCAGCCGAGCTCGCGCCCCGTCGTCGGCGACGCATAGCCGATCGCCCAGTGCCCGCGCGCGAGCGCATCCGGATGCTCGGGCACGCCGCATTCGCGCAGGTAGTCGGGGCTCGCGCAGTTGATCAGCGTGAACTGCCCGAGCGGCCGCACGACGAGGCTGCTGTCCGCGAGCCGCCCGACGCGGATCGCGCAATCGACGCCCTCCTGCACGAGATCGATCGCGCGGTCCGTCGAGCCGAGCGACAATTGCAGCTTCGGGTGGCGGCGAAACAGCGACGGCAGCGCGGGCGCCACGACGCGGCGCGCGATCCGGCTCGGCACGTCGACGTTCAGCCGCCCGACCACGTCGCGGTCGCGGCGCCGGAACAGGCGGTCGAGGTCGTCGGCTTCCGCGAGCAGGCGCCGGCCGCGTTCGACCAGCAGCGCGCCGTCGGCAGTCAACTGCACCTGGCGTGTCGTGCGGTGCAGCAGCCGTGTGCCGAGCGCCGTCTCGAGCTGCAGGACGGCCGCCGACACGGTCGCGCGCGGCACGTCGAGCGCATGCGCGGCCTTGATGAAGCTGCCCATCTCGGCAACCTGCAGGAAGATCCTGACCTGATCCAGCTTGTCCATCGGCGGGAAACCCGGGTTCGAACGACGGTCGCCGCCGGCTCGCCGCGCATCGCGGCCGGCTTCGGCGGCACAGAGAAAACGGGCGCGCGGCCTCGTGGCTGCGCGCCCGTCCATTGTCCACGCAAACGCGCCAGTGCGGTGCGCCGCGCGGCCGCAAGCGGCCCCCGGTTACTTGGTCGTGTAGCCGCCGTTGATCAGGATCGTCTGGCCCGTGATCCACCAGCCGTCGGTCACGAGATGGCGGATGAACGGCACGACGTCCTCGATGTCGGTCAGCCCCGTCTTGCTGAACGGCGACAGCGCGGCGGCCGTCTTGTGATACGCGACCGCGTCGGCACCTTCGGCCGGATAGAAGAACGGCGTGTCCATCGGCCCCGGCCCGACGGCCGTCACCGAAATGCCGCGTGCGCCGTACTCCTTCGACGCCGCGCGCGTGAAGTGCTCGACCGGCGCCTTCGATCCTTCGTATGCCGCATAGAACGGCGTGAACGCGCCGAGCAGCGACGTCACGAGCGTGACGAGCTTGCCGTGATCCTCGAGATGCTGCCCGGCTTCCTTGATGAAGAAGAACGCCGACTTGCTGTTGACCGCGAACATCTCGTCGTACTCGGCTTCGCTGATCTCGGTGAACGGCTTCTTCAGCACCTTGCCGACCGTGTTGATCGCGATGTCGATCTTGCCGAAGCGCTGCTTCGCGTCGTCGAACAGCTTCTCGACCGCGGCCGCCGTCGTCAGGTCCGCCTGGAACGTCTCGGCCTCCGCGCCGGCCGCGCGCACCGCGGCGGCCGTTTCCTCGGCCTGCGCCTGCGACGCCGCGCTGTTGTAGTGAATCGCCACCGCCTTCGCGCCGTGGCCCGCCAGGTCCCGGGCGATCAGGCCGCCGAGATTCTTTGCGCCGCCTGCGATCAGGACGACCTTGTCTGCGAGCGTATGAGTTGCCACGGTTGACTCCTTTTTTCGTTGAACGAAGCTAGGAGTGTAGGCACACGCGCCCCGCCGATCAGCCGGCCGCGGCTGGATGGATTATCCAGAAAATCGGTCCAGTCGAAGCCGCGCAAGGAGGTCTTCCGCACCGACGGCGACGCCGGATTCCGCTGTCGATCGCGCGGCCGCCGGCCGGTTCAGCGCGCGTACAGCGCCGCGTCGATCTTGCCGAGCAGCCACTGCATGCCGGCCAGATGCTGCTGGTCGTGACTGCACAGGTAATGGACGAGCCCGCGCACGGTCAGCGAGCCGTAGCCGTCGAATTCGCCGGTACGCTCGAACTGTTCGGGCGTGAGGCGCGACAGCAGCGCCAGCGTTTCGCGCCGTGCGTCGCGGATCGCCGCGAGCACGTCGGACGCATACGCGTCGTCGTAGCGCCGCTGAACCGCGAGCGCGTCGCCGTCGATCGACACGAGCAGCGGCCGGTCTTCGTCGAGCATGCGCCGCAGCCGCACGTGATAGCCGTCGATCTCGATGTCGCGCACGTGGCAGAGCTGCCCGAGCGGCGAGAAATGCTCGCTCGGAATGCCGGCCCAGTCGTCGGGCGTCCAGCGCGCATAGCCGTCGGGCACGGCCGCGAAATGCGCTTCGAGTTGACGGGGGAAATCGGCGAGTGCGTCGAGCGTCGTCGGATTCATGCGGAAGACTCCCTGTCGGATAGAGGCGGGCAGCAACCCTGGCACGGGCCTGCCGCCGCCGTTGCGTCACTTCACGCCGAAGCCGTACGCGCCCTGCGTGCGATGCCCGTCGGTCGCGACGGCCACCCACTTCACCGTGTACGCGCCGGTGGCGAGCGCCGCGAGCGGCACCGTCATGCGCTTGCGGTTCGACGCGTCGATGCGCGCGCGGCCGTTCGACACCGTCTTGCCGTCGCCGTCGACGACGACGATCGAGCTGAATGCCGGCTCCAGCGGCTCGGTGAAGTCGATCGTGACGGCGGCCGGTGCGGCAGCCAGCATCGCGCCCGACGCCGGGTCGCTCTTCGCGAGATGCGCGTGCGCGAACGCGGCCGACGAAACGGTTGCAGCGACGATGACGGCGGCCGCGTGACGGCCGAACGGGAATGAATCGAAACGCATGAACTGTCCGTGAAGAATGGGCGGGCGCCGCGCACCGCACGGCGTTCCGGCAGCTTACCAGCGCATGCGCGTTCATGCCGGCCCTACGCCGCCGCTTGATAGAATGCGCGCGCTATGGATCTCGAAAGCATTCTCTACACCCAGGGCTTCGGCTCGCGCCGCCAGTGCCGCGGCCTGATCGAGGCGGGCCGCGTCGCCGTCGCGGGCGCCGCCGTGACCGACCCGGACGCCATCTTCGACACCGACGACCTCGTGTTCGAGGTCGACGAGGCCGCATGGCCGTTCCATGCGCGCGCGTATCTCGCGCTCAACAAGCCGGCCGGCTACGAGTGTTCGCGCGATCCGCAGCACCATGCGAGCGTGTTCAGCCTGCTGCCGGCGCCGCTCGTCGCGCGCGGCGTGCAGTGCGTCGGGCGGCTCGACCAGGACACGACCGGCCTGCTGCTGCTGTCGGACGACGGCCAGTTCGTGCACGCGTACACGTCGCCGAAGCGCAAGGTGCCGAAGACCTACGTCGCGACCGTGCGCCACCCGCTCGACGACACGCAACTGCACGCGCTGCGCACCGGCGTGCAACTGCATGGCGAGCCGAAGCCGATCGCGGCCGTCGCCGCCGACGCCCGCGCCCCGCACACGCTCGCGCTGACCGTCCTCGAAGGCAAGTACCACCAGGTCAAGCGGATGGTCGCGGCAGCGAGCAACCGCGTCGAATTGCTGCACCGCGAAAGCATCGGCGGCTTCACGCTGCCGGCCGATCTCGCGCCCGGCGCATGGCGCTGGCTCGACGAAGCCGACCTTTCCGCGCTGCGCAATCCCGTCGAAACCCTGTAAGGGAAAATCCGCACGACCGTTCGGTGTCCGGCCGCCTCTCGGCCGCAGGTTCCCCCGCTATACTGAAATCACAAGCTGCAAGAGCGGCGATGCAGGGGGGAGACATCATGAACATCAACCATTCTTTCGAACTGTCGTCCGTGATGATCGCGTTCGCGGTCATCGGCGTCATCGTGATCGGCGGGCTGCTGGCCATGATGCATCTGAAGCACAAATATCACCCGAACCTGATCGGCGCGCTGATCGGTGCGCTGCTGTGCTTCCTGCTGATCGAGGCGTTACCGGCGCTCACCTGACGCGCTGCCCGGCGCGAGCGTTTGAAGGAAATCGTCTACGGTCGGATAGCGCAACGTCACGCACAATTCGGCCTTGAGCCGTGCGTTGGACAGGCGCCGCGACTCGCGCATGAACGACAGCAGCGTCGGCTCGAGCAGGCGTTCGGCGTCCGCGCGGCTCACGCGCGGCGGCCTCGGCAGGCCCAGCGCCTGCGCGACCCGGTCGAAATACTCTCCCATCCGCAGTTCGGTGTCGTCCGACGCGTGCACGACGCGCGCCGGCTTGCCGCGCTCGGCCGCCCGACGCAGGATCGCCGCGAGATCGTCCGCGTGGATGTGGTTCGTGTAGACGTCGTCGGCCGGCTCGAGCGCCGGCGTGCCGCGCTCGAGCCGCGCGACCGGCAGACGGTTCGCCGCGTAGATGCCCGGAATGCGCACGATGCGCGCGGACAGCACGCCGCGCACCGTCGCCGCACGCAGTTGCCGCTCGGCCGACACGCGCCGGAACGCGCGCGGGTTCGCGGGGCGCAGCGGGTGCGTTTCGTCGATGCGCGCGCCGCCGCAGTCGCCGTAGACGCCCGTCGTGCTGGCGTAGACGAGCCTCGGCGCGCGAAGACCGTCGGGTACAATACGCGCTGCCCGAACGGGCGCGCCGGCCTGTCGCGCCGCGGTGCGCAGCCGTCGCAGCCGGCCGACCGCCGGTGCCGTCGGAGACGGCCGACGCGCGGGCATGGACGTTGCGGCGATCAGCGCACGCGTGCGCCGGTCGTCGTGGCCGTCGGATGGCGGCGGCGCGAGATGCAGGATCGTGCGGGCGACGCCCGCGACGCGACGGAGCGTCGCCGGGCGATCGAGATCGCCGACGATCGGCGTCGCGCCCGCGGCGCGCAATTCGCTGCGGCGAGCCGGGTGGCTCGTCAGCGCGAGGATGCGCAGGTCGGGGCGCGCGTCACGCCATTGCGCGACGCAGCGCATGCCGACGTCGCCGCAGCCGACGATCAATACGCGCGGCCGGCGCAGGATTCGTGTCGCGATCATGTTGGTTGCGAGATTCAGTAGCCGCCGTTGCGCGACGCGCAACGGTTTTGCATTGTAGCTGCCGTGCGCGACATGCACGGTCCCCCCATTTTGTTCTAGTTTGGTTCTATGGCATTCAACGTCACTCTCAAGCAAAGCGGCCGGCAATTCCAGGTCGAGTCGGACGAAACCGTGCTGGCGGCCGCGCTGCGCCAGAACGTCCACCTGCCGTACGGCTGCAAGAACGGCGCGTGCGGCTCCTGCAAGGGCCAGATCGTGTCGGGCCAGATCGAACAGGGCCCGCACGCCGCGTCGGCGCTGTCCAACGACGAACGCACGCGCGGCCTCGCGCTGCTGTGCTGCTCGAAGGCGCAATGCGATCTCGAGATCGACGTGCGAGAAATCGCCGGCGTCGACGGCGTGCAGGTCAAGAAGCTGCCGTGCCGGATCGCCGCGCTCGAACGCAAGGCGGACGACGTGATGGTCGTGAAGCTGCAGTTGCCTGCCAACGAACGCCTGCAGTACCTCGCGGGCCAGTACGTCGAGTTCATCCTGAAGGACGGCTCGCGCCGCAGCTACTCGATGGCGAACGCGCCGCACGAGGAAGGCCCGATCGAGCTGCACATCCGCCACATGCCGGGCGGCAAGTTCACCGACCACGTGTTCGGCGCGATGAAGGAGCGCGACATCCTGCGCTTCGAAGGCCCGCTCGGCACGTTCTTCCTGCGCGAGGATTCCGACAAGCCGATCGTGCTGCTCGCGTCGGGCACCGGCTTCGCGCCGATCAAGGCGATCATCGAGCACGTGAAGCATTCGGGCATCACGCGCCCGATGACGCTCTACTGGGGCGCGCGCCGCAAGAAGGACATCTACCTCGCCGAGCTCGCCGAGCAATGGGCGCGCGAGATCCCGAACTTCAAGTACGTGCCGGTCCTCTCCGAACCGGACGACGCCGACCAGTGGACCGGCCGCACGGGCTTCGTCCATCGCGCGGTGATCGAGGACCTGCCCGATCTGTCCGGCCACCAGGTGTACGCGTGCGGCGCGCCCGTGATGGTCGAATCCGCGCAGCGCGATTTCACGCAGCACCACGCGCTGCCGGCCGACGAGTTCTACGCGGACTCGTTCACGAGCGCCGCCGATCTCGCGCATCCGGTCTGAGCGCCGGGCGCCTGAACGCGCCCCGCTGCGCGCCGCCCGTGTCACATCCGTGGCATCGCGGCGGTTTACAGTGGGGCGCGGGATGCCTTATGCTTGCGCACATGAACCGCTTCCTGTCCGCTCTCCGACGTCGCCGCTCGCCGCTCCGCCCGGATGCCGCCGGCTCGTCACGGACTCGCGCGTAACCCTCCTCCGCTTCACCGGTTACGCACAAGCTGTTCGACCCACCAGCCACGGCCTTCCGTGGCTTTTTTATTGCCCGTTTCCCTTTCAACGCCCGCTGGAGTCTGCTGCCATGCCCCTGAACGATTACCCGATCGACTCGCTGATGTACATCACGAACCGCCCCGACATCGTGTTTACGCACGGCAAGGGTTCGTGGCTCTACGATCACACGGGCAAGCGCTATCTGGACTTCATCCAGGGCTGGGCGGTCAACAGCCTCGGCCACTGCAACGACGGCATCGTCGAAGCGCTGAAGACGCAGGCCGAAAAGCTGCTGAACCCGTCGCCGGCGTTCTACAACGAGCCGATGGCGAAACTCGCGGGCCTGCTCACGCAGCACAGCGTGTTCGACAAGGTGTTCTTCACGAACAGCGGCGCCGAGGCGAACGAAGGCGCGATCAAGCTCGCGCGCAAGTGGGGCCGCAAGTTCAAGAACGGCGCGTACGAGATCATCACGTTCGACCACAGCTTCCACGGCCGCACGCTCGCGACGATGTCGGCCAGCGGCAAGCCGGGCTGGGACACGATCTACGCGCCGCAGGTGCCGGGCTTCCCGAAGGCCGAGCTGAACGACATCAACTCGGTCGAGAAGCTGATCACCGACAAGACCGTCGCCGTGATGCTCGAGCCGATCCAGGGCGAAGGCGGCGTGATCCCGGCGACGCGCGAATTCATGCAGGCGCTGCGCGCGCTGACGAAGCAGCACAACCTGCTGCTGATCGTCGACGAAGTGCAGAGCGGCTGCGGCCGCGCGGGCACGCTGTTCGCGTACGAGCTGTCCGGCATCGAGCCGGACGTCATGACGCTCGCGAAGGGCATCGGCGGCGGCGCACCGCTCGGCGCGCTGCTGTCGAAGGCCGACGTCGCGGTGTTCGAGGCCGGCGACCAGGGCGGCACGTACAACGGCAACCCGCTGATGACGGCGGTCGGCCATTCGGTGATCTCGCAGCTCGTCGCGCCCGGCTTCCTCGAAGGCGTGCGCGCGCGCGGCGAGTATCTGAAGCGCAAGCTGCTCGAGCTGTCGGAAGAACGCGGCTTCGAGGGCGAACGCGGCGAAGGTCTGCTGCGCGCGCTGCTGCTCGGCAAGGACATCGGCCCGCAGATCGTCGAGAAGGCGCGCGACATGCAGCCCGACGGCCTGCTGCTGAACGCCGCACGGCCGAACCTGCTGCGCTTCATGCCCGCGCTGAACGTGACGACCGACGAGATCGACCAGATGATGGCGATGCTGCGGTCGATCCTCGACACGCTGTAAGGAGACCGCCGCGATGGATGCCGCCGCCGATGCTGTCGCTATCCGCCCGTTCGAACGCGCCGACACCGATGCCGTGCTCGCGGTATGGCGCGACGCGTTCCCGCATTACGACGAAGCCGGCGCGCCGCCGCACCGCGATCCGCTGCGATCGATCGAGCTGAAGCTCGCCACGCAGCCGGAACTGTTCTTCGTCGCGACTTGCGGGGCGCGCGTCGTCGGCACGCTGATGGCCGGTTTCGACGGACATCGCGGCTGGCTCTACTCGTTCGGCGTCGCGAACGACGCGCGCCGGCTCGGCGTCGGCCGTGCGCTGATCGCGCATGCGGAACGCGCGCTCGCCGCGCGCGGCTGCCTGAAGATCAACCTGCAGGTGCTGCCCGGCAACGACGACGCATGCCGCTTCTATGCGGCGCTCGGCTATCGCGTCGAGGAGCGCATCTCGTTCGGCAAGACGCTGCCGGCCGCGTAAGACCGCCGCCGGCCGCGGCGCGATTCGGCGCGTGATCGGCCCCGCGTCCGGCAGCGGATCGCCGAGCGCGTCGGTCGGCACGATCGGAATCCCGCCACACGAAAAAAAACCGCCACGGTTTCCCGTGACGGCTTTTCGACAGCCCGGCTGCGCCATGCGCGGCCGCGCCCCGTTCATTCGATCGCTTACTCGCCCAGATACGCGGCGCGCACCTTCGGATCGTCGAGCATCTGCTTCGCGTCGCCTTCCATCGTGACCATGCCCGAATCCATCACGTAGCCGCGGTCGGCCGCCTGCAGCGCGAGGCGTGCGTTCTGCTCGACCAGCAGCACCGTGATGCCCTCCTTCGAGATCTCGCGCACCACTTCGAAGATCTTCTCGACCATGATCGGCGACAGGCCCATCGACGGCTCGTCGAGCAGCAGCAGCTTCGGCTTCGACAGAATCGCGCGCGACATCGCCAGCATCTGCTGCTCGCCGCCCGACAGCGTGCCCGCGAGCTGCGTCGCCCGCTCCTTCAGGCGCGGGAAGAAGCCGAACATCCGGTCGACGTCCTTCTTGATCTGCTCGTTGTCGTTGCGCAGGTACGCGCCCATCTGCATGTTCTCGATGATCGACATCCGCGCGAAGATCCCGCGGCCTTCCGGCACCATCGCCAGGCCGCGCTTGAGCAGCTCGTGCGGCGGAATGCCCTTGATCGACGTGCCGTCGTACTCGATGTCGCCCGCCGAGTACGGCTTCAGGCCCGTGATCGCCTTCATCGTCGTGGTCTTGCCGGCGCCGTTCGCACCGATCAGCGTCACGAGCTCGCCCTGACGGACTTCCATGTCAACGCCCTTGACGGCCTGAATGCCGCCGTAGTTGACCTGCAAGCCCTTGATTTTCAACATTGCCGCTGCCATCAGTGCACCCCTGCGCCGAGATATGCCTCAATCACCTTCGGATTCTTCTGCACGTCCTGCGGCAGACCCTCGGCGATCACCTTGCCGTAATCGAGCACCGTCATCCGGTTGCACAGCCCCATCACGAGCTTCACGTCGTGCTCGATCAGCAGAATCGTGCGGCCGTCCGAGCGGATCTTGTCGAGCAGGCGCGTGAGTTCGACCTTCTCGGTCGCGTTCATCCCGGCTGCCGGCTCGTCGAGCGCGAGCAGCTTCGGGTCGGTGGCCAGTGCACGGGCGATTTCCAGACGACGCTGGTGACCGTACGACAGGTTGCGCGACGTGTAGTCGGCGTACTGCAGCACGCCGACGTAGTCGAGCAGCTCGATCGCGCGTTCCTTGATCTCGCGCTCTTCCTGGCGTTCGGCCGGCGTCTGGAACACCGCGCCGAGCAGCCCGTGCTTGGTGCGCACGTGGCGGCCCACCATCACGTTCTCGAGCGCCGTCATCCCGCCGAACAGGCGGATGTTCTGGAACGTGCGCGCGATGCCGGCCTTGGCCACCTGGTGCACGGCCGTCGGCGTGTAGTTCTGGCCGTCCAGCTTGAAGTCGCCGGAGTCCGGCGTGTAGAGGCCCGTGATCACGTTGAAGAACGTGGTCTTGCCGGCGCCGTTCGGGCCGATCAGCCCGTAGATCTCGCCTTCCTTGATCTGCAGGCCGACGTCGGACAGCGCCTGCAGCCCGCCGAAGCGCTTGTTCACGCCCGAGACGGACAGTCGGATTTGCTTGTCGCTCATGTGGTTATCCCCTTGTCCGTAGGTTAAGCGCGCACCGGCTTCTTGCTGTTGCGCTTCGCCAGTTTCGCGATCTTGTCCTCATGCTTCGGCGCGGGCCACAGGCCTTCCGAGCGGTACAGCATGATGATGACCATCGCGAGGCCGTACAGCGCCTGACGGATCACTTCCGTATCGACGATGTCATGACCGAACAGCGCATGCTGCAGCGGGCTCATCGTCGAGCGCAGGAATTCCGGGAAAATCGCGAGCAGCACCGCACCCAGGATCACGCCCGGGATGTGGCCCATGCCGCCCAGCACCACGCAGGCGAGCACGACGATCGATTCCCAGAACGTGAACGACTCGGGCGACACGAAACCCTGGAACGCGCCGAACATCGAGCCCGACAGGCCGCCGAACGACGCGCCCATCGCGAACGCGAGCAGCTTCACGTTACGGGTGTTGATGCCCATCGCCTTCGCGGCGATCTCGTCTTCGCGGATCGCGGCCCACGCGCGGCCGATACGCGAGTGCTGCAGACGCGTACACACCCAGATCACCAGCAGCGAGCAGAGCACGAACAGGTAGTAGTACATGTACACCGACGGCAGCTGGAAGCCGAACAGCGAGTGCGTCTGCGACAGGTTGAAGCCGCCGACGTGCACCGGATCGATGCCCGTGATCCCCTTCGGGCCGTTGGTGATGTTCACCGGACGGTCGAGGTTGTTCATGAAGATCCGGACGATTTCACCGAAGCCGAGCGTGACGATCGCCAGGTAGTCGCCGCGCAGGCGCAGCGTCGGCGCGCCGAGCAGGATCCCGAAGGTCGCCGCGAGCGCCATCGCGATCGGCACGATGATCAGGAACGGCACGTGCAGCCCGTTCGGCGCGAGCGCCGCGATCCACTCGAACTGCGAGGTCAGGTGCGGCGAGCTCAGCAGCGCGGCCGTATAGGCGCCCACCGCGTAGAACGCGATGTAGCCGAGGTCGAGCAGGCCGGCGAAGCCCACCACCACGTTCAGGCCCAGCGCGAGCATCACGTACAGCATTGCGAAGTCGAGCACGCGGACCCAGTAGTTGCCGCCGGCCGAGCCGATCACGATCGGCGCGGCGATCACGAGGACGGCAGTGAGGAGGCCGATGACGACGGTCTTGGCGGTGTTGCGCTCTTCGACGAGCGACGTCGACGATTCGATCGGTTGAATGGATGTCATGTTGTTTGCTCCCCTTCCGTTACGCGCGGTCCGCGACACGTTCGCCCAGCAGGCCCGACGGACGGAACACCAGCACGATGATCAGCACGACGAAGGCGAACACGTCCTGGTAGTTGCTGCCGAACACGCCGCCCGTGAGGTTGCCGATGTAGCCGGCCCCGAGCTGCTCGATCAGGCCGAGCAGCACGCCGCCGACCATCGCGCCGCCGAGGTTGCCGATCCCGCCGAGCACCGCGGCCGTGAACGCCTTCATGCCGGGGATGAAGCCCATGTAGAAGTGCACGTTGCCGTATTCGGACGCGATCATCACGCCGGCCAGCGCGGCGAGCGCGGAGCCGATCATGAACGTCGCGGAGATCACGAAGTTCGGGTTCACGCCCATCAGGCTTGCCGTATTCGGGCTTTCGGCGATCGCGCGCATCGCGCGGCCGAGCTTGGTCTTGTGCACGAGCAGCAGCAGGCCGCCCATCACGATGAACGCAACCGCGATGATCACGATTTCGGTGACCGAGATCACGGCGCCGGGCGTCGTGTCGGTGGCCTTGATCACGTTGATCGGGTCGGTCGGCAGCAATTGCGGGAACGGCAGCGGGTTGCGCGACCAGATGATCATCGCGGCCGTCTGCAGCAGGATCGACACGCCGATCGCGGTGATCAGCGGGGCGAGGCGCGGCGCGCGGCGCAACGGCCGGTACGCGACGCGCTCGATCGTGAAGCCGACGAACGCGCAGACGACCGCGGCGATGCCCAGGCCGATCGTCAGCGTCGCGACGTTGCCGAGTCCGGGAAAGTGGTTCTGCAGCACGGTGATGGCCGACAGCGCGACCATCGCGCCGATCATCAGCACGTCGCCGTGCGCGAAGTTGATGATGCCGAGAATGCCGTACACCATCGTGTATCCCAACGCGATGATGGCGTACACACTGCCGAGCACCAGCCCGTTGAGAACCTGCTGGACGAAAATATCCATTTAAAGCTCCTTGGCCCGTGCTGCCGGAGGACGTTGCGCCCCGCGGGTAAGCGAGGAATCGCGCCTTCTCGGCGGCACTGCGGGTACTAGTCGATACCGGTAAGGGTGGATCGTCCCGGCGCGCGCCGCCCGGCCTGTACGGCCGGACCTGCCGCCGGAGCGGATACAAAAACGGCACCGCACTGTTCCGGTGCCGTCATGAGTCCCGTCGCTAAATCGTCACGACGTCGAGGACGGTGTTCGTGGCCTCCTTGAAGTCGTGGGGCAGCATGCCGAGACGGCCGTCATCCGGTTTCCCGGCATCCGTGCCTTGGCCCGTCCAGTGCCATGCAAGCATCGCGCCAGGACGGGTCGGATTCCGCGCCGCGTCGCCCGGGAAGGCGTTGCGACGGGCGCGCCCGACTTTCGTCAGGACTGCATCGGAATCCATCGTACGAACCAGGCTGCGCACCGCGACACGGTCGGTCGCGGCAGCACGCTGTTTCGTCGAATCGAATTGAAGGGGAGACAATGGCTTCGGCACGCTACCGGCAGCGCCGCGATCGTCCGCCATCCGTGGACCCGCCCCTTGCCGCGCTACAACCTGCATGTCCGCTGCCGGCCCGATCGCCAGGCCATGCGTGTTGATTTCCTCGATCGTCAAACGTGCCCCGTTTTCCTTGTCCCTGCCCAGTTGCGCGATACGGCGCGCCGATGGCGCCGCAGGTCCGGTTCCGGCGACGCGCACGCCGGTGGCCGCCGGTGCCGCGTACACCGCAGCCTCCCTGGCCGCCCCGCCGTCGCTCTTTTTGCTGCAGCCGGCAAACATTGCAACCGGTGCGGCGACGGACACGGCGTAAGCCAACTTCACATGCATCGAATGGTCTCCCGCGCCTTGCCAAAACCCGTTTCAAAGCCATTCCGGCTTGAAAACGGGCGCATTGTAACTCCATTTATAGGACGCCAATAATCCTGATTCGATGGGGTTTTCCTGCATTGCAACCAATTTTGAGACACGATTGGGCGCGCTCGGAGCAACCGGGTTGCACCACGCTTGGGAATAACGGTTGCGATGTGAATTTCGAGGCACAAAAAAAGCGCGCCGACGGGCGCGCTTCGGTATTCCGCAGGGTGCGATGCGGCAATCAGGCCGCGGGCGGCAGGTTCAACCCGCGCGGCAGCGGAAACGACACGTTTTCCTCGATGCCCTCGAGTGCGCGGACGTTGCGCACGCCGAGCTCGCGCAGCCGGGCGATCACGGCCTGGGCGAGCACTTCGGGCGCCGACGCGCCGGCCGTCACGCCGATGCGGCGCTTGCCGGCAACCCATGCCGGATCGATCTGATCCGGCGCATCGACCATGTACGCGGCCACCCCGCGCTTTTCGGCCACTTCCCGCAGCCGGCTCGAGTTCGAGCTGTTCGGACTGCCGACCACGATCACGACGTCGCATTGCGGCGCCATGAACTTCACCGCATCCTGCCGGTTCTGCGTCGCGTAGCAGATGTCCTGCTTCTTCGGCTCGCGGATCTTCGGATACTTCGCCTTCAGCGCGCCGATGATCTCGGCCGCGTCGTCGACGGACAGCGTCGTCTGCGTGACGAGCGCGATGCGCTCGGGATCGGCGAGCTCGAGCTTCTGCACGTCCTCGACGCTTTCGACGAGGTGCATGCCCCGCTCGACCTGGCCCATCGTGCCTTCGACCTCGGGATGGCCCTTGTGCCCGATCATGACGATGTCGACGCCGTCCTGGCGCATCTTCGCCACTTCGACGTGCACCTTCGTGACGAGCGGGCAGGTTGCGTCGTAAATGCGCAACCCGCGCACGTCCGCCTCGTCGCGGACGGCTTTCGACACGCCGTGCGCACTGAAGATCACGGTGTTGCCGGCCGGCACTTCCTCGAGCTCCTCGACGAAGATCGCGCCCTTCTTCTTCAGATCCTCGACCACGTACTTGTTGTGGACGATTTCGTGACGCACGTAGATCGGCGCACCGTGCATCGCGATGGCGCGCTCGACGATCTCGATCGCGCGGTCGACGCCCGCGCAGAAACCGCGCGGCTGGGCCAGCAGGATTTCGGCGTCGGCGGCGACGGTCTGCGCGGACAGCGTATCGGTGGTACTCATGATTACAGGATTCCGATGATTTTCACTTCGAACGTGAGCGCCTGGCCCGCGAGCGGATGATTGAAGTCGAACAGCGCCGAGGTCTCGCTGACTTCCTTCAGCACCCCCGCGTAGCGGCCGCCATCCGGTGCGTTGAACTCGATGAGCTCGCCCGGCGTGAAATCGTCGCCGACCATCCCGTTCTCGCGCAGCGTCGACAGCGTCACGCGCTGAAGCATGTCGGGATTGCGGGGGCCGAACCCCTGATCGGGCGCTAGCTGAAAAGTCGAGTGGTCGCCGAGCCTGAGCCCGAGCAGAATCTGTTCCAGCGACGGCGCCAGTTGCCCCGCGCCCAGCAACAGCGTGGCCGGCTTGTCCGAGAAGGTGTTGACGATGTCGGCGCCGTCGGCCAGTGCCAGCCGGTAATGCAACGTGACGTGGGAACCGGGCTTCACTTCGGATAGATCGATGAGGCTCATGAATTACTCGTTCGGTCGGCGCCCGCTACGGCCGAATGGCCCGGCGCAAAGCCAATATTGTAAGTCACCTGAGCGTGCAAGGCGGAAAGTGCGACGACGTCGCGCACGCCGCCCGCCGCCAATGGAGTTCAGACCATGCTGTCACCCCGCCTCATCCTGCCGTCGGCCGAATGCCGCGACACCACCGATGCGCCGGCCGATCCGCCCGCCCGCGTCATCCCTATCAACCGGCGCAGGCGCCGCCCGGGCGACTGGCGGCCGGAGCGGCCGCGCGAGCGGCTGCTGGAACGCGGGCCGGCCGCGCTGACCGACGACGAACTGATCGCGCTGCTGCTCGGCACGGGCAAGCCCGGTCACGACGTATTCGTCATCGCCCGCGATCTGATCAAGCAGTACAAGTCGCTGCGCGGATTGCTCGAAGCGGGCGCCGACGATTTCGAGGCGCACCCCGGCATCGGCCCCGCGCGCTCCGCGCGGCTGGTCGCGGTCACCGAGATCGCCCGGCGCATGCTGGAGGAGAAGGCACGGGACGGCATGCAGATCGATTCGCCAGGCGCCGTCGAGGATTGCCTGCGAATGAAGATCGGCACGCTCCCGCACGAAGTATTCGTCGCGGTCTATCTGGACGCCCGCAACCGCATGATCGACATGGAGGAACTCGCGCGCGGCTCGCTCACGCGGATGGCCGTCTATCCGCGCGAGATCGTGCGCCGCGCGATGCAACAGAACGCTGCGGCGCTGATCGTCGCGCACAACCATCCGTCGGGCGCGGTGCAGCCGAGCGCGGAAGACCGCCGCCTGACGCGCGTGCTGAAAGACGCGCTCGAGCTCGTCGACGTGCGGCTGCTCGATCACGTCGTCGTCGGCGTCAGCGATACTTTCTCGTTCGCGCGGGCCGGTTGGCTGTAGACTGTGGCGCGGCGGCCCGTCCCAGGGCGCCGCAACGGCGAAGCGAAATTAGGTTTGATTTTTCTGAACTTTTTCTGCTAGAATCGCCGTCTGTCTTTTTTCCAACCAGTTCTAGCCATCGAAGGGCCTTGTCTGTAAGGGCTACGGCGTTCTGAGTGCAGCCATGGATCACGTGGCGGTGCGATGGAACCTTCACCGGCGATCGAACCCCGAATTTAGCGTATTAGGAGTGCTCTCATGGCACGCGTATGCCAAGTAACTGGGAAAGCGCCGATGAGCGGCAACAACGTTTCCCACGCCAACAACAAGACGAAGCGCCGCTTCCTGCCGAACCTGCAAAACCGCCGGTTCTGGGTGGAGAGCGAAAACCGCTGGGTGCGTCTGCGCGTCTCGAACGCCGGCCTGCGCCTGATCGACAAGAACGGCATCGATTCCGTGCTCGCTGACCTGCGCGCACGCGGCGAAGCCTAAGCCCAAGGAGCACAATCATGGCAAAAGGCGCCCGCGACAAGATCAAGCTCGAGTCGACCGCTGGTACGGGTCACTTCTACACGACCACGAAGAACAAGCGCAACATGCCGGAAAAGATGGCGATCAAGAAGTTCGATCCCGTCGTCCGCAAGCATGTGGAATACAAAGAAACCAAGATCAAGTAATCTCCGGTTTCTGCCAGCTTGACGGTGACCGAAAAGCCCCGCACATGCGGGGCTTTTTGTTTTGCGCGCACGCGCGGGCCCCCGACGCGGTATGCTCTCCCCTTTCCGCGGCGACAGCCGACGGAACGCAAGATCAAAAAGCGTAACGATGGAGATGCAGCATGAAATTCGACGTGGCGATCGTCGGCAGCGGCCTGGCAGGGCTGTCGGTCGCACTCAATCTGGCCAGCACGCGACGTGTCGCGCTGATCGCGAAACGTTCGATGATGGAGGGGGCGAGCGATAACGCGCAGGGCGGCATCGCAGCGGTCCTCGACTCGGCGGACAGCATCGAGAACCACGTCGACGACACGCTGGTCGCCGGTGGCGGCCTGTGCGACGAAGGCGCGACGCGCTACATCGTCGAGCACGGCCGCGAAGCGATCGAATGGCTGATCTCGCAAGGCGTGCCATTCACGAAGGACGACGCGGCCGAACTCGGCTTTCACTTGACGCGCGAAGGCGGTCACAGCCACCGCCGGATCATCCATGCGGCCGATGCGACCGGCCATGCGGTGCTCGCGACACTGTCGGAGCGGGCGCGCCAGCATCCGAACATCACGTTCCTCGAAAACCACCACGCGATCGACCTGATCACGTCGGACCGGCTCGGGCTGCCCGGCCGCCGCTGCCACGGCCTGTATGCGCTCGACGTCGACAACGACCGCACGATCACGATCGAGGCGCCGCACACGGTACTCGCCACCGGTGGCGCGGGCAAGGTCTACCTGTACACGACGAACCCCGATACCGCGACCGGCGACGGCATCGCGATGGCATGGCGTGCCGGCTGCCGCGTGTCGAACATGGAATTCATCCAGTTCCACCCCACCTGCCTGTTCCATCCATACGCGAAATCGTTCCTGATTTCGGAAGCCGTGCGCGGCGAAGGCGGCCTGCTGAAGCTGCCCGACGGTACGCGCTTCATGCCCTCGCACGATCCACGCGCCGAGCTCGCGCCGCGCGACATCGTCGCACGCGCGATCGACTTCGAGATCAAGAAGCGCGGGATCGACTGCGTGTATCTCGACATCAGCCATCAGCCGGAAGCATTCCTGCGCGAGCACTTCCCGACGATCCATGCGCGCTGCCTCGAATTCGGCATCGACATCGCGAAACAGCCGATCCCCGTCGTGCCGGCCGCGCACTATACGTGCGGCGGCGTCGTCACCGATCTCGCGGGCCGCACCGATCTCGCCGGCCTGTATGCGGTCGGCGAAACGTCGTACACGGGGCTGCACGGCGCGAACCGGCTCGCGAGCAACTCGCTGCTCGAATGTCTCGTGATCGGCCGCGCGGCAGCCGGGGCGATCGAGGCCGCCGGCTTCGACGCCGACACGCCGGCCGCGCTGCCCGCCTGGGACGAAAGCCGCGTGTCGGACGCGGACGAGGAAGTCGTCGTGGCGCACAACTGGGACGAATTGCGCCGCCTGATGTGGAACTACGTCGGCATCGTGCGCACCGACAAGCGTCTCGAACGCGCGAAGCACCGGCTGTCGCTGCTGCGCGACGAAATCCACGAGTACTACGCGAACTTCCGCGTGACGCGCGATCTGCTCGAACTGCGCAACCTCGTCGACGTGGCAACGCTGATCGTGAAGAGCGCGTACTCGCGCCGCGAAAGCCGCGGGCTGCACTACAGCCGCGACTGGCCGCATACGCTGCCGAAGGCGCTGCCGAGCGTGCTCACGCCGCGCTCGCGCCGCTAAGCGGCGCGCCGCCCTTCCCGGCTGCGGCCGCACAAGAAAAAGGCCGTTGGCGTTTGCGCGCCAACGGCCTTTTTGTCCGATCGGACGCGAATCGGTCAGTCGACGATCCGCATCGAATAGTCCGTCGCCCGCACGTCCTTCGTCAGCGCGCCGATCGAGATGCGATCGACGCCCGTCTCCGCGAACGTGCGCACCGTATCGAAATTGACGCCCCCGGACACTTCGAGCACGGCCTTGCCGGCCGCGACGCGTACCGCTTCGCGCATCATGTCCAGCGTGAAGTTGTCGAGCAGCACCGATTGCGCGCCATGCGCGAGTGCCGTGTCGAGCTGCGCAAGCGTCTCGACTTCGATCTGCACCGGCACGCCCGATTCGAGCGCGAACGCCGCATCGAGGGCTTCACCGACGCCGCCTGCCGCCGCGATGTGGTTCTCCTTGATCAGGATGCCGTCGTACAGCGCGAGACGCTGGTTCTCGCCGCCGCCCACCCGGACCGCGTACTTCTGCGCGAGCCGCAGCCCCGGCAGCGTCTTGCGCGTATCGAGGATCTTCGCGCGCGTACCTTCGACACGATCGACGTAACGGCGCGTCGCCGTCGCGACGCCCGACAGCAGCTGCAGGAAGTTCAGCCCGTTGCGCTCGGCCGTCAGCAACGCGCGCGCCGGCCCCTCGAGTTCGCACACGGCCGAATCGGGCATCATCCGGTCGCCTTCGCGATAGCGCCATTGCACGACGATCGACGGATCGATCCGCGCGATCACGGCCTCGAACCACGGCACGCCGCACAGCACGGCTTCCTCGCGCACGATGATCCGCGCACGGCGGCGCTCGGCGGCCGGCACGAGCCGCCCGGTCTGGTCGCCGGCACCGACGTCCTCGGCGATCGCGTCGGCCACGTTGCGCGCGATCGCTTCGTCGAATGCCGCCCCGTATTGGGCGCGGACGGCGTCGAACAGCGGGGAGACGGCGTTGCTCATGCGGCCCCCACGTTCGCGAACAGCTGCTGGTCGCGCTGCAGGTCGCCGCTCGCCTGCACGCGCTTCTTGTGCGCGGCCGCGAATTCGAGCATCCGGTCGATCGGCAAGCGCGCGCGTTCGCCGATCGCGGGATCGACGAAGATCTGGTTGTGACCGCGCTCGAGCACGTCGGCGAGGTTCGCGAGGCCGTTCATCGCCATCCACGGGCAGTGCGCGCAGCTCTTGCAGGTCGCGCTGTTGCCGGCCGTCGGCGCGGCGATGAAAGTCTTGCCGGGCGCGGCAAGCTGCATCTTGTGCAGGATGCCGAGGTCGGTCGCGACGATGAAGCGCTTCGCGTCGAACTTGACGGCCGCGTCGATCAGCTGCGTGGTCGAGCCGACGACGTCGGCCTGCGCGACGACGTTTTCCGGCGATTCCGGATGCACGAGCACCTTCGCGTCCGGATATTCGGCGCGCAGCAGGTCGAGCTCGATGCCCTTGAACTCGTCGTGGACGAGGCACGAGCCCTGCCACAGCAGCATGTCGGCGCCGGTTTTCTTCTGGATATAGCTGCCGAGATGGCGGTCCGGCGCCCAGATGATCTTTTCGCCGCGCGCGTGCAGGTCGGCCACGATCTCGAGGCCGATCGACGACGTGACCATCCAGTCCGCGCGCGCCTTCACGGCCGCGCTGGTGTTCGCGTAGACGACCACGGTACGGTCCGGATGCGCATCGCAGAATGCCGAGAATTCGTCGACCGGGCAGCCGAGGTCGAGCGAACAGGTCGCGTCGAGATCGGGCATCAGGATGCGCTTGTTCGGGCTCAGGATCTTCGCGGTCTCGCCCATGAAGCGCACGCCGGCGACGACCAGCGTCTGCGCGTCGTGATCGCGGCCGAAGCGGGCCATTTCGAGCGAATCCGCCACGCAGCCGCCCGTTTCGTCGGCCAGTTCCTGCAGTTCGGCATCCACGTAGTAGTGGGCGACGAGCACGGCCTTTTCACGGGTGAGCAATGTCTTGATGCGCGCCTTCAGCGCAGCGCGCTCCTCGGCGGACGGCGCATCGGGCACCTTGGCCCATGCTTGCCCGACGCTACAGACGGTGCCTGCCGACACCGGCCGGTCGTACTCGACGGATTTGATCGTCGATTGCATCTCCATATCTCCTGTCGACCCAAGTTAGCGCTTCAGCGCTTACTTGGGTCCCATGCTTCGCGGTCGGCCCAAGTTAGCGCTTTAGCGCTTACTTGGGTCCATGCTTCGCGGTCGGTGTGAGCGGTTTTTCGGCCCTGACGCGGCACCCAAACTTCACACCAATTCCGGCGCCTGGGCCATCCTGCAAAAACCAGCCGCCCAAATGAAAAAACCCCGCCAACGCGGGGTTTGTGACGTCCTGAGATTCTAATCGATTTCGAATCAGGCGTAGCGGCGCAGGCGCGTCGCGAATTCCTGCAGCGCCTTGATGCCGCTTTGTTCTGCGCGATGGCACCAATCCTGTAATTGCGCGAGAAGCTGTTCGCGCGACGCGGTCGAACGGTCCCAGATCGCGGCGAGATCCTGGCGCAGCTGGAAGTACGTATGCAGCTTCTGGCTGTTCGCGAAGATTTCCGGCAGCAGCTTCTTCTGCGGCTCGTCGAGGCCGTCGGCGTCCTTGTGGAACCACTTGCGCGCGCTGCGCATCAGCTGGTACTTCTCGCTCGAACCGAGTTCCTTCAGGTGCGCGAGCTCCTGGCGGTAGGCACGCTTGACGGCCTTGCCGTAGCGAGCCATCACTTCGTAGCGGTTCGACAGCACGGCCTGCAGCGTTTCCTGGTCGAGCACCGTCTTAGGCTTGTTCAGACGCGGCGTGGGCGCGACCTTCTTCACCTTCGCGAGACCGAATGCCGACATGATGCGGATGTACATCCAGCCGATGTCGAACTCGTACCACTTGTTCGACAGCTTCGCCGACGTCGCGAACGTATGGTGGTTGTTGTGCAGTTCCTCGCCGCCGATCACGATGCCCCACGGGAACAGGTTCGTGCTCGCGTCGGCCGAGTTGAAGTTGCGATAGCCCCAGAAGTGACCGAAGCCGTTGACGACGCCCGCCGCCCAGAACGGAATCCACACCATCTGCACGGCCCACACGGTCAGGCCGAGCACGCCGAACAGCGCGACGTCGATGACCATCATCAGGCTCACGCCGAGAATCGGGTACTTCGAGTAGACGTTGCGTTCGATCCAGTCGTTCGGCGTGCCGTGGCTGAACTTGCGCATCGTCTCTTCGTTCTTCGCTTCCGCGCGATACAGCTCGGCGCCCTCGAGGAACACCTTCCAGATGCCGCGCGTCTGCGGGCTGTGCGGATCTTCCTCGGTCTCGCACTTCGCGTGATGCTTGCGGTGAATCGCGGCCCACTGGCCGGTCAGCATGCCGGTGGTCATCCACAGCCACAGGCGGAAGAAATGGCTCGCGATCGGATGCAGCTCCAGCGCGCGGTGCGCCTGGCAGCGGTGCAGGTAGACCGTCACGCCGATGATCGTGACGTGCGTGACGGCGAGCGCGAACAACGCGACCTGCCACCACGAAAAATGCAGGAGCCCGTGGGAAAGAAAATCGAGCAGGGAATTCAACAAGGCAGTTACCTGTGATGAGAGCGACGCCCGTTGGCGTCAGAAGAATGAAAGCATACCGCGTGTAGACCAGAATTTTACTTCAACCGTTCCAAGTCTTTGTAAAAAATGAACATTTTCTTGCCCTCACGCAATCCGCGCGGTCCATGGGCGGACTGGGAAAGGCCTGCGATCCGGTTTCGACCGCGAAATCGGTACGATTGACCGGCCGCGAGCGCTATGCCGCCGGCGCGCGCGCGCCCAGCGCACCGTTGGCGGCAGCCGGATCGCGCCCGGCCGCCGCGCCGGCCGCGGGAAAGCCGTCCGGCAGTCCGACCACGCGCACTTCGCGCTGCGGAAACGGAATGGAAATCCCGTGCTCGCCGAACAGCCGCCAGATGTTGCGGTTCACGCTCGAGCGCACGCCCGACGTGCCTTTCGCCGCATCCTCGATCCAGAAACCCAGCTCCAGGTCGATCCCGTCCGCGCCGAAACTCGCGAGGTACGGCGTCGGCGCCGGCTCGGCCAGCACGCGCGGCACGTCCTTCGCGGCTTCGGCAAGCAATGCGAGTGCCTGCTCGACGTCGCTCGTGTAGGCGACCTGCACCGCGACCTTCGCGTAGCCGCGCGTCAGGTACGACGACTGGTTCTGCACGACGTCGGTGATCAGCTTCTCGTTCGGGATCAGCGTCTCGTTGCCGTCGAGGCCGCGCACGACCGTGTAGCGCGTGCGGATCTGCGTGACGACGCCCTGCAGCCCGCCGACGCTGATCGCATCGCCGAGCCGCAGCGAGCGGTCGAGCAGGATGATGAAGCCCGACACGTAGTTGCTCGCGATCTTCTGCAGCCCGAACCCGAGGCCGACGCCCACCGCGCCGCCGAACACGCCGAGCACCGTCACGTCGATACCGACGAGCGACAACCCGATCAGGATCGCCGCGAACACGAGCAGCGCGCGGCCGACCCGCGACAGCACGACCTTCAGGTTCGCGTCGAGCGTGCTCGCGCGCGACAGGCGATCCTCGAGCACCGAGCCGAGCCACATCGCGACCATCAGCGTCACGCACACCCACAGCGCGCCGGAGATCACCGACAGCAGCGTGAGGTGCGCGGTCGCGACCCGGAACTGCACGCTGTCGAGCCAGCCGAGCACGTCGCGCTGGATGCCGAGCACGGTCATCACCATCGCGGCCCACACGACGGTCGACACGATCTTCTCGACGACCGACAGCCACGCGTGCGTGTGGCCGTCGCGCGCGAACACGCGCCGCGCGAAGAAGAACAGCACGTAGATCAGCCCGATGCCGAACAGCGGCACGAGCGCGAGCGACAGCAGCGACGTCGACATGAACGGCTCGAACGCGAGCTGCGCGCCGCCGACGAACACGCCGCCGAACAACGGAAACAACGCACGCTTCAGGCTTTGCGCGCCCGCGCCCGGCGCGCGTCCGGCTGCCCGGCGCCGCGCATCGATCCGAGCGTGCACGAAGCGCGCGGCCACCCACGCGAGACACAGCGCACCGACGAGAATCGCCGCCTGCCAGATCATCACCGGCTGGTGGAAATCGCGAATCACCGATGCCAGCCGGCGCGACAGCAGGCGGCTCTGCAGACTCTCCATCGTCCGTCCGGCCAGCCGTTACTGCGCGGCGCGGCGTTCGAGCACCGCGGCGAAGAAGCCGTCCGTCGCGTGACGGTGCGGCCACAGCGACAGGTAGTCGCCCGTCTCGAGTTCGACGCGCTGGTCGGCCAGCACCTTCTGCGCCGGCACCAGCACGAACTCGGGATGATCGGCGAGGAACTGTTCGACGATGCGCTCGTTCTCGGCATCGAGCACGCTGCAGGTCGCGTAGACGAGCCGGCCGCCCTTCTTCACGAGGCGCGCGGCGCTCGCGAGGATCGACGCCTGCTTCGGCGTCAGCTCGTCGATCGCGGTGCGCGTCTGGCGCCACTTCAGGTCGGGATTGCGGCGCAGCGTGCCGAGGCCGCTGCACGGCGCGTCGACCAGCACGCGGTCGATCTTGCCGGCGAGCCGCTTGACCTTCGCGTCGTGCTCGCTGTCGATCAGCACCGGGTTCACGTTCGACAGCCCGCTGCGCGCGAGGCGCGGCTTCAGCTTCGCGAGGCGCTTCTCCGACACGTCGAACGCATAGAGGCGCCCCGTCGAGCGCATCATCGCGCCGAGCGCGAGCGTCTTGCCGCCCGCGCCCGCGCAGAAATCGACGACCATTTCGCCGCGCCGCGGCGCGACCAGCGAGCACAGCAGCTGGCTGCCTTCGTCCTGCACCTCGATCGCGCCTTCCTCGAACAGCTTCAGGCGCGTCAGCGCCGGCTTGCCGACCACGCGCACGCCGAACGGCGCGAACGGCGTCGCGCCCGCATCGATGCCGCTCGCGCGCAGCGCGTCGATCACCTGGTCGCGGGTCGCCTTCTGCGCGTTGGCACGCAGGTCGAGCGGCGCCGGGTAGTTCAGCGCGGCGGCGAGCTGCGCGAGCTCCTCGGCGTCGAAACGGGCCGACAGCGCCTGGTGAATCCAGTCGGGCAGGTTCGTGCGGATGCGCACCGGCAGGCTCGCCGGATCGATCTTCGACACGTGTTCGAGCCATGCCGACTCGGTGTCGGACAGGAACGGCTTCAGCGCATTGCGACCGACCGTCTGCATCAGGCCCAGCAGCGTGAGGCGCCGCGCGGGCGTGCCGGTGCCGCTCTCGGCCAGATGCGAAAACTCCATCTTCCGGCGCAGCACCGCGAACACGGCCTCGGCGATCACGCCGCGCTCCGCATGCCCGAGCTTCGGGTGCGCACGGAAGAACCGGCTCGTCGTCGCGTCGGCGGGGCCGGCGAATTTCAGCACCTCGGCCAGCAAAGTCTCGGTCTGGCCGATCAGGAATCCGTGCAGCTTCATACGCCCTCACTCGTTTCGGTATGCGGTTGATCCGCGAAAATCCAGCGCGCCTCGTCGGGCGCCACCACTGCGCGGCCGTTCTCGAGGCGCAGCCGCCCCTCGACGAACCAGCGCACCGCACGCGGATACAGCACATGCTCGACCGCCAGCACACGCCCCGCGAGCGCGGCCGCGTCGTCGCCGGCGCGCACGGGCACCGCGCCCTGCGCGACGATCGCGCCGCTGTCGAGCTCCGGAATGACGAAATGCACGCTCGCGCCATGCAGCGCGACGCCGGCGTCGAGCGCCTGCTGGTGCGTGTGGATGCCCTTGAAGCTCGGCAGCAGCGACGGATGGATGTTGAGCAGCCGGCCTTCGTATCGTCTGACGAATGCGGGCGTCAGGATGCGCATGAAGCCGGCGAGGACGACGAGATCGGGCGAGAAACGGTCGATCTCGGCGGCGAGCGCCGCGTCGAAGCTGTCGCGGCCGTCGAACGACCGGTGGTCGACCACCGCCGTCGCCGCCCCGTGCGACGCGGCAAAAGCCAGTCCGGCCGCATCGGGCCGGTTGGCGATCACGGCGGCAATCTCGGCCGGCCAGCGTTCCTGCGCGCACGCGCGGACGATGGCCTCCATGTTGCTGCCGCGACCGGAAATCAGGATCACGAGTTTTTTCATCCGCGAATTTTACCATTCGCCCTCGCGTTTCCCGCCTTCTCGGCCGTCGGCCCGCCCGAACGTTTATAATCTTCTGCTTTGCGGCATTCCACCGCTCATTCCCCGACGCTGCATCCGCTATCGTGAAAGTCTTCCGCGGCCTGCCCAACGCCGAGAGCCGCGCCCCGTGCGCGCTGACGATCGGCAACTTCGACGGTGTCCATCGCGGCCACCAGGCCCTGCTCGCGCGCGTGCGCGCGGCGGCGGACGCGCGCGGCCTGCCCGTGTGCGTGATGACGTTCGAGCCGCACCCGCGCGAATTCTTCAATCCGGCCGGCGCGCCGCCGCGCATCGCGATGCTGCGCGACAAGCTCGAGGCGCTGCGCGAGCACGGTGTCGACCGCGTCGTCGTCGAGCACTTCAACCACACGTTCGCGAGCCAGTCGCCGCAGGCGTTCGTCGAGCGCACGCTGGTGAACGGCCTGCACACGCGCTGGATGATGGTCGGCGACGATTTCTGCTACGGCGCGAAGCGCGCGGGCACCTTCGACACGCTGAAGGCGGCCGGCGAGCAGCACGGCTTCGAGGTCGAGCAGATGGGCACGGTGGCCGGCAGCGACGGCACGCGCATTTCCAGCTCCGGCGTGCGCGCGTCGCTCGCCGCGGGCGATCTCGACGCGGCCGCACAGGCGCTCGGCCACGGCTATGCGATCAGCGGCCACGTCGCGCACGGGCTGAAGCTCGGCCGCGATCTCGGCTTCCCGACGCTGAACCTGCCGATCGCGCACAAGCGGCCGGCGCTCGCGGGCATCTTCGTCGTGCAGGTGCACGGCCTCGGCCCCGAGCCGCTGCCGGGCGTCGCGAGCCTCGGGCTGCGTCCGACCGTCGACGATTCGGGCCGCGTGCTGCTCGAAGTCCACCTGCTCGACTGGCACGGCGACGCGTACGGCAAGCTGATCCGTGTCGAATTCCTGAAGAAGCTGCGCGACGAGGCGAAGTTCGACGATCTCGAGGCGCTGTCGCGCGCGATCGCGCTGGACGTCGCGAACGCGCGCGCGTACTTCGTCGAGCGCGACCGTGCGCCGGGCAGCCGGGCGACGGGCTTCGCGACGTCGGCCACCGACCGAATTAGCTGATCCGGACGGCGGCGCCCTGGCGCCGCACCCTCGCGCGCCTGCTCGCGCGCCTACCCGATTCACGACGCCCGAGCGTCCCCCGATTTAGATAGCGATCCCATCATGAGCAACAAGAAAGCCGATTCGAAACCGCAGGCCAAGTATCCGGTCAACCTGCTCGACACGCCGTTCCCGATGCGCGGCGACCTGCCCAAGCGCGAGCCGCAGTGGGTCAAGGAGTGGGAAGAGCGCGGCATCTACGACAAGATCCGCGCGGCCAGCAAGGGCCGGCCGAAGTTCATCCTGCACGACGGCCCGCCGTATGCGAACGGCGACATCCACCTCGGCCACGCGGTCAACAAGATCCTGAAGGACATCGTCGTCAAGTCGCGCAACATGGCCGGCTTCGACGCGCCGTACGTGCCGGGCTGGGACTGCCACGGCATGCCGATCGAAATCCAGATCGAGAAGCAGTTCGGCAAGTCGCTGCCGGCGGCCGAAGTGATGAGCAAGGCGCGCGCGTACGCGACCGAGCAGATCGAGAAGCAGAAGGTCGGCTTCAAGCGCCTGGGCGTGCTCGGCGACTGGGCCAACCCGTACAAGACGATGAACTTCGTGAACGAGGCGGAAGAGATCCGCGCGCTCGGCAAGATCATCGAGAAGGGCTACGTGTATCGCGGGCTGAAGCCGGTGAACTGGTGCTTCGACTGCGGCTCGGCGCTCGCGGAAGCGGAGGTCGAGTACAAGGACCGCACCGACCCGACGATCGACGTGATGTTCGCGTTCGCGGAGCCGGAAAAGACCGCGCACGCGTTCGGCCTGCCGGCGCTGCCGCGCGCCGAAGGCGGCATCGTGATCTGGACCACCACGCCGTGGACGATTCCCGCCAACCAGGCGCTGAACCTCCACCCGGAAATCGTCTACGCGCTGGTCGACACCGAGCGCGGGCTGCTGATCATCGCGCAGGAGCGCGTCGAAGCCTGCATGGCCGACTTCAAGCTGACCGGCCGCGTCGTCGCGACCGCGCCCGGCGTGAAGCTCGCGAACCTGCGCTTCCACCACCCGCTCGCGTCGGCCCACCCCGGCTACCAGCGCACCGCGCCCGTCTACCTCGGCGACTACGTGACGACCGATACGGGTACCGGCGTCGTGCACTCGTCGCCCGCGTACGGCATCGAGGACTTCCAGTCGTGCAAGGCGCACGGGATGACCGATTCCGACATCATCAACCCGGTGATGGGCGACGGCCGCTACATCGAGTCGCTGCCGCTGTTCGGCGGCCTGTCGATCTGGGACGCGAACCCGAAGATCGTCGACGCGCTGAACGCGGCCGGCTCGCTGCTGCGCAGCGAGAAGTACACGCACAGCTACATGCACTGCTGGCGCCACAAGACGCCGATCATCTACCGCGCGACGTCGCAATGGTTCGCCGGCATGGACGTGGCGCCGCGCGACGGCGGCAAGACGCTGCGCGAGACGGCGCTCGAAGGCGTCGACGCGACCGCGTTCTACCCGTCGTGGGGCAAGCAGCGCCTGTTCAGCATGATCGCGAACCGTCCCGACTGGACGCTGTCGCGCCAGCGCCAGTGGGGCGTGCCGATGGCGTTCTTCGTGCACAAGGAAACCGGCGAGCTGCACCCGCGCACGCTCGAGTTGCTCGAGGAAGTCGCGAAGCGCGTCGAGCAGTCGGGCATCGAGGCATGGCAATCGCTCGACCCGCGCGAGCTGATCGGCGACGACGCGAACCTGTACGAAAAGAACCGCGACACGCTCGACGTGTGGTTCGACTCGGGCACGACGCACTGGCACGTGCTGCGCGGCTCGCACAAGGATCAGCTGCAGTTCCCCGCCGACCTGTACCTCGAAGGCTCGGACCAGCATCGCGGCTGGTTCCACTCGTCGCTGCTCACCGCATCGATGCTCGACGGCCGCGCGCCGTACAAGGGCCTGCTCACGCACGGCTTCACGGTCGACGGCGAAGGCCGCAAGATGAGCAAGTCGCTCGGCAACGGCATCGACCCGCATGAAGTCGCGAACCGCCTCGGCGCGGAAATCATCCGCCTGTGGATCGCGTCGACCGACTACTCGGGCGAACTCGCGATCTCCGAGGAAATCCTGAAGCGCGTGACCGAAGGCTATCGCCGCATCCGCAACACGCTGCGCTTCCTGCTCGCGAACCTGTCGGATTTCGACTTCGCGCAGCACGCGGTGCCGGTCGACGAATGGCTCGAGATCGACCGCTACGCGGTCGCGTTCTCGCAGCAACTGCAGACGGAACTGCTCGGCCACTACGAGAAGTACGAGTTCCACCCGGTCGTCGCGAAGCTGCAGACGTACTGCTCGGAGGATCTCGGCGGCTTCTACCTCGACGTGCTGAAGGATCGCCTGTACACGAGCGCCGCCGATTCGCGCGCGCGCCGTTCCGCGCAAACGGCGCTGTACCACCTGACGCAAGGCCTGCTGCGCGTGCTCGCGCCGTTCCTGTCGTTCACGGCGGAAGAAGCGTGGAAGGTGTTCCAGCCGGCGAGCGACACGATCTTCACGGAGACCTACTATGCGTATCCGGAAGTTGCCGGCGCGGCCGCGCTGATCGAGAAGTGGGCGCTGCTGCGCGACGTCCGCGGCAACGTGACGAAGGCGCTCGAGGAAGCGCGCACCGCGAACCGCATCGGTTCGTCGCTGCAGGCCGAAGTGGCCGTGCATGCGAGCGGCGCGCGCTACGACGCGCTGACGAGCCTCGGCGACGATCTGAAGTTCGTGCTGATCACGTCGGCCGCGACGGTCGTCAAGGTCGACGACGACGCGCAGGAAAGCGTCGACGTGGCCGCGTCGAAGTACCAGAAGTGCGAACGCTGCTGGCACTACCGCGAAGATGTCGGCGCGCACGCCGATCATCCGACGCTGTGCGGCCGCTGCTTCTCGAACCTGTTTGAAAACGGCGAAATCCGGAGCGCTGCATAAATATGGCGAAGACCCTGTCGAAACCGGCCAGCGGCGCGCTCGCGCCCTGGCTCGGCATTTCGCTGATCGTGATCCTGTTCGACCAGTTGTCGAAGATCGCGATCCTGAAAACGTTCGCGTACGGCGCGCAGCATGCGCTGACGTCGTTCTTCAATCTCGTGCTGGTGTACAACCGCGGCGCCGCGTTCGGCTTCCTGTCGGCCGCGAGCGGCTGGCAGCGCTGGGCGTTCACCGCGCTCGGCATCGGTGCGACGCTCGTGATCTGCTTCCTGCTGCGCCGTCACGGCCAGCAACGCCTGTTCAGCCTGTCGCTCGCGCTGATCCTCGGCGGCGCGCTCGGCAACGTGATCGACCGGCTCGTCTACGGTCACGTGATCGACTTCCTCGATTTCCATCTCGGCGCGTGGCACTTCCCGGCGTTCAACCTCGCCGATTCCGCGATCACGGTGGGCGCGGTGCTGCTGGTCTACGACGAGCTGCGGCGCGTGCGCGGCGCGCGCTGAGCGCGCATACTCCGTGTCGACGGCCGGCTTCGCGCCGGCCGTTCCGTTTGACCCCAGGAGGCCTGAGTTGGCACACGCAGAACTCGCAGGAAAACACCTCGTTCTCGGCCTGACGGGCGGCATCGCCTGCTACAAGATCGCCGAACTCACGCGGCTGCTCGTGAAGGCCGGTGCGACCGTGCAGGTCGCGATGACCGACGCCGCCACCCAGTTCATCACGCCCGTCACGATGCAGGCGCTGTCGGGGCGGCCCGTCTATACGAGCCAGTGGGACGCGCGCATCGACAACAACATGGCGCACATCGACCTGTCGCGCGAAGCCGACGCGATCGTGATCGCGCCCGCGTCGACGGATTTCCTCGCGAAGCTCGCGCACGGGTTCGCCGACGACCTGCTGTCGACGCTGTGCGTCGCACGCGACTGCCCGCTGCTCGTCGTGCCCGCGATGAACCGCCAGATGTGGCAGAACCCGGCCACGCAACGCAACGCCGCGCAACTGCGCGCGGACGGCGTATCGGTGCTCGGCCCGGACTCGGGCGCGCAGGCGTGCGGCGAAGTCGGCGACGGCCGCATGCTCGAGCCCGAGGCGATCTATGAAGCGATCGTCGCGCACTTCGCGCCGAAGGTGCTCGCGCACCGGCGCGTGCTGATCACGGCCGGCCCGACGTTCGAGCCGCTCGACCCGGTCCGCGGCCTGACGAACCGCTCCAGCGGCAAGATGGGCTTCGCGCTCGCGCGCGCCGCGCAGCAGGCGGGCGCCGACGTGCATCTCGTCGCCGGGCCGGTCGCGCTCGACACGCCGTGGGGCGTGACCCGCCAGGACGTGCAGACCGCGCAGCAAATGTACGACGCGGTGATGCAGGCGGTCGCCGATGCCGACATCTTCATCGCGGTGGCGGCGGTCGCCGACTGGCGCGTCGACCAGCCGGCCGAGCACAAGATGAAGAAGACGGCCGACCGCAAGATGCCGGCGCTCGCGTTCGTCGAGAACCCCGACATCCTCGCGTCGGTCGCGGCGCTGCCCGATGCGCCGTTCTGCGTCGGCTTCGCGGCCGAAAGCGGCGACCTCGACGTGCACGGCGACGAGAAGCGCAAGCGCAAGAACGTGCCGCTGCTCGTCGGCAACCTCGGCCCGCTGACGTTCGGGCGCGACGACAACGAAGTCGTGCTGTTCGAGGCCGCCGGCCTCACGCGCCTGCCGCGCGCGCCCAAGGACGAACTCGCGCATGCGCTCGTCGCGGAAATCGCGAAGCGCTTGCCCGACAACCGCCTGATCTGATCCCGCGCGGCGGCACTGGCCGCCGCGCCCTTCCCGACCGATTCGACGACCGCATGAAACTCGACCTGAAGATTCTCGACGCGCGCATGCGCGACTACCTGCCCGCCTACGCGACCGCCGGCAGCGCCGGCCTCGACCTGCGCGCGTGCCTCGACGCCCCGGTCACGCTGAAGCCGGGCGAAACCACGCTCGTGCCGACGGGCCTCGCGATCCACCTCGCCGATCCCGGCTATGCGGCGCTGATCCTGCCGCGCTCGGGCCTCGGCCACAAGCACGGGATCGTGCTCGGCAATCTCGTCGGCCTGATCGACTCCGACTATCAGGGTCAGTTGATGGTCTCGACGTGGAACCGCGGCCAGACCGAATTCGTGCTGAACCCGTTCGAACGGCTCGCGCAGCTCGTGATCGTGCCGGTCGTGCAGGCGCAGTTCAACATCGTCCACGAATTCGCCGAGAGCGATCGCGGCGAAGGCGGCTTCGGCAGCACCGGCCGCCACTGAGCCACGCAGCACGAAAAACGGGGCCGCGCGATCAGCGCGCGTGCCGGTGCCGGTAATGCAGCGCGTAGGCGAGCGTCAGCAGCACGACGAACACGACGCCGACCACCATCGTCATCCGGAATTCGCGCGTGAAAGCGGTCGTCAGCAGGATCGCCGCGACGAGCGCCGCGCCGAGCAGGCTGCCGAACGGGTGCCCCCACATCCGGAACGCGAGCGTAGGGCCCCGATACTTCGAACGGAAGCGCAGGTGCGTGACGAAGATCATCAGCCACGTAAACAGCGCGCCGAACATCGCGATCGCCATCATCACCGTGAACGCGGTGTCGGGCGCCAGCGCAACCAGCACGGCGGCCACCGCGACGCCGCTCGTCGAAATCCATAGCGCGGCGCGCGGCACGCCGTTCGCGCCCAGCCGGCCGAATACCGCCGGCGCGAGGCGCGCGCGCGACAGACTGAACATCATCCGCGTCGTCACGTAGAGCTGGCTGTTCATCGCCGACAGCGCCGCGATCAGCAGCACGAAGTTGATCACGCCCGCCGCATACGGCACGTGCGTCGCGGCCATCACCTTCACGAACGGGCTTTCGTCGGTGCCGGCCTGCGTCCACGGCACGATCGCCAGCATCAGCGACAGCGTCAGCAGGTAGAACAGCACGAGCCGGAACACGGTCGAGCGGAAGGCGCGCGTGACCGCGTGCTGCGGATCGCGCGCCTCGCCGGCCGCGATCGCGACGGCTTCGATGCTCATGTAGCTGAAAATCGCGACGATCACCGCGACCCAGGTACCCCAAGGCCCCTTCGGCATGAAACCGCCGTGCGCGGTGTAGTTCGCGAAACCGACGCCCGATGCGGCCGGCGCCGACCACACGAGAAACGCGCCGAGCACGATGAACACGACGATCGCCGCGATCTTCAGCAACGAGAACGCGTATTCGACCGTCCCGTACAGCGTGACGCTGGCGAGATTCACCGCGATCAGCAGCGCGGAGAAGCCGATCACCCAGTACCAGCCGGGCACGGCCGGAAACCAGTACTTCATGAACACGGCGATCGCGCTGATCTCGGTGCCGATCGCGAACACGACCGCGAACCAGCACGCATAGCGCACCAGGAAGCCCGCGAGCGGGCCGACGTAATGCTCGGCATACGCGCCGAACGAGCCGGCCGTCGGATGCGCGGCGGTCATTTCCGCGAGCGCGCCCATCAGCAGCAGCGCGATCAGCGCGCCGATCGCATAGGAAACCAGCACGCTCGGGCCGGCGAGCCCGATCGCGAACCCGCTGCCGAGGAACAGCCCCGTGCCGATCGCGCCGCCGATCGCGATCATCGCCATCTGCCCCGACGTCAGCGCGTGGCGCAACCCTTGTTCGCGCGCGACGATATCGTCGAACGACCGTTGTTGTTGTGTCACTGCGTTACCACTCCCCTGCACCACCATCGCGCCGCCGGCGCCGGATAAAACGAAACGGCGCGGAGAACTTCCCGCGCCGTTCGCATGAACAACGAATGATCGCTTACTCGACTTCGACCGTCTCTTCGTTCGGCTTGTGCGGCGGATTCGCCAGCTTGTCGAACGACAACTGCACCTTGTCGCTTTCGTCGACGTCGACGGTCACATGACCGCCGTTGACGAGCTTGCCGAACAGCAGTTCGTCGGCCAGCGCGCGCCGGATCGTGTCCTGGATCAGCCGCTGCATCGGCCGCGCGCCCATCAGCGGGTCGAAGCCGTGCTTCGCGAGATGCTTGCGCAACGCGTCGGTGAAGAGCGCGTCAACCTTCTTCTCGTGCAGCTGTTCCTCGAGCTGGATCAGGAACTTGTCGACCACACGCATGATGATTTCCTCATCGAGCGAGCGGAAGCTGATGATCGCATCCAGGCGGTTGCGGAATTCCGGCGTGAACAGGCGCTTGATGTCGGTCATCTCGTCGCCCGTTTCGCGGCGCGTCGTGAAACCGATCGTCGCCTTCTGCATCGACTCGGCGCCCGCGTTCGTCGTCATGATGATGATGACGTTGCGGAAATCCGCCTTGCGGCCGTTGTTGTCCGTCAGCGTGCCGTGGTCCATCACCTGCAGCAGCACGTTGAAGATGTCCGGATGCGCCTTCTCGATTTCGTCGAGCAGCAGCACGCAATGCGGCTTCTTCGTGACGGCTTCGGTCAGCAGGCCGCCCTGGTCGAACCCGACGTAGCCCGGCGGCGCGCCGATCAGCCGGCTCACCGCGTGACGCTCCATGTATTCCGACATGTCGAAGCGGATCAGCTCGATGCCGAGCGTGAACGCGAGCTGGCGCGCCACTTCGGTCTTGCCGACACCCGTCGGGCCGGAGAACAGGAACGCGCCGATCGGCTTGTCCATCTTGCCGAGGCCCGCGCGCGCCATCTTGATCGAGGCCGCGAGCGCATCGATCGCCGGATCCTGGCCGAACACGACGCTCTTCAAGTCGCGATCGAGCGTCTGCAGCTTGCTGCGATCGTCCTGCGACACGCTCTGCGCCGGCACGCGCGCGATCTTCGAGATGATTTCCTCGATCTCGCCCTTGCCGATCGTCTTCTTCTGCTTCGACTTCGGCAGGATCCGCTGCGCGGCGCCCGCCTCGTCGATCACGTCGATCGCCTTGTCCGGCAGGTGACGGTCGGTGATGAAGCGCGCCGACAGTTCGGCCGCGGCCGACAGCGCACCCGACGAGTACTTGACGCCGTGATGCTCCTCGAAGCGCGACTTCAGCCCGCGCAGGATCGCGACCGTCTGCTCGACGCTCGGCTCCGTCACGTCGACCTTCTGGAAGCGCCGCGACAGCGCCGCATCCTTCTCGAAGATGCCGCGGTACTCGGTGAACGTCGTCGCGCCGATGCACTTGAGCGTGCCCGACGACAACGCCGGCTTCAGCAGGTTCGATGCATCGAGCGTGCCGCCCGACGCGGCGCCCGCGCCGATCAGCGTATGGATTTCGTCGATGAAGAGGATCGCGTGCGGCCGCTCCTTCAACTCCTTCAGCACCGTCTTCAGACGCTGCTCGAAATCGCCGCGATACTTGGTGCCCGCGAGCAGCGCGCCCATGTCGAGCGAATACACCTGCGCGTTCGCGAGGATGTCCGGCACTTCGCCGCGGGTGATCCGATACGCGAGCCCTTCGGCGATCGCGGTCTTGCCGACGCCGGCTTCGCCGACGAGCAGCGGGTTGTTCTTGCGGCGACGGCACAGCACCTGCACGACGCGCTCGACCTCCGGCTCGCGGCCGATCAGCGGATCGATGCGGCCGTCCTTCGCCATCTGGTTCAGGTTCTGCGTGAACTGCGCGAGCGGCGTTTCCTTCTGCGCGTTCGCGTCCTCGCTTTCCGCGTTCGCGTCGGTCGACTTCGCGGCTTCGCCGCTGTTCGTCTTCGCGATACCGTGCGAAATGAAGTTCACCACGTCGAGACGCGTGACGCCCTGCTGCTGCAGGTAGTAGACGGCGTGCGAATCCTTCTCGCCGAAGATCGCGACCAGCACGTTCGCGCCGGTGACTTCCTTCTTGCCGTTCGACGTCGACTGGACGTGCATGATCGCGCGCTGGATCACGCGCTGGAACCCGAGCGTCGGCTGGGTATCGACATCGTCGGTGCCCGGGACGGTAGGTGTGTTGTCGTGGATGAAATTGCGCAGGTTCTGACGCAAGTCCTCGATGTTGGCCGCACACGCGCGCAACACCTCGGCTGCCGTCGGATTATCCAGCAGGGCCAGCAGCAGGTGCTCGACCGTAATGAACTCATGGCGCGCCTGGCGTGCTTCCATGAACGCCATGTGCAGGCTGACTTCCAATTCCTGGGCAATCATGCTTCCTCCATCACGCACTGCAGCGGATGCCCTGCCTGCCGCGCATGGGTAACGACTTGCTCAACCTTGGTCGACGCGATGTCCCGCGTATAGACCCCACAAACCCCTCGCCCTTCGCGATGGACCTTCAGCATGATCTGCGTGGCCGTCTCGCGATCCTTCTTGAAATACTCCTGGACCACCATCACGACGAATTCCATCGGCGTGAAGTCGTCGTTCAGCAGCACCACCTTGTACATCGAAGGCGGCTTCAGCTTCTGCTGCTTGCGTTCCAGGACGGTACTGTCCTGCTTGTCCGGGATAATCGCCATACACCCATTCTAAACAACTCGGACAGGCCCGCAATCCTGCCATTACCCGACCGACCGGCCGGCGCCCTCCCCGGTATCCCGGAACACGCGATCGCCCTCGCGCCATACGAAAGCCGGCTGCGGTGCCGGCTTTCACGCATGGCGCGGAACACGAACCGTCAGTGGGAGTCGCACCGGAACGTCGTGTCCGCATCCAGTATCCCACAAGCCGGGACGACTCGAACGCGTGTCACTCGAGCCTGGTATATGAGCCGATTATGCGGCTTTTCAAGCCCCCGCGCTTGGCCACATGCTGCAAAGCAAAGCCGGAAAAACCCTGAAAATGGGTTCTTTACAACGACCCTCCAACCGTCTAAAAATTCCACTTGACACTCCAATAAAGAGCGCCAACAATCAAGCTGGCACTTTTTTCAATTCGTCTGACGGCGAAATGAAAGAGGCCGAAGGTGAGCTTGTGAGGGGGGAACGGCTGTATTTTCCGGTCGTTTAGCTTTTCGAGCGTGCTCGTGGTAAGTAGCAGCGACTGTGTGACAGGGGAAGTAGGAAAATGGCAACTGGTATCGTTAAGTGGTTCAACGACGCGAAGGGCTTCGGTTTCATCACTCCCGACGAGGGCGGTGAAGATCTGTTTGCGCACTTCTCGGCCATCAACATGCAGGGTTTCAAGACCCTCAAGGAAGGCCAGAAGGTAAGCTTCGAGGTCGTCCAAGGCCCGAAGGGCAAGCAGGCTTCGAATATCCAGGCTGCCTGAAGGCAACGGATTTCGGATGAAGAAACCCGGCATATGCCGGGTTTCTTTTTTTGTGGCGCATCTTTCAAAGCGCCAATGCATCGGCGATTTGATTGCCGTTTTCATACAATCGCGGCGCGCAATATACGATTGTCGCGCCAAAGATGCGAATGCGTGGCGCATGAAAAACGGGCGCGCCGCCGAAGCGCCGCGCCCGCCCGATACCCGCACTTGCTGGCGACACGTGCGGCGTACCGGATCCGACACGCCGGCAACGCCGCCGGCGCCATTCGTTACCAGCTGTACGACGCGCCCGCGCCCCACGTCGTCGCCGCGGAGCTAAAGCCGGCGCCGATCTTCATCTTCAGGTTCTCGCGGAGCCGGACCGACGCGCCGAACGCGCCGGCCTGATAGCCGAGATAGCTGCCAAAGCCCATGCCGACGGCAATCGTCTTGCCGGGATCGACATCCGGAATCATCGTCAGCGCGGTGGCCGCCGCGACGCCGCTGTAGGCACGTCGCGCGACCGCGTTGAGTTGACGGAGGTTCACGGCATCCGAAGGCAGCACGGCGTCCGCGAGGTTGGCGATCTTCCTCTCGTTCGTCGGCGTGCCCACCGACACGGTATTGTCACGATCCGCCACCGAGCCGCTCCCCAGCGCCACGGAGTTCGCGCCGGTCGCGACCGCGTCCGTACCGATTGCCGTGCTGTGCGCGCCGGCCGCCGATGCCCCCGAGCCGAGCGTCACGCTGCCGTTGCCGGCCGCGACCGCGCCCGTGCCAACCGCGACGCTGCGCGCGCCGAGCGCCTGGGCGCGCACGCCGTTCGCCATGCTCGCGTCTCCCGTTGCGGCCGCTGCCGCGCCCAGCGCCATGCTGTTGTCCGCGCCCGCCAGCGCGCCGACACCCACCGCGGTGCTGTTCGCACCCGATGCGTACGCACCGGCTCCGGCCGCGAGACTCGCATTGCCGGCCGCCGCGGCCTGCGCGCCAAGCGCCGTACCGTTCACGCCCGACGCCGTCGCGCCGGTGCCGGCCGCCATGCTCTGCTCGGCGCTCGCATTCGCGCCCTTGCCGAGCGCGACGCTCGCGTCGCCCGTCGCCGACGCCGAATTGCCGAGCGCCGTGCTGTCCACGCCCGCCGCCGACGCGTTCACGCCGACCGCCGAGCCGTTCGCGCCCGATGCCGTCGCGCCGGTGCCGGCCGCCATGCTCTGCTCGGCGCTCGCATTCGCGCCCTTGCCGAGCGCGACGCTCGCGTCGCCCGTCGCCGACGCGAGTGCGATGCTCTCATCGCCCGTCGCCGATGCCGAATTGCCGAGCGCCGTGCTGTCCACACCCGTCGCCGACGCATTCACGCCGACCGCGGAGCTGTTCGCGCCCGATGCCGTCGCGCCGGTGCCTGCCGCCATGCTCTGGTCGGCGCTCGCGTTCGCGCCCTTGCCCAGCGCGACGCTCGCGTCGCCCGTCGCCGACGCCGAATTGCCGAGCGCCGTGCTGTCCGTGGCGGACGCGTTCGAGTTTTTCCCGAGCGCGACGCTGTTTTGCCCCGTGCCGGGTGACGGCAACGAAGAATTGGCAAGCCTGTCGTTGATGTTGTTGATCGATCCGGCCAGCGAATCGGCCGTCGCGCCCAACCGGCCGACTGCGTTGCTCAATTGATCGATCTGCTCCTGCAACGACAGTTGAGCGCGCGCATCCGTGGCCAACAGACTCGACATGCCAATCACACTTGCCGCGATGGTACGCAAGGTCAGAACGCGCACGGCACGCTTTTCGTTCATCAGACCGCCCATCGGGTTTCTTATTAATTTCATAAGAGTCCTAAATACTTGATTTCGTCACTCATGGCGCGACATCGTTTGAATTCAAGAGAAACGGATATCGTCTTGCGCCCGCGTCAATACCGCGCAACGTCATGGCGACACCGGCGATGCCCGCCCGCATGGGCCGGCACCGTAGCGCGTCATGGAAATTGCACTCGACCGAGTATAGGGACCGTCAACTCAAAAGAATATGAGCCAAGTACGAAATTAAGCGCTGTCCGATTGCGTGGATATCGAACATCGGATGCGTCCGAACAGGAATGGCCGCTGTGCGATCGCGGGACGATCGATCCGCCGTCAAACCAGCCCGACGGCGGATCGATCCGGCATCACATCACCTTCAGCGTTCCCATCATCCCGAGATCCTCGTGTTCGAGGATGTGGCAGTGAAACATGCGCTCGCCGGACATCTCCTGCGTGGTGAGGATCGTCACGGTTTCGCCGCTGCGCACGTTCACGGTATCACGCCATGCGCGGAACGGCTCGGGGATGCGCGAGCCGTTCGACGCGCGCTCGATCACCTGAAACTGCGTGCCGTGCAAATGGAACGGGTGATCCATGTCGGTGGCGTTGTGGATCTCCCAGCGCTCGACGTCGCCACGGCGGCTCGTCAGCGTCGCGCGATGCGGCGCGTACGTATCGCCGTTGATCGTGAAGCGCATGCCCGCCGGGCGGCCGTGCGCCGCCCCCTTCATCATCGCGTCCATGTCCATTTCCTCGCCGAACGCGACCGTCTTGTGCGCGACCGGTTCGCCCAGCGGCGGCACCGTGCGCAGCGTGGCAGGCAGCGCGCGGGCCTCGGCGGGCGCGAACGCGACATCGGCCAGCGCCAGCGCCGGATCGGGCGGCAGGCTGCCGTGACCGTCGTCGTGCGACATCGCCATCTTGCGGCGGTCGTACTCCGCCGCCTGCAGCACCGCGCGGGACACACGATCGCCGGCACGCACCAACAGTTCCGCGCGCTCGCCCGGCGCAATCAGCAGCGACGTCACGCGCCGCGGCGCGTCGAACAGCCCGCCGTCGGTGCCCACCTGCTCGAACGCGCGACCGTCGTCGAACGCGATGCGCAGGTAGCGTGCGCTGCACGCGTTCCAGACACGCCAGCGTTCGTCGCCCGCGACGTCGATGCGCGGCCGACGCGCACCGTTGACCAGCACGAACTGGCCTTCGCGGCCGTTCATCCAGTCCATCATGTCGTTCGGCGCGATCGTGCCGTCCCGCGCAAGCTTCAGATCCGACACGAACAGGTGGCGCTCGGGCCAGCCGGCAAGCGGATCCTCCGCGGCGCGCACGACGAACGGGCCGGCCAGCCCGCGAAACACCTGCTCGGCGGTCATCATGTGCGGATGCGGGTGGTACCAGTACGTACCGGCGCTACCCTTCGGCAGCGTGAAGCGATACACGCGCGACGCGCCGGGCGCGACCGGATCGGACGGGTTGCCGTCCTGGTCGGGCGGCACGGGCAGGCCGTGCCAGTGGATCGTCGACGGCTGCGGCAGCTTGTTCACGAACCGGATCTCGACCGTATCGCCCTCGCGCACGTCGATCAGCGGGCCGACGACGGGGCCTTGCGTGCCCGGGCCGAACTGCCAGAACGGGGTCGGCCGCGCACCGCGCAGCAGCGCTCGCGCCACCGGTTGAGCGACCAGCGTGGCCCGGAATGTGCCGGGCTCTTGGCTTTCGTTGGCCAGCGTGCGCAACGTCGCGAGCGGCGCGCCGGCCGGCAGCGCGTCGGCGGCCGCCAGGGCAGCCGGCGCGGGCTTGCCGTGCTGCGCGTGCGCCGACATCCCTGGCATACCCGACATGCCCGGCATGTCGTCCATCGAATCCATGCCGGCCATGCCCGCGTGACCGGCATGCTGCGCCGATGCGGCGCGCGCGAACAGCGACGCGGCCGCGACACCGATGGTGCGCGACAGGAAGGTTCTCCGTCTCATCAATCGATCCTCGTTATGCGTGCAGCGCCGCGCGAGAGCCGCGGCGATCGCGTCATCATAACCGCAGGGCCGGATCGAAAAACGCCGCCGCGGGACGGGTGGCGATACGCCGCAGCGCGCATCGTTACTGCGTCGGACGGCGTCACGACCGCCATCGCCGGGCGGTGCTTCGGCACGCATGGCGCCGCCCCTTCGCACATTCCAGCGGACGCGCTGTGCGCCTTCCGCTCGGCCCTCGCGCTCTCCGCCGCTGCAGCCGGATGCTCGCACCCGCCGATTTTTCACGATGCGGAACAAGTCATTGCGTTATAAAAATTCGTGGTGCAGGGCACAAATTTCCCGTTTCGCGATGCCGAAAAACGTTCCGCAATACAAAACGACGAAAATAATCAATTGTTTTTAAAAGGGAATTTTTGTTTCGAGAAGTCGCTCTACGCGCACCATTCGAGCGGGGCGCGGACGTAGACTTGGTTCCATGCACTGACGCTTCGCCACGACGTTCGACACGGAATCCGGCGCAAGCAGCCAGTCGGGCCACAGCCGGGCGAACCGGCGGACGGCGCAACAGAATCGCTTGTGATCAGAAAGGGAGAACGGAAATGAAGGGATTTCGCTTTGGTTCAGCGCTCGGGTCGTTCTACATCCTGCCGGGTAACGGCGGCTGGGAAGCGACGTTCGGCAACGCCCTGCTCGGCGCGTTCTCGTGCCCCGAAGTGGCGGCCGACCATATCTCGCGCGGCGACTGCGAGCAACTGTCCGAACTCGACACCGCGACGCTCGAAGTGCCGCATGAAATCGCCGAATGGGAAATCGTTCACGTCTGAATGGCAACCCCGCAACGACAAACGCCCCGGGCGACCGGGGCGTTTTTCTTGAGTGCCGGGCGGCGAACGGTTCAATCCGCCGCACCGGCACATGCATCGGCTCGCGCGAGTGCGCGGCCGGCGTCAGGCGACCGCGTCGACGATGCCGTTCAGCGTCGCGCTCGGGCGCATGGCCTGGCTCGTCAGCTCGACGTTCGGACGGTAGTACCCGCCGATCGCCTGCGGCTTGCCTTGCGCGGCCGCCAGTTCTTCCAGGATGCGCGCCTCGTTGTCCGACAGCGCCTTCGCCACACCTTCGAACTGCGCCTTCAGCGCGGCGTCCTCGCTCTGCTCGGCCAGCGCCTGCGCCCAGTACAGGCACAGGTAGAAGTGGCTGCCGCGGTTGTCGAGGCCGCCGACCTTGCGCGCCGGCGACTTGTTCTCGTCCAGGAACTTGCCGGTCGCCTGGTCGAGCGTCTTCGCGAGCACGAGCGCCTTCGCGTTCTGGTATGCGTTGCCGAGGTGTTCGAGCGACGCGGCCAGCGCGAGGAATTCGCCAAGCGAATCCCAGCGCAGGAAGCCTTCCTCGACGAACTGCTGCACGTGCTTCGGCGCCGAGCCGCCCGCCCCCGTTTCGAACATCCCGCCGCCGGCCATCAGCGGCACGATCGACAGCATCTTCGCGCTGGTGCCGAGTTCCATGATCGGGAACAGGTCGGTCAGGTAGTCGCGCAGCACGTTGCCGGTGACCGAGATCGTGTCCTTGCCCGCACGGATGCGCTCGAGCGAGAAACGCGTCGCTTCGACCGGCGTCATGATGCGGATGTCGAGGCCGTTCGTGTCGTGATCCTTCAGGTAGCGTTCGACCTTCGCGATGATCTGCGCATCGTGCGCGCGCGCCGGATCAAGCCAGAACACGGCCGGGGCGCCGGTCGCGCGGGCGCGGTTGACCGCGAGCTTGACCCAGTCCTGCACCGGTGCGTCCTTCGTCTGGCACATGCGCCAGATGTCGCCCGACTCGACCGCGTGCTCGAGCAGCACGTTGCCGGCTTCGTCGATGACGCGCACGACACCGTCCGCCGGAATCTGGAACGTCTTGTCGTGCGAACCGTATTCCTCGGCCGCCTGCGCCATCAGGCCGACGTTCGGCACGCTGCCCATCGTGACCGGATCGAACGCGCCGTGCTGCTTGCAGTCCTCGATCACGGCCTGGTACACGCCCGCGTAGCAGCGGTCCGGGATCACGGCCTTCGCGTCGTACAGTTGACCGTCCGGGCCCCACATGCCGCCCGAATCGCGGATCATCGCCGGCATCGACGCGTCGACGATCACGTCGCTCGGCACGTGCAGGTTCGTGATGCCCTTGTCCGAGTTGACCATCGCGAGGCGCGGGCGCACCGCGTACTCGGCCTTGACGTCCGCTTCGATCGCCTCGCGCGTGTCGGCCGGGAGATCCTTCAGGCGCGCGTAGAGGTCGCCGATCCCGTTGTTCGGGTTGAAGCCGGCTTTCGCCAGCACGTCCGCGTGCTTCGTCAGCGCGTCGCGGTAGAACACCGACACGAAGTGGCCGAACAGGATCGGGTCCGAGACCTTCATCATGGTCGCCTTCAGGTGCACCGAGAACAGCACGTCCTGCGCCTTCGCGTCGGCGATCTGCGCTTCGATGAAGCTGCGCAGCGCGTTGCGGCTCATCACCGATGCGTCGATCACTTCACCGGCCTTCACGGCCGTCTTTTCCTTCAGCACCTTCTTCGCGCCGTCGGTGGTCGTCAGTTCGATCTTCACGCTGCCGGCCGCTGCGATCAGCGCCGACTTCTCGCTGCCGTAGAAGTCGCCTTCGGTCATGTGCGCGACGTGAGCCTTCGACGTGGACTTCCACGCGCCCATCTTGTGCGGATGCTTGCGTGCGTAGTTCTTGACCGACAGCGGCGCGCGGCGGTCGGAGTTGCCTTCGCGCAGCACCGGGTTCACCGCGCTGCCCTTGATCTTGTCGTAGCGCGCCTTGACGGCCTTCTCTTCGTCCGTCGACGGATCTTCCGGATAGGCCGGCAGCGCGTAGCCCTGCGCCTGCAGTTCGGCGATCGCGGCCTTCAGTTGCGGCACCGATGCGCTGATGTTCGGCAGCTTGATGATGTTCGCTTCCGGCTTCAGCGTGAGCTGGCCCAGCTCGGCCAGATCGTCGGAACCCTTCTGCTCCGACGGCAGGATGTCTGCGAATGCCGCGATGATGCGGCCGGCGAGCGAGATGTCGCGCGTTTCGACGGCGACGCCGGACGAACGCGTGAAGGCCTTGACGATCGGCAGCAGCGAATAGGTCGCGAGCGCGGGCGCTTCGTCGGTGAGGGTGTAGATGATCTTGGGCGAAGTGGACATGGTGGTCAAAGCATTGCTACGTGATGGTGGGACTGAAGAGCGCCGGCGGTAACCGGCGGGGAGCGACCGGGTCGATCGCGAAAGGGGCGCGCCGGCTCAGCCGGGCGGTGGTGTTGCGAGGGCCGTCATGTTCTACCTTGCAGGGCCTGCGGGCCGCATCGCGGCGCCGCGGCCCGGATGCCGGGCCGCCCTGCCAACAAACCTGCCATCCACGAAACGCTCCGGCGCCGGCAGACAGCGCCGGGGCGGCCGGCATCGTGCCGGCCCACCCCGGAAGGGGTCTTACATGTTCTCGATCAGCACTTCGCCGAAGCCGGAGCACGACACCTGCGTCGCACCTTCCATCAGGCGCGCGAAGTCGTACGTGACGCGCTTCTGCAGGATCGACTTCTCCATCGCGGCGATGATCGTGTCGGCTGCTTCCGTCCAGCCGAGGTGGCGCAGCATCATTTCCGCCGACAGGATCTCGGAACCCGGGTTCACGTAATCCTTGCCCGCGTACTTCGGCGCCGTGCCGTGCGTCGCCTCGAACATCGCGACCGAATCCGACAGGTTCGCGCCCGGCGCGATCCCGATGCCGCCGACCTGCGCGGCCAGCGCGTCGGAGATGTAGTCGCCGTTCAGGTTCAGCGTCGCGATCACGTCGTATTCGGCCGGGCGCAGCAGGATCTGCTGCAGGAACGCGTCGGCGATCGAATCCTTGATCACGATCTCGTTGCCCGTCTTCGGGTTCTTCACGCGCATCCACGGGCCGCCGTCGATCAGCTCGCCGCCGAATTCCTTCTGCGCGAGCGCGTAGCCGGCGTCACGGAACAGGCCTTCCGTGAACTTCATGATGTTGCCCTTGTGCACCAGCGTGACCGACTTGCGATCGTTGTCGATCGCGTACTGGATCGCCTTGCGCACGAGCCGCTCGGTGCCTTCGGTCGACACGGGCTTGACGCCGATCCCGGAGGTTTCCGGGAAGCGGATCTTCTTCACGCCCATCTCGTCCTGCAGGAACTTGATCACCTTCTTCGCCTGCTCGGAGCCCGCGGCCCATTCGATGCCCGCGTAGATGTCTTCCGAGTTCTCGCGGAAGATCACCATGTCGATCTTCTGCGGCTCGCGCACCGGCGACGGCACGCCCTTGAAGTACTGGACCGGGCGCAGGCACACGTAGAGGTCGAGCTCCTGGCGCAGCGCGACGTTCAGCGAACGAATGCCGCCGCCGACCGGGGTCGTGAGCGGCCCCTTGATCGACACGACGTATTCCTTCAGCACCTGCAGCGTTTCGTCCGGCAGCCACACGTCCGGGCCGTACACCTTGGTCGCCTTCTCGCCCGCGAAGATCTCCATCCAGTGGATCTTGCGCTTGCCCTTGTACGCATGCGCGACCGCCGCGTCGACGACCTTGATCATGACCGGCGTGATATCGAAGCCCGTACCGTCGCCTTCGATATAGGGAATGATCGGCTGATCGGAAACGTTGAGCGAGAAGTCCTTGTTGACGGTGATCTTGTCACCGCCCTCCGGAACCTTGATGTGCTGATACGGCATGATCGACTCCAGTGACGTGGCTGAGCAGGTGATGCTGGTCGAAGCTGCGCGCGCGGCGGGGGCGCGGCATGGCCACCCCGTGACGGCAACAGCGAGCCGCTATTCTAGCGCCCCAACCGGGCACTTCGGCGCGAACCGCGGCACTGCGTATCAAGACCTCACTTATGTCTTATATAAGACAGAGGACTTGCCGTTCCGTATTATGCATTAAGATTCCGCCATTTGCCATAGACCGCCCGCCCCCGCTCCGTACGGGGCGCCGGGCGGCCGCCCTGCCATGAACCTGATCGCCCTCAACAAGCCGTTCGGCACGATTTGCCAGTTTTCCGCGCACGAGACGCGGCCGTCGCTCGGCGACTGGGTAAAAACGCCCGGCGTGTACGCGGCCGGCCGGCTCGATGCGGACAGCGAGGGGCTGCTGCTGCTCACCGACGACGGCGCGCTGCAGGCGCGCATCGCGGAGCCGCGCCACAAGCTCGTGAAGCGCTACTGGGCGCAGGTCGACGGCGCGCCGGGGCCGGCCGACCTGAAGGCGCTCGCGCGCGGCGTCGATCTCGGCGACTACGTGACGCGCCCGTGCCGCGCCGAATTCATCGAGCCGCCCGACACACTGTGGCCGCGCAATCCGCCGATTCGCTACCGCGCCGCGATCCCGACCACGTGGATCGAGCTCGCGATCACCGAGGGCAAGAACCGGCAGGTGCGCCGGATGACGGCGGCCGTCGGCTTTCCGACGTTGCGCCTGGTGCGCGTCGGCATCGGCGCGCTCGATATATTCGCGCTCGGCATTGCGCCGGGCGAAACAATCGCGCTGCCGCCGCGCGCGCCGTGGGACGGTTTCGCAGCCGCCGGGTAGCGAATCCAGGGCGCGCGAATTTTTCGTCGTCTTTTTCGTCAACCGCGCGCGCAGATCGCGCGTTAAACCACGCAGATGCCAACCTTAGCTATCCGGCATTGGCAGCCGAACCCCGTGTTTGCGTCACGAAAGCGACGTTTTATTCGAATACGATTCGGCGCCCGCAGCGCAAAGAGAAATTTCTCGAAGCGTCTGTCAACCGAAAGGTGGATGGCACCGTTAGACGACATGACTCCTATTGCCGGGTCATTTGGTTAATTAACTAAAGCTGAGGAACACAACATGAACAAACTGATCGCCGCTCTGGTCGCTGGTCTCTTCGCAACGGCTGCTTTCGCACAAGCATCGGCTCCGGAAGCTGCTTCGGCTGCTGCTCCGGCAGCTGCTTCGGCACCGGCAAAGCACAAGGCTGCCAAGAAGCACCACGCCAAGAAGCACCACGCAGCGAAGAAGGCAGCTAGCGAAGCCGAAGCTCCGGCAGCTGCTTCGAACTAAGTAAGCAGGCTGTAATAACGCAGTCAAGAACACGCAGTCCTGCCGTTCTTACGGCGTTGAAAGGCAGATCACCGCAAGGCGATCTGCCTTTTTCTTTTTTGTGCCCGCCGCCGCGCATCGCGTACCATGCGGGTCTTGCTTTCCAGACAGGAGCCATGCTGTGCCATTCTCCCTGCGCCCGTCGCTCGGCCGCCTTGCGCGCGCCGCCGTGTTTCCCGCCGCGCTCGCCGTTCTCGCGCTCGGCATGCAGGCCGCCGGCGCGCAAGTGCCGCCCGGCGCCAAGCAGCCGAGCGAGTTCCCGCGCGTGAAGCTGCGCGCCGGCATGTACGTGATCGACGCGGCCGTCGCCGCGAACGACGCCGACCGCGAACAGGGGCTGATGTACCGTTCGCAGCTCGCGCCGAACGAAGGCATGCTGTTCGTCTTCAACGAGAACGCCGTGCACTGCTTCTGGATGAAGAACACGCTGATTCCGCTGTCGATCGCGTTCATCCGCGCGGACGGCACGATCACCGACATCGACGAGATGAAGGCCGAGACGACCGACAACCACTGCCCGCGCAACAACGGCGTCTATGCGCTCGAAATGAGCAAGGGCTGGTTCGCCGCGAAGGGCATCAAGCCGGGCATGAAGCTCGACGGGTTGCCCAAGCCGCAGTAACCGCCCATGCCGCGGCGGCGCCGCGCGTCGACCCGAGCCGGCCGCTCGCAGCGCGCCGGCTTTTTTTTCGCCCGCCGGCGGCGCCCGCCTTGATTCGGCACACGCTGCCCGCATCTGCAAAAGCCACGGACAAGCGCTATCCTTTAAATCTCGCTTGTTCCAGTCCGGGCCGGCCCAGCCGGCCCCCTTACGATCCGAACCACCAGGAGGTTCACGTGCCCCGCAAAACCCCCATCGAGCGCTATCGAAACATCGGGATCAGCGCTCACATCGACGCCGGCAAGACCACGACGACCGAGCGCATCCTGTTTTACACCGGTGTGAGCCACAAGATCGGTGAAGTGCACGACGGCGCGGCCACGATGGACTGGATGGAGCAGGAGCAGGAACGCGGCATCACGATCACGTCGGCGGCGACCACGGCCTTCTGGAAGGGCATGGCCGGCAACTATCCGGAACACCGGATCAACATCATCGATACGCCCGGGCACGTCGACTTCACGATCGAGGTCGAGCGCTCGATGCGCGTGCTCGACGGCGCGTGCATGGTCTACGACTCGGTCGGCGGCGTGCAGCCGCAATCCGAGACCGTGTGGCGCCAGGCGAACAAGTACAAGGTGCCGCGCATCGCGTTCGTCAACAAGATGGACCGGATCGGCGCGGACTTCTTCCGCGTGCAGAAGCAGATCGGCGAGCGCCTGAAGGGCGTCGCCGTGCCGATCCAGATTCCGATCGGCGCGGAGGACCATTTCCAGGGCGTCGTCGATCTCGTGAAGATGAAGGCGATCGTGTGGGACGACGAAAGCCAGGGCGTGAAATTCACGTACGAGGACATCCCCGCGAACCTCGTCGATCTCGCGCACGAATGGCGCGAGAAGATGGTCGAGGCCGCGGCCGAAGCGAGCGAGGAACTGCTCGAGAAGTATCTGCACGACCATGAATCGCTGACCGAGGACGAGATCAAGACCGCGCTGCGCCAGCGCACGATCGCCAACGAGATCGTGCCGATGCTGTGCGGCAGCGCGTTCAAGAACAAGGGCGTGCAGGCAATGCTCGACGCGGTGATCGACTACCTGCCGTCGCCGGTCGACGTGCCCGCGATCCTCGGCCACGACTTCGCCGATCCGGAAAAGCCGGCGGAACGCCACCCGAGCGACGACGAGCCGTTCTCGTCGCTCGCGTTCAAGATCATGACCGACCCGTTCGTCGGCCAGCTGATCTTCTTCCGCGTGTATTCGGGCGTCGTCGAGTCGGGCGACACGGTGCTCAACGCGACGAAGGACAAGAAGGAGCGGCTCGGCCGGATCCTGCAGATGCACGCGAACGAGCGCAAGGAAATCAAGGAAGTGCGCGCGGGCGACATCGCGGCGGCCGTCGGCCTGAAGGAGGCGACCACCGGCGACACGCTGTGCGATCCGGCCAAGCCGATCATCCTCGAGAAGATGGAATTCCCGGAGCCGGTGATCTCGCAGGCCGTCGAGCCGAAGACGAAGGCCGACCAGGAAAAGATGGGCCTCGCGCTGAACCGGCTCGCGCAGGAAGATCCGTCGTTCCGCGTGCAGACCGACGAAGAGTCCGGCCAGACGATCATTTCGGGGATGGGCGAGCTTCACCTCGAAATCCTGGTCGACCGGATGAAGCGCGAGTTCGGCGTCGAGGCGACGGTCGGCAAGCCGCAAGTCGCCTATCGCGAAACGGTGCGCACGACGGCGGCCGACGTCGAAGGCAAGTTCGTCAAGCAGTCGGGCGGTCGCGGCCAGTACGGCCACGCGGTGATCACGCTCGAGCCGAACCCGGGCAAGGGCTACGAGTTCCTCGACGAGATCAAGGGTGGCGTGATTCCGCGTGAATACATCCCGGCGGTCGACAAGGGTATCCAGGACACGCTGAAGTCGGGCGTGCTCGCGGGCTACCCGGTCGTCGACGTGAAGGTGCATCTGACGTTCGGTTCGTACCACGACGTCGACTCGAACGAAAACGCATTCCGGATGGCCGGCTCGATGGCGTTCAAGGAGGCGATGCGCAAGGCGAAGCCCGTGCTGCTCGAGCCGATGATGGCCGTCGAGGTCGAGACGCCCGAGGACTTCATGGGCAACGTGATGGGCGACCTGTCGAGCCGGCGCGGCATCGTGCAGGGAATGGAGGACATCGCGGGCGGCGGCGGCAAGCTGGTGCGCGCCGAAGTGCCGCTCGCGGAGATGTTCGGCTATTCGACGTCGCTGCGCTCGGCCACGCAAGGCCGTGCGACGTACACGATGGAATTCAAGCATTACGCGGAAACGCCGGCGAACGTGTCGGAAGCCGTGATCAACGCGAAGACGAAGTAAGCACTGCTCACCCGCGCGCGGTCGCGGGTACGCGAAGCCCGTCCGGTTCCGGACGGGCTTTTTTTCGTCCGGCGCACACGGCGAATCGCGGCCCTTTTTGATCGGCGCGCCGAGCTTTTTTTCGCGTGCCACAATGGATGGCGATTCGTCAGATGGAACCCGCCCGATGCCGCCCACCCCCACCCCTGCCCTGCGCCGCCTGCTGACCCTCTATGCCGGCCTGATCGCCGCGAACGTCGCCGTCTGGCTGTGGGCGCTCGCGGTGCTGCGCGACCATCCGCTGCTGCTCGGCACCGCGGCGATCGCGTACGGGCTCGGGCTGCGTCATGCGGTCGACGCGGATCACATCGCCGCGATCGACGTCGCGACGCGCAAGCTGATGCAGGACGGCCAGCGTCCGGTGAGCGTCGGCCTGTTCTTCTCGCTCGGCCATTCGACGATCGTGATCGTCGCGACGCTCGGCATCGCGCTGACCGCGTTCGCGCTGCGCGACCGGTTCGACGCATTTCGCGAAATCGGCGGCACGATCGGCACGGCCGTATCGGCCACCTTCCTGCTGGTGCTCGCGTGCGTGAACCTGATGATCCTGCGCGACGTGTGGCGACGCTATCGCGGCGCATCCGGGCATACGCACGACGGCGCGCACGACCATCGTCCCGCCGGACTCGTATCGCGGTTGCTGCGCCCGCTGTTCCGGTTCGTGTCGAAGAGCTGGCACATGTACCCGGTCGGCGTGCTGTTCGGGCTAGGTTTCGATACTGCAACCGAAATCGGCCTGCTCGCGATCGCCGCCGCGCAGGCGAGCCAGGGCCTCCCGGTCTATACGGTCATGCTGTTTCCGGCGCTGTTCACCGCCGGCATGACGCTGATCGACTCGACCGACAACGTGCTGATGATCCGGGCATACGGCTGGGCGATGGACGATCCGCAGCGCAAGCTGCTCTACAACGCGAGCATCACGTTCGTGTCGGCGGCCGTCGCGCTGGCGATCGGCGGGATCGAGGCGGCCGGCCTGCTGGCCGACAAGCTGGCGCTGTCGGGCCCCGTGCGCGACACGCTCGATGCGATCGGCGAACGCTTCGGCTCGATCGGCTACGGCATCGTCGCGCTGTTCCTCTTCTGCTGGATCGCGTCGATCCTGTTCCACCGCTGGCAACGCGCGGCCGACGCGCCGGCGCGCTGAACGACGCCCCTACGTTTCATTCCGGAAACAAAACGCCTCCCAACGGTGCTGCATGCGCGCTCGCGCGACTGCGCACGCCTTTCGTCACGGCCCTGAGCGGCCGATGGCACGAATCTCGCAGAGTGGGATCCGCACGGCGGGCCCGCGTGCCGATCCGCGTCCGCGGCTGGCGTCAAGCGCCGGCCCGAACGTCATCGGCCGACGATAGGACAACGAATCTTCTGAGCCCCCTGCACTACACGTAAATCGTCGCGCGGCAACGAGGCATCGCGCGCATGGGGAGGCCATGATGCATAAAACGACACAACCGTTCCGCGCGGCGGGACGGCGCCCTCGTGCAACCTTGCTGGCCGCAGCCGCGTTGGCGTGCTGCTGCTCGTATGCCGTCGCACAAAACACGACACCCGACTCCGCGTCCGACACGAACGCCAGTGCGGACACCATCATGACGCTGGTCGAGAACGCCTCGCCGTGCGCCGCCGATCCGGCTGGATGCGCGGCGCACGTCTATGCCGGCCGGGGCGCCGGTAATGGCGGTCCCGGCGCGAGCGGCAGCGGCGGCGGAAATGGTGGTGGGACAGGTAGCGGCAGTGGCAACGGGAACGGTAGCGGCGGAAACAACGGGAACGGCGCCGTCGGACCTGCCGGTGTCGGGGGAACGACGGGGGGAACCTCAGGCAGCCCGGGCGGCACGGGCCGCGGCGGCAACGCGTCGGGCAACGGCGGTTCAGGTGGCGGTACTTCGGGTGGCGGCTCTTCGGGTGGCGGCACTTCGGGTGGCGGTACTTCGGGTGGCGGTACTTCGGGTGGCGGTACTTCGGGTGGCGGTACTTCGGGTGGCGGTACTTCGGGTGGCGGCACTTCCGGTGGCGGCACTTCGGGTGGCGGTACTTCGGGTGGCGGCACTTCCGGTGGCGGCACTTCCGGTGGCGGTACTTCGGGTGGCGGCACTTCGGGTGGCGGCACTTCGGGTGGCGGCACTTCGGGTGGCGGCACTTCGGGTGGCGGTACTTCCGGTGGCGGTACTTCGGGTGGCGGTACTTCGGGTGGCGGTGGCCACGGTGACGGCGGTGGTGGCGGTCACGGCGGCGGTCACGGCGGTGGTCACGGTGGCGGTGGCGGCGGTGGTGGCGGCGGCGGCGGCGGCGGCGGCGGCGGCGGCGGCGGTGGCGGCGGCGGCGGCGGCGGTGGCGGCGGCGGCGGCGGCGGCGGCGGTGGCGGCGGCGGCGGCGGCGGCGGTGGTGGCGGCGGTGGCGGCGGTGGCGGCGGTGGCGGCGGTGGCGGCGGTGGCGGCGGTGCTGGTGGCGGTGCTGGTGGCGGTGCTGGTGGCGGTGCTGGTGGCGGTGCTGGTGGCGGTGCTGGTGGCGGTGCTGGTGGCGGTGCTGGCGGCGGCGGTGCTGGTGGCGGTGCTGGCGGCGGTGCTGGCGGCGGCGGTGCTGGCGGCGGAGGCCATGGCAATGGCGGCGGCCACGGCAACGGCGGCGGCGGTCACGGCAATGGCGGAAACGGCAACGGTGCCGGCGGCAATGGCGGCGGAAACGGTAACGGCGGCGGGAGCGGCGGCGCCAATGGCACCGGCGGCCACGGCAATGGCGGCGGCAACGGTAACGGCAATGGCAGTGGAGGCGCCGGCAACGGCGGGGCCAACGGTGTCGGCAACGGCAACGGTGGCGGTCGCGGCAACGGCGGCGGTCACGGCAACGGCGGATCGCCCGGCGGCAACCACTGACCCCAGGTGTTGCCCGGGGTCAGAGCATCTCGAGCGCGCGCTTGCTGCGCGGCGGACGGAAATACGCGTCAAGCTGCACGCGCTCGTCATCGCTCAACACCACATCGAGCGCGGCGCGGTTGTCGCGCACGTGCTCGATTCGCGACGCCTTCGGAATCGCGAATACACCCGGCTGCGCGAGCACCCATGCCAGCGCGACGCGCATCACCGACACGCCGCGCAGCCGCGCGATCTCGTCGAGCGGCGAGCGTTTCGGCAGCCGCCCGTGATCGACCGGACTGTATGCCATCGCCGGTATCCGGCGCTCGGCCAGCCACGGCAGCAGGTCGAATTCCGGGCCGCGTCGCGCGATGTTGTAGAGAATCTGGTTGGTGGCGCACGCACCACCGCCCGCCTCGTCGACGAGTTCGGCCATGTCGGCCGTATCGAAGTTGCTCACGCCCCAGTGGCGAATCTTGCCAGCACGCTGCAACGCGTCGAAACCCTCGACCGTTTCCTCGAGCGGCACCGAACCGCGCCAGTGCAGCAGATACAGGTCGAGGCGATCGGTACGCAGGCGCTTGAGGCTCGCGTCGCACGCGGCGACGACCCCACGCCGGCTCGCATGGTGCGGATAGACCTTGCTGACGAGGAACACGTCGTCGCGCAGGCCCGCGAGTGCGTCGCCGACCAGTTCCTCGGTCGCGCCGTCGCCATACATCTCGGCCGTATCGACCAGCGTCATCCCGAGTTCGACGCCCTCGCGCAGCGCGGCGATCTCGTCCGCGCGCCGCGCCGGCCGCTCGCCCATTTCCCAGGTGCCCAGGCCCAGCTTCGGAATCGTCTCGCCGTTCGGCAAGACGACCGTGGCGATCGTGTCTGTCATGCGTTTCCTCGTTGCGGATTCGTGGCCGCGCACCGCGGCCGAAGCATCGGATACGACGCATCAGTGTAGTCAATCGGTACGCCTCCGGCCTGTTACGCGGCAAAAACCGGCTATAACGGCACGGCATGATGACTTAGAATGGCCGCAACCTGATCGATACCCATTGTATGAAGGCACCCACGGACGACCGCTGGCAGGACCTGCGCCCCGACCCCGACAACGATACGCCGCTCTACCTGCAGCTCGCCCGCAAGCTCGGCGATGCAATCCACGACAACCGCTGGACGGCCGGCGAAGCGCTGCCTTCCGAGCGTGTGTTGTCCGAAGCGCTCGGCGTGTCGCGCATCACCGCGCGCAAGGCGATCGCGCTGCTCGTCGAGCAAGGCTTGATCCGCCGCACGCAGGGCGCGGGCAACTTCATCCAGCCGCGCTACGAGGATCCGCTGTCGCGGCTGTCGAGCTTCAGCGAAATGCTCGAGCGCCGCGGCTTCAAGCCGAGCTCGCAGTGGCTCGCGCGCGAAATCCAGCCGGCCAACCGCGACGAAGTGATCCAGCTCGGGCTGTCGCCGGCCGCATCGGTTACGCGGCTGAAACGTCTGCGCCTGGCCGACGGCATCGTGATGGCCGTCGAGAACTCGACGTTCCCCGCGACGCTGATTCCCGATCCGCAGGCGATCGTCGGTTCGCTGTACAGCTATCTCGAAGCGCGCGGCACGCCGATCGTGCGCGCGCTGCAGCATTTCCGCGCGGTCAACGCGACCGACGAGATCGCCGAACAGATGGGCATCGCCCCGCACGACGCCCTGCTGCTGATCACGCGGATCGGCTATACGTCCGACCAGCGCGCGATCGAACTGACCGATACCTACTGCCGAAACGACTACTACGATTTCGTCGTCGAGCTGCGCAAGTAACGCGAGGCGAGGCGCCGGCGCTCACAACCAGCGCGCGTCGTCGGTGCCGAGCGGCACGGGCGGACGCGCGAACGACGGCGGCGTCGCCGACAACCGCTCGGCCGGCCGCACGGTGTCGAGCACGCCGAACGGCGACGCGACGCGCTCGATCCGGTCGCGCACGTCGGCCAGCGCGAGATCGGGCGCGTGCAACCCGCCCGGCACGGCGCCGAACGACTGCAGCCAGCGCCCCGTCTGCGCGAGCGACGTCCGCACGTGCCAGCTTCCCCCTTCGCGCGCCCGCCGGGCGAGCGCGATCATCGCGCCGAACGCCGCGAGATACCCCGTTGCATGGTCGAGCGCCTGGCATGGCAGATGGCGCGGCCCGCTCGCCTGCGCGGCCTGCTGCTCGTGCCATGCGATTCCGCTCGCCGACTGCACGAGGCTGTCGAACCCGCGCCGCTTCGCCCACGGCCCGGCGTGCCCGTACGCCGACACCGACACGTAGACGATGCCGGGCCGCCGCTCGGCCAGCGCCTGCGGCGCGAACCCGCGCGCGGCGAGCGCGCCGGGCCGGTACGACTGCAGAAACACGTCCGTCTCGCGCGCCAGCGCGTGCAGCGTATCGACGCCTGCCGCGTCGCGCAGATCGATCCACGTCGAGCGCTTGCCGCGTCCGTTGTCGATCACGAGCGGCGCGATGTTCGGCAGGTGCGGGCCGTTGACGAGCAGCGGCTGCGCGCCATGCGACGCCAGCGTGCGGCCCGCGACCGGCCCCGCGATGATGCGCGTGAGATCGAGCACGCGCACGCCGGCCAGCGGCCGGCCGCCCTCGCCGCGGCCGATCGGCTCGGGCGGCGCGTCGCCGATCCGCTCGATCTCGAACAGCGGCAGCGACGCGATCGCGCGCGCCTGCTCGTGCGCCGCCCATTCGTCAGGGGTTCTGATCAATGCCGCGCACAGGCCGGCGTCGGCCAGCGCGGTATCGAGCGCCGCGCCGTCCCACGTGCGAATCGCCGCGGCGACGTCGGCCGGCCGCGGGCCGCAGCCGAGCACGTCGAGAATGCCGTGCAGGTGATGCGGGAAATTCGCGTGCAGCTGAATCCAGCGTCCGTCGCCCGTCTCGAAGAAGCCGGTGACGGGATGACGCAACTCGGGCGGCGGCCCGTCGTCCACGCGCAGGTAGCGTTCGCTGCGAAACGCCACGAGCGCGTCGCGCACCGACACGTCGACCGATTGCGCCACGCCCGTGCGCAGCCGATGGCATTCGGCTGCCGCGAGCGCCGCCGCGGCGATCGTCGCGGCGGCAAGCGTGCCCACATGAAACGTCGACGGCAACGTCGGGTCCTGCCCGGTCACGGTCGTGCGAGCCAGCGCGTCGCGCTCGCCGTGTGCGAGTTGCCAAAGATGCGCCAATGCGGATTCGGGTGTCATGGTGAAGGAGATACCGTTGAGGAGACGGAATCGAGTCTAGAATTCGCGACAGGCGCGATCAATCTTGATTGCGCGAATCAATACATAACGAATAGTTGTAGCGGTTCCGCGCTTCATGCGCGGCGACAGGAGCAACCGGCATGACGTCCCTCAGTGCGCAGGAAGCCGCCGGCATGCTCGGCGTCAGCGTGAGCACCCTCTATGCATACGTGAGCCGCGGCCTGCTGCGCTCGCTGCCCGACGGCGCGACCAAGCGCCGCCGCTACGACGCCGACGAAGTGCGCCTGCTCGCGCGCCGCCGCGCCGACGCGAAGCGCGCGGGCGGTGTCGCCGAACGTTCGCTCGACTGGGGCGTGCCGGTCCTGGAATCGCGGATCACGCAGATCGCCGACGGCCGCCTGCGCTATCGCGGCGCGGATGCGATCGCGCTGGCCGATACGGCGACACTTGAGGAAACGGCCGCGCGGCTGTGGGATTGTCCGCCCGCGCGGCTGGCCGCCGCGTCGCTCGCATCGACCGGTTTCGACGCGGCGCAGTGGCGCGACTGGGCCCATCGCTGGGCGCCGCTCGCGCCGCTCGAACGCGCGCTGGTGCTGCTGCCGGCCGCGGCTGCATCGCTGCCGCGCCTGTGGGCGCAGGGGCGCGATGCACAGCTCGATTCCGCCGCGTTGCTGCTGCGCGTCGCGACGGCCGCGCTCGCCGGCATCGCGCCGGGCGACGCGCCCGTGCACCGGCAGCTCGCGGCCGCGTGGCGCGTGCGACGGCGCGCCGAAGCCGACCTGCTGCGGCGCGCGCTCGTGCTGTGCGCCGATCACGAACTGAATCCGTCGACTTTCGCGGTGCGCTGCATCGCGTCGACCGGCACGCATCTGTTCGGCGCGATCTCCGGCGGGCTCGCGGCGCTGTCGGGGCCGCGTCACGGCGGCGAGACGTTCCGCGCGGGCACCCTGCTCGACGAAGCGGCCCGCGCCGCCGATCTCGATCGCTACCTCGCGCTGCGGCTCGCGCACGACGAACGCGCGGACGGCGGCCGCACGGCCCTGTCCGGCTTCGCGCACCCGCTATACCCCGACGGCGATCCGCGCGCCCGGGCGCTGCTCGATGCGCTGCACGCGGCGGCGCCCGAGCGGCCGGCGCTGCGCGTGGCGCGCGCGCTCGCCGCGCGCGTCGAAGCGGCGACGGGCCTGCGGCCGGCGATCGATTTCGCGCTCGCGGTGCTGGAGCGCACGCTCGCACTGCCCGACGGCGCGGCGTTCACGCTGTTCGCGGCCGGCCGCACGGCCGGCTGGATCGCGCACGCGCTCGAACAGTACGCGGACGGAAAGCTGATCCGGCCACGCGCACGCTACGTCGGCAGCGACGCGGCCGTGTGACGCCGGCCGTGACGCCACGCGGCGAACGGACGCCACCACGCGGACGCTGAGCGCACGGCCGGCGCCGCGAGCGGGCCGAACGCGAACGTCGCGCCGCGCGGCCCGGCGCCGACCCACGCGCGCATGCCGGGCAGCAACGTCAGCGATGCGCCCGCACCCAGCCAGTGATCGTCGGGCCGGCCCTCGACGGTCACCCACACGTCGCCTTCGGCCACTTCGAGCAGCGTGAAATCGACGATCCGCCACCGGCCGGCCGGCTCGTCGCCGTCCATCACGTAAAGTCGCAGTTCGCGCATGGCAGCCTCCTGGTCGCACGGGTTCGACGACACCAGTATTTCGGACGGAGGCGGCACACGGACAGATACGGCAGCAGACGCTTTCGGCTGAACTGTACTGGCCGCCCGACGGGGACAGGCTTCCCGTGGCACGGCCGGCCGAGGTCGAGTCGGGCCGCATCACATATCGCCCCGAACCTGCACGGCGCGGCGGCTTTCCCTACAATGTCGGCTGTCCCGCGCCACCACCCCGCCCTCATGTTCCAACGCCCGCCCGCCGCCGCTCCCGGCGAAAAAAACCTCACCGTGATGCTCTGGCTCGTTGCGACGGGCTTCTTCATGCAGACGCTCGACGCGACGATCGTCAACACGGCGCTGCCGTCGATGGCCGCGAGCCTCGGCGAATCGCCGCTGCGGATGCAATCGGTCGTGATCGCGTACTCGCTGACGATGGCGGTGATGATCCCCGTGTCGGGCTGGCTCGCCGACACGTTCGGCACGCGACGCGTGTTCTTCAGCGCGATCCTGGTGTTCTCGCTCGGCTCGCTGCTGTGCGCGAACGCGCATACGCTGACGCAACTCGTCGCGTTCCGCGTCGTGCAGGGCGTCGGCGGCGCGATGCTGCTGCCGGTCGGGCGGCTCGCGGTGCTGCGCACGTTTCCGGCCGAGCGCTACCTGCCCGCGCTGTCGTTCGTCGCGATTCCGGGCCTGATCGGCCCGCTGATCGGGCCGACGCTCGGCGGCTGGCTCGTGAAGATCGCGTCGTGGCACTGGATTTTCCTGATCAACGTGCCGGTCGGCGTCGCGGGCTGCATCGCGACCTTCTATTCGATGCCCGATTCGCGCAACCCGGCCGCCGGCCGCTTCGACCTGAAGGGCTATCTGCTGCTGACGATCGGCATGGTCGCGATCTCGCTGTCGCTCGACGGGCTCGCCGATCTCGGCATGCAGCACGCGGCCGTGCTGGTGCTGCTGGTCCTGAGCCTCGCGTGCTTCGTCGCGTACGGGCTGTACGCGGTGCGCGCGCCGCAGCCGATCTTCTCGCTCGAGCTGTTCAAGATCCACACGTTCAGCGTCGGGCTGCTCGGCAACCTGTTCGCGCGGATCGGCAGCGGCGCGATGCCGTACCTGATCCCGCTGCTGCTGCAGGTGAGCCTCGGCTACTCGGCATTCGAGGCCGGGCTGATGATGCTGCCGGTCGCGGCGGCCGGCATGTTCTCGAAGCGGATCATCACGCGGCTGATCACGCAGCACGGCTATCGGAAGGTGCTGCTCGCGAACACGATCATGGTCGGCGTGATGATGGCAAGCTTCGCGCTGATGCGCGACACGGTGCCGGTGTGGGTGAAGGTCGTGCATCTCGCGCTGTTCGGCGGCTTCAACTCGATGCAGTTCACCGCGATGAACACGCTGACGCTGAAGGATCTCGGCACCGGCGGCGCGAGCAGCGGCAACAGCCTGTTCTCGCTCGTGCAGATGCTGTCGATGAGCCTTGGCGTCACGGTCGCCGGCGCGCTGCTGGCGACGTTCACCGGCATGCTGCGCACCGTGACGCCGAGCAACACGCTGCCGGCGTTCCACGCGACGTTCATCTGCGTCGGGATCATCACGGCCGCGTCCGCGTGGATCTTCGCGCAGCTCGCGCCCGAGATCCGCGGCCCGGCGCGCAAGACCGACCCGTCCGAGCGCGCGTGACGCGCGGCGCGCGCCGAATCGGGCCGGCGCGCACCATCGCGGTGCAACGCGACCCGGCCGCGCGCGTACCGGCCGCGCCGGGCGGCCGTACACGGTGCCATGCCGCCGTGCATGCTTCTTGCTGGCCTATTCTGTAGGTAAACTGGCAGCCTTCCTTCGGCCGACATCATGAGCATGATCGAAATCGATCCCCCCGGCTTTCAGCCGCCCCGCCCGGTCGCCGGCGACGACGGGAACCGGCGCACCGTGCTGTACGGCGGCTACACCGTGTTCAGCGTGTTTCAGCCCGTTTTCTCGGTGTCGCACCGGCGCGCGATCGGCTATCACGCGTCGCTGCGTGCGCACGACGAGGAAAACCGCCAGGTGGCGTCGCACGAGGTGTTCACGCAGGCGGCACGGCGCGGCGACCTGCTCGAGCTCGGCCGGCTCGCCGAATCGTTGCATCTCGGTAACTTCCACGCGTTCGACAGCCACGACGAGTGGCTCTTCCTGAGCCTGCATCCGGCCGCGCTGATGGACACCGTGTACGGCGACGCGCTGCTCGCGAACCTGAAGGCGCTCGGGCTGCCGCCGCACCGCGTGGTGCTCGAGGTGCCCGAACAGGCCGGCGGCGAGACGCCGCGCTATGCGGCGATCATCGACGGGCTGCGCAAGGCCGGCTTCCTGATCGCGCTCGTCGGATTCGGCGCGAAGCATTCGAACATCGATCGCGTGTGGCACCTGCATCCCGACATCGTCACGCTCGACCGCGGCATCCTCGCGCAGGCGAGCGAGCACTCGCATCTCGAACGCGTGCTGCCGGGGCTCGTGTCGCTGCTGCACGAATCCGGCCAGCTCGTGCTGATGGGTGGGCTCGCGACCGAACGCGACGCGCTGATCGCGCTCGAATGCGACGTCGATTTCGTGCAGGGCCAGTACTTCGCGGGGCCGAGCGTCGACCCCGTGCAGCCGCAGGCCGCCGCGGGCTGCATGGATACGCTGTCGGCCGCGCTGCGGCTGCGCGTCGCGCAGCGCGAGCGCACGCAGGCGGAACGGCTCGCGCCGTACGTCGCCGCGCTCGAGGAAGCGAGCCGCAAGCTCGGCGCGGGCGAATCGCTCACCGATGCGGCGGCCGCGGTGCTCGGGCTGCCCGAGACCGCACGCTGCTTCCTGCTCGACGCGTCGGGCCGCCAGATCGGCGACAACGTGCTCGCGCGCGGCAGCGTGTCGCAACGCGCGAAGCGCTTCCGGCCGCTGCTGCATTCCGAAGGCGCGAGCTGGGAACGCCGCCCGTACTTCATCGACGCGATGCGCGCGCCGGGCGGCGTGCATCTGACGCCGCCCTACCTGTCGATCAACGAGGCGCACCTGTGCGTGACCGCGTCGATCGCCGCACCGGCCGCGACGGGCATGCAGGTGCTCTGCGTCGACATCAACTGGGAAGCGGCGCTCAGCCGCGAGTAAGTGCCAAGTGCGCCGGCGCGGCGCGCTCACGCGTCGCCGCCCGCCCTGCGCACGATCAACCGGTGCACGCGCTTGCCGGACGATGCGCTGACGACCTCGTGCTCGTCGATCACGCGCACGCCGGCGCCGAGCGCCGCATGCATCCGCGCCGAATCGAGCGGCGTATAGAGGCGGCCGCGCTCGTCGCGCAGCACGCCGTTTCCGGCCACCCGCCAGCTCAGGTACAACGTGCCGCCCGGCATCAGCAGATCGGCCAGCCGCGCGGCAGCCGCCGCCGCGTCCGCCTGTTCGAGATGCATGACGACCGTTTCGCACAGTACGTTGCGAAACGCGCCGGACGGTACGCCGGGCAGCGCCGGGAGCGCGGCCCGCTCGAAAATCAGATCCCGATGGCGCCGCCGCGCCTCGTCGAGCAGCGCGGCGCTCGCGTCGTAGCCGCGCACGTCGAAGCCGCGCGATGCGAGCCACGCCGTATCGCGCCCGGCGCCGCAGCCGACGTCGGCAGTCAGCCCCGGCGAGAAATACTGTTCGAGCAGTGCGTACATGTCGTCGGGCGCAGCCTGGTCGAGCCAGTCCTGCGCGTATTGCGCGGCATGGGCGTCGTAGGCATCGAGGGTCGGGCGATCCACCATGGCGATTGCTCCGCAAAGGCGTCGTATGACGCACTCCGCATCTTAGCCGTTGCGTACGGCCTGCGCCGACGGCGGATGGTGCGACGCCGGCCTGCGCGGCCCGCACGCGCGCCGCCGCGCTTTCCGCGTCGTGAACGAGCACGCACAGTCGCGCATTGACCGGCGCCGGCGCACCGAAGCGCCCGCGCCGAACACGCAGACCGGTCCGGCCGGTGCATCAGACAGGTGAATGCGCGCCGCCGTGCACGGGGCCCGCGCGCCGCTCGACTTCGCGGCGCACGTCGCCGCGCAGCCCCGCGAAGAACGCGACCTCGGCGACGACGAACAGCGGCCCGACGATCAGGCCGGCCAGATCGTCGACGAACGCGGGCTTGCGGCCTTCGAACCAGTGCCCGACGAACTGCACGATCCAGCCGACGACGAACGCGCCGATGCCGATCGCGAGCCATTGCGCGGTCGGCCGCAGCGCCAGCGACTGCGCGGCCCACAGGCCAAGTGCGAACAGCACGGTCATCACGATCCCGAACCGCAGGTCGAGACGCAGGTAAAACGCCGCGGACGCGACGGCGAGCAGCAGTGCGGGCGACAGCGCGATGCCGGCCGGCGTCCCGAGCGCCGGCCGCGACAGCAGCACCGCGATCGCGAACACGATCATCGGGATGCCGACCAGATGGGTCGCGATGTTGCGCGCGTCGCGATGGTAGGCCGCATACCGGGAAAGATGGTCTTCGAGGGTCTTCATGGCGTCTCCTGATCGGTTATTGAGCGCTATGATGCGCATCACGCCCGAGAACCGCTGTCAGCTACCCGACATCGCGCGCCCATGCCTTCCTCGCTCGCCCCGTACCTGCCGCAGATCGAAGCGAACCCGTGGTTCGCCGCGCTGCCGCCCGCGCTGCGCGCGGAGCTGATCGCCCGCGCGACGCCGCGCCATCTGCCGTCCGGCCAGGCGCTGTTCCGGCGCGGCGACCCGCCGTGCGGGCTGTACGCGGTGCTGGCCGGTTCACTCACGATAGGCGCGGTCGATCCGCAGGGCAAGGAAGCGCTGCTGACGGTGGCCGAGCCCGTCACCTGGTTCGGCGAGATCGCGTTGTTCGACGGCCGTCCGCGTACGCACGACGCCATCGCGCTCGACGACACGCTGCTGCTGCACGTACCGCAGGCCGCGCTGCTCGCGATCCTCGATACGACGCCGCAATACTGGCGGCAGTTCGCGCTGCTGATGGCGCAAAAGCTGCGCCTGAGCTTCCTGACGGTCGAATCGATAAGCGTGATGCCGGCCGCGCAGCGGCTTGCCGCGCGGCTGCTGATGATCGCCGAAGGCTACGGCGGCATCAGCGCCGGGCGCACGCACATCCGGCTGTCGCAGGAAATGCTCGCGTCGATGCTGTCGCTGACGCGGCAGACGACCAACCAGTTGCTGAAGGCGCTGCAGGCCGATGGCGTCGTGCGGCTGCACGTCGGCGAGATCGAGCTCGTGGACGTCGACGCGTTGCGCCGCGCGAGCGGGCTCGGCGACGGCGCGTACTGAACGGCGCGCCACGGCCTCTATCGGCCCCTATCAGCCTGTATCGGCCGCGACGCGCTGCCCGCGGCGGCCGAGTTGCGCTATCGTGGCGGCTCGTTTCCGTCCACCGCGCGCATCGCCTTGAACACGTCGACCGTCCCCGCCCCCGCCCGTCATCCGTGGCCCGTATTCATCGCGTTCGTGCGGCTAGGCCTCACGTCGTTCGGCGGGCCGGTCGCGCATCTCGGCTACTTTCGCGCGGAATTCGTCACGCGGCGCGGCTGGCTCACCGAGCGCACCTATGCCGATCTCGTCGGGCTGTGTCAGTTCCTGCCCGGGCCGGCGAGCAGCCAGGTCGGGATGGCGATCGGTCTCGCGCGTGCCGGCTATGCCGGCATGTTCGCCGCGTGGCTCGGCTTCACGCTGCCGTCGGCGCTGCTGATGATGCTGTTCGCGCTCGGCGTTCACGCGACAGGCGCGCCGATCGAAGCCGGCGCGCTGCACGGGCTGCGCATCGTATCGGTCGCGGTGATCGCGCAAGCCGTGTGGGGCATGGCGCGTACGCTGTGCCCCGATGCGCGGCGCGTCACGCTGATGGCCGCGGCCGCGTGCGTGGCGCTGCTCGCGCCGGCCGCGTGGACGCAGGTCGCGGTGATCGCGGTGGCCGCGGCCGCCGGTCTCGCGGTGCTGCCGCAGCCGGCACGCGATGCGCACGAACCGTTGCCGCTGCACGTGTCGCCGCGCGCAGGCGTGCTGTGGCTCGCACTGTTCGCGGCGCTGCTCGCCGCACTGCCGTTCGCGGCCCGCGCGCTGCGCTCCGATACGCTGGCCGTCGTCGATGCGTTCTTCCGCACGGGCGCGCTCGTGTTCGGCGGCGGCCATGTGGTGCTGCCGCTGCTGCAGGCGGCCGTGGTCGCGCCGGGCTGGGTCGGCGATTCGGCGTTTCTCGCCGGGTATGGCGTCGCGCAGGCCGTGCCGGGGCCGCTGTTCACGTTCTCGGCATTTCTCGGTGCGTCGCTGCGCGACGCGCCGAATGGCTGGCTCGGCGGCACGATCGCACTCGTGTCGATCTTCGCGCCGTCGTTCCTGCTCATCGCCGGCACCGCACCGTTCTGGGAACGCCTGCGCCGCAGCGCGCGCATGCAGGCAGCGCTCGCCGGCGTGAACGCGGCCGTCGTCGGGCTGCTGCTCGCCGCGCTCTATCACCCGGTCTGGACCGACACGATCGTCGCGCCGCGCGACTTGGCCGCCGCGCTGGTCGCGTTCGTCGCGCTGGTGTTCTGGCGCGTGCCGCCCTGGGCCGTCGTGATCGCGAGCGCGGCGCTCGGCTGGCTGCTCGGCATGGCCGGTTGAGCCGGCCGGCGCGACACGTTCGGGGCGGGACAAAACAAAAAGCCCTCGAAACCGAGGGCTCCGAGGGCCTTGTTCGATGCCGCGCGCCGTGACGGCGCGCAGGCGCCGGACTTACGCGAAGTTCTTCGCTGCGAAGTCCCAGTTCACGATGTTCCAGAACGCTTCGACGAACTTCGGACGCGCGTTGCGGTAGTCGATGTAGTACGCGTGTTCCCACACGTCGATCGTCAGCAGCGGCTTGTCGGCGGTCGTCAGCGGCGTGGCGGCGTTGCTGGTCGACACGATGTCGAGCGAACCGTCGGCCTTCTTCACGAGCCATGCCCAGCCCGAACCGAACGTGCCGACCGCGGCCTTCGTGAACGCTTCCTTGAATGCGTCGTACGAACCCCACTTCGCGTTGATCGCGTCGCCCAGCGCGCCCGACGGTGCGCCGCCGCCGTTCGGCGACAGGCTGTTCCAGAAGAACGTGTGGTTCCAGATTTGCGCGGCGTTGTTGAAGATGCCGCCCGACGACTTCTTGATGATCTCTTCCAGCGGCAGGTTTTCGAATTCCGTGCCCGGGATCAGATTGTTCAGGTTCGTCACATAAGCCTGGTGGTGCTTGCCGTAGTGGTACTCGATCGTCTCTTTCGAGATGGTCGGCGCGAGTGCGTCTTCAGCGTACGGGAGCGGCGGGAGCGTATGAGCCATGGCGATTCCTTCGTTGAGTATGTAGGGAGGCTGTGTTGGATGCTGCCGAGCGTCCGATTGTAGGCGAGGACGAATAACCCCGCAAACTCACGGGCCATTTATCCGCGGTATGCGGAAAAGCGATGCTGGCGCAACGTCCGGCAGGGCGAACCGGACGATGCGCAGCATTCGTGCCCGGCCGCGCGGCATGCATTGCGATGATCCTCGCGCCTCGCGCGCGACGCTTGCGTCAGATCGTATCGGTCAGCCGCGGCTGCACGTCGGCGAGCGACACGTCGGCCGCGCCTTCGGCGAGATGCACGGTCAGGCGCCGCTGCGGCTTCAGCGCGCTCGGCGCGCGTACCGCGCGGCCCGTCTGCGCATCGATCAGCGCCGCATAGCCGCGCTCGAGCGTACGCTGCGGGCTCAGCACCTCGAGCCGTGCGGCACAGGCCGACACACGCGCAGTGTCGCGTTCGTGACGACGCTGCAGCGCGACCGCGAGACGTTGCGACAACCCCGCGAGCGCGTGGCGCGCCTGTGACGCGTCGGGCCGCGCGCGCTGCCAGCGTAGTTGCGCGAGCGCGAAACGCGCGCGCGCATCGCGCACCGGCCGAGATGCCGCCGACGCGAGCCGCACCGCGAGCTGCTCGACGTGCGTGCGCTGCCGCTGCAGCCGCTCGGCCGGGCTCACGAGCCGGCGCGCGAGCCAGTCGAGCTGCTGCGCGCGCTGTTCGAGCCGGCGCGCCATGCCGCGCGCGAGCGCGCGCTGGCGCTCGTCGACCTCGCGCAGCAGCAGCGCCCGCTGCGGGCTCGCGAGTTCGGCCGCGCCGGTCGGCGTCGGCGCGCGCAGGTCGGCCGCGAAGTCGGCGATCGTGAAATCGGTTTCGTGCCCGACGCCGCTCACGACCGGCAGCTCGCTCGCCGCGATCGCACGCGCGAGCGCTTCGTCGTTGAACGACCACAAATCCTCGATCGAGCCGCCGCCGCGGCACACCAGCAGCACGTCGACCTCGCGCCGCGCGTTCGCGGTCGCGACGGCCGCGACGAGCTTTTCGGCGGAACCGGCGCCCTGCACGGGAGCCGGATAGACGATCACCGGAATGTGCGGCGCGCGCCGGGCGAGCGTGGTCAGCACGTCGCGCAGCGCGGCGGCCTGCAGCGACGTGACGATGCCGATCGCGCGCGGATGAGCCGGCAACGGCCGCTTGCGTTCGGGGGCGAACAGGCCCTCGCCTTCGAGCTGCGCCTTCAGCCGCAGGAACGCCTCGTACAGGCGCCCCTGTCCGGTGCGCCGCACGGCTTCGACGTTGAGCTGCACTTCGCCGCGCGGCTCGTACATCGTGACGACCGCGCGCACCTCGATGCGGTCGCCTTCGCGGGGCGTGAATTCCGCGTATTGCGCACGGCCGCGGAACATCACGCAGCGCATCTGCGCCTGCTGGTCCTTGATCGAGAAATACCAGTGGCCGCTCGCGGCGCGCGTGAAGTTCGATACTTCGCCGGAAATCCACAGCAGCGGAAACGCGCGCTCGAGCATCGTCGAAATCGCACGGTTGAGCGCCGAAACGGGAATCACTTCGTCGCCGCCGCGCGTGGCGCCGGGTGCGGAAAAAGGAGAATCGGAAAGCATGGGCGGTCGGATGAATGCTGGCGGCGTCACGATAGTCCGACACGCGCGCGGCGTCCAGCGTCGCCGTATTCGCCGCCACGCGTGGAAGGTGTCCACACGCTGACATTCGTCCGCGTAAAACGCCCGGAAACCGCCAAAAAATCCAGACGATTCTTCGTAAGGCGTTGATTTTTATAATTTTTTAAACCTTTCAGAATGATTCTCATCCGATTCGATGCCCGCCGGACGGGCGTTTGAGGCCATCGACCGGGGAGTTCTTCACAGAGTTATCCACAGGCCGGCACGATCCCGCCCCGTCGGCCGGGTCGGCCGGTCGCGCTTGCCGCGTCGGCGTGCGGCGCGCTAGAGTGCCGCCTTCCACGGCCCCGCGGCACGCGCCGCCCAACGGAGAATCCGCCTTGACGAATCCGTCCCTCGCCGCGGCGCACGACGCGCCGCGCCCGGCCCGATGAGCGCGCCCGGCGGCCCGCTCGCGCGGCTCGAAGCGCGCCTGACACGCGAATGGCAGCGGCGCGGCGCGCTCGCGTGGGCGCTCACGCCGTTCGCATGCGTGTTCGGCCTGTGCGCGGCCCTGCGGCGCACTGCTTACGCGCAAGGCTGGAAGCAGCCGATCGACGTCGGCGTGCCCGTCGTCGTGGTCGGCAACGTGACCGTCGGCGGCACCGGCAAGACGCCGACCGTGATCGCGCTCGTCGACGCGCTGCGCGCGGCCGGCTTCACGCCCGGCGTCGTGTCGCGCGGCTATGGCGCGAACGTGAAGGCGCCGACCGCCGTCACGCCGGCGTCGCGCGCGGGCGCGGCCGGCGACGAACCGCTGCTGATCGCTCGCCGCACCGGCGCGCCCGTGTGGGTGTGCCCCGACCGCGTCGCGGCCGCGCAGGCGCTGCGCGCCGCGCACCCGGACGTCGACGTGATCGTCAGCGACGACGGCCTGCAGCACTACCGCCTCGCGCGCACCGTCGAGCTCGTCGTATTCGACCACCGGCTCGGCGGCAACGGCTTCCTGCTGCCGGCCGGGCCGCTGCGCGAGCCGCTGTCGCGGCACCGCGACGCGACGCTCGTCAACGATCCGTACAGCGGCGCGCTGCCGCCGTGGCCCGACACCTACGCGCTCGCGCTGACGCCGGGCGCCGCGTGGCACCTCGACCAGCCCGCGCTGCGCCGCCCGCTGTCGCAGTTCGCGAACGAACGCGTACTCGCCGCGGCCGGCATCGGCGCGCCGGAGCGCTTCTTCGCGACGCTGCGCGCGGCCGGCCTCGCGCCGGCGACCCGCGCGCTGCCCGACCATTACGCGTTCGCCGACAATCCGTTCGTCGACGATGCCGTCGATGCGATCCTGATCACCGAGAAGGATGCAGTAAAATTGGGCGCTTCCTGGCGCGACGCCCGACTGTGGGTGGTCCCCGTCGAAGCCGCGCTCGACCCTCGCCTCATTGCCCTCGTTGTGGAGAAACTCCGTGGACGCTCGCCTGCTTGAAATCATTGTGTGCCCTATCTGCAAAGGCCCGCTCCACTACGACCGCGCCGCGCAGGAGCTGATCTGCAACGCGGACAAGCTTGCGTACCCGATCCGCGACGGCATCCCCGTGATGCTCGTCGACGAAGCGCGCCAGACCGTCGAAGGCACGCCGGTCGACCCGGCCGGCCGCTGAGCCGCCGCGCCGCTCGCCGGCGCGACGATTCGACACCGACGGCCCGGCCCCGACCGGGCCGCCGCACTCCGCCGGGCGACCGGCTTCCGGCGTCGCCCGCCTCGTTCTTCTCAGCGCTTCCCGATGACTCACCCGCAACCCTTCATCGCCGTCATTCCCGCCCGGCTCGCGTCGACGCGGCTCCCGAACAAGCCGCTCGCCGATCTCGGCGGCAAGCCGATGGTCGTGCGTGTCGCCGAGCGCGCGCGCGAAGCGGGCGCGCAGCAGGTGCTCGTCGCATCCGACGCGCAGAGCGTGCTCGACGCGGCGCGCGATCACGGCTTCGAAGCGGTGCTCACGCGCGCCGATCATCCGTCCGGCACCGACCGGCTCGCGGAAGTCGCGGCGGCTTTCGGCTGGCGCGACGACACCGTCGTCGTCAACGTGCAGGGCGACGAACCGCTGATCGACCCCGCGCTGGTCCGCGACGTAGCGTCGCACCTGGCCGCGCATCCGGCGTGCGCGATCGCCACCGCGGCCCACCCGATCCACGACGCGGCCGACGTGTTCAACCCGAACGTCGTGAAGGTCGCGCTCGACGCGCAGAGCGTCGCGCTGTACTTCTCGCGCGCGCCGATTCCGTGGAGCCGCGACGCATATCAGCCGCACTGGCCCGACGTCGCGGCCATGCCAGCGCCGGCTTTCCCGGTCTACCGGCACATCGGCCTCTATGCATATCGCGCGCGTTTCCTGCGCACCTATCCGTCGCTCGCGCAGGCGCCGATCGAGCAGGCCGAGCAGCTCGAACAGCTGCGCGCGCTGTGGCACGGCGAGCGCATCGCGGTGCTGATCACCGAATCCGCGCCCGAAGCCGGCATCGATACGCCGGCCGATCTCGCGCGCGTGCAGGCCCTTTTTCGGCCGGGTTCAAAATAACCCATGGCATAATCAGGCGATTGTGCGAGCCGTCCGCGACCAGCGCGTCCTCGCTTGACCCGCCCGTGGCGCCGCCGGCAGCCGCGCGTCGCTCGAACCGACGCGCCGCATCAGACCGGTCCGCCACGCGCCGTGCAAGCCCCGCGCCCACTGTCGCCGGCACGTTTGTGTCTCGCCACACGAATCTACATACTTGGAGATATCACCATGCGTTTGATCCTGTTGGGCGCGCCCGGCGCGGGAAAGGGCACCCAGGCAAACTTCATCAAGGAAAAATTCGGCATCCCGCAAATCTCAACGGGCGACATGCTGCGCGCGGCCGTTAAGGCCGGCACGCCGCTCGGCGTCGAGGCGAAGGGCTACATGGACGCCGGCAAGCTCGTGCCGGACGCGCTGATCATCGGCCTCGTGAAGGAGCGCCTGATGGAACCCGACTGCGCGAACGGCTATCTGTTCGACGGTTTCCCGCGCACGATCGCGCAGGCTGACGCGATGAAGGAAGCCGGCGTCGCGATCGACTACGTGCTCGAGATCGACGTCCCGTTCTCGGAAATCGTCGAGCGCATGAGCGGCCGCCGCACGCACCCGGCATCGGGCCGCACGTATCACGTCAAGTTCAATCCGCCGAAGGTCGAAGGTCTCGACGACGTGACGGGCGAACCGCTGATCCAGCGCGACGACGACAAGGAAGAAACGGTCAAGAAGCGTCTCGAAGTGTACGAAGCGCAGACCAAGCCGCTGATCACGTACTACGGCGACTGGGCGCAGCGCGGCGAGGAAAACGGTCTGAAGGCGCCGCAGTATCGCAAGATCTCGGGCCTCGGCACCGTCGACGAAATCCGCGAGCGCGCGTTTGACGCACTGAAGTAAGCCGCGCGTCGCGCACTGGCAGGCCGCCCGTTCCGGGCGGCTTTTTTTTCGCCTGCGCGCGATTTGCACGACCGGCCGCGTGTCGCCACCGCACGAATCCGATGCTCGGCGGCGAAGTGATTCGCGTCGACGGTGTGATCCGGATGCAGCCGAAGCCAATGCACGCGCGCAAGAAAAACGCCCGCGGTGCGGGCGTCATTGTCGCGTACCGGCGCCGGCGCGGTGGTCGCTCAATCCTCGCCGTCGCGCTGCATCCGCTGCCGCAATTCGCTGACCTGCGACTCGACGACGGTCGCGTCTTCCGCCTCCGGCCGCTCGCCGAGATACTGCTCGAGATCCTCGAGCGCGGGGCGCAGGTAGTCGAGCCGCGCATACGCGAAGCCGCGGTCGCGCACCTCGTCGAGCTGCTCGGGCAGCAGGATCACGAGCCGCTGCTGCACCGCGAGCAGCCGCTGCCAGCGTTCCGTCTGCAGATAGATCGTCTTCAGGTTGCGCAGCATCCGCGCGATGATCTCGCGGCTCGTCGCGGGCTGCAGCAGCGCGCGCAACGCGCTGTCGACCGCGCCGGCCGCGCGCGCGACGTACGGCTCGAGCATCTCGACCATCTCGGCCTCGGACAGCGAATGGCCGTTGGTCGGATCGATGATCAGGTCGCCGTCCGGCAGCGTCACGCGCAGCAGGAAATGGCCGGGAAACGACACGCCGCGCGCCGGCACGCCGATCTGCTCGGCGAGTTCCAGGTACAGCACCGACAGCGAGATCGGAATCCCGCGCCGCCGTTTCAGCACGGCATTCAGGTGGCTGTTATCGGGGTCGTAGTAATCGTTGTGATTGCACGCGAAGCCGAGCTCGCGGAAGAAGAAGTCGTTCAGCGCGGCGACGCGGCCCTTGAGGTCCGCATCGTCGGCGAGCCGCCGGCGCAGCCGCGCCGCCAGCATGTCGAGTTCGGCCAGCGTGCCCTGCAGGTCGAGGTCGGGATACGCGTCCTGCGCCAGCGACAGCGCGGCTTCCGTGACGGGCAGACTGTCGTCGTCCGCCACGAGCGTGCTGAAGTAGTCGAGGACGCGGGTCATTGCGGTCGTCACTTGGCGCGCCTTCTGAAGTAAGCGTATTTGAAGCCCATCACCCACAACATACCGAAATATAGTGCAGCAAACAGCACGAGGCACGCAGCCATCAGCGCGATGCGATCGAGCGGCTGCGCGCGCATGCCGGTCCAGTCGAAACTGATCGCGCACCAGTGCATCAGGCCCGCGAGCACGAGCGCCGCGCCGACGAGCTGCACGAAGAAGCGCAGCCAGCCCGGCGACGGCTGGTAGATGCCGCGCTTGCGCAGCCCGAGGAACAGCAGCAGCGAATTCAGGCACGCGCCGACGCCGATGCTCAGCGTGAGGCCCGCGTGGCCGATCAGCGGCACGAACACGTAGTTCGACAGCTGCGTGACGATCAGCACGCCGACCGCGATCTTCACGGGCGTCTTGATGTCCTGCTTCGCATAGAAGCCCGGCGCGAGGATCTTGATCAGGATGATGCCGACGAGGCCGATTCCGTAGGTCGCGAGCGCGCGCGCGACCATCGTGACGGTATGCGCGTCGAACTTGCCGTAGTTGAACAGCGTCGCGGTGAGCGGCGTCGCGAAGAAGAACAGCGCGAGCGCACTCGGCGCCGCGAGCAGGAACGTGACGCGCAGCCCCCAGTCGAGCAGCGCCGAATATTCGTGCGAATCGGCGTCGACGTGCGCCTTCGACAGGCTCGGCAGCAGGATCGTGCCGAGCGCGACGCCGAGCAGCGCGGTCGGGAATTCCATCAGGCGGTCGGCATAATTGATCCACGACACCGCGCCCTGCCCGAGCCGCGACGCGATGTTGGTGTTGATGATCAGCGACAATTGCGCGACGGACACCGCGAACGTCGCGGGCACCATCTTCGCGAGCACGCGCTTCACGCCCGGATGACGCAGCGCGCGCAGCGGGTTGACGCCGATCAGCGGCACCATGTCGATCTTCTTCAGGCCCGGCAACTGCACGAGAAACTGCAGCACACCGCCGACGATGACGGCCCACGCGAGCGCGTAGACCGGCACCTTCAGGTGCGGCGCGACGAACACGGCCGCGGCGATGAACGCGACGTTGAGCAGCACCGGCGCGAACGCGGGCAGCGAGAAGCTCTTGTACGTGTTCAGCACGCCCGACGCGAGCGTCGTCAGCGAAATGAACACGATGTACGGGAACATGATCCGCGTCATCGTGACCGCGAGCGGGAACGCCTGGCCGTCGCCGTGCAGGCCGGACGCGACCGCGAACACGACCCACGACGCACCGGCGATGCCGACGACCGACAGCACGGCCAGCGCCCACGCGAGCACGGTGGACATCGCGTCGACGAGCGCCTTCGTCGCATCGTGCCCCTGCTGGTTCTTGAACTCGGCGAGGATCGGCACGAACGCCTGCGAGAACGCGCCTTCGGCGGACAGGCGGCGCAGCAGGTTCGGAATACGGAAGGCGACGTAGAACGCGTCGGTGTATTGACTGGCGCCGAACGCACGGGCGATCAGCGTCTCGCGGGCCAGTCCGGTCACGCGCGACAGCAGCGTGAAGCCGCTGACCGTCAGCAGGGCTCGGAATAGATTCATGGGGCGCTTATTATACGGACGTTGCGCGACCCGGCCATCGCCGATGCCGAAAAGCACGGCCGCCGCCCGCGCCCCGCCCGGCGAGCGTTACGTCGAACTTGCCACTCGCTTGATTTTGTTGCTATAATCGCCGGTTTCTGGGCTCGTACATGCACGGCAACTGCCGTTTTCATGTCCCGGCCTCGGTTAAAATCACCGTTTTTTTATGCGCCCCTGGGCAATCGTTCTCAGGGGACGGATCGAAAAGCAGCGCTTGGCCGTCAGGCTCCAAGCTCTGGAAACAGGACAGGATAAGGAACCGTCATGGCTAACTCCGCACAAGCACGCAAGCGCGCCCGCCAGGCCGCGAAGGCAAACTCGCACAACTCGGCGCTGCGCTCGAAATTCCGTACCGCGATCAAGTCGGTTCGCAAGGCTGTTGAAGCCGGCGACCAGGCAAAGGCTGCCGAGCTGTTCAAGGCTGCCGTGAAGACGATCGACACGATCGCCGACAAGAAGATCGTTCACAAGAACAAGGCCGCTCGCAGCAAGAGCCGCCTGGCCGCAGCCGTCAAGGGTCTGCAGGCAGCAGCGTAAATCCGGTGCGCCCGCGCGAGCGGGCGCTCCTGTTTCCTGCGATCACGAAAAAGCCCGCCTAGGCGGGCTTTTTTGTTGCCTGCCGCCGGGCGCATCGGGCGCGGCGGCAGGATTTGCCCGGGCTGGCGCAGCTCGCGCCCTCGCCCGCCGGCATCACACTCACTTCTTCGCGTTGTAGTCCGGCAGTTCGCACGCCTCGGTCACGACGAGGTTGTTGTCCTTCGCGAAATTCAGCACGAAATCGAAAGCCATCGGCTCGATGTCGCGCAACCGCGAATCGAGGATCACGCATTTCAGGTCGCCGAGCATCGTCGGGCGCACGTACAGCGAATACTTGAGACGCGCATTCGGCCCGCTCGCCCCCGGCCCGAAGCAGGCCATCACACCGGCCAGACGTTCCGACCAGTCGCTCGGGCGAAACTTTTTCCCGTCTTTCGTGATGCCCTGGATGAAGAATTCGGTCGGAGGGGTTTCAGCCATGTGGTTACCCAAGTGACGGCCCGGCGATGCCCAGGCAACGGCGCCTGGATACGCGAACACAAAGCTGGAGTGGCAAGCGGCACAAGCGTTCCGATATCCCGAAAACGGGGCGTCGATGTGCGCCGCCGGTGGACTGCACCGGATTTGTGCAGCGCACGGCTTGTGTCCGGCAGAGCGCGAAAAGCCTTGCCTGCCGGGCTGGAGAAAACTTTTGGATTATACCGCAGCGCGCCATCGCGCGTCGTCCCGACGCCCGTCTACCCGCACCGCCGGCGACGCGCGGCGACGCTGCCCCGCGTCGCGCCACGGCTCGTCAAAGCACGGAAAATCCTTTATGCTGCTTTGAGTTATCCACACCCGACGGCGGCGCCGTCCGGCCTCGCTGCCGGGTGAGACCCGCCGTATTTCGTTTCATGACCGCCAAAACCATTCGTCACTACCTGCAGTTCAAGGATTTCTCGCTGGAAGACTACGAGTACGTGCTCGAACGCACGGGTATCCTGAAGCGCAAGTTCAAGAACTACGAGACCTATCACCCGCTGCACGACCGCACGCTCGCGATGATCTTCGAGAAGAGCTCGACCCGCACGCGCCTGTCGTTCGAGGCCGGGATCTTCCAGCTCGGCGGCCACGCCGTGTTCATGAGCACGCGCGACACGCAGCTCGGCCGCGGCGAGCCCGTCGAGGATTCCGCGCAGGTCATCTCGCGGATGGTCGACATCATCATGATCCGCACGTTCGAGCAGGACGTGATCACGCGCTTCGCGCAAAATTCCCGCGTGCCGGTGATCAACGGCCTGACGAACGAATACCACCCGTGCCAGGTGCTCGCCGACATCTTCACGTACTACGAGCACCGCGGCCCGATCGCCGGCAAGACCGTCGCGTGGGTCGGCGACGCGAACAACATGCTCTACACGTGGATCGAAGCCGCGCAGATCCTCGGCTTCAAGCTGCGCCTGTCCACCCCGCCCGGCTACGCGCTCGACATGAAGCTCGTGGCGCCCGACAGCGCGCCGTTCTACGACGTGTTCGACGATCCGAACGAAGCGTGCAAGGGCGCCGATCTCGTGACGACCGACGTCTGGACGAGCATGGGTTTCGAGGCCGAGAACGAAGCGCGCAAGCAGGCATTCGCCGACTGGTGCGTCGACGAGGAAATGATGGGCCATGCGAATCCGGATGCGCTCTTCATGCACTGCCTGCCCGCGCACCGCGGCGAGGAAGTGACGGCCGGCGTGATCGACGGCCCGCAGAGCGTCGTGTGGGACGAAGCGGAGAACCGCCTGCACGTGCAGAAGGCGCTGATGGAGTTCCTGCTGCTCGGCCGTCTGAAGCACTGACGCGCGGCAGCGCACACGCGTAAAAAAAGCGCCGGTCGACGATCGGCGCTTTTCGTTTCGGTGCGCCGAAACCGGCGCGCGCTGCGTTACAGGCAGACCGGTTCCGGCTCCAGCTCGACGCCGAACCGCGCGCGCACGTCGGCCTGGATCGCCCGCGCCAGCGCGAGCACGTCGGCGCCCGTCGCGCCGCCGCGATTGACGAGCACGAGCGCCTGGCGGTCGTGCACGGCCGCCGCCCCGAGCGCGCGCCCCTTCCAGCCGCAGCGGTCGATCAGCCAGCCGGCCGCGAGCTTCACGTGGCCGTCCGGCTGCGGATAGGACACGACGTCGGGCACGCGCGCGCGCAGCGCGTCGAACTGCGCGGCGTCGATCACCGGATTCTTGAAGAAACTGCCCGCATTGCCGAGCACCAGCGGATCGGGCAACTTCGCGCGGCGGATCGCGACGACCGCATCGAATACGTCGCGCGGCGTCGCCGCGTCGGGCGCGATGCCGCGCGCGTCGAGCTCGCGCGTGACGTCCGCGTAGCCGAGCCGCGGCGTCCATTGCTTCGGCAGCCGGAACGTCACCGCGACGATCGCGAACCGGCCGCGCCCGTCCCGCTTGAAGAAGCTGTCGCGGTAACCGAACGCGCAGCGCGCGGCGTCGAAACGCTCGCGGCGCCCCGTCGCCAGCTCGACCGCGACCAGCGAATCGAAATACGCCTTCATCTCGAGGCCGTATGCGCCGATGTTCTGGATCGGCGCGGCGCCGACGGTACCCGGGATCAGCGCGAGATTCTCGAGGCCCGGCATCCCGTGCTCGAGCGTCCACGCGACGAATGCGTGCCAGTTCTCGCCGCCGCCGGCCTCGACGTACCACGCATCGCCGTCCTCGCGCACGACGCGGCGGCCCGCGATCTCGTCGAGCAGCACGACGCCGTCGAAATCGCGCGTGAACACGATATTGCTGCCGCCGCCGAGCACGAGCCGCGGCAGGTTCGCGAGCCGCGGGTCGCGATGCAGCGCCTCGAACTGCGCCGGCTGCGTGATGCGCGCGGCGAAGCGCGCGCGCGCGGCGATGCCGAACGTGTTGTGCGCGGCGAGCGGATGGTCGGGAAGCAGCGACAGGGCGGAATCGTCAGGGGGCATCGGCATTCGCGGTCACGTCGGCCCGGGCGGCGCAGGGCCGGCCTTGGGCAAACGCAGGGGCATCGGTAAAATGGCAAACAGTCCGCAATTATAGCGAGTGCCCGCGCGCGAGCCGGGCACCCGCATCTCAAGGGAGAATGCCATGCCATCGTTCGACGTCGTTTCCGAAGCGAACATGATCGAAGTGAAGAACGCCATCGAGCAGTCGAACAAGGAAATCTCGACGCGCTTCGACTTCAAGGGCTCCGACGCACGCGTCGAGCAGAAGGAACGCGAGCTGACGCTGTTCGCCGACGACGATTTCAAGCTCGGCCAGGTCAAGGACGTGCTGATCGGCAAGCTGGCCAAGCGCAACGTCGACGTGCGCTTCCTCGACTACGGCAAGGTCGAGAAGATCGGCGGCGACAAGGTCAAGCAGATCGTCACCGTGAAGAAAGGCGTGACGGGCGACCTCGCGAAGAAGATCGTGCGCCTCGTGAAGGACAGCAAGATCAAGGTGCAGGCGAGCATCCAGGGCGACGCGGTGCGCATCTCGGGCGCGAAGCGCGACGACCTGCAGAGCACGATCGCGATGCTGCGCAAGGACGTGACCGACACGCCGCTCGACTTCAACAACTTCCGCGACTGACCGGCCGCCGGCCCGTCGCGTCATCCGGCCGGGCCCGCACACGCGGCGCGCCCGGCGCGCGGCCCGCGCCGCGCGTTCTCAGGCTTTCCCGCCGTCCTGCGCGCCGCCGTCCGCGGCCGCCTTCTTCTTGTCGCCGATCCGGCTCTCCTGCCCCGCGAGCAGCTTCGAAATGTTGCCGCGGTGACGCCACACGAGCAGCACGCTCATCGCGAGCACGGCCCAGGCGACCGGGTTGTGGCCCGGCATGCCGAACAGGAACACGTCGAACACCGGCGCGAACACGGCCGCCACCAGCGCCGCGAGCGACGAATAGCGGAAGAAGAATGCGACGATCAGCCAGGTCAGCGCGGTCGCGAGCCCGAGCACCGGGTGCACGGCAAGCAGCACGCCGGCCGCGGTCGCGACGCCCTTGCCGCCCTGGAAGCGGAAGAACACCGGGTACAGGTGGCCGAGGAACACGGCGATCGCGACCCACGCGATCGCGACGTCGGGCAGGCCGAAGCGACGGGCGAGCCAGACGGCGATCCAGCCCTTGAACGCGTCGCCGACGAGCGTCAGGATCGCGGCCTTCTTGTTGCCGCTGCGCAGCACGTTGGTCGCGCCGGGGTTCTTCGACCCGTACGAACGCGGGTCGGCCAGGCCCATCACGGAACTGACGACGACGGCGAACGACACCGAACCGATCAGGTAGGCAACGAGGGCGGCGAGCAGGATCTGCATGCGGAGGACTCTTCTTTCAACGTATCGGGAAAGGGACGGCCGTGCGCGGCAAGCCGACAGGCCGAAACGGCGCCCATTCTACCGAACGGGCGCGAGGTGCCACGAAGGTGAAACCCTCAGTCGACGCTCGCGCATTGCACGGGCTGCGCGCCGAGCAGCGACGTGAGCACCGCCGGCGCGAGGCTGACGAGGTAGCCGCGCCGGCCGCCGTTCAGATAGATCGTCGGCAATTCGAGGATCGTCGCCTCGACGTAGACGGGCATCGTCTTGCGCGTGCCGAACGGCGACGTGCCGCCGACGAGATAGCCCGAATGGCGGTTCGCGACCTCGGGCTTGCATGGCTCGACGCGCTTGGCGCCGATCTGCCGCGCGAGATTCTTCGTCGACACGGTGCGGTCGCCGTGCATCAGCACGATCAGCGGCTTCGCGTGTTCGTCTTCCATTACGAGCGTCTTCACGACGCTGTGCTCGTCGACGCCGAGCTGGCGCGCCGATTCGCCGGTGCCGCCGTGCTCGACGTATTCGTACGGATGCTCGCCGAATGCGACGCCATGACGGCGCAGCAGCTGGGTCGCGGGGGTTTCGGACACGTGTCTGGATTTGCTCATGGCGGCATTTTAATGGCGAACGATCGGCGGGCGCGCAATGGCGTGCCCGCGCCGACGGTATACTCGCGGCCCGTTTTCCGCCGGCCCGCCGCATCGCCGTCGCGATCGCGCCCATCATCGTTGCGAACTTCGTGAAGCGCTATTGTCCGATTGGCCGATTGTCGCGCACGCGCCGCCATGGCACGATCGTTCGCAAATATCGTCGGCCGTCGCCGGCCCATCATCTGGAGACGCCATGTCCTCGCCCCTCCGTTCATCCGAATCGCTCGACGTCGATGCGCTGCTCGCCGCGCTGCCGCGTCGGATTGCCGACGTGCCGGCGCACCGGGCCGCCCAGTCGCCCGCGCATCCGGCGCTGATCGAGGATGCGCGCCGGCTGTCGTACGGCGAGCTGGCGCAGGCCGTCGACGCGGCGGCCGCGCGGCTGGCGGGCCTCGGCGTGCAAGGCGGCGACCGCGTGATGATCGTCGCGGAAAACTGCGTCGCGCAGATCGTGCTGCTGTTCGCGGCCGCGCGCATCGACGCCTGGGCGCTCGTGTCGAACGCGCGGCTGTCGGCCGCCGAGCTCGATGCTATCGCCGCGCACGCGCGGCCGAAGCTGATCGCGTTCACGAGCGACGCGTCGGCCGATGCGCACGCCCATGCCGAGCGGCTCGGCGCCACGCCCGCCGGCGCGTTGCCGGTCGACATCGGCGCGTGGTCGTATCGCGTCGATGCGGGCGCGCCCGCCGAACCGGTGGCCGCCGACGGCGCCGAGCAATGCGCGGCGCTGATCTACACGACCGGCACGACCGGTACGCCGAAAGGCGTGATGCTGTCGCACCGCAACCTGCTGTTCATCGCGGCGACGTCGAGCATGCTGCGCCGCGTGTCGCCCGACGACGTCGTCTACACGGTGCTGCCCGTGTCGCACGTGTACGGGCTCGCGTCGGTGTGCCTGGGCAGCCTCTACGCAGGCGCGACGCTGCGGCTCGCGCCGCGCTTCTCGCCGGAAGCCGTGCGCATCGCGCTCGCCGACGAAGGCGTCACGATCTTCCAGGGCGTGCCGGCGATGCACGCGAAGCTGCTCGAACACGTGCACACGCACGGCCATGCCTGGCGCGCGCCGCGGCTGCGCTTCGCGTATTCGGGCGGCTCACCGCTCGATGCGAATCTGAAGGCGCGCGTCGAGCGCCTGTACGGCGTGCCGCTGCACAACGGCTACGGGATGACCGAAAGCAGCCCGACGATCACGCAGACGCCGCTCGACGCGCCGCGCACGGACAGCTCGGTCGGCGTACCGATTCCGGGTGTCGACATGCGGATCGTCGCGCCGGACGGCACCGACGTGCCGCCGGGCGAAGTCGGCGAGATTCGCGTGCGCGGGCCGAACGTGATGCTCGGCTACTACCGCAACGCGGACGCGACGCGCGCGGCCGTGTCGCCGGACGGCTGGCTGAGCACCGGCGATCTCGCGCGGCAGGGCGCGGACGGCGCGGTGACGATCGTGGGCCGCAGCAAGGAGCTGATCATCCGCTCGGGCTTCAACGTGTATCCGGTCGAGGTCGAGCAGGTGCTGAACGCGCATCCGGACGTCGTGCAGGCGGCCGTGATCGGCCGGGCGATCGACGGCAACGAGGAAGTGCTCGCGTTCGTCGAGCTGGTGCCGGGCGCGGCGGCGGACGAGGCGGCATTGCATGCGTGGTGCGCGGAGCGGCTCACGGCTTACAAACGCCCCGCGCACATCCGCGTGCTCGATGCGCTGCCGGCCGCATCGACCGGCAAGGTGCTCAAGCACCGGCTGCGCGAGCTGGTCTGACGCAGCAGCCGCGCGCATCGCGGGTTCGGGTCGCAGCCCGCGCCGCGCGAATGCACGCGCGCCGCGCGTCACCCGCGCGGGTGGTGCTCCGCATGCAGCGTCTTCAGCCGCTCGCGCGCGACGTGCGTATAGATCTGCGTGGTCGAGATGTCGCTGTGGCCGAGCAGCAATTGCACGACGCGCAGGTCGGCGCCGTGATTCAGCAGGTGCGTCGCGAACGCGTGCCGCAGCGTGTGCGGCGACAGGTGCGCGCGCACGTCGGCCTGCTGCGCGTGACGCTTGATGATGTTCCAGAACTGCTGGCGCGTCATCCCGTCGCCGCGCGCGGTCACGAACAGCGCGTCGGCCGCGCGCGCGCCGAGCAATGCCGGCCGCGCGTCGCGCAGGTAGCGTTCGATCCAGCCGTGCGCGACTTCGCCGAACGGCACGAGCCGCTCCTTCGAGCCCTTGCCCATCACCCGCACGACGCCTTCGTTGAGGCCGACCTCGACCGTCTTCAGCGTCACGAGTTCGCTCACGCGCAGCCCGCTCGCGTACATCAGCTCGAGCATCGTGCGATCGCGCAGGCCGAGCGGCGTGCCGATGTCGGGCGCGCCGAGCAGCGCCTCGACCTGCGCCTCCGACAACGTCGACGGGAACCGCGCGCCCTGTTTCGCGGACGTGATCCGCAGCGTCGGGTCGGCGCTCGCGCGATGCTCGCGCACGGCCCAGCCGTAATAGCGACGAAATACGGACAGCCGCCGGTTCGACGACGTCGCCTTGCCGTCGCTGCGTGCGGCGATGTAGCCCGTCACCATCGCCTCGTCGGCCGCGTCGAGCGGCGCGTCGTGCGTCGCGGCCAGCCACTGGGAAAACAGCACCAGATCGCGCCGGTACGCGTCGAGCGTATTGCGCGCGAGCCCGTGTTCGAGCCACAGCGCATCGCAGAACACGTCGATCGACGCGCGGCTCGCGAGCAGCGCGGGCGATGCCGCGACGGCATCGTCGTCGGCCGCGGGGGAAATCATCGGTTCGCTCATCGGTATGGCACGCCCTCGTGCGCGAGCAGCCAGCGCTTCACTCGCTGGTAATAGCCGTTGTCGTCGTGGTTCGCGAACCCGCCGAGGCCGCCCGCCGCGACGACGCGATGGCACGGAATCACGAGCGGGAAGTAGTTCGCGCCGCACGCCTGGCCGACCGCGCGCGGCGCGCTGCCGATCCGCTTCGCGACCTGGCCGTAGGTCAGCACCGTCCCGGGCGGGATGTCGCTGATCACGTCCCACACGCGATGCTGGAATGCGCTGCCGACGTCGGCGAGCGGCAGGTCGAAGCGCGCGGACGCGCGCTCGAAATAACGTTCGATTTGCTGGACCGCGCGCTTCGCGAGCGCCGAATCCGGTTCGACCGCCTTCATCGACTCGGGCAGATAGACGATCTCGCGCACCACCGCGGCATCCGTGCGGATGCCGACCTTGCCGAACGGCGCGTCGATCACTGCGTTGAACATTGCCTTCTCCTGACCGGGGGATGCGCGCGGCCCTGCCCGCGCGCCGACGACACTTTACGCCGCCTTCACGCGGCTCGCAGCGCCCATTCGACATGCTCGCGCACGACCGGCGACGGATCGTCGGCGCGGGCGCGCAGCGCGGCGACGATCGCGTCGCGCGCGGGCGGCGCGAGCCGGTCCGCGCCAGCCCGCAGCGCATTGCCGAGCCCGACCGCGAGATTGCGCAGCCAGCTTTCGTAGCCGATGCGCCGGATCGCGCTGCCCTGCATCCGCGTATCGAACGTGTCCGCGTCCCACGCGAACAGCTCGACGAGCGTCGCACGGTCGAGGCCGTGCCGCACGTCGAAATCGGCGACGGGTGCGGCCTGCGCGAACTTGTTCCACGGACACACGAGCTGGCAGTCGTCGCAGCCGTACACGCGATTGCCGATCATCGGCCGCAGCGGCTCGGGAATGCTGCCTTTCAGTTCGATCGTCAGGTACGAGATGCAGCGGCGCGCATCGACGCGGTACGGCTCGACGATCGCGCCGGTCGGGCACGCGTCGATACAGCGCGTGCAACTGCCGCAGTGCGCGCCGGGCGTCTCGGGCGCGGTGTCGGGCGACGTGCGCGCGTCGGTCGGCAGCGGCAGGTCGACGTAGATCTCGCCGAGAAAGAACAGCGAGCCGGCATCGCGCTGCAGCAGCAGCGTGTGCTTGCCGCGCCAGCCGACCCCGGCCTTCTGCGCGAGTTCGACTTCGAGCACGGGCGCCGAATCGGTGAACACGCGATAGCCGAACCCGCCGATCTCGTGCTCGATGCGCTCCGCGAGCGTCTGCAGCCGGTTGCGCAGCACCTTGTGATAATCGCGGCCGCGCGCATAGATCGACACGACGGCCGCCTGCGGATCGTCGAGCCGTGCGCGTTCGCGCGCGCGCCAATCGTGCGGCACGAGCGCGCCGGGCTCGTCGTCAGCGAGCGTTTGGGCCGGTAAATAGGCGAGCCGCACGGAGATCACGCGTCGCGTACCGGCCACAAGTTCGGCCGGCCGCGCGCGTTTCATCCCATGTTTCGCCATATAATCCATTTCGCCGTGGTAACCGGCTTCCAGCCAGGCGGCGAGGCCTGCTTCGGCATCCGAGAGATCGGTGTCGCTGATGCCGATCGCCCCGAAACCCAATTCGCGCCCCCACGCCCTGATGCGAGCGGCGAGCGCAGTCAACGCCGCATCGTCGAGCGCGCACGGCGCCGCGCCTTCGGCACGAGTCGAAGGCCTGTCGGATGCGGCGCGTTCCGGTAGTCGGTTCATCGCACTATTTTACGAGAATGCCAGCCACGCCCAGCCAACCGCCTCACGCCATGCTGCCCGCCCCGCTCGCGGAGCGCGTGATCGCGCTCGCCGACGAAGCGGCAACCGAGGCCTTCGGCACCCGCTTCGCGCACGCGCTCGACGCCGCGCGCATCGCGCTCGACCGCGCCCACGCGTTCGACGGGCTGCAGATCCAGCTGGTCGGCGATCTCGGCGCGGGCAAGACGACCCTCGTGCGCGCGATCCTGCGCGGCCTCGGCCACCAGGGGCGCGTGCGCAGCCCGACCTATACGCTCGTCGAGCCGTACGCGCTCGAACGCAGCGACGGGGAACTCGAGGTCTATCACTTCGATCTGTATCGATTCAACGATCCGGCCGAATGGTCGGACGCAGGCTTTCGCGAATATTTCAATTCCAGCGCGATCTGCCTCGTCGAATGGCCGCAACAGGCGGGCGCCCTGCTCGGCGTGCCCGATCTGGTTTTCTCGCTCGACGTGGACGGCGACGGCCGCGTCCTCACCGTCCGGGCGTACAGCGCTTCAGGAAACGCATGTCTCGAAAGATGTTGATCAAACCGTTCCGCTCGATCGAATCGGCGGCCACCGCGACGCACAACTGGCGGCGCCGTCAGATCCTGCGCGCGGGGGCGTCGACGCTGGTGCTCGGTCTCGTCGCGCCGCGGCTCGCGCACGCGTCGTCGGTGCTCGGCGTGCGCGTGTGGCCCGCACGCGATTACACGCGCGTCACGATCGAATCCGACCAGCCGCTGCAGAATAGCCAACAACTGCTGCAGGGCCCCGACCGTCTCGTCGTCGACCTGAACGGCCTCGACCTCGACCAGGCGCTGCGCGACCTCGTCTCGAAGATCGCGCCGAACGATCCTCAGATCCAGTCGGTGCGCGTCGGCCAGTATCAGCCGCACGTCGTGCGGATGGTGTTCGACCTGAAAGGCTCGGTGAAGCCGCAGGTGTTCACGCTGCCGCCCGTCGGCACGTACAAGTACCGGCTCGTGTTCGACCTGTACCCGGCCGTCGCGCCCGATCCGCTGTCCGACCTGATCGCACAGACGGAACGCAAGGAACAGGCGCTCAACGACACCGCGCGCGCGCAGCAGATGCAGCCGCCGTCCACGCTGGCCGGCCCGGGCACCCCGCCGCCCGCCGCGGGCGACAACAGCGACGCATTCTTCCAGCGTTTCGCGCAGAACACGCCGGCCGCGCCGCACACGCCGCCGGCCGCCGGCACGCCGTCGACGCCCGCGAAGCCGGCCGTCAAGCCGCCGCCCGTCATCGCGCGCCGCGACGACAGCGACGACGACGGCGACACCTACAAGTTCACCGCGCCGAAATCGGGCAAGGGCGGCACCGTGCGCCTGCTGACGGTCGCGATCGACCCGGGCCACGGCGGCGAGGATCCGGGCGCGATCGGCGGCAACGGCACGTACGAGAAGCACATCGCGCTCGACATCGCGAAGAAGCTGCGCGCGAAGATCGACGCCGCCCCGAACATGCGCGCGATGATGACGCGCGACGCCGATTTCTTCGTGCCGCTGAACGTGCGCGTGCAGAAGGCGCGCCGCGTCGGCGCGGATCTGTTCGTGTCGATCCACGCGGACGCGTTCACGACGCCGTCCGCGCGCGGCTCGTCGGTGTTCGCGCTGTCCGACCACGGCGCATCGAGCGCCGCGGCGCGCTGGCTCGCGAACAAGGAAAACTCGTCCGACCTGATCGGCGGCATCAACATCAAGACCCAGGACGCGGCAGTCAGCCGCGCGCTGTTCGACATGTCGACGACCGCGCAGATCCGCGATTCGCTGCGCTACGGCAACTACGTGCTGAAGGAAGTGGGCGGCATCAACAAGCTGCACAAGGGCTCGGTCGAGCAGGCCGGGTTCGCGGTGCTGAAGGCGCCCGACATCCCGTCGATCCTCGTCGAGACCGCGTTCATCAGCAACCCGGACGAAGAGCGCCGGCTCAACGACGACAGCTATCGCGACGAGATGGCCGACGCGATCTTCCGCGGCATCAAGCGCTACTTCGCCGCGAATCCGCCGCTCGCGAAGAGCCGGATGGCCTGAGCGCCATCCGTTCCCTGCCGCCGGCACGCAGCGCGTGCCGGCGCGTCACGACGATGCCGCGAAGCGGCTCAGCAGTTTCCCGCCGAACACGTTCACCGCGAGCCCGCCCATCACGAGCGCGGCGCCGATCAGCTGCGCTTGCGTCAGATGCTCGTCGAGCAGCAGCGCCGACGACGCGAGCCCGACGATCGGCACCAGCAGCGAGAACTGCGCGACCTGCGCGGCCGGATAGCGCGACAGCAGGCGGCTCCACAGCCCGTAGCCGAGCAGCGTCGCGACGAACGCCAGATAGACGACCGCGAAGATCGACGCGCCGTCGAGCCCGGCGAGCGCGGTCGCGATCCGCCGCGGCCCCTCGAACCACAACGACAGCAGGAAGAACGGCACGGGCGGCACGAGGCTCGCCCACACGACGAGCGACACGAGGTTCGCCTTCCCGACCTTCTTCGTGACGATATTGCCGAAGGCCCACATCGCGGCCGAGCAGATCGTCAGCAGGAAGCCCGCGAGCGTCATCGCGCGGCCGCCCTGCGCGGCGATCACGACGAGCCCGCCCGCGGCGATCGCGAGCCCGACCAGGTTCTGCACGCGCAGCCGCTCGCCGAGGAACAGCATCGCGAACACCAGCGTGAAGAACGCCTGCGACTGCAGCACGAGCGACGCGAGGCCGGCCGGCATGCCGACGTACATGCCGGTGAACAGGAACACGAACTGGCCAAGCTGGATCGTCGCACCGTACAGCACCAGCAGCCGCCACGAAATCTGCGGCCGGCGCACGAAGAAGACCGCCGGCACGGCCGCGAGCGTGAAGCGCAGCGCGCCGAGCAGCATCGGCGGCATGCCATGCAGGCCGACCTTGATCACGACGAAGTTCACGCCCCACGCCAGAATCACGACCAGCGCGAGCAGCAGATCCTTCGGGGCCATCATCGGCGTCTCCTCGATTGTCGAATCGTCGTTGTGAAGCCGGTCAGTCTACCGGGTTTCGCCGCCGCGCCGGATACCCGCGCGGCGCGCATGGAATCGGCAGCGGGCGCAGCGGCTCGCGCGACGCGGTGGACACCGCACGATGCGTGCCCGCCACGGCCGCATCGCGCCGCGCGCGTTTCGCGCTGCCCGTCACGCGCGCCGCCGTGCCGCCAGTACAATGACCGGCAATCCAGCCGTTCCCCACGAGGCCCGCCATGACCGACTCGATCAAAGCCTTGCTGAAGCCGCACGTGCGCGACATCGGCAACCTGCAGGTGCGCCGCACACTGCCCGCGCTCGCCGCACGCCTCGTCGGCCCGTTCATCTTCTTCGATCACATGGGGCCCGCCATGCTGCCGGCCGGCACGGGGCTCGACGTGCGCCCGCATCCGCACATCGGGCTCGCGACGGTCACCTATCTGTTCGACGGCGCGATCCTGCACCGCGACAGCCTCGGCTCGCGGCAGGAAATCGTGCCGGGCGACGTGAACTGGATGACGGCCGGCCGCGGGATCGTCCACTCGGAGCGCACGCCCGACGCGCAGCGCGCGAGCGGCCACACTGTGCACGGGATCCAGACCTGGGTCGCGCTGCCGAAAGCGCACGAGACGACCGAGCCGTCGTTCGAGCACCACGCGGCCGACACGCTGCCCAAGCGCGACGAAGACGGCGTGGCGCTGACGGTGATCGCCGGCGACGCATTCGGGCTGCGCTCGCCCGTGACGACGTTCTCGCGCACGCTGTACGTCGCGGCCGAATTCGCGGCCGGCGGCCGGCTCGAACTCGATGCGTCGCACGAGGAGCGCGCGGTGTACGTGGTCGACGGCGAGCTCGCGATCGACGGCGCGCCGGTGCCGGCCGAGCGGATGGCCGTGCTCGCGCCGGGCGCGAGCGTCACGCTGACGAGCGGCAGCGGCGCGCGCGCGATGCTGCTCGGCGGCGACCGGATGGACGGCGAACGCTTCATCGAGTGGAATTTCGTCGCGAGCAGCCGCGACGCGATCGAACGCGCGAAAGCGGCGTGGACGCGCCAGGAGATGGGCAAGGTGCCCGGCGAGACCGAATGGATTGCGCTGCCCGAAGCGAAGCCGCGTTGAAAAAGCGGCGCACCGCCCCCACCCTGACGATATTCGAACGGAAGAGAACGCCATGGACACCACGCTTGCCACATTCGAGAAAGACGTCATCGAGGCGTCGCTGGACACGCCCGTGCTGGTCGACTTCTGGGCGCCGTGGTGCGGCCCCTGCAAGACGCTCGGCCCGCTGCTGGAAAAGCTCGAAGCCGACTACGCAGGCCGCTGGAAGCTCGTGAAGGTCAACGTCGACGAGAACCAGGAGCTCGCCGCGCACTTCCAGACGCGCAGCATCCCGCACGTGATCGCGTTCGCCGACGGGCGGCCGGTCGACCAGTTCGTCGGCGTGCTGCCCGAAGGGCAGTTGCGCGCGTTCCTCGACCGCCTGCTGCCGGCCCCCGAGGAAGCCGAACGCCGCGCCGCGCAGTACGCGATGGCCGAACAGCGCTTCGACGATGCGCGCGCGCACCTCGAAGCGGCGCTCGCGCTGAACCCCGGCTACGACGACGCGCGCCTCGACCTGATCGAGCTGCTGCTCGCGCGCAACGAAGTCGATGCCGCACGCGCGGAGACCGAGCGCCTGTCGCCGCAAACCGTGCAGAACGGCGACCCGCGCTACCAGGCGATCAAGACCCGTTTCGACGCGCTCGACGCCACGGCCGACCTGCCGCCGACCGACGCGCTCGAGGCGCGCATCGCGGCGAACCCGGCCGATCTCGACGCGCGCTTCGACCTCGCGCAGAGCCTGATCGCGCGGCGCGCGTACGAAGGGGCGCTGGAACAGTTGCTGGAAATCGTGACGCGCGATCGCGCGTACGGCGACGATCTCGGCCGCCGCACGATGATCTCCGTGTTCGAACTGGCCGGCGATCGCCCCGACCTCGTCGCCGCGTGGCGACGCAAGCTGAGCATGGCGCTCAACTGACCCGACGCACGACCGGCCGGGCCGCCACGGCCCGGCTGCATCGGCCTATCGCTCGCGGCACGTCACCCGCGCCGCGGCATCGTCGTTGCGTGCCCGCGCGCCGCGCGTTCAGCCGGCCGCCCGTGCCGCGATCGCCCGCAGCGCATGCGCGGCCGCCGCGAAACCGAAGCTCGCGGTCACGCACACGCTCGAACCGAAGCCCGCACAGTTGAGCCCCGCGACGTGCGCGGCGGCGGACGGCTCGGCGCCGTCCTCGATGTCGCAGGCCGCCGCTTCCGGATAGATCAGCGGCTCGTCCGAATACACGGCGCTGACCTTGAAGCGCGCCTTCGGCCCGCGCGGAAAGCCGTGCTGCTTGCGCAACTGCGCGCGGACCTTCGACAGCAGCGGATCCTGAATCGTCAGCGCGAGATCGTCGATGCGAATGCGCGTCGGGTCGAGCTGCCCGCCCGCGCCGCCGACGACGATCAACGGCTGCCGTTTCGCGACGCACCACGCGATCAGCGCGACCTTCGTGCGCACGCTGTCGATCGCATCGATCACGTAGTCGAAGCCGCCGCCGAGCAGCGCGTCGAAATTGTCGGGCTCGACGAAATCCTCGACGCGGTTCACGCGGCATGCGGGATCGATCAGCGCGATGCGCTCGGCCATCGCGTCGACCTTCGGCTTGCCGTAATTGCCGTCGAGCGCATGGATCTGCCGGTTCGTGTTGCTTTCCGCGACGTTGTCGAGATCGATCAGCGTCAACGTGCCGACCGCGTTGCGCGCGAGCGCCTCGGCCACCCACGACCCGACGCCGCCGATCCCGATCACCGCGACGTGCGCCCGCTCGAACGCGGCGGCCGCCGGCGCGCCGTACAGGCGCGCGACGCCGCCGAAACGCCGCGCGCGATCCACGTCAAGCTGGATTTCCGGGGTCGGGGTAAGATCGGAAGAACTGGGCGGGGCGGCGTCGGCGGCGGACATGGCAGCAAGGAAAACGTAAGTCGTGCAGCCCTCTATTCTGCCTGAACTCCCCGCTCGCACGCGCTACCGTGCACGCACGATTCTCGCGCGTTCGCTATACTGGCCCCAGATTGAAGCGTTTGCATAACATGACGACTCTCGCCGATCTTCGGATCAACTATTCGCGCGCTTCGCTCGACGAAGCCGATGCCGCCCCCGACCCCTTCGCCCAGTTCGATCGCTGGTTCAAGGAGGCGCTCGCCGCCAAGCTGCCCGAGCCGAACACGATGACGCTCGCGACCGTCGGCGCCGACGGCCGGCCGTCGGCCCGGATCGTGCTCATCAAGGGCGTCGACGAACGCGGGTTCGTCTTCTTCACCAATTACGAAAGCCGCAAGGGGCACGATCTGGCCGTGCATCCGCACGCCGCGCTGCTGTTCTACTGGATCGAGCTCGAGCGCCAGGTACGCATCGAAGGCCGGATCGAGAAAACCAGCGCGGAAGAAAGCGACCGCTATTTCGCGTCGCGCCCGCTCGGCTCGCGCATCGGCGCGTGGGCGTCGGACCAGAGCACCGTGATCGACAGCCGCGCGACGCTCGAAGCGCGCGAAAAGGCCGTCGGCGAACGCTATGGCGACAACCCGCCGCGCCCGCCGCACTGGGGCGGCTACCGCCTCGTGCCCGACGCGATCGAGTTCTGGCAGGGGCGCCCGTCGCGGCTGCACGACCGCCTGCTCTATACGCGCGACACCGCGGCGGCGTCGGGCTGGACGATCTCGCGCCTGTCGCCGTAAGCGCGGCGCCGGCGCATGCCGGTCGTGTTCCGGGTTGCATCCGGGCGCCCGCGCCGCACGCGGCGGGCGCCGGTCAAGATACTTGGCTGTATTCGATTCAACGAACAAACGGAGAATCCAAATGTTCTGGGAAAAGAAGCTGGCACAGTGGGCGGACGAAGTACGGGCGAAAGCGAACATACCGGCGCGCCTCGTGCTGTGGAACGGCGATCAACTCGATTTCGGCACCTTCAGCGCGCCGCAGGTCACGCTGAAGGTGAACAGCGCGTCGGCGCTGCCGCTGCTGCTCGAACCGAGCCTCGACAACCTCGGCGAGGCATACGTGAAGGGCAAGATCGACATCGAAGGCAAGCTGTCGGACATCATCAACATCGGCTACTCGCTCGCGCGCAGCACCGTGACGAGCGCGAGCAAGCTCGCACGCGTGAAGCGCTACTTCAATCACACGAAGAGCACCGACAAGAAAGCGATCCAGTACCACTACGACGTCTCGAACGAGTTCTACAAGCTGTGGCTCGACGAGAACATGGTGTACTCGTGCGCGTACTTCGAGAACGGCGACGAGGATCTCGCCACCGCGCAGATCAAGAAGATCGACCACATCCTGACGAAGATCCAGCTGCAGCCCGGCCAGCGCCTGCTCGACATCGGCTGCGGCTGGGGCGCGCTCGTGCTGCGCGCCGCGCAGAAGTTCGGCGCGACGTGTCTCGGCGTGACGCTGTCGCAGAACCAGTTCGACCTCGCGACCGCGCGCGTGAAGGCGGCGGGGCTGGAAGACAGGATCGAGATTCGTCTGCAGGATTACCGCGAGATCGAAGGCCAGTTCGACCGCATCACGAGCGTCGGGATGTTCGAGCACGTCGGGCGCAAGAACCTGCCGCTCTATTTCTCGCGCGTCCGCGAGCTGCTGACCGACGACGGCATCGCGATGAACCACGGGATCACGTCGACCGACGCGGAAAGCGGCGAAACCGCGCTCGGCGGCGGCGAATTCATCGACCGCTACGTGTTCCCCGACGGCGAGCTCCCGCACATCAGCCTCGCGCTCGAAGCGGCGCAGCGCGGCGGGCTCGAGGCGGTTGACGTCGAAAGCCTGCGCCGGCACTATGCGCGCACGCTCGACATCTGGACGGAAAACTTCGAGGCGAAAGCCGAGGAAGCGCGAAAGCTCGTCGACGACGAAAAATTCCGCATCTGGCGCGTGTATCTCGCCGGCTGCGCGTATGCGTTCGAGCACGACGACGTGTCGATCTTCCAGATCGTGTGCCGCAAGGCCGGGCGCAGCGCGAAAACGCTGCCGTGGTCGCGGCGCTATATGTACGAACACGCGCTGCCGCGCTAGGCGGCGCATCACGCTGGGCATGCATGGGTGACGGCAGGACGCGGCGCAAGGCGCCGCCACAACGACAGCGGCACGACGACACCGACGAGTCGCACGCCGACGGGCAGTTCGACCTGTTCGGCGTGCCGACGGACACTGCACGCACGTCGCCAGCGGACGGTGACCGCTCCGCCAGCCCCGATGAGCCCGTGACGCCGGACGCAGCGAAGGACCCGCGACCGGCGCCGCCCGCCCGTACGATCTCCCGCCCCGCCGCCGAAGACGCACCCGCCCCGTCGTCCGGCCTGCTGTGGGACGAACCGCCGTCGGCGGCCGCCCCGCCGAAGAAAGGCCGCCGCAAGCGCGGCGTGCTGCCCGCGCCGATCTCGGCGGACGTCGCCGAAGTCGCGGCCGGCCTGCCGCCGAACGTGCGGCTCGGCACGTCGTCGTGGTATTTCCCCGGCTGGAACGGCATCGTCTACGACGGCGACTTCGCGCAGACGAAGCTGTCGCGCGAAGGGCTCGAAGCGTATGGCGCGCATCCGCTGCTGAAAAGCGTGAGCCTCGACCGGTCGTTCTACGGCCCGCTGTCGGTGGCCGACTACCTGCGCTACGCGCAGCAGGTGCCCGACGATTTCCGCTTCGTCGTGAAGGCGCCGGCCGCGGTGACCGACGCGGTGATCCGCGGCCGGCGCGGCGAGCCGTCCGGGCCGAACCCGACGTTTCTCGATGCGCCGCTCGCGACCCGCGAATTCGTCCAGCCGTGCCTCGACGGGCTCGGCCGGAAAGCCGGCGTGCTCGTGTTCCAGTTCTCGCCGCTGCCCGATCAACTGCTCGCGCAGCCGGCCGCGCTGATCGACCGGCTCGCCGCGTTCTTCGCGGCGCTGCCGCCGTTGCCGCCGGACGCCGACGGCACGCGCTATGCGATCGAGATCCGCGACGCGAGCCTGCTCACGCCGCGCTTCATCCGCGCACTGGCCGCGCTCGGCGTGCGCTACTGCGTCGGCCTGCACGCGCGGATGCCCGACCCGCTGCGCCAGGCCGCCGCGCTCGCGCTGCTCGACGGCGACGCGCCGGGCCCGCTGATCGTGCGCTGGAGCCTGCACGGCGGCTTCAAGTACGAGCAGGCGAAAGCGAAATACGAGCCGTTCGACAAGCTCGTCGACGAGGATCCGGCCACGCGTTCGGCGCTCGCCGAACTGGCCGCGCGCTACGCGCTGGCCGGCCAGCCGGTGATCATCACGATCAACAACAAGGCGGAAGGCTCGGCGCCGCTGTCGTGCCTTGCACTCGCACGCGAAATCGCCGCCGCGTGCGCGCAGTGGCGCAACGAGGCGGCGTGACGCCGGTTGCCGCGGCCGACGCTCAGGCGCCGCGCAGCGACTTCAGCCGGTGCGAGAACTTCTGCCGGAATTTCGCGAGCTTCGGCCCGATCACGACCGAGCAATAGCCCTGCCCCGGGTTGCGCGCGTAATAGTTCTGATGATAGTCCTCGGCCGGCCAGTAGTTGCCGTCGAGCGGCACGACCTGCGTGACGATCGGCTGGCCGAACACCTGTTCGCGCTCGAGCTCGCGGATCACGTCGAGCGCCGTATCGCGTTGCGCATCCGAGTGCGTGAACACGACCGACCGGTATTGCGTGCCGACGTCGTTGCCCTGCCGGTTCAACTGGGTCGGATCGTGCGTCGCGAAGAAAATCTCGAGGATCTCGCGATAACCGATGCGCGCCGGGTCGAACGTCACGTTGACGACTTCCGCGTGGCCCGTGTCGCCTTCGCAGATGTCGCGATAGCCCGGATTGCGCGTATGACCGCCCGCGTAACCCGACTGGACGGCCGTCACGCCGTCGACGTCGAGAAACACGGCCTCCGTGCACCAGAAACACCCGCCTCCGAGCGTCGCGGTTTCAAGCATTTCGTTCCCCATGAAATCAGCCTCTCGTGGATGATGGCAGCCGGCACACGCGTGCCGGCTGCCACGGTTTCGCATCGCCGCTGCCGGCCCGCGGTGCGGGACGCGGCGGCACTCCGGCAAGTATCTCACTCGCGCGCGAAACTGGCAGATCGGCCAGGCGTCGCACGCGACCGGCAGCGTATTTCTCGTCTACACTAGGCACGCGCACGCGGCGGTCACCCCGCCGCGTCAACCCAGCGTCCGATGCATGCCCGACCCCGATGCCAACACCATCTGCCGGAACATCGATATGCACGCCTTAACAGACATCGCCTGCGTCGCGGCCCCGCTCGCCGCTACGTCAATCGCACCGTCGCGGTGGCGCGTGCCCGTTTCACGGAGCGCGCCGCGTGGCAACCCGTCGCCTTTTCCCGCTTTCACGACCTGATGCACGGCATCGCGCGCATCGCCGACGCGTTGCATTCGCCTGCCGCTCGCTCCGCCGGCATGATGCGCGCCGCGCGGCCACCGCAGTCCGCACGTCCGCAACGAACGGCCGTGCGTCCACGATCCGACACCTTCGAGAGACACCACCATGAGCATGCGGCCTGACCCGACGTTTCACGCTTCGCCCGAGCTTGCGATGCAGGCGCCGGCGGAAGAGTTTGCCTATACGTTGTTGCTGAGCCCCGATTTTTCCAGACCCGACGCGCTCGCCGTGATCGACGTGAAGCCCGGTTCGTCGACGTACGGCAAGATCGTGCATACGGTGACGATGCCGAACACCGGCGACGAGTTTCACCATTTCGGCTGGAATGCGTGCTCGTCGTCGCTGTCGCCGCTCACCGGCCATGCGTTCCTCGAGCGCCGCTTCCTGATCATCCCCGGCCTGCGCTCGTCGCGCATCTACGTGATCGACACGAAGCCGCATCCGACGCAGGCGCGCATCCACAAGATCATCGAGCCCGACGAGATCTTCGCGAAAACCGGCTATTCGCGGCCGCACACCGTGCATTGCGGCCCCGAGGGCATCTACGTGAGCACGCTCGGAGGGGCGGGCAAGGACGGCACCGACGGCGCGCCCGGCATCTTCATCATGGATTGCGAAACCTTCGACGTGCTCGGCCGTTGGGAAATCGACCGCGGCCCGCAGGACAAGCACTACGACTTCTGGTGGAACCTGCCGCGCGACTACATGGTGTCGAGCGAATGGGCGCTGCCGCCGCAATTCGAGAACGGGATCGTCCCCGAGGATCTGCTCGCGAACAAGTACGGGCACCGGCTGCATTTCTGGGATCTGCGCGCGCGACGCAACGTGCAGACGATCGATCTCGGCGCGCAGCACCAGATGGCGCTCGAGGTGCGGCCCGCGCACGACCCGGTGCGCGAGTACGGATTCGTCGGCGTCGTGGTCGATACGACCAATCTCGAAGGTTCGATCTGGACCTGGTGGCGCGAAGGCGGCAAGTTCCATGTGAAGAAGACCGCGACGATCCCCGCCGAGCCGGCGCCGGCCGACGAGTTGCCGCCGCTGCTGCAAGGATTCGGCGCGGTGCCGCCGCTCGTGACCGACATCGACCTGTCGCTCGACGACCGCTTCCTGTACGTGTCGTGCTGGGGCACCGGCGAGATGCGCCAGTACGACGTGTCGGACCCGCACCACCCGGTGCTCGCCGGGTCGGTGCGCATCGGCGGCATCGCGCGCCGTGCGCCGCACTCGAACGGCCGCACGTTCGCGGGCGGCCCGCAGATGGTCGAGATCAGCCGCGACGGCCGGCGCGTGTACTGGACCAACTCGCTCTATTCGACGTGGGACGACCAGTTCTATCCGGACGGCGTGCCGGCCGCGCAGGTGCTCGCGCACGCGGGGCCGGACGGCGGGCTGACGCTCGCCGACGACTACTGGGTCGAATTCCCCGACGGCTATCGCGCGCACCAGATCCGGCTCGAAGGCGGCGACTGCTCGACCGACTCGTTCTGCTATCCGTCGGTCAAGCGTTGAGCGCCGGGCTTCATGCGCCGTTCGCGCTGTGGGCGGCCGTGCTCGCGAGCGGCGTCTATCACGGGCTCAACCCGGCGATGGGCTGGCCGCTCGCGGTGTCGAACGCGCTGATGACGCGCCGCGGCGGCGCGCTCGTCGCGGCGCTCGGCTATCTCGCGCTCGGTCATGCGCTCGCCGTCTTCACGGTGATGCTGCCGTTCGGGCTGCTCGCCGCGCTGCTCGCGTGGCAGACGGCGATCCGCGTCGGCGCGAGCGCGCTCGTGATCGGCTTCGGCGCGGTGCTGCTGATCCGGCGCCGGCATCCGCGGGCGCTCGCGCGGATTCCGCCGGCGCGGCTCGGCCTGTGGTCGTTCGCGGTCGCGCTCGCGCACGGCGCGGGGCTGATGCTCGTGCCGATCTACCTCGGCCTCTGCGGGCTCGACCGCGATGCCGGCCACCGCGCGGCGGCGATGCTCGTCGATGCGCATCTCGGGATGGCGCTCGTCGTCGCGGCCGTGCACGCGGCCGCGATGATCGCCGCCGGCGGCGGGCTCGCATGGCTCGTGTACCGCTATCTCGGGCTGAAGTTCGTGTCGCGGAGCTGGTTCAATCTCGACACGGTGTGGGCGTCGAGCCTGATCGTGACGGGGGCGCTGTCGCTCGGGCTGGCGGCGGCGCGATAGCGCGGGTCGCGCTGCGATGCAATGCCCTGCAGCGCAATCCGGCGTCGGGACGAACGGCCGCACCGTCAAAAAGCGTGACGGAACCGCGATGCCGGCCGCGCGCCGCACTGTTCGCTACGTCACCCTGCCGTCACGACGCGCCGCCCGACCGGGCCCGGCGGCCCCGATTCCGCTAAAATCGGGCCATGCGCACCCCTTCCTCATCGACCGCCTTGTCGTCTTTCGTCCGCCGCGCCCGTCGCACCCGCGCCGTGCCGCGCCCGCCCGTCCCGTTCCGGATGGCTGCCCGATGAGCCACGCCAATCCGCCGGATTTCGACTCGGCCGCCTTCCGGCAGGCGCTCGGCCAGTTCGCGACGGGCGTGACGGTGATCACGACGCAGGCGCCGTCCGGCCAGTTGATCGGCATCACCGCCAGCTCGTTCAATTCGGTTTCGCTCGATCCGCCGCTCGTGCTGTGGAGCCTCGCGCACAAATCGGCGTCGACGCCGGTGTTCCGCGGCAACAGCCATTACGTGGTGAACGTGCTCGCGGCGTCGCAGCTCGACCTGTGCAAGCGCTTTTCCACCTACAAGGGCGACCGCTTCGAAGGGATCGCGCACGCGGCCGGCAACTCGGGGATGCCCGTGCTCGACGGCGCGCTCGCGTGGTTCGAATGCCACAACCGCAGCCGCTACGACGAAGGCGACCACGTGATCTTCGTCGGCGAAGTGGAGCGCTGCGGCGTGCGCGCCGTATCGGACGCCGCCCCGCCGCTCGTGTTCCACGGCGGCGGCTTCCACGGCCTCACACCGCTTTGATCGCCCCCGTGCGCGCGAGGCCGACCGGCGCGCCGGCTTCGTCCTTCAGCGTCTGCAGCACGATGTTCGAACGGATGTCCATCACGCCCGGCGCCTTGTACAGGCGGTTCAGCACGAAATCCGAATAGTGCTTGAGGTTGTGCGCGAGCACGCGCAGCAGATAGTGGCTCTCGCCCGTCACGACGAACGCGCCGACCACCTCCGGCCATTCGCGCAGCGCTTCCGCGAAGCGCTCGTGCCATTGATTCTCTTCGTTGCGCATCGACACCTGCACGAACGCCTCGAGCTCGAAGCCGAGCTTCTCGCGGCTCAGGCACGCGCGATAGTGCTCGATCACGCCCTGCTCCTCGAGCAGGCGCATGCGGCGCAGGCAGGCGGATGGCGAAAGCGAAATGCGTTCGGCCAGGTCGAGATTGCTGATTCTGCCCTCCTCCTGCAATACCGCCAGAATCCGGCAGTCGGTGGCATCGAGCGTGATCGCGTGCATTTTTGGTCCCCGTTTTCCCTCTGAGTCGAATTATCTGCCAATCCGGCGGATTGTCCATGTTTATTTCGCAAGCACTTTCTGCGAGCGTCCACCTATCATTCGATGCATCGATTCACGATTCGTCATGCCATGGACACACTCTGGGACATCTCGCCGCCCGTCAGCCCCGCCACCCCCGTGTGGCCGGGCGATACGCCGGTTTCCGTCGAGCGCGTGTGGCGGATGGAGGCCGGTTCGCCGGTCAACGTCGCGCGCCTGACGCTGTCGCCGCACACGGGCGCGCACTGCGACGCGCCGCTGCACTACGACGCCGACGGCGCGCCGATCGGCGCGGTGCCGCTCGACACCTATCTCGGCCCGTGCCGCGTGATCCATTGCATCGGCGCGGCGCCCGTCGTGCGGCCGGCCGATATCGCGGCCGCGCTCGACGGCGTGCCGCCGCGCGTGCTGCTGCGCACGTATGCGCGCGCCGCGGTCGAACGATGGGACAGCCATTTCTGCGCGGTCGCGCCCGACACCGTCGATCTGCTCGCCGCGCATGGCGTCAAGCTGATCGGCATCGACACGCCGTCGCTCGACCCGCAGGAATCGAAGACGATGGATGCGCACCATCGCGTGCGCGCGCACCGGATGGCGATCCTCGAAGGCATCGTGCTCGACGACGTGCCGCCCGGCGACTACGAATTGATCGCGCTGCCGCTGAAATTCGCGACGCTCGACGCGAGCCCCGTGCGCGCGGTGCTGCGCGCGCTGCCCGCACGCGCCGCCTGACTACCCCGACCCACGACCCCACATCATGATGATCAAGACCCGTGAAGACGCGCTCGCGCTCGACCGCGACGACCCGCTGGCGCCGCTGCGCGACCAGTTCTCGCTGCCCGACGGCGTGATCTACCTCGACGGCAATTCGCTCGGCGCGCAGCCGCGCGCGTCGGCCGCCCGCGCGCAGCAGGTGATCGGCGCCGAATGGGGCGAAGGCCTGATCCGCAGCTGGAACACGGCCGGCTGGTTCGCGCTGCCGCGCCGCCTCGGCGACAAGCTCGCGACGCTGATCGGCGGCGCGCCCGGCGAAACGGTCGTGACCGACACCATCTCGATCAACCTGTTCAAGCTGCTGTCGGCGATGCTGCGCCACCAGGCCGAGCGCGCGCCCGAGCGCCGCGTGATCGTGTCGGAGCGCTCGAACTTCCCGACCGATCTGTATATCGCGCAGGGGCTGATCGAACAGCTCGGCGGCGGCTACGAGCTGCGCCTGATCGACGATCCGGCCGACCTGCCCGGCGCGCTCGGCGCGGACACGGCCGTCGCGATGATCACGCACGTGAACTACCGCACCGGCTACATGCACGACATGCCGGCCGTCACGCAGCTCGTGCACGACGCGGGCGCGCTGATGCTGTGGGATCTCGCGCACTCGGCCGGCGCGGTGCCGGTCGACCTGAACGGCGCACGCGCGGACGGCGCGGTCGGCTGCACGTACAAGTACCTGAACGGCGGCCCCGGCTCACCCGCGTTCGTGTGGGTGCCGCAGCGTCACCTCGCGCATTTCTCGCAGCCGCTGTCGGGCTGGTGGGGCCATCGCGCGCCGTTCGCGATGCAGCCGGGCTTCGCGCCGGATCCGGGCATCGCGCGCTTCCTGTGCGGCACGCAGCCGATCGTGTCGATGTCGATGGTCGAATGCGGGCTCGACGTGTTCCTGCAGACCGACATGGATGCGATCCGCCGCAAGTCGCTCGCGCTGACCGACGCGTTCATCGCGCTCGTCGAAGCGCGCTGCGCGGGCCTGTCGCTGAAGCTCGTCACGCCGCGCGCGCATCACCAGCGCGGCTCGCAGGCGAGCTTCGAGCATCCGCACGGCTACGAAGTGATGCAGGCGCTGATCGCGCGCGGCGTGATCGGCGACTACCGCGAGCCGTACGTGCTGCGCTTCGGCTTCACGCCGCTCTATACGCGCTTCGTCGACGTGTGGGATGCGGTCGAGACGCTGCGCGACATCCTCGCCACCGATGCGTGGAAGGCGCCCGAATTCGCCGAACGCGGCGCGGTGACCTGAGCGGTCTTGCGCGGCGCGCCGCCGTTGCAGGCGGCGCATGCGCCGCGCGTTCGTCATTCAAATCTGGAGAAAGTCGTGAATTCTGGTCATATGCAGCCGCCCGGCGGCGACGCGCCGGCAGGCTGCCCGTTCTCGGGCGCACGCGCCGCACAACCGGCGCAAGCCGCGCATGAAGCGCCGCACGTGCCGGGCGAGGCCGACACGCAAGCCGGCTGGCACAACGCGCAACTCGATTTCTCGAAGTCGATGAGCTACGGCGACTACCTGTCGCTGAATTCGATCCTCGACGCGCAGCATCCGCTGTCGCCCGATCACAACGAGATGCTGTTCATCATCCAGCATCAGACGAGCGAGCTGTGGATGAAGCTCGCGCTGTTCGAGCTGCGCGGCGCGCTCGACGCGGTGCGCACCGACGCGCTGCCGCCCGCGTTCAAGATGCTTGCGCGCGTGTCGCGCATCCTCGAGCAACTGGTGCAGGCGTGGAACGTGCTGTCGACGATGACGCCGTCCGAGTATTCGGCGATGCGGCCGTATCTCGGCCAGTCGTCGGGCTTCCAGTCGTACCAGTATCGCCAGCTCGAATTCCTGCTCGGCAACAAGAACGCGCAGATGCTGCAGCCGCATGCGCACCGGCCGGACATCCTCGAACAGGTGCGCGCGACACTCGAGGCGCCGTCGTTCTACGACGAGGTCGTGCGCCTGCTGGCGCGGCGCGGGTTCGCGATCGCGCCGGAGCGGCTCGAGCGCGACTGGACGCAGCCGATGCGGCACGACGAGACGGTCGAGGCTGCATGGCTCGAGGTCTATCGTCATCCGCAGCAGCACTGGGAGCTGTACGAGATGGCCGAGGAACTGGTCGATCTCGAAGATGCGTTCCGCCAGTGGCGCTTCCGTCACGTGACGACAGTCGAACGCATCATCGGCTTCAAGCAGGGCACGGGCGGCACGAGCGGCGCGCCGTACCTGCGCAAGATGCTCGACGTCGTGCTGTTCCCCGAGCTCTGGCACGTGCGCACCACGCTGTAACGCCCGTCACGCGCCCGCCGTCACGACGACGTGCGGGCGAGTTCCTCCCCTTCGCGCGGCTGAGCCGGCGCGCGCGACAGCCGCGGAATGTGCCGCCGCACCGCGAGCAGCGCGACGCACACCACGCCCATCGCGACGGCCAGCATCGTCAGGTACGCGCCCGCGCCGCCCGACGTGATCACGATCGCGCCCGCGAACGCACTGAGGATCGCGCCGAGCCGGCCGAACGCGAGCGCGCTCGCGGTGCCCGTCGCGCGCACGGCCGTCGGGTAGATGTACGCGCAGAGCGCATACATCGTCGACTGCACCGCGTTGACGAACAGCCCGTGCAGGCCGAGCCCGACGATCAGCCAGCCCGTGTGGCGGCTCGCATCGACACCCATCAGCCACACCGCGCTCGCCGCGCCGCCGATGCTGCACAGCGCGAGCGGCCAGCGCGAGCCCGCATGCGCGATCGCCCATGCGCACAGCAGCGCGCCGATCACGCCGCCGAGGTTGTACGCGGTGAGCCCCGAGCCCGCGACCGACACGCTCAATCCGCTCGCCGCGAGCATCGTCGGCAGCCAGCTGAACGCCGCATACACGGCGAGCAGGCACATGAAGAACGCGCACCACAGCGCGATCGTGTCGCGCGCCTGCCCGCTCGCGAACAGCGCGCCGAAGCCGCCGCGGCCGCCCGGCGCGCGAGCGTCCTTCATATCGGTGAACACCGTGCCCGGCGCGACCGGCCGCCGCATCCGCGCGAGCAGCGCGCCGAGTTCCGGCCAGCGTGCGGGACGCCGCGCCAGATAACGCGGCGATTCCGGCAACGCGCGCACGAGCACGAAGCCGAGCACGAGCGGCAACGCGCCGCCCGCGAAGAACAGCCCGCGCCAGCCGTAGCGCGGCAGCACCTCGTGCGCGAACAGGCCGGCCAGCATCCCGCCGAGCGGCACGCAGACGATCGTCGCGGTCACCATCATCGTGCGGCGCCGCGCGGGCGTGTATTCGGCGGTCATCGTCGTGGCCGTCGGCAGCGCGCCGCCGATCCCGAGCCCCGCGCAAAAGCGCAGTATCGCGATCGTCGCGACGTCGGGCGCGAACCCGATCGCGCAGGTCGCGAGGCCGAACAGGAATACGCTGCCGATCACGGCCCGGCGGCGACCGAAGCGGTCCGCGACGATCCCCGCGCACGCGCTGCCGATCCCCATGCCGACCAGCCCCGCCGCGACGGCCGGCGCGAACGCGCCGCGCGCGATGCCCCATTCGCGGATCAGCACGGGAATCGCGAAACCGATCAACTGGCCGTCGAAGCCGTCGAGCACGATCGCGAGCGCGGCGAGCAGCACGACGCAGCGCTGCATCGCCGTGAACGGCCCGTCGTCGAGCGTCGTGCCGATGTCGACCGACGGCGGCAGCCGTTCAGTCAGTGCGTCGGTCGTGCTCATGCGGCCTCCGATGCACCGCGCGCCGGCGGCAAGATGCGCGGACGGCGCGCGACGAGACAACGGCATTCGATGGTTTTCATGGCGTCTCCGGTTGTCCGGGCTGGCGCACGCAAGCGTGCCCGGATCTCATGCTGTGCAGTCGACCGGCGCCCATCGAGCGGCGCCGGTGTGTCGTCCCACCCTTCACGATCCATTGCCGTCGCTTCGCGGGCGCGGCATCCGTATCGTCACGCGGCGCCAGCCGGCCGCCGGCCTGTTACTCAGTTCGCCCGTGCGTCGATCAACCGGACCAGCGCGAGCAGCGTCTCCGCATGCGGCACCGCGACGCCCGTTTCGCGCGCGGCCGCGACGACCTTGCCGCTGATCGCGTCGATTTCGGTGCGGCGGCCCGCGAGCACGTCCTGCAGCATCGACGGGCGATGGCCGCGATGGTCGCGGATCGCATGCTCGACGTTGCGCGCGATCCGCGCGCCGTCGACCGCGATGCCCTTCGCGCGCGCGACGGCCGCGGTCTCGGCCGCAATCGCGAGCGCGAGCCGCGGCCCGTCGTGATGATGGCCGAGCTGGTCGACGGTGCAGCCCGTCGCCGCGCACACCGTGTTGAGCGCCGCGTTGAACGCGACCTTCTCCCAGATCGCGGCCCACACGTCGGCGTCGAGCGTGCAGGCGAGCCCCGCGCGCGACAGCGCGTCGGCCACGGCCGCCGCGAACGGGCGCGCCGCGCCGTCGGCCGTCATCATGCGGACCGTGCCGGCGCCGTGCGAGCGCACGTGCGCGGGCCCGGCCGCATCGGCCGGCCACGTCGTCACGCCGACCAGGATGCGCTCGATCGGCACGAACGCATTCACCGTCTCGACGTTGCCGAGCCCGTTCTGCAGCGTCAGCACGAACGTGTCCGGCGTCAGCAGCGCGCGCACGCCGTCGAGCGCCGCCCGCGTGTGCAGCGATTTCGTGAAAACGATCAGCAGGTCGAACGGCGTGTCGGGCGCGGCGGCCGCGTCCGCATTCGCGGCTTCCGGCCGCATGGCGTGGAGCGTGCGAATGCGCCGTTCGCCGCGGTCGTCGTCGATGCGCAGCCCGTCGCGGCGGATCGCTTCGAGATGCGCGTCGTTCACGTCGATCAGCGTGACGGCTTCGCCGCTTTCGGCGAGCCGCCCGCCGAACAGCGAGCCCATCGCGCCCGCGCCCAGAATCGCAATCTTCATCGTCGGCGGCCTCGTCAGAACGGATAGTGGCGCGGCGCCGTCTGCACCGTGATCCAGCGCAGGTCCGTGAACGCGGCGATGCCGGCCTTGCCGCCGAAGTGGCCGAAGCCGCTGTCCTTCACGCCGCCGAACGGCATCTGCGCCTCGTCGTGCACGGTCGGGCCGTTCACGTGACAGATGCCCGATTCGATGCGTGCGGCGACGCGCAGCGCCCGCGCGACGTCGCGGCTGAACACGGCCGACGCCAGCCCGAACGCGTTGTCGTTCGCGCAGCGGATCGCGGCCTCCTCGCCGTCGACGCGCACGATGCCCTTCACCGGGCCGAACGATTCCTCCGCATAGATACGCATCGCCGGCGTCACGTGGTCGAGCAGCGTGGCCGGGAACAGCGTGCTGTCGGCCTTGCCGCCGCACACGAGCGTCGCGCCGTGCGCGAGCGCATCGTCGATCAGCGCGTTGCAGCGCTCGACGGCCTTCATGTCGATCAGCGACCCGAGCACGACCGGCCCGTTGCGCGGGTCGCCGAGCGGCAGCGACGCGGCCTTGTCGGCGAGCTTCGCGACGAACGCATCGGCGATCGATGCGTCGACGACGATGCGCTCGGTCGACATGCAGATCTGGCCGGAATTCGCGAATGCGCCGAATGCGGCCGCGGCGACCGCCGCGTCGAGATCGGCATCGTCCAGCACGACGAACGGCGCCTTGCCGCCGAGCTCCAGCACCGACGGTTTCAGGTGGCGCGCGCACGCTTCGGCGACGATCCGGCCGACCCGCGTCGAGCCCGTGAAATTCACGCGGCGCACGGCCGGGTGTGCGATCAGTGCGTCGACGACGGCGCCCGCATCGTCGGGCGCGTTCGTCACGAAGTTGACGACGCCCGGCGGCAGCCCGGCCTCCTGCATGGCCTCGACGACCAGCCCGTGCGTGACGGGGCACAGCTCCGAGCCTTTCAGCACGATCGTGTTGCCGCACGCGAGCGGCAGCGCGAGCGCGCGCGTCGCGAGAATCACCGGCGCATTCCACGGCGCGATGCCGAGCACGACGCCGGCCGGCTGCCGCACGCCCATCGCGAGCGAGCCCGGCACGTCGGACGGAATCAGCTCGCCGCCGACCTGCGTGGTCAGCGACGCGGCCTCGACGAGCCCGCTCGCCGCGAGCTGCACGTTGAAGCCGGCCCACAGCGCGGACGCGCCCGTCTCGGCCGCCATCGCGGCGACGAACTGCTCGTGCTTCGCTTCGAGCGCGGCGGCCGCTTTCAGCAGCCATGCGCGCCGCGCGCCGGGGCCGAGCGCGGCCCAGCCGGGCAACGCGCGGGCGGCCGCGTCGGCCGCCGCGCGCGCATCGTCGGCGGTGGCCGCGGGCGCGGCCGACGCGATTTCGCCGTCGAGCGGGTTGCGGCGCACGAAGGTCGCGCCGCTGGACGAGTGCCGGCGTTCGCCGCCGATCAGCATCGCTACGGTTTGCATGGAATCTCCGGAAAGACGCGCGCGGCGCATCAGGCAATCTCGACTTCGACGACGACCGGCGTCGCCGCACGCAGCGCGTCGGCCAGCGTATCGCGCAGGAGCGCTGCATCGGCCACGCGTACGCCGCGGCAGCCCATCCCTTGCGCGAGCGCGACGAAATCCAGGTCGGGCAGATCGGTGCCCTGCACGGGGTCGCCGGGGCCGAAGCCGAACACGGGCGCGAAATCCTGCAGCGCCGCATACCGCCGGTTGTTCAGGATCACGAACGTGATCGGCAGCTTCAGCTGCGCGGCGCTCCACAGCGCCTGGATCGAATACAGGCTCGAGCCGTCGCCGATCAGCCCGATCACGCGCCGGCCCGGCCGCGCGAGTGCGACACCGACGGCGGCCGGCATCCCGTAGCCGAGCCCGCCGCTGTCCATCGTGTAGAACGTGCCGCTGCGCGTGAACGGCAGATGTTCCTGCATCACCGGCCGCGCGCTCGGCGCCTCCTCGACGACGATGTCCTGTGCGTCGCGCACGTCCGCGAGCGTCTGCAGCGCGAACGCGACCGACATGCGCGCGCCGGCGGCAGGCGCGTCGACGCGGACACGCGGCGCGCGCGGCGCGGGCATCGGCCGCTGGGGCGGCGCGGGCCGCGCCAGCAGATCGCGCGCGGCGAGCCGCAGGTTGCCGACGACCGCATCGCCCGACGGCGTCCACGCGGCGACGCCCGGATCGTCGACGAGCTGCACGAGCGTCGCGCCCGGCGGCACGTGCGGGCCGGAGCCTTCGATGTGATAGGTGAACGCGGGCGCGCCGAACGCGAACACGAGATCGTGCCCGTCGAGCCGCGCGACGATCTTCTCGCGGATCGCGGGCAGGAAGCCGGCGAACAGCGGATGGTCCTCCGGAAAACTGCAGCGCCCCGACATCGGCGCGACGTACACGCGCGCACGGTGCCGCTCGGCAAGGCGCACGGCGTCATCCCACGCGCCCGCGCGATCGACGGCCGCGCCGACCACGAACGCCGGGCGCCGCGCGGCGTCGAGCGCGTCGCCGAGCCGCGCGAGCGCGTCGGGATCGGGCCGCACGATGCTGCTGACGTCACGGCGCGGCAGCCGTTCGGCCGGCTGGTCCCAGTCGTCGACGGGAATCGACACGAACACGGGGCCGCGCGGCTCCTGCATCGCGATCCGGTACGCACGCGCGATCGCGGCCGGCACGTCTTGCGCGCGCGCGGGCTCGATGCTCCATTTCACATACGGCTTCGGCAGCTCGGCGGCCTGCGTCGCGCCGAGGAACGGATCGAACGGCAGAATCGCGCGCGCCTGCTGGCCCGCGGTGACGATCAGCGGCGTGCGGTTCCTGAACGCGGTGAAGAGATTGCCCATCGCGTTGCCGACGCCCGCCGCCGAATGCAGGTTCACGACGGCCGCATGGCCGGTGGCCTGCGCGTGGCCGTCCGCCATGCCGACCACGACGGCCTCCTGCAGGCCGAGCACGTAGCGGAAATCGTCGGGAAAATCGCGGAACATCGGCAGCTCGGTCGAGCCGGGGTTGCCGAACACGCGGTCGATGCCGAACTGGCGAAACAGATCGATGACGGCGTCGCGGACGGTGATCGGCGCGGCGGATTGGGACGGGGTGCCGGACATGCTCGGGCGTCTCCTCGATGGCTTGGCGGTTTCCACAGTATCGAAGCGCAGGCCATTCACGGATACTGTATTTTTTGCCAAAAGCCATTACGTCCCGGCATGACTTTCGATCTCCGACAATTGCACGCGTTCACGACCATCGTCGCGTGCGGCAGCCTGGGCCGCGCGGCCGACGCGCTGCATGTCACGCAGCCGGCGCTGAGCCGGATCCTGAAGCGGCTCGAGGCGCAGGTCGGCGCGCCGCTGTTCGAACGCCATTCGAAGGGCGTTCAGCTCACCGCGTTCGGCGAAGCGTTGCTGCCGCACGCGACGCTGCTGCAGCACGAGGCCGAGCATGCGCGCGAGGAACTCGACGCGATGCGCGGGTTCGCGAAGGGAACGATCAAGGTCGGCACGGTGGGCAGCATCGCGAGCCTCGTGCTGCCGGTCGCGGTCGGCCGTGTGCTCGACCGCTGGCCGAACCTGCGCGTCGAAATCATCGAAGGCGTGTGGGACCGGCTCGCGCAAGGGCTGGTCAAGCACGAGATCGACCTCGCGCTGTCCGCGCACGGGCCCGACACCGACGAGATCGTCGCGATTCCCGAATGCCGCTGGGAAGATCGCAGCCATATCGTTGCCGCGCCGCACCATCCGCTGCGCGCGCTCGGCCGGCCGCCGACGCTCGCCGATACGCTGCACGCGCGCTGGGCGATTCCGCCGCGCGGCACCGCGCCGTTCGACCACATGCGCGCGACCTTCGACGCGCACGGGTTGCCGTTGCCCGACATCGCGGTCGAGACGCGTTCGGTCATCACGCTGAAAAGCCTGGTCGCGCATGCGGGATTCCTCAGCTGGATGGCCGAGCCGATGGTCGGCGCCGAACGGCGCGCCGGCACGATCGACACGCTGCCGGTGCGCGAGGTCGTCGCGGTGCGCACGCTCACCGCGTTCCGGCGCCGCCACGGGATCCTGCCGGGGCCGGCCGGCAAGCTGCTCGACGAACTCGTCGCACTCACGCGCGAAGGACGCTGACGCCTTTTTCCGCCGCGTCCGCCCTGCCCCGCACGCCGCCGCCGCAGCGCACCATCGAAATGCCGTTTCCGCGCCTTGACTTTCGTTCGCCCGAATACGATCATTCGCTCACACAAAGAGCAAAAGATCGTATTCGACGAAACAGACAGGCAGGAACAGGAGACACCGGATGAGCGAATCGCCCGCCGCCCACGCGCCCGTGCTGCTGCACATCGGCGCGGGCTCGTTTCACCGCGCGCATCAGGCGTGGTATCTGCATCGCGTGAACGCGGCCGTGCCGGCCGACGAACGGTGGTCGCTGACCGTCGGCAACATCCGCGACGACATGCGCGCGACGATGGACGCGCTGGCCGCCCAGCACGGTGCTTACACGCTCGAAACCGTCACGCCGCAAGGCGAACGCGCGTACGAGACGATTCGCGCGATCACCCGCGTGCTGCCGTGGTCGATCGACCTCGCCGCGCTGATCGACGCCGGCGCCGATCCGGCCTGCCGGATCGTGTCGTTCACCGTCACCGAAGGCGGCTACTACCTCGACGAACACAACCGGCTCGACGTCGCGAACGCCGATCTCGCCGCCGACCTGCAGGGCGCGCGCACGACGCTGTACGGTGCGCTCGCGGCGCTGCTCGCCGAACGCGTGAAACGCGGCGCGGGCCCGCTCACGCTGCAAAGCTGCGACAACCTGCGCAACAACGGCGCGCGCTTTCGTGCGGGCATGCGCGAATTCCTCGAACGGCGCGGCGAAGGCGGACTGCTCGCGTGGTTCGATGCGAACGTCGCGACGCCCAGCGCGATGGTCGACCGCATCACGCCGCGCCCGACCGCCGACGTGCGCGAACGCGTGCGTGCGGCGACCGGCGTCGACGACGCGTGCCCGGTGATGGGCGAATCGTTCATCCAGTGGGTGATCGAGGACCGCTTCGCGGCCGGCCGGCCGCGCTGGGAGCTGGCCGGCGCGGAACTCGTCGACGACGTCCATCCGTATGAGGAAGCGAAGATCCGCATCCTCAACGCGACGCACAGCTGCATCGCATGGGCCGGCACGCTCGCGGGCTACACCTACATCCACGAAGGCACGCACGACGCGGCGATCCGCCGCTTCGCGCACGACTACGTGACGCAGGACGTGATCCCGTGCCTGACACCGAGCCCGCTCGATCTCGCGCGCTACCGCGACGTCGTGCTCGAGCGCTTCGGCAATCCGTACGTGCTCGACACGAACCAGCGCGTCGCGGCCGACGGCTTCTCGAAGATCCCCGGCTTCATCGCGCCGACGCTCGTCGAATCGTTCGCGCGCGGCGCCGCGCCGGTCGCCACCGCCGTGCTGCCCGCGCTGTTCCTGCGCTTTCTCGAACGCTGGGCGCGCGGCACGCTGCCGTATGCGTACCAGGACGGCGTGATGGACGACGGCGCCGCACGCGCGATCGTCGAAGCCGACGACCCCGTCGTCGCGCTGTGCGCGAGCCGCGCCTTGTGGGGCTCGCTCGCCGGCAACGCGGCGCTGTTCGACGCGTTGCGCGCCGGGCTCGCGCGCGTCGATGCCTGGCTCGCGGCGCGCTGACGACCCGCGCGCCGATGCCCGGCCGCGCGGCCGGGCGAACCCGCTTGGCACAGGCCGTGCGGCCCGGCTAAAGTAGCGGCTCCTCACCGACCGAACGGATCGCTCATGTATCTCGGTATCGACCTCGGCACCTCGGAAGTGAAGGTGCTGCTGCTGGCCCCGGACGGCACGGTGGTCGGCACCGCGGGCTCGCCGTTCACCGTATCGCGCCCGCACCCGCGCTGGGCGGAACAGCATCCGGACGACTGGTGGCGAGGCACGCTCGCCGCGCTTGCGGCGCTGCGCGAACGGCATCCCCAGGCGTTCGCGCAGGTGCGCGGCATCGGCCTGTCGGGCCAGATGCACGGCGCCGTGCTGCTCGGCCGCGACGACCGCGTGCTGCGCCCCGCGATCCTGTGGAACGACATGCGCAGCGCCGACGAATGCGCGCTGCTCACCGAACGCGCGCCCGATCTCCACGCGCTGGCCGGCAACCTCGCGATGCCCGGCTTCACCGCGCCGAAGCTGCTGTGGGTCGCGAAGCACGAACCCGACGTGTTCGCGGCGACCGCGTGCGTGCTGATGCCGAAGGACTACCTGCGGTTCCGGCTGACCGGCGCGAAAGTGTCCGATCCGTCGGACGCGGCCGGCACGCTGTGGCTCGACGTCGCACGCCGCGACTGGTCCGATGCGCTGCTCGCCGCGTGCGGGATGACGCGCGAACAGATGCCGCGCATCGTCGAAGGCAACGCGCCGTCCGGCACGCTGCGCGCGGACGTCGCGCGCGAGCTCGGGCTGTCCGAGGCCGTGCTGGTCGCGGGCGGCGGCGGCGACAACGCGACGAGCGCGCTCGGCATCGGCGCGATCCACGCGGGCGACGGCTTCGTGTCGCTCGGCACGTCGGGCGTGCTGAGCGTGGTCGGCGACCGCTTCATGCCGAATCCCGCGTCGGCCGTGCATGCGTTCTGCCATGCGATTCCGGATCGCTGGCAACTGATGAGCGTCGTGCTGTCGGCCGCGAGCTGCCTGCGCTGGGTGTGCAAGCTGACCGGCACCGACGAACCCGCGCTGCTCGCCGAAGTCGAGGCGCTCGACCCCGACGCGCTCGCGGCGGCCCCGCTGTTCCTGCCCTACCTGTCCGGCGAACGCACGCCGCACAACGATCCGTACGCGCAGGGCGTGTTCTTCGGGATGACGCACGCGACCGAGCGCGCGCATCTCGGGTACGCGGTGCTCGAAGGCGTGACGCTCGGCCTCGCCGACGGCCTCGACGCGCTGCACGCGGCCGGCGTCGAAACCGACCAGTTGTCGCTGATCGGCGGCGGCGCGCGCAGCGCGTTCTGGGCGCAACTGATCGCGGACGCGCTGAACGTGCGCACGCGCCAGATCGGCGGCGGCGAAACGGGCGCGGCGCTCGGCGCGGCACGGCTCGGCTGGCTGGCCGCCGGCGGCGATCCGCATACGGTGCTGACCAAGCCGCCGGTGCGCGCCGAATACGCACCGGACGCCGCCCGCCATGCGCGGCTGCGCGAACGCCTCGATGCGTTCCGCACGCTGTACCGCCACGTGCGGCCGCTGTACGAGCCGTCGCGCGCACGGCTCGCGTAGGCGCCGCGCTCGCGCGGGCCGCCGCTGGCCGCGCGCGCGACATGCGTTACAGTGGATGCCGTCATGCAGCCCGCCGGCCGGCCCGCGGGGCGGCCCCCCCGATCCGAACCGAATCGCTATCGTGTCCAAGTCCTCAGAAAAACTCGATCTCGCCACGCGCGCCGCGTGGCTCTATTACGTCGCGGGCGACACGCAGAACGAAATCGCCGAAAAGCTGCAGGTGTCGCGCCCCGTCGCGCAGCGCCTCGTCGCGTTCGCGGTCGAGAAGAACCTGATCCGCGTACGCGTCGACCATCGGCTCGCCGATTGTCTCGACCTCGGCGCGCAACTGTCGAAACGCTACGGCCTCGCGATGTGCGAAGTCGTGCCCGTCGACGCCGATGCGCCCGACGCGATCGACCGCAAGCTCGCGGTCGCCGGCGCGCAGGTGATGGAGCGCTACCTGAGCGAAACGCGGCCGATGGTGATCGCGGTCAGCAGCGGCCGGACGCTGAAGGCCGCGGTCGCGCAGATCGCGCAGATCGATCGCCCGCAGCACCGGCTCGTGTCGATGGTCGGCGCGATCGCGGCCGACGGTTCGTCGAACCGCTACGACGTCGCGCAGTACATCTCCGAGAAAACCGGCAGCAAGCATTTCCTGCTGCCCGCGCCGCTGTTCGCCGACAGCGACGCCGAGCGCGCGCAGTGGTGCAATCATCGGCTGTATCGGATCGTCGAGGCGCTGTCGGGCGAGGCCGACGTCGCGTTCGTCGGGATCGGCAACATCGGCCCGCACTGTCCGCTCTACGAGGACGGCTTCATCACCGAACAGGAGCGCGACGAGATGACCGCGCTCGGCGCGGTGGCCGAGCTGCTCGGCGTGCCGATCGACGCGCAGGGCACGCGGATCACCGTGTCGACGAGCGCGCGCGTGACGAGCGTCGCGCTCGCCACGCCGCCGAAGCGGCCGACGATCGCGTTCGCCGGCGGCCCGAGGAAACACGACGCGGTGATCGCCGCACTGCGCGGCGGCTGGCTGTCGGGCCTCGTCACCGACGAAGCGTGCGCGCGCGCCGCGCTCGCCGCGAAGGCGGCCTGACGCCGCCGTCGCCATCGCACACGCCGGCTCAAGCCGCGCGCGGCGTCGGAAACGCATGGCGGCGGGCACGCCACGCGCCGACCCACGCCGCCGCCAGCAGCGCGACGAGCACCCATGGAATCGCGCCGGCGCCCGTCGCGCCCAGCAGCATCGCGCCCGCGATGCCGCCGCCGGCGACCGCGAGATTCCACACCGTCACGAGCATCGACTGCGCGACGTCGGCCGATTCGCCCGCGGCGTTCGCGGCGGCCGTCTGGAACAGCGTCGGCGCGCCGCAGAACGCGAGCCCCCACGGCACGACGCCTGCATAGACGATCGTCATTCCGGAACGACGCCGAAGCTGCGCGCGTTCGTCGACTACATGGCCGAGCACCTGCGCCTCTGCGCGGCGCGCGAAGCGAAGGCAGTCGGACTACCGACGAACGCGGGATTCCGAACGCTCACGCGCGGCATCCTCTTCACGCACGATCAGGCGCCCAGCCCGCTCGTCGAATTTTCTCGCCGAGCGCGTCGGCCGCGTCCCGCAACGGCGCCAGGTAGTTGTGCACTATCTGTTCTTCGGTCGCGATCGCGGGAATCCATACGACGCAAATGCAAGCCACCGCGTGGTCGCCGCGCAGGACCGGCACCGCGAGCGCGCCGAAACGCTCGGGCGAATCCACGCTGGCATGCGCCGCACTTCTGGTGGCATAACCCTGATGGCGGACCATCGCGATCATGCGCCTCAGTTCATCGGGATGTAGCCCCGCGCGATCGGCCTCGACGCGAGAGCGGGCAAGCGCGGCGAGAATGTCCTTGCGATCGTCCTCGGAACAGAACGACAGGTAGCAACGCCCCAGCGAGGATCGGAGCATCGACGGCCGCGAGCCGAGCACGCTGAAGTTCGCGCTCATGCCGTTGCCGGCGTAGGGCCCGTCGACGCTGAGCATGGCCGCGCCGTCGCGTATCCCCAGATCCGTCGGCCACGGTATCCGACGCTGCAGCGTGACGCGGATGTCGGCCGAGAGCCCGGAAAGACGCGCGTGCGACGCAGTCGACGACGAAGGTACCGACGCGCCCGGCACCAACGAATAACGGCCCGTTCGTGCATGATGCCGAATCCAGCCCGCCTCACCGAGCGTCTTCAGCACGCGGGCCAACGTCGCTTTGGGAAGCACGGTCTGCATCTGGAGTTCCGAAAACGTGCCGGCGCAAGCTCGATCGATTGCCCGAAGCACTTCGAGCCCGCGCTTCAACGAGGCGATCGACTTGACGCCTGACGCAGATTCCAGCCGTGACATATCGAATATTGGACCGCAGGTTCACCTGGTGAAACTATACCTGACGGACATCCGGCGCATTTCGCACACTCCCTCCTGTTCGCCCGGCACGGGCAAGGAGGCAAGATGACGACGTTGATTACCGGGGCCGGCTTGATTGGCCGAATGACGGCGCGCCGATTGCGCGCGCACGGCGAGCGCGTTCTGCTGGCGGACATCCGGCAGCCGCTTCCTGATGACCTGGGCGACCTGCCGCTGGTGCAACTGGACGTGACTGACTGGCAAAGCCTGAGCAATCTGATCCGCGCGCATCGGGTGCATTCGATCGCACACACGGCGGCAATGCTCACGCCCGCTGTCCGTCGAGATCCATTGACGGGTGTCCGGGTGAATGTGATGGGAACGACGAACGTTCTCGAAGCTGCCCGGCAATTCGAACTTCGAAGAGTAGTCATCGCCAGTTCGACAACCGTCATGTACTCCGCCTTCGGATCATTGCCCGGCACGCCGCTTCCGGAGGATTTCTCGTACCGGATCGTCAGCGAACGCCCCGCGAGCATCTACGCCTGCACCAAGGTCGCCAACGAGCATCTGGCACTTGCCTATGCGCAGCAGTACGCGGTGGATGCCGTCGTGCTGCGTTACGGCGCCGTGCTGGGAACGGGCTCGGAGGCCGCGTCCAGCGTTCCCGGCCAGATGCTCGACTGCCTGTTGCGCGCGGTGCGAAGCGGCGAGCCCGCCCGATTCGAGGATGACAAGCTGCTGTGGGGCGGTCGGGAAGAGTTCATCGACGTGCGCGACTGTGCAACCGCCACTGTCGCGGCGTTACACGCGAAACAGCCTGCACAGCGGGTCTACAACGTCGCTACCGGCGAGTGCTTTACGTTCGCCGAGTTCGTCGAAGCCGTGCGACGCCGCTTCGGCACGTTGCAGGTCGCCGATGTCCGCCTTCCTTCCGGCGGCCTGTCGGGATTCCCGTTCCAGCGACCGGCGCCGTCGGACGTCGAAGCTGCGTGGAGGGAGCTGGCGTTTCGTGCCCGCTACTCGCTTGACGACACTCTCGCGAATATCGTCGGCATCGTCTGAAGACGCTCGGCCGCCCGAGCTGCGCGGCATGCTTCCCAATATCGAAGAGCCCCAGGAGCAGAGGCATGAAATCCAGATCGTTACGCTGGTTCGGCATCCTCACCTTGTTCATCGTCGCCGCGATCTCATACATCGATCGCATCAACATCTCCGTCCTGGTGATGGATCATGCGTTCCTGGACCATCTGGGGATCGAGGCCGGCGATCGGATCCGGCAGGGTTCGTTCGCCACCGTGTTTCTCGTCGGCTACGGCTTGTCGTCGATTCTTCTCACGCCATTCTGCTCGGCGGCGCTCGGGGTGCGCCGGAGTCTCGTCTACGGCCTGGCATGCTGGGGAACCCTCACGTTGGCGACGACGGTGGTGCACGGATACGGGCTGATCCTGACGTCCCGGCTCTTGCTCGGCCTGTCCGAAGGGCCGCTGTATTCGCTCGCCGCGGCCTACATCAAGGCGCATTTCGCCAATCACGAAAGCGGCAAGCCGAACGCGTTCGTCAACATGGGCACGGGAATCGGTTTGGCAATCGGCTATCCGCTGGTGAGCTACCTCGTCGCGAGCTTCGACTGGCAGACGTCGTTCCTTGCGATCGGCCTGCTCAACCTTGCGCTGGGCATTCCGCTCGTCATCGCCTTCGTCCGCATGCCGGGCGATGAGCCGTCCGGCGCCTCCTCGAGCCCTTCGCATCCCGCCCTCGCGGTCAGACAGGTCGTCGCCGGCGCGCTGCAAACGCGCCATCTTGCCCTGATCACCATACTGACCTCGGCCGCATTGGCCTATCTTTGGGGCAGCAGCAACTGGTTGCCGGCGTATCTCAGCTTATCCCGCGGTTTCTCGCTGCGTGAAATGGGCTGGCTGGCGTCGCTTCCTCAGTACGCGATGGTGCTCGGCGTCCTGACCGGCGGCGTCGTGCTCGACAAGCTGCAACCGAGACAGGTGTCCGGCATGTTCATGGCCGGCAGCCTGTGCGTCGCGCTGTCCGTGTGGCTCACCATCCGGACCGCCGATCGCTACTGGGCCGTAGCCGGAATGGTCGCCGCCAATTTCTTCTGGGGTCTCCAGGCGCCCGCCATTCCAGGCACCGTGCAGGACAATACGCGCGCCGAATACACCGCCAGCGCCTTCGGCGTGGTGAACGGCATCGGAAGCCTCATCGCAGGCCTCATGCCGCTGGCGATGGGCGGCTTCATGCGGTCGATGTCGACCGGCTCGGGTGGGACAGCCTCGGGCTTCCACGCAGGGTTCGCGCTGCTGATCGGCACGCAGGCGATCGTATTCGCATGCGGCATGGCGCTATGGGGCCGCTCCCGCATCTCGGTCGATCCTGTCACGGCGAAGCCGACATCCTGACCGCGAATCCATCCGGCCGAAACGATGGCAATCGTCACGGACGCCATCCGTGTGTCGGTCGGCCATTATTCACAACGCGATCCACAAGGAACTGAAATTCATGCGAGTCATCATCGTCGGCGCAGGGGTGATAGGCGTCACGACAGCCTATTTTTTGCAGCAGCACGGGTGCGAGGTGCAGATTATCGATCGCGCATCAGCACCGGGCATGGCATGCAGCTATGCCAACGGTGGCTTCTATTCGGCCGGACTTGCGGCGCCCTGGTCGGCACCCGGCGCAGTCCGGATGGCGTTCGCCGCTCAATTCGACAAGTCGGCCGCCTTCAAGTGGCGCCCTGACTTCACATGGCGGCAAATCGCCTGGATGATGCAATCGCTCAAGGAATGTCGACCTCACCGGTTTACCATCAATCGGGCCCGGCTCACCAGGCTCGCCACGTATGCGCAGGCGTGCCTGCAGCGCATCGAGTCCGATCTCTCCATCGACTATCAGCGCAGCGCGGACGGAATTCTGCAGGTTTATCGGGAACCCGTGCCGCGAGCGCTGATCGACACCCAGTTGCGCTATCTGGAAACCATGGGCATTGCGGCGGACTTTCTGCCTCGCGAACAGGTCTTCACGCTGGAACCGGCGCTCGCGCACTCCACGCCGCACCTGCTTGGCGGCCTCCGGATACGCGAGGACATATCGGGTGATTGCCACGTGTTCACCCGTAAACTGGCGGAAGTGATACAGGCTCAGGGTGGAACGTTCACATGGAATACGACCGTGGAATCGCTCCGCACCGATGGTTCCGGAACCACGGGAAAAAGGATTCGTGCACTCGTTTCGCAAGACACGGAATTCCAGGCAGACGCCTATGTCGTTGCCGCTGGAGCCGATACGCCCATGCTACTGAAGTCGCTCGTCGACATACCCGTCTATCCCATCAAAGGCTACTCGATCTCCGCGCCGATCGTGGCGAACGAATGTGCCCCGCGGCACTCTGTCTTCGATTTCGCGACCAAAACCGGCATGGCTCGTCTCGGCAACGAGATGAGGATCTCGGGCATTGCAGAAATCACAGGCTATGACCGCAGCGTGAATGCCACCCGTTGCGCGCAACTGGTCTCGGCCTTCGAGCGCGCATTCCCCGGCGCAATCGATGGTCAATGCGCCAGCCACTGGGCCGGCCTGCGACCGGCCACTCCGGACGGCGTGCCGCTCGTCGGCCGCACGGCTTGCGAAAACCTGTACGTCAACACCGGCCACGGCGGGTTCGGCTGGTCGACATCCTGCGGGTCAGGAAAATTGATCGCGGACATTGTCATGGGGCGCCCTGCCGATATCGACGCCGCCGACTACGCTCTGGCCCGCTCGCATTGAAACGTCGATGCGAGCCGTACGCGCAGTCACGGCGGCTCGCTGGACGCTCACGCCGCCTTCGCGTGCACGCTCAACCGCCGGAACGCCTGCCCGTTTTCGTCGAACAGATGGCAGTGCTCGGCCTGCGCATGCACGCGCAACGCGTCGCCGGTGCGATACGTATCGAGCGGCGGAATCCGCGCGACCAGCCCATCCGGCGCGACGGCCGACTCCGCATACAGATACGCGGCGTCGCCGAGCGACTCGACGGCCATCGTCCGCGCGGCGACGCCCGGCGCCGCCGCATCGACCAGCAGGTGCTCGGGCCGCACGCCGACCGTCACCGCCGCGCCGCGCTGCAGCCCCGCAGCGTCCACCGCGACACGCTGCGTCTCGCCGCTGTCGAACCGCACGAGCACGCCGCCCGCATCGGCCGATTCGACCGTGCCCTTCAGGAAGTTCATCTTCGGCGAGCCGATGAAGCCCGCGACGAACTGGTTCGCCGGCGCGTGATACAGCGCGTTCGGCGTGCCGACCTGCTGCACCGCGCCGCCCGACAGCACGACGATCTTGTCGGCGAGCGTCATCGCCTCGACCTGGTCGTGCGTCACGTAGATCATCGTCGTCTTCAGCTCGTCGTGCAGCCGCGCGAATTCCAGCCGCATCTTCACGCGCAGCGCGGCGTCGAGGTTCGACAGCGGCTCGTCGAACAGGAACACCTTCGGCTTGCGCGTGATCGCGCGGCCGATCGCGACGCGCTGCCGCTGGCCGCCCGACAGCTGCTTCGGCTTGCGGTCGAGCAGGTGGTCGATGTGGAGGATCTTCGCGGCCTGCTTCACGGCCTGGTCGATCTCGGGCTTCTTCGCGCCCGCGAGCTTCAGGCCGAACGCCATGTTGTCGTACAGCGTCATGTGCGGGTACAGCGCATACGACTGGAACACCATCGCGATGCCGCGCTTCGCGCTCGGCACGTCGTTGACCTTCGCGCCGTCGATCAGCAGGTCGCCGTTCGAGATGTCCTCGAGCCCGGCGATCATCCGCATCAGCGTGGATTTGCCGCAGCCGCTCGGGCCGACGAACACGACGAATTCGCCGTCGGCGATGTCGAGGTTCACGTTGCGCAGCACTTCGGTGTCGTCGTAGCGCTTCGCGATGTTGCGCAGGAGCACGCTTGCCATGATCTGTCTCCGTTCGTTCGTGATGCGCCGCATCGAGCGGCGCGCATTCGTTCCTGCTAGTTCGGCAGCACCGCGCCCGTCGCCTGCCAGCGCGCGACGTAGCCGGGCAGCTCGTGCATGTCGTCGAATACGTGACGCGCGCCGATCCCGCGCAGTGCGTCGATCTGGGCCGCCGATGCGTGCCCGCCGCCGATGAAGCCGAGCACGGTCATGCCGGCCGCGGCCGCGGCGGTGATGCCGGTCACGCTGTCCTCGACGACGAGGCATTGCGCGGGCACCGCGCCGAGCGTGCGCGCGGCCGCGAGATACACGTCCGGCGCCGGCTTCGGCCGCGCGACCGAATCCGCGCAGAACAGCCGGTCGCCGAAGAAGCGCGCGAGGCCGGTGCGCGCGAGCGCCGCCTCGACGTATGCGCGATAGCTGTTGCTCGCGCAGGCCGTCGTCAGGTCGATCGCGGCCAGCGCCGCATCGATGCCATCGACCATCGGCGCATTCACGGCCGCGGCCTCGACCGCGCGGCGGATCGCGTCGATATCGTCGTTCGTCAGCGTCCGGCCGACCGCCTCGGACGCACCGGCCAGCACGCGCTCGATGCGCAGCCCGAGCAGCGGCATCACGGCCGGCCGCGCATCGACGCCCGGCCAGCGCGCATCGAGTTCGCGCACGATCACGTCGGCGGCGACGGCCTCGCTGTCGATCAGCACGCCGTCGCAATCGCAGATCAGCACGTTCATGCCGTGACCGACCGCGCCTTTGCTTGCGCCGCTCACTTGACCGCCCCGAACGTGAGCCCGCGCACCAACTGCTTCTGCGACAGCCAGCCGACGATCAGGATCGGCGCGACCGCGAGCAGCGACGCGGCGGACAGCTTCGCCCAGAACAAGCCTTCGGGGCTCGAATACGACGCGATGAACACGGTCAGCGGCGCGGCGTTCGAGCTCGACAGGTTGATGCTCCAGAACGCCTCGTTCCACGACAGGATCACGAGCAGCAGCGCGGTGGACGCGAGCCCCGGCAGCGCCATCGGCATCAGCAGGTAGACGATCTCCTGCCACGTCGACGCGCCGTCGATGCGCCCGGCCTCCAGGATGTCCTTCGGGATCTCGTTGAAGTACGTGAAGGTCATCCACACCGCGATCGGCAGGTTGATCAGCGTGTAGACGATCACGAGCCCCGACACCGTATCGAGCAGCCCCGCGTTCTTCCACAGCAGGTAGATCGGCACCAGCACGCCGACCGACGGCATCATCTTCGTCGACAGCATCCACAGCAGCACCTTCTGCGTGCGGTGGTTCGGGAAGAACGCCATCGCGTATGCGGCCGGCACCGCGAACAGCAGCGAGATCAGCGTGACGCCGGCCGAGATCAGCACCGAATTCCACGCGAACGCGAAGTAGTTGCTGCGCGCGAACACCTCGCGGAAGCTGTCGAGCGTCGGCATGAACAACAGCGACGACGCGTACGCCTGCTGCTCGGTCTTGAACGCGGTGATCGCCATCCAGAAGATCGGGAAGAACAGCAAGAGCGCGATCAGCCATGCGAGCGCGCCGGGCAGCGCGCGCCGCACGAGGTCGAACACGGCCGGCGTGCGCCGGCCTGCCAGGGTCAGGTCGCTCATTTTTCGTACTCCCCCTTCAGGTTGCGCGCGAGCATCCGCACGAGGAAGAACGACACGACGTTCGCGACCACGACGGCGATGATGCCGCCCGCGGACGCGAGGCCGACGTCGAACTGCTGCAGGCCGAGCGCGTAGATCAGGTAAGACAGGTTGGTCGTCGCATCGCCGGGGCCGCCGCCCGTCGTCGTGTAGATTTCCGCGAAGATCGACAGCAGGAAGATCGTCTCCATCATCACGACCACGGCGATCGCGCGCTTCAGGTGCGGCAGCGTGATGTAGAAGAACATCGCGATCGGGCCCGCGCCATCGATGCGCGCGGCTTCCTTCTGTTCCTGGTCGAGCGACTGGATCGCGGTGAACAGGATCAAAAACGCGAACGGCAGCCACTGCCACGCGACGATGATGATCACCGCGGTCAACGGGTAATCGGCGAACCAGTCGATCGGCGTCATCCCGAGCGCGCGCATCGCGTTCGCGACGAGCCCGTACACCGGATGCAGGATCATGTTCTTCCAGATCAGCGCGGAGACCGTCGGCATCACGAAGAACGGCGCGATCGCGAGCAGGCGCGCGATGCCCTGCCCGTAGAACTTGCGGTCGAACAGCACGGCCATCAGCACGCCGCCGACCACCGTGATCGCGAGCACCGCGCCGATCAGCACGAGCGTGTGCCAGATCGCGGGCAGGAACGACGGATCGGTCGCGAGGAAGCGATAGTTGTCGAACCCGGCGAAGCCCTTCACGTCCGGGTTCAGCAGGTTGTAGCGCGAGAACGAATACCAGATCGTCATCGCGAGCGGAATCGACATCCACAGCAGCAGCACCGCGACGGACGGCGACACGAGCCAGCTCGCGCCGCCGCGCGCACGGCGCGGCGCGCCGGGCGGCGACGACGCGTCGCCGACCGACGGCGCGTGAGCGTGACTCAGGGGAAGACGCAGGTGACGCATGATCGGAGTCCCTCCGGTTGATGCGCGGGCGCGAACGGCGTGCCCGCCTGTCAGCGTCGCCGGCCCGCGCCGCGTGCCACGGCGCACGATGCGGGCCGCGCGACGACTTGCGCGTTACTTCTTGTAGCCGGCCTGCCGCACCGCGCGATCGGCCGCGGCCTGGCCGGCGGCGAGCGCCTGGTCGACCGACATCTGGCCCGCGACCGCACCCGCGATCGACTGGCCGACCACCGTGCCGAACGACTGGAATTCAGGAATCCCGACGTACTGCACGCCCGTGTACGGCACCTTCTTCAGCGACGGGTCGTTCGGGTCGGCCGTCTCGATCGCCTTCAGCACGAAGTCCGAGAACGGCGCGGCGGCCTTGTACTCCGCGCGCTGATACGTCGACGTACGCGTGCCCGGCGGCACCGACGCCCAGCCTTCGTCCTTGCCGACCATCTCGATGTACTGCTTCGACGTCGCCCACGCGATGAACTTGCGCGCGGCGTCCTGCTGCTTCGACGTCTTCGGCACGGCCAGCGCCCACGCCCACAGCCAGTGCGAGCCCTTCGGCGTCGCGGCGACCGGCGCGGCCGCGAAGCCGATCTTGTCGGCCACCTGCGACTGCTGCTTGTTGTAGAGCATCCCGGCCGCGACCGTCGCGTCGATCCACATCGCGCACTTGCCGGACGCGGTCAGCGTCAGGTTCTCGTTGAAGCCGTTCGAGCTCGCGCCCGGCGGGCCGTTCTTCTTCAGCAGGTTCACGTAGAAATTGATCGCCTTCTTCCACTCGGGCGACGTGAGCTGCGCGTTCCAGTTCTCGTCGAACCAGCGTCCGCCGAACGTGTTCACGACCGTCGACACGTACGCCATGTTCTCGCCCCAGCCGGCCTTGCCGCGCAGGCAGATCCCGTAGGTGCCCTTCGACTTGTCGGTCAGCTTGTCCGCGAATTCGGCGATCTGGTCGTAGGTCGGCTGGTCGGGCATCTTCAGCCCCTTCGCCGCGAACAGGTCCTTGCGGTAGAACGTCATCGAGCTTTCGACGTAGAACGGCAGCGCGTAGAGCTGGCCGTTGTACGACAGGCTGTCGCGCGCGGTCTTGACGATGTCGTTCAGGTCGTAGTCGGCGGGCAGGCCCGTGATCGGCGCGAGCCAGCCGCGCTTGCCCCACTGCGGCGTTTCATAGGTGCCGATCGCCATCACGTCGAACTGGCCGCTGCCGGTCGTGATGTCGGTCGTCGCGCGCTGGCGCAGCACGTTCTCCTCGAGGATCACCCAGTTCAGCTTGATGTCCGGGTTCGCCTTCTCGAACGCCGGCGACAGCTTCTTCAACTCGATCATGTCGGGGTTGTTCAGCGTCGCGATCGTCAGCGTGCCGGCGGACGCCGCGCACGCCGCCGTCGCGAGCGCGGCAGAGGCGAAACAGCGTGCGGCGGCGTCGAGCATCTTTCGTTGCATGGCATGTCTCCTGTGATTGTTCGAAATGTGGTCGGTGTTGCGTCGTTTCCTTCGCGGCCCGTCATGCCGGCCGCTGCATCCCGCACGCGCGCGCATAGTGCGCGATCACGTCGCGTATCCGGTGGCGCACCCAAGCGCGCGGCTCCTTCGCGAGGCCGCCCGCGCGGCACGCCGCGTAGACGTCCGGCAGCCATTGCGCGACGAGCGTTTCCGGCACCGGCTGCCGCGCGAGGTTGCCGAACAGCTGCTCGACCGCGGCCGCGACGGCCGGCTGCAGCCAGTAATAGCGGATGCGGTCGCTGTAGCTGAACTGGCGCGCGAGCCGCTGCGCGGTCTCGTCGCCGCGGTAGTACGGCGCCCAGTGTTCGGGCTGCGCGCGCATCGCCGCATCGACGACGTCGCGCAACCGCGAGCGCTGCGCGACGTCGTCGATCAGCGCGTCCTCGATGAACGTCAGCGCGAACAGCGCCTCGCGCAGCGCGAACGTCAGCGCGGGGCCGACCTTCAGCACCGCGAAGTGGTCGCGCACGAGCGCGGCGAGCGCGTCTTCGGTCTGATAATCGGTCGAATGCGCTTCGAACACGAGGCGCGGTGTCTGCAGGATACTCGCGCCGAGCGACGCCGCCTTGGCGCTGTCGTAATCGAGCACGTGGCGATCGTCGAAGTCGACGCCCGGCTGCGCGACGATCGCGACGACGCGCGTCCATGCGTCGTCGAGCCCGGCCGCCGTGAAGGCGCGGCGGTGCGCGTCGAGCGTCGCCGCGATGCTGTCGCTGCGCGTGACCTCGATCCGCGCGATCGCGTCGTCGCCGGCGTCGTTGCCGGCCTCGCCGCTCACCTCGCCGCCCGGCGTCGGTACCTCGGTGCCGATCACGTAGACGGGCGCGATTCCGGCGCGCGCCGCCGCGTCTTCCGCGACGCGGCACAGCTCGGCCGCGCGCGCGGCGATCGTGCGATCGTCGAGCCGCGCCGGATCGTCCGCGCACGCCATGCTCGCGTCGAGATGGATCTTTTCGAAACCGGCTTCGACGTAGGCCGCGACCATCGCACCGGCCTCGCGCATCGCATCGGCCGCGCGGCGGTGCCGCCACGGGTTCGGGCCGAGATGGTCGCCGCCGAGCACGAGCGCCGACGGCGCGAGCCCGCAGCGCGCGGCGATCGCATCGACGTCGCGGCGAAAATCCGCCGGCGTCATGCCCGTATAGCCGCCGAGATGGTTCACCTGGTTGCAGGTCGCCTCGATCAGCAGCGGCGAGCCGTCCGCGCGCGCGGCTTCGCACGCGGCCTCCAGCACGAGCCGGTGCGCGCTGCAGATCGAATAGATGCCGCGCTGCGCGTCCGCGCGGTTCGCGTCGAAGATCATCCGCAGCACGGTGCCTGCATGCGCGGTGCGCGTGCGCTCGGCAACGGTCGTCAGGCCGGACATGCGATACCTCGTTCGGTCAGGAAGCGGTCGATCTCGGCCGCGCTGCTGTTGCCTTCCATCGGGCCGCGCCGCGTGACCGCGATCGCGCCGGCCGCGTTCGCGCGACGCAACGCGACGTCGATCGCCATGCCCGCGACGAGGCTCGCGACCAGCGTGCCGCCGAAGCAGTCGCCGGCGCCGGTCGGATCGGCTTCGTCGACCGGATAAGCCTGCGCGTCGACGCGGCTCGCACGATCGAATGCGACGCTGCCTTGCGCACCGCGTTTGAGCACGACACGCTCGAGCAGCGGATGCGTCGCGAGCAGGCCGGCGATCGTGCGCTCGGCCGACTGCGGCCCGCAGAAGAACGGCAGGTCGGCTTCGCTCGGCAGGAACAGGTGGCACGCGGCGAGCATCTCGTCGAGGGCCGCGCGCATCGGGCGGAAACTCAGCATTTCGGGCCGCACGTTCGGATCGAACGACACCTTGGCTCCCGCGCGCGCGGCCTCGATCACGCCGCGCTGCACGGCCGCGATCGCCGATTCGCTCGTCAGCGACGAGCCCATCACGTGAAAATAGCGACAGCCGTCGAACATCGCGGTGTCGACGTCGGACGCATCGACGCATGCCGCGGCACTGGTCGACAGCGTGAAGACGAAACTGCGCGAGCCGTCGTCGCGATACGCGACGAACGCGGTGCCGGTCGGCCGTGCGACGCGGCGAATGCGCGCGACGTCCACGCCGTCGCGGGCGAGCCGCGCGACGATCGCATCGCCGAACGCGTCTCGGCCGACGCAGCCCGCATATGCGACGCGCGCGCCGAGCCGCGCGGCCTGGTCGGCGAAGATCGCCGGCGCGCCGCTCGGGAACGGGCCGGCGAAGAGTCCCGGCACATCGAAGCCCTGGCCGCGCTCGGCGGCGACGAATTCGGCCAGCAGTTCGCCGGCGACGACGATCTCGGCCATCAGGCGAGCCCTCCTCGTTCGACGGCGGCCGCGGCGTGCGGCGCTGCCGCCGCGTAGCGGGCCGGCTCGCGAACGGCGCGTGCGAGCGGCGGCATTTTCAGCTCATCCAGTTGCCGCCGTCGACGTTCAGCGTCTGGGCGGTGATGTAGTCGGCGTCGGCCGATGCGAGGAACAGCGCGGCGCCCGTCAGGTCGCCCGGCACGCCCATGCGGCCGAGCGGCACGGCTTCGCCCACGAGCCGCTTCTTCTCGCCGAGCGGCCGGTTCTCGTAGCGCGCGAACAGCGCATCGACCTGTTCCCACATCGGCGTGTCGACCACGCCCGGCGCGATGCCGTTCACGTTGATCCGGTGCGGCGCGAGCGCGAGCGCGGCCGACTGCGTATAGCTGATCACCGCGGCCTTGGTCGCGCAGTAGTGCGAAACGAGCGCCTCGCCGCGACGGCCGGCCTGCGACGACATGTTGACGATCTTGCCGCCGCGCCCCTGCTCGACCATGCGTTGCGCGACCGCCTGCATCAGGAAGAACAGCCCTTTCACGTTGACCGAGAACAGCCGGTCGAACACGTCCCACGATTCGTCGAGGAGCGGGCGCATGTCGAACAGCGCCGCGTTGTTGAACAGGATGTCGACGCCGCCGAAGCGCTCGACCGCCGTCGCGACGATCCGATCGATGTCGTCGCGGCGCGTGACGTCGGCGGTGACGGCCACCGCGCGGCCGGGGTTGGCCTCGATCAGCCGCGCGAGCGAGCCGCCCGCCGGCTTCACGTCGACGAGCACGCAGCGCGCGCCCTCGTCCAGATAGCGTTGCGCGACCGCCTCGCCGATGCCGCTTGCGGCGCCCGTCAGGATCGCGACCTTGTCTTCCAGTCTCACTGGCTGTCTCCGGTTCGTTCTGTTGCATGCCGGTCGCGAAGTGAGCGAACGCTCGGCGACCGATCAATTGCTCTGTTAGTGATCGAATGATCGGATACGCGATACGTGCTGTCAAGACGACGTGACGGCTTTCTATGACGCGCTGCGGCACGGCGGCGGACGACGACGCCCCGCCGCGCCCGCACGGCAAGGCGCGGCGCGTACGGTGCGACGCAGTGGCATCGGCGGCGACGGGGACGGAGCGAGGACGGAAAACGGAATTCGCGCTGCACGGCGCGGCGATACGTTATATCATCGCGATACTGTGTTTCATCGCCTGCTTCACGCCATGGCTACCTCATCGTCCATTGACGCCCGGCTGTCCCGGGCCGACGCATTCGCCGCCGAGCACGGGCTCGCGTGGACGCCGCTGCGCCGCCAGGTCTACGAACGCGTGCTGGCCGCGCAGCGCCCGATCGGCGCGTACGACCTGCTCGCCGAACTCGAACCGCAACGCGGCCGCGTGCCGCCGACCACCGTCTACCGCGCGCTGGATTTCCTCGTCGAGCACGGCTTCATCCACCGGATCGAATCGAAGAACGCGTTCTTCGCGTGCTGCGAGATCGGCGTGCCGCACGAAGGCCAGTTCCTGATCTGCGATTCGTGCGGCGACACCGTCGAGATTCCCGGCGGCGACCTCGCGAAGCAGTTGTCCGCGAGCGAGCCCGCGCATGGGTTCGAAGTCCACCATCAGGTCGTCGAGCTGAGCGGCCTGTGCGGGCACTGCAAGCGCAAGCCCGCGCAGCGCTGACGCCGAATCGCGCGGCGTACGCGCCGCCCTTCCAACGAGGAGTTCCATGTCCATTGCCCTGAAGCGCGCGCCGCGGCGCGCCCTGTCGCCTGTCCGCTGGCTGGCCGCCGCCGTCGCCGCGCTGTCGTTCGCCGCGCCCGTGGTCGCGCTGGCCGCGCCCGTCAACGTCGTCGCCGCGGAGAATTTCTACGGCGACGTCGCGTCGCAGATCGGCGGCCGCCACGTCGCGGTCACCAGCATCCTCAGCAATCCGGATCAGGATCCGCACCTGTTCGAAGCGAGCCCGAAGACGGCTCGCGCGCTCCAGCACGCGCAGGTCGTGATCTACAACGGCGCCGATTACGATCCATGGATGGGCAAGCTGCTCGGCGCGTCGAAACAGGCGAAGCGCGCGACGATCGTCGTCGCCGATCTCGTCGGCAAGAAGGCCGGCGACAACCCGCACCTCTGGTACGACCCGGCGACGATGCCGGCGGCCGCACGCGCGATCGCGGCCGAGCTCGGCCGCGCCGACCCAGCGAACAAGGCCGAGTACGACGCGAACCTGCAGAAATTCGTCGCGTCGCTGAAACCCGTCGACGACAAGGTCGCCGCACTGCGCGCGAAGTACAAGGGCGTGCCCGTGACGGCCACCGAGCCCGTATTCGGCTATATGTCCGACGCGATCGGCCTCGACATGCGCAACCAGCGCTTCCAGCTCGCGACGATGAACGACACCGAGGCAAGCGCGCAGGACGTCGCCGCGTTCGAGAACGACCTGCGCAAGAAGCAGGTACGCGCGCTGATCTACAACAGCCAGGCCGAGGAACCGATGACCAGGCGCATGCTGAAGATCGCGCGCGACGGCGGCGTGCCGACCGTCAGCGTCACCGAGACGCAGCCGGCCGGCAAGACCTTCCAGCAATGGATGACCAGCCAGCTCGACGCGCTCGGCAACGCGCTTTCGGCCGGCAAGTAACCGACAACCGTCACGACATGACCGCCACTCCCCACGCCCTCGCAGTCGATCGCGTCACGCTCGAACTGGGCGGCCGCACGATCCTGCGCGACGTCAGCTTCTCGATCGAGCCCGGCGAATTCGTCGGCGTGCTCGGGCCGAACGGCGCGGGCAAGACGACGCTGATGCGCGCGGTGCTCGGCCTCGTCCCCGTGTCGGCCGGCACGCTGTCGGTCGGCGGCGTGCCGGTCGCGCGCGGCAACGCGTCGATCGGCTACATGCCGCAGATCAGGAGCGGCCTCGCGAACCGCCGGATGCGCGGCTACGATTTCGTCGCGATGGCCGCCGACGGCCATCGCTGGGGCCTGCCGCACACGAATGCGGCCACGCGCCGCGACGTCGATCGCGTGCTCGATCTCGTCGGCGGCCCGTCGCTCGCGCGCCGGCCGCTGTCCGAACTGTCCGGCGGCGAACGGCAGCGCCTGCTGCTCGCGCAATGCCTGCTCGGCAACCCCAAGCTGCTGCTGCTCGACGAGCCGCTGATCAGCCTCGACCCGAACCATCAGCGCGGCGTCGTCGAACTCGTGCGCAACGTGCAGCGCGAACTCGGCATCACCGTGCTGTTCTCCGCGCACGAACTGAATCCGCTGCTGAACGCGCTCGACCGCGTGCTGTATCTCGGCAACGGCGTGGCCGCGCTCGGCACCGTCGACGAGGTGATCACGAAGCCCGTGCTGTCGCGGCTCTATGGATCGCCGATCGACGTGATGCGCGTGAACGGCAAGATCTTCGTGATGTCGGGCGACGTCGAAATCGAGAAGCACGATCACGAACACGAGGACGACGACGGCCACTCGCACGGCGGCAGCCACGGCCATCACCACCACGGACACGCTCATCCCGGGCATTCGCACGATGTTTGAATACGACTTCATGATCAACGCCTTCGCGGCGTCGGGAATCGTCGCGGTGCTCGCGGGCATCGTCGGCTACTTCCTGGTGCTGCGCGGGCAGACCTTCGCGGGCCACGCGCTGTCGCACGTCGGCTTCACCGGCGCGACGGGCGCGGTGCTGCTCGGCATCTCGCCGATCTGGGGGATGGTCGGCTTCACGCTCGCGGCCGGGATCGGGATGGGCGCGCTCGGCGAAAGGCTCGCGGGCCGCGACGTCGCGATCGGCGTGATCCTGTCCGGCGCGCTCGGCTTCGGCCTGCTGTTCCTGCATTTCTATACGTCGTTCGCGACGCAGGTCACCGCGCTGCTGTTCGGCAACGTGCTCGCGGTCAGCCACGACACGCTCGCGGTGCTCGCCGGCATCGGCGCGGTGAGCCTCGCCGCGCTCGCGCTGATCGCGCGGCCGCTGCTGTTCGCATCGCTGCAGCCGGAACTGGCCGAAGCCAAGGGCGTGTCGCTGCGCACGGTGTCGATGCTGTTCCTCGCGGTGTGCGCGCTCGCGGTGGCCGCGGCGACGCAGATCGTCGGCGTGCTGCTCGTGTTCACGCTGCTCGTCGGGCCGGCGGCGGCCGCGCAGAATGTGTCGACGCGGCTGTCGACGGGCGTGCTGCTCGCCGCGCTGTTCGCGCTGTTCGAAGCGTGGGCCGGCATCGTGCTCGCGTATCACACCGATTGGCCGACGAGCTTCTGGATCACCGCGCTGTCGGCGCTCGTGTATGGGGCGAGCCTGCTGCGACGCAACTGATCGGCGCGACGGGCGCCGCCCGATGCCAATCAAAACGCCGGCGTGCCCGAGGGCAGCGCCGGCGTTTTTTCATGCGCACCGGATGCGTTACCTGCTTGCGCCGCTACTCACCGCGCAAGTGCACGCGCATGATGCGCGAGGTGATCGGCGATGAACGTCGAGATGAAGTAGTACCCGTGGTCGTAGCCCGGATGGCGGCGCAGCGTCAGCGGTTGGCCGGCCTTCGCGCATGCGGCTTCGAATACGTCGGGGTTCAACTGGTTCGCGAGGAACTGATCGGCCAGCCCCTGATCGACGAGGATGCCGTCCGCGAACTTCGGCGCATCGGCGCGCGCGACCAGCTCGCTCGCGTCATGCGCCTTCCACGCCTCGCGATCGGCGCCGAGGTAGCCCGAGAATGCCTTCTCGCCCCACGGGCAGCGCGTCGGCGCGGCGATCGGCGCGAACGCCGACACCGACCGGTACAGGCCCGGATGACGCAACGCGAGCGTCAGCGCACCGTGCCCGCCCATCGAGTGGCCGAAGATGCCGAGCCGCGCGCCGTCGATCGGCAACTCGGCCACGACGAGCTCGCGCAGCTCACCCGTCACGTACGACTCCATCCGGTAATGCGTCGACCACGGCGCCTCGGTCGCATCGACGTAGAAACCCGCGCCGACGCCGAAATCCCACGCATCCGTCTCGCCCGGCACGCCGGCGCCGCGCGGGCTCGTATCGGGCATCACGAGCGCGATTCCGTGCTGCGCCGCGTATTGCTGCGCGCCGGCCTTGACCGCGAACGTCTCGTCGGTGCACGTGAGCCCCGCGAGATAGAACAGCGCCGGCACGCGCTTCTGCGCGGCCTGCGGCGGCAGGTACACCGAGAACTTCATCGGCAGGCCGATGGCCGCCGAATCGTGACGGTAGAAACGCTGCTCGCCGCCGTGGCACGCATGCGAGGAAACGAGTTCGAGCATGGCGGTGCGCCCCCGGTCAGTACAGCACGACCGAGCGGATCGACTCGCCGGCCTTCATCAGGTCGAAGCCTTCGTTGATCCGCTCGAGCGGCAGCGTGTGCGTGATCAGGTCGTCGATGTTGATCTTGCCTTCCATGTACCAGTCGACGATCTTCGGCACGTCGGTGCGCCCGCGCGCGCCGCCGAACGCCGAGCCCTTCCATTCACGGCCCGTGACGAGCTGGAACGGACGCGTGCTGATTTCCTCGCCCGCTGCCGCCACGCCGATGATGAACGACTGGCCCCAGCCCTTGTGCGTGCACTCGAGCGCCTGGCGCATCAGCTTCACGTTGCCGACGCATTCGAACGAATAGTCGGCGCCGCCGTCGGTCAATTGCACGATGTGGTCGACGACGTTCTCGACTTCGTTCGGGTTGATGAAGTGCGTCATCCCGAACTTCTTCGCGAGCTCGACGCGCTTCGGATTGATGTCGACGCCGATGATCTTGTCCGCGCCGACCATCTTCGCGCCCTGGATCACGTTCAGGCCGATCCCGCCGAGGCCGAACACGACCACGTTCGCGCCGGCCTCGACCTTCGCCGAGTACACGACCGCGCCCACGCCCGTCGTCACGCCGCAGCCGATGTAGCAGATCTTGTCGAACGGCGCGTCCTCGCGCACCTTGGCCACCGCGATTTCCGGCACGACGATGTAGTTCGAGAACGTCGACGTACCCATGTAGTGGAACAGCGGCTTGCCGTCGAGCGAGAAGCGCGACGTCGCGTCGGGCATCAGGCCCTTGCCCTGCGTCGCGCGGATCTTCTGGCACAGGTTGGTCTTGCGCGACAGGCAGAACTTGCACTCGCGGCATTCGGGCGTGTAGAGCGGAATCACGTGGTCGCCCTTGCGTACGGTGCCGACGCCGGGGCCGACGTCGACCACCACGCCCGCGCCTTCATGGCCGAGGATCGCCGGGAAGATCCCTTCCGGATCGGCGCCCGACAGCGTGTAGTAGTCGGTGTGGCAGATGCCCGTCGCCTTCACTTCGATCAGCACTTCGCCGGCGCGCGGCCCTTCGAGATCGACTTCCTCGATCGTCAGCGGCGCACCCGCCTTCCATGCAATCGCGGCTTTCGTTTTCATCGTGTCACTCCTGTGTGTCGGTGAGATCGGCCCGGGCCGGCGTGTCGGTGCCGGCCCGGGACTCATGCAAAGCGGTCGAAGCCGTGCCGCGCGGCACGGCGCAAGAATCTCGTGCTCGCCATGATGGCCGCTCCCGGCGCGCATCGCGTGCGGGAAACGGCCACCGGCTTGCCAGGATGCGTCATCGCTGACGCAAAAGAACAAGTGTCCGAGTTTAAACGCCCGTCGTGAACCATGCATCCGTGCGGGCGTACAGATCGACGAAGCGCGCGTAACGTGCGGCCAGCGGGCGGTCGTCTTGCGGTGCGGCGACGGGCGACGCCGTCGGCGCCAGCGCGTGCAACGCCTCTTCACGCCAATGCCCGATCGCGACGCCCGCGAGCAGTGCGGCGCCCCGCGTCGCGGCGTTCGGGCAATCGATCGCGTGCAGCGACGCGCCGAGCGCGTCGGCGAGCAACTGGCGCCAGCGCGGATCGACCGAGCCGCCGCCCGCGAGGCGCAGCGTCGCCACCGCGTCGCCGGGGTCGGCGTCGCGGATCGCATCGAGCCCCGCGCGCAACGCGAACGCGACGCCTTCGAACGCGGCGCGCATCATCGCGCCGCGCGTGTCGCCGAGCCCGAGGCCGAGCCAGCCGCCGCGCGCATCGGGGTTCATCCACGGCGAACGCTCACCGCTCAGGTACGGCAGGAAGCACAGCCGCTCGGACGCCGGCTGCGCGAACGCATCGTCGTACGCATCGGCCCATCGCGCATAGCCGAGCCAACCGCGCACGGCTTCGAGCGCGAGCCCGACGTTCTGCATCGCCGCCATCGTGTAATAGCCGCCGCCGGCCGCCGCACGATAGCGATGCAGTCCGCGTCGCGCGGGCGGCAGCGTATCCGCGAGCACGACGATCTGGCCGCCGCTGCCGGTCGTCAGCAGCGCGTCGCCTGCCGCGGCCAGCCCGCTGCCGAGCGCCGCGCAGGCGGTGTCGGCCGCGCCTGTCGCGAGCGGCACGCCAGCCGGCAGGCCGAGCGCGGCGGCGGCCTGCGCGCCGAGCACGCCGCAGCGCGCGGTGGACGCACGCACCGGCGCAAAGCGGTCGCCCGGCAGGCCGAGCGCCTCGATCAATGCGCTGTCCCACGCGCCGTCGGGCGTCGCGAGCGCCGTTGCGCACGCGTCGCTCGGATCGGCCGCGACGTCGCCGCCGAGCACGATGCGCAGCCAGTCCTTCGGCTGCACGGCCCAGCGTGCGGCGCGCAGCGCGTCGGGTTCGTGCGTGGCGAGCCAACGCAACAGCGGGCCGGCCATGCCGGGCGCGACGGGATTCGGAGCGACGGGCAATCCGGCGGCGTGCCGGTCGGCCGCGTCGGCCTCGCGCACCGCGCGTGTGTCCGGCCACAGCAGCGCAGGCCGCACCGGCTCGCCGGCCGCGTCGATCAGCACGACGCCATGCATCTGGCCCGAAAAACCGATCGCCGCGACCTGCGCGCGCTCGTCGGCCGGCAGCCGCGCGGCGGCGCGCACGAGCGCCTGCCACCACGTGGCGGGCGCGATTTCCGCCCAGCCGGGCTGCAGCGACGACAACCCGTAAGGTTCGCTCGCGACGGCCCGCTCGACGCCGTCGGCATCGAGCGTGACGAGTTTGACGGAGCCGGTGCCGAGGTCGATTCCGAGCAGGCGCATGACGTGAAGGGAGATTCGGATGAACGGATGTCGATGATAACGGGATCGCGATGCGCGCTCCGGTTTTTGCCGCCGCGCCGACACATCGAACGTGCTGCCGGCCGGGAGATTGACGAGGCCGCACCTTGCACGCAAAAGCGGCCGCTCGCGGGTTAACCCGGCACGTTTTCCGTACGCCCTTTTTTGCCACTATGCGGCCCGCGCGATACACACCATAAAGCACCCCATATTTGACAGGGGGGCCGGCGCTATTTTGAAGCGCTATAAAACCGGTACGCGTCACTCCCGCGGCAGTTTCCCGATGATCGCCCCCCCGTTCCATACCGACATGGCATATCGAACCAGCAAAGAACGGAATAGAACCCAGTGCTCTTGTTGCATGGATTCATTCCGAATAACTTCGTATCACCCCGAAAACAAGATCATGGAGTGAGACAGATGCAATCGAACACGGTCCATCCGTGCGATGAGGTGCTGCCGACCGGCAAGCTGGTAACGCTTGGCCTGCAGCACGTCCTCGTCATGTACGCCGGCGCCGTCGCCGTGCCGCTCATCGTCGGCGCGGCGCTCAAGCTGCCGAAAGACCAGATCGCGTTCCTGATCAGCGCCGATCTGTTTTCGTGCGGCATCGCCACGCTGATCCAGACGCTGGGCCTGTGGATCTTCGGGATCCGCCTGCCCGTCATCATGGGCTGCACGTTCGCGGCCGTCGGTCCGATGATCGCGATCGGCACGAACCCCGGCCTCGGCATTCTCGACATCTTCGGCTCGACCATCGCGGCCGGCATCATCGGCATCGTGCTCGCGCCGATGATCGGCAAGCTGCTGCGGTTCTTCCCGCCGGTGGTGGTCGGCACGGTGATCGCCGTGATCGGGCTGTCGCTGATGGAAGTCGGCATCAACTGGGCGGCCGGCGGCGTCGGCAACCCCGAGTACGGCAGCCCCGTCTATCTCGGCCTGTCGCTGCTCGTGCTCACGCTGATCCTGCTGATCAACAAGTACGGCCGCGGCTTCATCGCGAACATCTCGGTGCTGCTCGGCATCGTCGCCGGCTTCGTGATCGCATTCGCGCTCGGCCGCGTGAACACCGACGGCGTGGCGCATGCGCCGTGGGTCGGCTTCGTGATGCCGTTCCACTTCGGCCTGCCGCACTTCGACCCGCTGTCGATCGTGACGATGGTCACGGTGATGTTCGTCACGTTCATCGAATCGACCGGGATGTTCCTCGCGGTCGGCGACATGGTCGATCGCCCGGTCAACCAGGAGCGCCTCGTGCGCGGCCTGCGCGTCGACGGCCTCGGCACGCTGATCGGCGGCATCTTCAACTCGTTCCCGCATACGTCGTTCTCGCAGAACGTCGGCCTGATCGGCGTGACGGGCGTGAAGAGCCGTTTCGTGTGTGCGACGGGCGGCGTGATCCTCGTGCTGCTCGGCCTGTTTCCGAAGATGGCGCAGGTCGTCGCGTCGGTGCCGCCGTTCGTGCTCGGCGGCGCAGGCATCGTGATGTTCGGGATGGTCGCCGCGAACGGCATCAAGGTGCTGTCGAAGGTCGACTTCGTGAACCACTCGCACAACCTGTTCATCGTCGCCGTGAGCGTCGGCATGGGCCTCGTGCCGGTCGTGTCGCCGCACTTCTTCTCGAAGCTGCCGCCCGCGCTTGCACCGATCCTGCACAGCGGCATCCTGCTGGCGTCGGCCACGGCCGTGATCCTGAACATCGTGTTCAACGGCGTGAAGGGGGAAAAGGAGGCGAAGTGCGAGATCCGTCGCGCGGGGCATGATTTCGACGGGCGGCCTGTCGATCTGCATCACTGATCGCGCCGCGCCGGATGATGGCGCGAAGCGGTAACGACGAACGCCACGGCATGCCGTGGCGTTTTGCTTTGAGGATGCGGGGCCACGCGTGATGCTCGCGCGAGCCTGCATCGCGCGGGAAGGCGGTCGCCGGCGGCACGATGCGCCATGTCGACCGACCGCGGATCGGCACAGATTGATGTGATTGGCGTAATTGGTACAAGCGCAACGCGGCGCACGCATCGGCACGACAACGCCTTGTCCGCGCTCGATCCGTCAGCGCAAAAAAACGCCACGGACTTTCGTCCGTGGCGTTCTCGTTTCCGCATACAGCCGGTTCGACACGCAAGCGCGGCAAACCGCGCCTGTCCCGCTCTGCGCTTACCCGTTCGTCGCCGCTGCCGACGCAGGCGCCGGCGCGGCCGCCTTGTCGTAGTCGACCGGCGCATCCGGCGCGCGCGGCGCTTCGCCGGCACGCTGGATCCACCCGCCGCCGAGCGCGCGGTACAGGTCGACCAGGTTCGTCCAGCGGGCCAGACGCGCGCTGATCAGCGACTGCTGCGCCGAGTACAGATCCGTCTGCGCGGTCA
>NZ_JAHLCL010000005.1:909598-912938 GCF_029268935.1 Burkholderia semiarida | reverse complement strand
TCCTTCTCCGCGGTGGTCAGGTACGTGTTGATGTTGTCGAGCGTCCTGCCGGTCGTTTCCTGCGTGGAGCCGGACGGCGTCTGCACGATCACGAACATCAGGCCCTGGTCCTCATCGGGCAGGAACGACTTCGGCAGGCGCACGAACAGCAGCCCGACCGCGACGATCACGACCAGATAGATGATGAGCCAGCGGCCCGAGCGCTTGATCACGTGGTGCACGCCGACGTGGTACTTGTCGCGGCTGTTGTTGAACGTGCGGTTGAACCAGCCGAAGAAGCCCTTCTTCTCTTCGTGATGCCCTTGCGGGATCGGCTTGAGGATCGTCGCGCACAGCGCCGGCGTCAGAATCAACGCAACCAGCACCGACAGCACCATCGCCGACACGATCGTCAGCGAGAACTGACGATAGATCGCGCCGACCGAGCCGCCGGAGAACGCCACCGGCAGCGCGGTACAGGTCGACCAGGTTCGTCCAGCGGGCCAGACGCGCGCTGATCAGCGACTGCTGCGCCGAGTACAGATCCGTCTGCGCGGTCAGCACCGACAGGTAGCTGTCGACGCCGTTCTTGTACCGCAGGTCCGACAGGTCGAAGCGCCGCTGCTGCGCGTGCTCGTTGCGCTCGAGCGCAGCGATCTGCTGGTCGTACGTGCCGCGTGCGGCAAGGCCGTCCGCCACTTCGCGGAACGCCGACTGGATCGCCTTCTCGTAGTTGGCGATCTCGATGCGCTTCTGCACGTTCGCGAGATTCAGGTTCGCGATGTTCTGCCCGCCCTCGAAGATCGGCATCGTGATCTGCGGCGCGAACGACCATGCGGCCGTGCCGGCCTTGAACAGACCGCCGAGCGTCGGGCTGCCGGTGCCGAACGCGCCCGTCAGCGAGATGCGCGGGAAGAATGCCGCGCGCGCCGCGCCGATGTTCGCGTTTGCAGCCAGCAGCGTCTGCTCGGCCTGCATCACGTCCGGACGCCGCGTCAGCAGATCCGACGGCAGGCCTGCCGGCACGTCCGTCAGCAGATTCTGCGCGTCGAGCGGCATGCCCGCCGGCAGGTCGTCCGGCAGCGGCTCGCCGATCAGCAGCACCAGCGCGTTCAGCGCCTGCGCACGCGCACGTGCCTGCGCCTGCTGGTTCGCGAGCGCCGTCTCGACCACCGTCTGCGCCTGACGCAGCTCGAGCTCGGAGCCCGTGCCGTTGTCGAACTGCAGCTTCGTCAGGTCGTAGGACGCCTGCGCGGTCTTCAGCGTGTTCTCGGTGACCTTCAGCAGATCGTCGGTCGACAGCAGCGTCAGGTACTGGTCAGCCACCTGCGACACCAGCGAGATTTCCGATGCCTGCCGGGCATACGACGTCGACAGGTACTGCGCGAGCGCCTGGTCCTTCAGGCTCTGCACGCGGCCGAACAGGTCGAGCTCCCACGACGCCGAGAGCCCGACGTTGTAGGCGCGCGAGATGTACGGCGCACCCGTCTGCGAAAGGCCCTGCGGCACGCGCTGGATACTGCCCGTGCCCGTACCGTCGAGCGTCGGGAACAGCCCCGCGCGCGTGATCTGGTACTGCGCGCGCGCCGCCTCGATGTTCAGCACCGACACGCGCAGGTCGCGGTTGTTGTTCAGCGCGATCTCGATCAGCCGCTGCAGGCGCGGATCGACGAAGAACTCGCGCCAGCCGATGGCGGTCGCAGCTTGCCCGTTCGCGCTGCGCGCGCCGGCCGCGCCCGGCTGCGTCGCGTAGACGCCGCCGGCCGGGTACGCCTGCGCGACGGGCGCGTCGGGCCGCTTGTAATGCGGCGCCATCGTGCAGCCGGCGGCAAACAGCGCGGCAGCCAGTGCGACCGCGGTTGCGGTCAACGCATGTTTTCGCATCGTTACTGCCCCTTCGATTCGTGTGCGTCGTCGTGACCGTGCTGCAGGTCGCCCTGTACGAGACGCCATGCGTCGTCGACATTCTCCGTCTCGCCGCTGAAGATCGCGCGAACCCGCACGAAGAACATCGGGATCATGAAAATGGCGAGGAACGTCGCCGTGATCATCCCGCCGATCACGCCGGTGCCGATCGCGTGCTGGCTCGCCGAACCCGCGCCGTTGCTGATCGCGAGCGGCAGCACGCCCAGCATGAACGCGAGCGACGTCATCAGGATCGGACGCAGTCGCAGGCGCGCCGCCTCGATCGCCGCGCGCACCGGCCCCATGTTCCCGCCCGCCTGCAGCTCGCGCGCGAACTCGACGATCAGGATCGCGTTCTTCGCGGACAGGCCTACCGTGGTCAGCAGGCCGACCTGGAAGAACACGTCGTTCTCGAGGCCGCGCAGCATCGTCGCGAGTAGCGCGCCGACCACGCCGAGCGGCACGACCATGATCACCGAGAACGGAATCGACCAGCTTTCATACAGCGCCGCGAGACACAGGAACACGACGAGGATCGAGATCGCATACAGGATCGGCGCCTGCGAGCCCGACTGGATTTCCTGGAACGACAGCCCCGTCCACGAATAGCCGATGCCTTCCGGCAGCTTGCTCGCGAGCGCTTCCATCGCGGCCATCGCCTGGCCGGTCGACTTGCCTTGCGCGGCCTGCCCCTGGATCTCGATCGACGACACGCCGTTGTAACGCTCGAGCTTCGGCGACCCGTAGATCCAGTGGCCGCTCGAGAACGCGCTGAACGGCACCATCCCGCCCGAGCTGTTGCGCACGTACCAGATATTCATGTCCTCCGGCGTCATCCGGAACGGCGCGTCCGATTGTACGTACACCTTCTTGATCCGGCCGTCGGTATCGAGGAAGTTGTTCACGTACTGCGACGCCCATGCGATCGAGAACGTCTGGTCGATCGCCGCGGCCGTCACGCCGAGCGCGTTCGCCTTCTCGCGATCGATGTCGACCTTGTACTGCGGCGTATCGTTCAGGCCGTTCGGGCGCACCAGCGCCAACGCCGGATCCTTCGCGGCCATCCCGAGCAACTGGCCGCGCGCGGCCATCAGCGCTTCGTGACCGAGGCCGGCGTTGTCCGTCAGCTCGAAGTCGAAGCCCGCGGCCGTGCCGAGTTCGGGAATCGACGGCGGGTTGAACGGAATCACCATCGCGTCCTTGTACGTCGAATAGTGCGCGAAGGTCCGGCCGATCAGCGCCTGCACCTTCCGGTCCGAACGCTGGCGCTGCTCGTACGGTTTCAGCTTCACGAACACGAGGCCGGCGTTCTGGCCGCGGCCCGCGAAGCTGAAGCCGTTGACCGTGAACACCGAGTCGACCACATCCTTCTCCGCGGTGGTCAGGTACGTGTTGATGTTGTCGAGCGTCCTGCCGGTCGTTTCCTGCGTGGAGCCGGACGGCGTCTGCACGATCA
>NZ_JAHLCL010000005.1:669521-909498 GCF_029268935.1 Burkholderia semiarida | reverse complement strand
TCCTTCTCCGCGGTGGTCAGGTACGTGTTGATGTTGTCGAGCGTCCTGCCGGTCGTTTCCTGCGTGGAGCCGGACGGCGTCTGCACGATCATGAACATGTAGCCCTGGTCTTCATCGGGCAGGAACGACTTCGGCAGGCGCGCGAACATCACGCCGACCGCGAGGAACACGGCGAGGTAGATCACGAGCCAGCGGCCCGAGCGCCGAATCACGTGGTTCACGCCGCTCGTGTAGCGATCCCGGCTGCGATCGAAAGTCCGGTTGAACCAGCCGAAGAAACCCTTCTTCTCTTCGTGATGCCCCTTCTCGATCGGCTTCAGGATCGTCGCGCACAGCGCCGGCGTGAGAATCAACGCGACCAGCACCGACAGCACCATCGCCGACACGATCGTCAGCGAGAACTGACGATAGATCGCGCCGACCGAGCCGCCGGAGAACGCCACCGGCACGAACACCGCCGACAGCACGAGCGCCACGCCGACGAGTGCGCCGGTGATCTGCCCCATCGCCTTGCGGGTCGCCTCCTTCGGCGACAACCCCTCCTCGGCCATCACCCGTTCGACGTTCTCGACCACCACGATCGCATCGTCGACCAGCAGGCCGATCGCCAGCACGAGGCCGAACATCGACAGCGTGTTGATCGAGAAGCCGACGATACCCATGATCGCGAACGTGCCGAGCAGCACGACCGGCACCGCGATCGTCGGGATGATCGTCGCCCGAAGATTCTGCAGGAACAGGTACATCACGAGGAACACGAGCACGATGCCCTCGATCAGCGTCTTGACCACTTCCTCGATCGACAGGCGCACGAACGGCGTCGTATCGTACGGGTAGTGCACGACGAGACCATGCGGGAAGTACTTCGACAGCTCGTCGATCTTGGCCCGCAGCGCGTTCGCGGTCGCCAGCGCATTCGCGCCGGTCGCGAGCTGGATACCGAGGCCGGCCGTCGGCTGTCCCATGTACTTCGTGTCGAACGTGTAGTTCTCCGAACCCAGCGCCGCGCGGCCGACGTCCTTCAGGCGAACCTGCGAGCCGTCCTGGTTGACCTTCAGCAGGATGTTGCCGAACTGCTCGGGCGTGCGCAGCAGCGTCGATTCGGTGATCGTCGCCTGCAGCACGGTGCCCGGCTTCGCCGGCGTGCCGCCGATCTGGCCGCCCGCGATCTGCACGTTCTGCTGCGTGATCGCGGCCGTCACGTCGGTCGGCGTGAGGCTGTAGTTGGTCAGCTTGACCGGGTCGAGCCAGATCCGCATCGAGAACTGCGAACCGAGCAGCAGCGTCTGGCCGACGCCGTTCACGCGGCTCAGCGGGTCGAGCACGTGCGACGCCACGTAGTTCGTCAGATCCTCCTTCGACATCCGGCCGTCCTCGGAGTTGAACGCGAACCACATCAGCCAGTTGCTGCTGGATTTCGTGACCTGCATGCCGAGCTGCTGCACGACCTGGGGCAGGTTCGGCGTCGCGAGCGACAGCTTGTTCTGCACCTGCACCTGCGCGACGTCCGGGTTCGTGCCCGGCGAGAAGGTCAGCGTGATCGTCGCGTTGCCCGAATCGTCGCTCGTCGACGACATGTACAGGAAGTTGTCGAGACCGCTCATCTGCTGCTCGATCACCTGCGTGACCGTATCTTCCACGGTCTTCGCGGAAGCGCCCGGATAGTTCGCCTGGATCTGGATCGTCGGCGGTGCGATCGTAGGATACTGCGCGATCGGCATCTTGAAGATCGATGCGACGCCGGCCAGCATCAGCACGATCGCGATCACCCACGCGAAGATCGGGCGATCGATAAAGAACTTGGCCATGAAACGGACTCCCTGTTATTGCGCGCTCGACGCGGCGGCCGAGCTCGCTGCGGCGCTGGCCGCGGTAGTCGCCGGCGCGGCGCTTGCCGGCGCGGCGCCTGCCGATGTGGCGGATGCGGCGTCCGGCGCCGGGGCGAGCTGCGCGGCGACGGTCTTCACGGTCGCGCCCGGGCGCACCTTGTCGACGCCCTGCACGATCACGTGATCGCCCGCCTGCAGACCGCCTTCCACAATCCAGTTCGGGCCGTACGTGCCGGTCGTCGTCAACGGACGCGGCTCGACCTTGTTGGCCGCGGTCACGACGAGTGCGATCGCCTGCCCCTTCTGGTCGTGCGTGACGCCGATCTGCGGCACCAGGAACGCGTTCTCGTTCACACCTTCCTCGATGCGTGCGCGCACGAACATCCCCGGCAGCAGCACGCGGCCCGGGTTCGGGAACACCGCGCGGATCGTCACCGAGCCGGTGGTCTGGTCGACCGTCACGTCCGAGAACTGCAGCTTGCCTGGCTCCGAGTAGGTCTTGCCGTCCTCCAGGATCAGCGACACCTTCGCCGCGCCCGGGCCGCTCGTCTTCAGACGGCCGCTCTGCACGTCCTGCCGCAGCTTCAGCCCTTCGAGGCTCGACTGCGTGAGGTCGACGTACACCGGATCGAGCTGCTGCACGGTCGACATCAGCGTCGCCTGGCTCGCCTGCACGTAGGCGCCCGGCGTGACCTGCGAGATGCCGACGCGGCCGCTGATCGGCGACACGACATCCGTATAGCCGAGGTTGATCTGCGCGGTGTCGACCGCCGCCTTGCCGGCCGCGACGTCCGCCGCGGCCTGGCCTTGCGTGGCCACCGCGTTGTCGTAGTCCTGCTTGCTGACCGCGTTCGCGGCGACCAGCACCTTGTAGCGCGCGACCAGCGCGTTCTGCGTGACGAGGTTCGCCTGCGCCTTCGCGAGCGTCGCCTTCGCGCTGTTCAGCGCCGCGATGTACGGCGCCGGATCGATCTTGTAGAGGCGCTGACCGGCCTTGACGTCGGTGCCTTCGGTGAATTCACGGCGCAGCACGATGCCGTCGACCCGCGCCCGCACTTGCGCGACGAGGAATGCGCTGGTGCGGCCCGGCAGTTCGGTCACGGCCGGCACGGCTTGCGGCTGGACGGTAACGACGCCGACTTCCGGTGTTTGCGGCGGCGGTGCCGATTCTTTTTTTCCGCAGGCAGCCAGGAAAACGGCAGCCGTTGCGGCAGTGATTAAGCGGTATGGAACCCGTTCGACGCGCATGGAGCGACCTCTCACAATTAGACGACCTTCAATGGGAATCATCAGATCTCCTCATGGCCCTGACGCGCGGCGGACCTGCAGCTTCCTGTCCGCCGCGGATGCGGACGCGTGTTGCGGGTGTGCGTTGCACCCTGCGGAGCGTTCGTGTGCCGAACTGCTTCCGAAAAAGAACGGCGAGCCCGCGCCTCCGGCGGGATCGCGTTGCCATGGATTCGGCCAGACCGCTAGCGCGCGGGTCGAAATGCGGCGCCGGCGAATTCGATGAACGCGCGCGCGGCAGCCGGCAGACGCGCGGCACGCGCATGCGCGAGCTTCAGCGTGACGGGCGCGAGCGGGTGGACCGGGGCCACGCGCACCAGTGTGCCGGCCGCCAGATCGGCATCGACGAGATACGCGGGCAGCACCGCCGCGCCCATGCCGGCGACGGCGAGTCGCCGCACCATCTCGAGATGGCCGACGCCCGTATTGCCGGGTGCTACACCGAATCGAATCCCGGCCGCGCGGTCGTCGTCGGCCGCCGCCCGCTCCAGCCGCACGGCCGCGATGTCCGGCCAGTCGCCCGACGCAGCCGCGCCGCCGTGCGCGGCGACGTAAGCCGGCGCCGCGACGCGCACGGATTCGTACGCAGCCAGCGTATGCAACGCGTGCGCGCCGGACACCGGCATGCCATCCGTCAGGAACGCGACGTCGATGTCCTCGGCGGTCAGGTCGACATGGGCATCGGTCAGCGTCACGGTCGGCCGCACGTCCGGAAACCGGTGCACGAAACGATCGAGCAACGCGCTCAACTGGCTGAGCCCGAACGCAACCGGTGCGGCCACGCGCAATACGCCTTCCGGCTTGCTGCCCATCGCGACGAAACGGCCGTCGATCTCGTCGATCGCACCGAGGATCCGCTCGACGCGCGCGAGATACAGCTCGCCGATTTCGGTCAGCGACTGATGGCTCGTGCTGCGTTGAAGCAAGCGCGCGCCGAGGCGCGTCTCGAGCGCTTCGACGAGCCGGCTCGCCATCGCCGTCGACACGCGCAAGCGCGTCGCCGCCCGACGAAACCCGCCTTCCCTTGCCACCGTCACGAATGCCCGAATCGATTGAAGTTGGTCCATTTCTCCGGATTCCCCTGCGCGCACGACTGCCCGTATACCTGCACCGGACGCCGCGCCGCGCGCCGGCCCGCATCGAGCCGGCCAATGCGGCGGCCCCGACGCCGGCTCATCCGGATCGGTCGGCCCGTGCGCGACAGGCGCGATCCGGCTTGCAACGGACGCAAACCGGCCTCGGCAAGCCCGATGCACGATCGTTCAATAGCAGTCCTGAGTCTTTCCCGGCGATTCGCCGCGGCGACGCACGCGACAAGGCCGGCGGCGACCGCGCATCACGCGCACGGTATTGCCCGCGCCATCCGGGCACGCTGAATCGCATTTCTTCAGCAGGTGCAATGGTAGGGAAACCGCCGGGAAATGGCTTGCCCGATCCTGCGATTGTTTTGCCTTAATTTCCGAATTTGTGCGCCGCACACCGTGCAACGGCGCGTGACGCATCCGTCGAGCATGCAGGTCCGGATGATCGGGCTAATTTCGGACAGGTTTAGGCAATCCTGCGCACGCAACTTCACAGTACGATTGATCGCCGTGCCAGCACCTCGACAGGGGACGGCAGCCGCGCATCGCATCGCCCACTCCGTCAACCGCTCATGCAACATGGAAATCGACGCCCGAACGCCACCGCAACCGCGCACGCCGCCGGATCATGATGGTTGGTCGCCAGCCCGGTCGCCCGCGGCCCGGCTCGCGGCGCTGATCGCCGCGTACGCGCCGCACGACGGCATGTTCGACCTCCCGCTGCGCGGCATGCGCATCGCGCGTGCTTGCGCGCCGCCGGCGCAGTGGAGCCACGGCGTGCACCACGCGTGCCTGAGCATCGTCGGGCAAGGCGCGAAGTCGATGCGGGTCGGCGACGATACCTACACGATCGACGCATCGCGGATGCTGGTCGCAACCGCCGACCTGCCCGTGACCGGACGTGTGACACGCGCGAACCCGGCCGAGCCGTTCCTTTACGTGCAGCTCGCACTCGATCCGCATCGCATCGCGGCGCTCACGCCGCGCGTGTTTCCGCGCGGGCTGCCGAAAGCCGTCGACTGCCGGGCACTCGCGACGCACGACGCGACGCCGGAAATCGTCGACGCCGTGGCCCGGCTGATGCACCTGATCGCGCAACCGGACGACCTCGATCTGCTCGCGCCGCTGATCGTCGACGAAATCCTGATCCGGCTGCTGCGCGGCCCGTCGGGCGCGCGCGTCGCGCAGATCGGCGACGCCGGTTCGACCACCCAGCGCATTTCGCGCGCCGTCGCCTGGATTCGCGACCATTACCTCGACCCGATGGCGGTCGACTCGCTCGCGCGGCAGGTGGGGATGAGCCCGTCGACGTTCCACCATCACTTTCGTGCGGTCACGTCGATGAGCCCGTTGCAATGCCAGAAGGTGCTGCGGCTGCAGGAAGCGCGCCATCTGATGTGCCTCGCGGCAATGGACGCGCGGCAGGCGTGCCGAAGTGTCGGCTACGTGAGCGCGTCGCAGTTCAGTCGCGAATACGCGCGGCTGTTCGGCGATGCGCCGGGCCGCGACGTCGCGAGGCTGCGCGGCGAAGCGGTGCCGCTGTCGCGCGTCATACCGTGAATGGATATCGCGTGCGAGGCGGCGCTTCGTCACCTGCTCGATCGTCGGGCGGCTGCGCCCTCGCGCGAATCAGGCATGACGGGACGCGCAGCAAGCATTCGATGCAGCCTCGTCGGCGGCCAGCATTTCGGGCACGCACTCCCGCAGGAAATCGACGAACGTGCGGATCTTCGCATCGAGATACTGACGCGACGCATACAGCGTGTAGACCGTCAGCTTCTGCAGCCGGTAGTCGGGCAGCACGCGAACCAGTGCGCCGCTCGCGAGCGCGGGCAGCGCCGCGGACATCGGCAGCGAGCCGATCCCGAGCCCCGCGCGCAGCGCGGCGCCGAGCGCATCGGCGATATTCACTTCGAAATCCGGTACCGGCAGCTCGAACGTTTCGCGGCCGTTCGGGCCGTCGAGATGCCAGCGGTCGCGCGGAAAGAGCGGCGTGACGAGCCGCAGGCACGCATGCCCGGCGAGATCGCTGACCGTGCGCGGCGTGCCGCGCGCCTTCAGGTAGGCAGGCGACGCGCACAGCACGCTGCCCACGTCACCGAGCCGCTGCGATACCAGCCCGGAATCGGGTAGCTCCGTCGTGCTCAACTGCAGCGACACGTCGTAGCCTTCGTCGATGATGTCGGGCACGTGCTGCGACAGCGTCAGCTCGACCGCGACGGACGGATAGCGCTCGCGGTAGCGCACGACCGCAGGCACCACGTAGGACTGGCCGAAACTCGTCGTCGCATGAACGCGCAGCCGTCCGGACGGCTTCGCCTGTGCATCGGCCGCCTCGGCTTCCGCTTCGTCGATATAGCCGAGGATGCGCTGGCAGCGGTCGAGATAGCGCTGCCCGGCGTCGGTCAGCGCGATGCGGCGCGTGCTGCGGTTGAGCAGGCGCGTGCGCAGATGCGTTTCGAGTTGCGCGACCGAGCGCGACGCGTAGGCCGTCGTGATGTCCAGACGCTGGGCCGCGCTCGTGAAGCTGCCCTCCTCCGCGACCCGGACGAAAATGCGCATCATCTGTAACGTGTCCATCGACCTGTTCCCGGGGATTGTCACGTCGCACCGCCGTGCAGCCACGGTGCCGACGGCGCCGGCACACGCCGGTCCGGCGCGAATTGTGCGGAACAGTACAGCAGCGTTGCAGGCGTGTCCAGTTCGTCGTAGGCGGCGTGATCCGGCTGCCGAATCGTGCTGCCGGGCGGCTCGCCGGACGGCATCGGGACCGTGCATACAGGCGTATCGGACGTACCGACGGGCCAACGGCATCGGCCGCCGAAAACGACCCGCAAACCGTCATGCCGCCAGCCGCTCGATTGACGCCGTTCGCATCTCGCGCGTTACGCAGCGCCCGCCGCATCGAACGGATTGCGCAACACGATCGTGTCGTCGCGCTCCGCGCCGGTCGTGATCATCGACACCGGCGCACCCGCCACGGCCTCGATGCGCGCGACGAAATCCCGCGCGGCCCGCGGCAGCGCCGCACGCTCGCGCACACCCTTCACGGAGCCTTGCCAGCCTTCGAACCGTTCGTAGAGCGGCTTCGCGCGCGACTGCGCATCGAGGCTCGCGGGCAGATGGTCGACGCGCGCGCCGCCGAATTCGTAACCGACGCACAGCTCGATCGATTCGAAACCGTCGAGCACGTCGAGCTTGGTGAGCGCCAGCGAATCGATGCCCGAAATCCTGACGGCCTGGCGCAGTTGCGCGGCGTCGAGCCATCCGCAGCGGCGCGGCCGGCCCGTGTTGACGCCGAACTCCTGTCCACGCGCGCGCAGCGTTTCGCCGGTGGCGTCGGTCAGCTCGGTGAGGAACGGGCCGCCGCCGACCCGCGTCGCATACGCCTTCGTGACACCCAGCACGTGGCCGAGCTTCGCCGCACCGAGCCCGGTGCCCGCCGCCGCGGCCGACGCCACGGTGCCCGACGACGTCACGAACGGATACGTGCCCCAGTCGATGTCCAGCATCACGGCCTGCGAACCCTCGAACAGAATGCGCTCGCCGCGGTCAGTCGCGTCGTTGAGGTCGGCCCAGACCGGACGCACGAACGGCAAGATCTTCGGTGCGAGCGCAACGAGTGTCGCCAGCATCGCGTCGCGATCGTACTCGTCGAGCCCCAGGCCGCGGAACCACGCGTTGTGATGATCGACCAGCACGTCGAGCCTGGCGGCGAGCCCGTGCGGTTCCGCGAGATCGCCGACGCGCAGCCCGCGACGCCCGACCTTGTCCTCGTAGGCCGGCCCGATTCCGCGCAACGTGGTGCCGATGGGTTCGCGGCGCAGCCGCTCCTGCGCCTGGTCGATCGCACGGTGAATCGGCAGCACCAGCGTCGCGTTCTCCGCGATCGACAGGTTCTCCGGCGTCACCGGCAGCCCGAGCGCGGCCATCCGCCCGATTTCCGCGAGCAGCGCTTCGGGGTCAAGCGCCACGCCGTTGCCGATCACGCCGCGCTTGCCGCGCACGATACCGCTCGGCAGCAGCGCGAGCTTGTACGTGTTGCCGTCCACGACGAGCGTGTGCCCCGCGTTGTGGCCGCCGTTGTAGCGTGCGACGAGATCGGCCTGTGCCGCCAGCCAGTCCACGACGCGCCCCTTGCCTTCGTCACCCCATTGGGCGCCCACGACCACCACGTTCGGCATGCTCCGCACTCCATGTGAGAAATTCAGACACTCGTTCGGCCGAATCGGCCGTTTGTGTGCCATATTGGCGCAGCAGGAACACACGATCAAACGATTAAACCTCAACCATCGTGTGAGTAAATATCACACGAAACGATGCAATGGCCCGACGACTCCCTCCGTTGAATTCGCTGCGCGCGTTCGAGGCCGCCGCGCGGCTCGGCACCTTCACCCAGGCTGCCGACGAGCTGTGCGTGACGCACGGCGCGATCAGCCGGCACGTGCAGCAACTTGAAGCGTGGCTCGGGCGGCCGCTGTTCGAACGCCACAACCGGCGCGTCGAACTGACTGCGTCCGGACGCGCGTACCTCGCCGAGGTCGGCGCATCGTTCGACCGGATCGCGCTCGCCACCGCGCAGCATTTCGGCCACGCGCAGCAGCGCGTGTTGCGCGTCAGCGCGCCTGCGACGTTCTCGCTGCGCTGGCTCGTCCCGAAGCTGTCGTCGTTCCAGGTCGCGCATCCGGCCATCGAGGTGCGGCTGTCGACGTCGAACGAGCCGATCGAAAAGTTGCGCGACAAGGTCGACCTGATCGTTCGCGGCGGCCCGCAGGCCGTCGACGGATACGTCGCGGAGGAATTCCTGTCCGAAGTCCGGCTGCCGGTGTGTGCACCGAAGCTGCTGGAGGGCCGGTCGCTGGATACGCCCGCCGATCTCGCCGGCTTCACACTGCTGCACGCGGCGACCTATCCGGGCATGTGGCCGGAATGGTTCGCGGCCGCCGGGCATCCGAATCTCGTCCCGCGGCACTCGCTCACGCTCGAGCATTTCTACCTGACGTTGCAAGGCGCGCTCGACGGGCTCGGCGTCGCGATGGGGCCGATCGCGCTCGTCGCCGACGACATCGCCGAAGGCCGGCTCGTGCAGCCGTTCAGCGAACCTGCGCTGCCGCCGTGGCGCTACTTCACGTATGTGGCGTCCGCGCGAGCGGATGACGACGCCGTACGCGCGTTCAAGGACTGGCTGAAGGTGGCGGGAAGCGCGACTGCGTCGGACGGGCAGGATTGATCGCACCCGCCCGCGGGGCGTGCATCGTCACGACATACAGGATTCCGAATTAAATGGAATAAACCTGCCGAACGTTCTTGCCTTCACGCATCGCGTGATCGCGATGCACGCGGCAAGCCGCGGATCGAACCGCGGCTTGCCGCCGAACGACGCTTACTGGCTTGCCGCACCTGCGGCCTTCTTCTCCGCGTTCTGCAGGTTCTGCGGATAGTTCGGATCGTTGGCCGCCGGCTTGTAGCCGGCGTCTTCGAGTTTCTTCAGTTCGGCGTTGTTCTTCGCACGCGCGGCCTTGCGCTCGGCTTTGCGTTTAGCCCTGGCCGCCTTGCGCGCTTCGCTCTTCGCTGCCTTCGCGTCCTGTGCAGCCGGCGCGCTGGCAGCATCGGTCTGCGCAAACGCAGGAACCGCCGAGCCGAACAGGAAAGCGGCTGCAGTAGCTGCCAACGTGAGTTTTCTGATCTGGATTCGCATCGCTGAACTCTCTTTTTTGATAACTATCACGGTTTGAAAGACCATCGAGATACCGCCCCCGCCCTGATCGATCGTCATGTCGCGATCAGGACCTGTGCATCATAACCGTGTCGCAAAAAATGTGGCGCGAACGTGACGACGGAATCGGGATACACGTATGGGAGACAACACGGTTTCCGCGGTCGGTGACGGGAGGAGTCGTATGCGATACGGCGCGACGCGCCGACGGCCGTTTCACCGGTGGTGATATCGATGCGCGCATGCGCGACGTGAAGATCGTCGTGCTTGCTCGATCACCGCAACAGCAGTCGATCCGTACGTCGCATCAGCGGGCGATGCGGCTCGAGCGGCGGTTTCTCCCATAAACGACCACGATTCGGTTCGTCGGCGATCGAGACGACTATGGTGCGTCGTTGCGGTGGGCGGTAATGGGTCCCGCACGCTTCGCGGCATCGTGATGCAGAAAGTACCTGTGGAGGCAAGACGCTTCGTCGATTGGCAGGTCTGACGGGAAAGGTGGGGTTGCGTGAACGGCGAAGACGTCGGTCCGACTGATTGCAGGAATGCACGGGAACCCGATATGAACGAGCAACGCTTGTCGGGTAAATGCGCGCATGGCGGTGGAGACTTGTCCGTTCGGGCGACCGTGCGTGTCGACGCGTCGGGCGCAGCGCATGGATGCCGATCGTTTCTGATTGCTCCCATCAATGGTTCCTTATCTGCACGGAGCAGCGATCCGCACAGCCTGCTTATACCTGTGCTCCGCCCGATCGGTGAGCTTTTACGGGATTCCAGGTTCTTTGGAAGGTGAGCAGGTTCGGGAGCAGTGGGCCAATTCGATTGCGGTGAGCTTCGGCATCGATGAAGTGTTCACATTCGCTCGGGCGCTCTCGATGAATTCCGCCGAGATCGTCCCAGGCACGGGGAATCCGTGCGCGGCATTTTGGCGCCGGGCCCGAGTTCATGCCGTGGCACGAGTCTTTCCCTGCCTGTGACGGGTCCCGCACGGTGCCCGGCTCCAAAGGTAGAAAAACGGACGGGGCGCACGGAAGAAAAGCGGTCCGGCGCCGGTCCCTCCCGCACAGTCCACGGGCTAAATTTGGCGAGTGGCGTCCCATGCGCGCGACAAAAAACTTGTCCACGGACGAGGCAGCACGAGGACAAAAAACCACGCCCGTGGCGGTGCAGGATGATTTCGAACTGCTGTGGGGAAAGTGACGGCATCCGTTCCGGCGGTCCAGCGCAGATGGCGGGCTGCCACGGGACAGGTTTCGGGGTCCCATAAACGGGAACCTCTCTGCCGAATCCGAGGATTTCTTCCCATAAGTTTCTACGTTTCGCGGTTTGTGAGTGGGCGCTTACCTCCTCGGAATGCATTGTCAGGCCTGAAGCCTCCCAGAAACGGCGCCTTGAACAGGACCGAGCGGCGTGGACCGAGTGGTTGAAGGGCCTCGCGTCCCACAGACGGCTCCCATTGGTAGCGGTTTATGGGGTTCGTTTTTTTGTGCAAGCACACGTGTGTTTACATCTTTGGTAAACCACGTTTACTTCTTTAACTACTTTTAGACGGCTCACAGCCTTATCTGGCAAGGGTTTGAGCCGTGTTCGGTACCCATTTATGGGACCACAGGTGGAAGGGTTTGGGGTTTCAGGTCTGTGGATTTGGGGTTTGGGGTACCGCGTTGTGGGGAATCAGGGTTGTGGATATGGGGCGAACGTATCCGGTTATGGGAAATCGACCATCCATCTCGTTGGGTAGCCGTCTATGGGAACACGTGAAGGTAGCTTTTTATGGGGTTCTTTTCTCGGCCGGTAGTCGGATATGTGCACGGCGATTTCCTTCGGGTAGCCGGTTATGGGGAATCTCGAAGGTACCCGTTTATGGGAGCCCTTCGGAGTCAATTCGCTGTCTAGCGCCCGTCGGTTCCACGAAGCCTTCCCATAGACAGGACCAATACCGTACACAGGTTACCTTTTATGGGGAAACGGAATGGTTGCCATTTATGGGGGCGATTTCCACCTTCGGGACAAACAGCAAGACTATCGAGGATGCTGACAGGTACCCTCCTATGGGAATCGATGAAGGTAGCAAGCTATGGGAGAAAACAGCGGTGGTGCTGCGGGGCACCACGAATCCTCCCGACGATCTCGATTCCGCTCATTTGCCCCCATGGATGGCTACCTTCGCCGTGGCAAATCTTGTGCCGGGCTTGCCGGTGCCGACAGGAAAGGTAGCGGCTTTTGGGAGGAATTTTGATCAAAAGGTAGACGGATATGGGGCGCTGCGCAAGTCTATCAATTGAAATTTTTCCTTTGTTATCTGATGCTTAGGCGGGATAGTGAAAGTGATGCTGGAGCAAGGACGTTGCTCCGTCGCGCGAAAAGGTATAAAGTCCGCTTTCAATAAGGCAACCTTACCCGGACACCACGATGCCGCGCAAGCCCGCAAGCAAAGGCTCAGACAAACAGGTTTCGCTGTTTCAGACCCCCGAGCCACCCGACTTGCTGCGCAAGGCGGTCCAGGCGATTCATATCGCGCCGAAGTCGGGAAAGATCGGCCTGCAGCAGCGCAAGATGTTCAGCTCGCTGATCAAGAACGCGCTTCGGCAGGAGGCGTTCGAGCCGGGCCGGACGAGTTTCTCGATCTCGATCGCGTCGCTGTCGCACGAGAGCGGGCTGAACAGCAACAACACGAAGTACGTGAAGGACACGGTCAACTCGCTGATCAGCACCGTCGTCAACTGGGACTACCTGGCCGCGGACCGTTCGACGGTCTGGAAAGCGTCAGGCCTGCTCGCCGGCGCCGAACTCGAGCAATCGGTGCTGAAGTACAGCTTCTCCGACCAGATTCGCAGCGAACTGCTCAACCCCGAGATCTACGCGCTGATCGATATGCGGATCGCTCGCGAGTTCCGGCGGTCGCACTCGCTTGCGCTATGGGAAAACACGGTGCGCTACGAAGGGATCGGCATCACCGCGAAGATTCCTCTGCCGAAATTCCGTGACCTGATTCTCGGCCAGGACAAGGCGTCTCAGTCGTACAAGGAGTACAAGCTGTTCAAGAGCAAGGTGCTGGTGCCGTGCATTCAGGAGGTGAACGAAGTATCGGACCACACGCTCGAGCTGATCGAACACAAATCCGGCCGCAGCGTGGAAGCCGTGCAGTTCAAGGTAACGCGCAAGCAGAGCACCGATACGGTCGAAGAAGGCGACGTCAAGAATGAAGCGCTGGTCGAGGAAGTCGCGAAGTTCGGCATTCCGCGCTCGGAAGCGCGCCGGCTGATCACGCAATACGGCGTGCAGCGCATCAAGGCGGCGATCGCCTATACGCTCAATCGAACCACGAAGAAGAATGCGGCGCCGGTCGACAACGTCGCCGCGTATTTCCGCAAGGCGCTGACGCACGGTTACACGCTGGCCGACGGGCAGGGAACCGAAGCGGCCGCACCGGCGAAGGAATCCGCGCAGAGCAAGCAGGAACAGATTCGCGACAAGTATCTGGCGGCGAAGGTCGAGGAAGCCGGCGCGTATTTCCGCGAGCTGGAGATCGACGACCAGACCAAGCTGATCGAGCGTTACAACGAGACGGTGGCGGGTTCGAAGGACCTGACGCTGTCGCCGAAGAAGAAGGCGAGCAAGCTTGCGCAGACGAGCTTCTTCCGATGGCTGGCGCTCGATACGTGGGGCGAGCCTACCTCGGACGACCTGCTGGAATTCCTGCTGAAAAGCAGCCTCGCGGGCAACTGAACGAGGCCTCGCCATCGTGCGCGCCGTGCACCGGGCCGTGTTGCGGTCCGGCTTCGCGACGCAGCGCGCGGGGCGAGGCCTTTTGCCGGGGGCGCGTTACTTTGCCGTTGCCGCCAGCTCGGCGACGTACGCGTCGATGACGGTCTTGAGCTTGTCGGCGAGCGCTTCCTGGTGGGATGCGTCGACGCCCTTGAGCTGCAGATCGAGGCGCCCGTCCGGATAAGTCTTCAACTGGCCGATCGCGCGCGATTCGAGCGCAAAATCATGACGAACGCTGTAGCGCGTGCGGCCGGCCTTCTTGGCGCCGTCGCTCTGCGCACGCAGGAAATTCTCGAGATCGCGGACGGATTTCTTCCGTTCGATCACGGCCGTCAGCAGCCGGTCGGCCGTCGCCTCGCCCAGGCGTTCGAAGATCAGCTTCAGGAAGTACGCCGCCTGCAGGCCGACCACGTCGTTGGCACTGGCCATCCGCTCCAGCAGCGTGTTCGGCAGCGCGTTCAGCGACAGCGTCTTGCTGATCGACGCCTTGTCCTTGCCGATTTTCTCCGCCAGCGTGTTCTGGTCGGCAAAGACCTTCTCGTCGAGGAGACGTTTCCACGCGACCGCATCGTCGAAGATCGTCTGGCGTTCGTGGTCGTGGTTCGCCCGATACGCGATCGTATAGAGCTGCTCGGGCGTGTGATCCGTGCGGAACGTCGCATTGATCGTCTCGTCGCCGTTGATGCTCGTCGCGCGCAGCCGGCGTTGCCCGTCGATCACGACGAGCTTGCCGGGAAACTCGGGGAGCCGTGTGACCTTGATCGGCTCGATCTGCCCTTCCCGTTTCAACGTCAAGGCAAGCTCGTGCAGGCTCGATTCCGAGTAGAACACGCGCGGGTTGAACGGGTTCGGGATGCAGTCCTTCACCAGCACCTTCTGCGGCGCGCCCAGATCGGGCGTACCGGCGGGCGTGGTCGCGGCCGGGGTACCGGCGGGCGCGGCTTCGGCGACGGCAACCGGTGCGGCCGCCGGCTCGGGCAGCCGCGTTTCGAGCGCCGCATTTTCCTGCGCGAGTCCGCGCAACAGGCCGGCCGCCAGATGCAGGTTGCCGGTCGGCTTCTTGTCTTTCGAGGTGTCCTTAGCCATGGGCGGCTCCGGTAGCGCGCGTCGACGCGATGTATTGGGCCATCTCCGTGACCAGCTTTTCGATTTCCGCGCGGGCTTCCTTCAGGCCCTTCAGGTATCGATTGTGGTGATGGATCGTAGTGCCGAGCGCGAACGTCTGACGATAGACCTCGCGTTGCGCGATCTGGCTGTCGAGCAGATGCTCCCCTATTTCTTCTGCCCTTAAAATTTTTAAAATTTCTTCACGCATTTTAGTTTTTCCATTAACGCTATTCAGCATTAATGCGGAAGAAAGTTGAGGATTTCGAACGGCGCGCATCGACTCGATCATGCGGATCATCGCGACGGTGCTGTACAGATCGGCCGGTGACGGCGAAAGCGGCACCAGGCAGAAATCCGCCACTTCGAGGACGGAGGCGATACGAGGGTCTTCGAGGTTGCCGGGACAGTCGACGACGATCACGTCGAAGTTCGCGTCCTGCTTCTTGATCTCGCCGCCGATGCCGCGGCCGGCGGGAGCCAGCGAAAGCACCGTCATCGGCAGCGTGTTCTCGCCGCTCGTGACCCAACGGACGGAAGTGCCCTGAGGGTCGGCATCGATCAACGCAACCTTGTTGCCACCGGCTTCGAACGCAGCCGCGATGTTGACGGAGATGGTCGTCTTTCCCGTCCCACCTTTTTGATTACTGACGGCGATCTTGAAAGCCATTAAATTCCTCCAAGGAGTTTTGCGTAATATATGCAGTTATTTGCAGAATGTCCAGAAATGCGTTCAATATCACGAACGTTTTATTGATCGCTGTGGTTGTTACGTGACAAATAGGCCGAACGGCCAGGCGTTGCTAAACCATCGATTCGTAAAAAACACGCCATCACGGTTGCAAAAAAGAACGCCGAAGTGAAAAACTGGATTTTTCTTTGGCGCCATAACGAACCCGGTTGGGCGAAGGCCGGGTGCCTCATCGTGCTTTGGTTTCACTCGAAACTTGATACGACTTCGTGCCGTTGATAGACGCTGATCGGCGCGGTCGCGCGGGCATCGTCGTTGGCATCGCGAAAACAGCCGGTTGTCACGTGACAAGTCTCCGGATATCGACGCTTCCCGGAATGTACGGCGCGCGGAAGCCTTCGATGCGATTGCGACGTTGGCTGCGAAGAAATCACTTCAATAAATTTACAGAGGCGCCAGCCTGTGAGTACGTATGCTTATGTGGCAGAGGGACGAGTTGTCACGTGACAAACAGCGCCAAGCGGGCCCGCGGATACCTTGGCATCGTCAAGACCGTTGAAATGGGTCGATGCTACACGGCCTAAGAGACATATTGCTCGGGAAGACAGGCGTGGACGATAGCTTTCGGTTCGTCAACAGATCCGTGAATCGAAGGTGAGTTGTCACGTGACAACCGGAAGCAGAGCCCCGAAGTTTGAGCGACAGGAAACGGTGGGAAGTAAAGAGTCCCGTTGGCATTTCAACGGGACAGTTGGAGATGGCGAGTCCCGGATTTGATCCGCTGGCCGCCCGCTTCCATACGTCGCCCGTGTGCGCACGTACTGACGCAATACCGGCGAGCGACTGCTGAGGCGTACCCAGATATCGTAGCGAGGTTGATGTGTCCCCATTTATCAAGAGACATACAGCTTTGCATGGCCTCTCGTAGTCGCCGATAGGGCAGGGCGGGCTCCGAGGCATGCGTCCCACTGAAGGGCTCAACCCATCTGCAATTACCGGACGTATGCACCGCAATTGATGCCGAATCCATGCGTCGAATGCCTGTGCCGAATCCAAACGGGTCGGGTCGTGAAACATTCCCAGAAAATCGACGTCGGCTGGAAACCCTTATGTAGCAACGACTTGCGCTGCCTTCTTCACGTTGTTTCACGAAAAATGACCGCGTTGATCCCAGGAAATGGGGGCGCATACCTTTTTCGAGCGCCGATATCGAAAGTCGGGAGGATCGCTGTCCAATTTGTCATATATAACACGTAATTTGTAGTGTTTTATACGAATAAGGGCGAGCTATGCACCGTAGGTCCTCGCTATGCGGGCGAGTCCGCGCCTGCTGAGTCACGTGCCGCCCATTCGGCGCAAGGTACACCGACATTTTGCGTCAGTTGTCACGTGACAACGCATGTGTGGGGCGCCTATTTACGGAGTCACGGAGCATTACGAGAGGAAGCCGGCGTCGGAAATGTGCGGGAGGAGTCCCGAGCATGGTCGGTGCAACGTAGTCTTCGGAACAGCGTGAGCCCAATCGACGTCGTATGCGAGAACCTAATCCCGCACGTTATGAATGCCGTCAAAGTTGGCACATATCGACCACCACCCCTCGCGCTCAATAACTCGCGACGATAGACAAAGCGACATCCGCTCTACCTCGCAGGCTGTCGATATCCCTTCGTGGAGAATTACCGAACAGCCGACTGTATTCGCGGTTGAATTGAGTCGGGCTCGCATACCCGACCCTGAATGCTGCCGACGCAGCATCGAGCCGCTCCGCCAGCATTAGCCGGCGAGCCTCGTTCAGCCGTATCCATTTCTGATACTGCAGCGGACTCATGCCGGTGAGTTGACGGAAGTGGTGGTGGAAGGTCGAACTGCTCATCTGAACCTGTGCCGCGAGATCATCGACGCGCAACGACTCGTCATAGTGAGCACGCAACCACCGGATCGCGCGTGACACGCGGTTGCACTGGCTGCCGGTGGAGGCGATCTGGCGCAGGCGGGCGCCTTGGTCACTCGTCAGCAGCCGATAGTAGATTTCCCGCTCGATGTACGGTGCGAGGACGGCAATGGCGTTCGGGTCGTCCAGCAGCGCGACTAACCGGTTGAGCGCGTCGTACAGCGGTTCAGTCATGTCGCCGACGACGAGTCCGCGGCCTGCTGGTACATCGTCGTGAACCGGCGCGACTTGCATCATCAGTTCGGCCATCACGCGGAAATCCAGCTTCAGGCCGAGCCCGAGAAACGGTTTGCCGGGGCTGGCCTCGATGATTTGCGTCGAACCGGGCAGATCGAGAGATGTAATCAGAAAGCGATCGGCGTCGTAGAGGTACGCATCCCCGCACTGCATGACCCGCTTCGCGCCCTGAACGACGAGGCCGAAGCTCGGCTCGACCATGCACTCCATCGGCTGCGTCGGCGCTTCCCGTCGATGAAAGCTCAGATTGGGAATGGCCGTTTTGAGATGATCGACACCATCGGTCCATCTCGCGACGCGCTCCGCGAGCATCTGTCGCAGTTCGTTCTCGCGGCTGCGGCCGGTCGAACGGTGGCTTGCCTGGTCGAGCGCCGCGATGGTGGCGGCGTCGTCTCGTTGGGCGGGCAGGTATCGGAGGGGTACCGGATGCATCTTCTCTATTGAGGTAATCGGGTCGACGGGCTGGCAGTCGACGTGCAGGGGCGGCTGGCAACGAGTGCACCGCCCGGAATCGCGGATAGGTCCGACGGCCCGCTTCCGGAAGGCACGTGCCGGGACTGGCAAACTACTTCGTCGCCTCTGATGCGCAAAGCTGCCAGCGTCGCGATTTCGCCGCCGGCGCTGCCGCGCGCTCGTCGACCGTGCGCCACCAGCGTTCGCCACGATGCGGGGCATCGAGATCGACGCGTTCGCCCATCCTCGGTGTCGACAGCTCGATGCCGCGCACGAGCGCCAGCGCCGTGACGCGCTCGAACGGTTCCTGCCAGCGATGCATCGCGAGGTCGAACGTGCCGTTGTGGATCGGGATCAGCCAGCGTCCGCGCAAATCGATGTGCGCCTGCACGGTTTCTTCCGGTTGCATGTGCACGTACGGCCATTGCGCATCATAGGCGCCCGTTTCGATCAGCGTGACGTCGAACGGCCCCAGGCGCTCGCCGATCTCGTGGAAGCCGTCGAAATAGCCGGTATCGCCGCTGAAGAACAGGCGCAGATCGTCGTCGACGATCACCCACGACGCCCACAGCGTACTGTTGCCGTCGAACAGGCTGCGCCCGGAGAAGTGCTGGGCGGGGGCCGCCGTCAGCGTCAGGCCCGCTACGTCGATGCTTTGCCACCAGTCGAGCTGGCGGACCTTGGTCGCGTCGATACCCCATTCGATCAGCCGATCGCCGACACCGAGCGTCGTCACGAACACGCCGGTGGTTGCGGCCAGCGCGAGCACCGTGTCGCGGTCGAGGTGATCGTAGTGATCGTGCGACAGGATCACGCCGCGCAGCGGCGGAAGATCTTCCAGCGCGATCGGCGGTGCATGAAAGCGCTTCGGACCGATGCGCCGGAACGGCGATGCGCGCTCCGCAAACACCGGATCGGTCAACCAGAATTCGCCGCGCAGCTTCAGCAGCAGCGTCGAATGGCCGAGGCGGTACAGGCTGCGATCGGGCGCCGCGTCGAGTTCGGCGCGGGTCAGCGAATCGACGGGCAGCACGCCGGCGGGCACGGTGTGGCGCGGCTTGTTGACCAGCATGTTCCACGCGATCCCCAGCGTCTTGCCCAATCCTTCGGCAGGGCGCGGCGCGACGTTGGCAAAGCGCTCGCCATTGTGCTGCGGCGAACCGCCGGACAGCGTCCGGCCACGCCGGGCGGCCGCGAAACCCAGCACGCGGTGAATCAAAACGAGAGGCGATGCCATGTCGGTTCATCCGGAGAATAAAGTACACCGAGCAGTGTAGTTTATTTTCGAGATAAGTAAACTGCCCGGTGTAAAATTTCCGTATGGATACCAGTACTCCCCCCCAGCGTCTGACCGACCGCAAGCGCGCGGCGATCGTCGATGCGGCAATCGAGGAATTTCTTGCGGCGGGCTACGATGCGACGAGCATGGATCGCATCGCTGCACGCGCGGGCGTGTCGAAACGCACCGTCTACAACCACTTTCCGGGCAAGGAGACGCTGTTCGCTGCAATCCTGAACAAGCTGTGGGATGCGACCCGGACCGGCAATTCGCCGACCTATCGCGCCGACGTGCCGTTGCGCGCGCAACTGCTTGCGCTGCTCGACCGCAAATTGCGATTGATGAACGACGAGGCCTTTCTCGCGCTCGCGCGCGTCGCGATCGGCGCGGCCATCCATTCGCCGGAACGGGCCCGCGACATGGTCGAACGCCTCGGCGAGCGTGAGGAAGACGTCACGGTGTGGGTGCGGGCGGCGGCTGCGGCCGGCCGTCTGGCGGTGACCGATCCGGTGTTCGCCGCGCATCAGTTGCATGGCGCCGTGAAGGCGTTCGCGTTCTGGCCGCAGATCACGATGGGGCAGCCGCCGCTGACGGCGCAGGAGCAACAGAAAGTCGCGGAGTCGGCTGCCGACATGTTCCTCGCGTACTACGCGCGCCCGGACGACGGCGCCGTGTCGCGTCGCACGCAAGACTGAACGCGCATCCGAAAGCATCCGCAGGCGCGGTCAAATCGACGTCGTGGCCGATGCACGCGCCGACGGGGCGTCGGCCGAACCGCCGATCCGGGCAACCGACGCAACATGGCGCCCGCATGTGACGGCCGCGCGGCCGGCCGAAACAGCGATATCGTCGACGCATCCGAAGCCGAACGTGAGCATCTATCCATGAAGACGCTGTTGATCGTCTATCACACGATGACCGGGGGCACGCAGCAGATGGCCGAAGCGGCTGCCGATGCGGCTCGCGCGCAGCCTGGCGTCGACGTCAGGTTGCAGCGCGCGGACGCGACGAACGCAGACGACGTGCTGGCCGCCGACGCGTACCTGTTCGCGACGCCCGAGAATCTTGCGGCGATGTCCGGGCTGATGAAGGACTTTTTCGATCGCTGCTATTACGCGGCGCTCGATCGCGTGAATGGCCGTCCGTATGCGGCGATGATCTGCGCCGGAAGCGATGGGCAGAACGCATTGCGCCAGATCGACCGGATCGCGACCGGGTGGCGGCTGAAGAGCGTCGCGCCCGGCCTGATCGTCTGCACGCATGCGCAGACGCCGGAGCGTATTCTCGCGACGAAGACGATCGGCAGCGACGAGCTTGCGCGCTGCGCCGAACTGGGTGCGGGGCTTGCCGCGGGGCTCGTGCTGGGGGTTTTCTGACGACGGATGCGGCGGTGCAGATCTGCCGTATCGGCACAGGTCGGATCGGCTCCATTCGCGCAATACCGATTCCGCAAACAACGCCGAATCGGCCGAATGCCAAGGCTTCAACTGTCCTTTGTGGTTGCCGCGGATCGATGGTATTCGGGCCAAAGACGTTTCACGAGATCGCGCGACGCGCCGTATGCGTAGCAACTGTCGATCTTGAGCGGCTTTCCTTCACTGTCACGGTAATCGAGCGACGAGCGCCGCATGCCGACCATCGTCTGATAGGCCGTCGTGGCGATCGGCCCGAGCAATTCCTTCAGGTGCGTGCACGTGTCGCAGGACGGCAGGCGCTTGCGCACCTCGCTGTTCCAGCCGGCGCCGATGTTCAACCCGATGAGCGCCTGCAGCGAGTCGCCGCCGCCCGGACACTGCGCATACGGATGCGAACGGATGAACGTCGATACGGCGCGCACGACCATGTCGATGTCGAAGACCAGTGTCACGCCCAGATCATGGAGCGGCGTCAGCGCCGCGACCGTCCGTGTGCCGCCAGGCGGCGTGAAATCGCTGGTCTTGCGGTCCGCGAGGCACGCCGTCACTTCGAACAGGCCATCGCTGCGCCGATATCCGCGCATGTCGATCTGCCGATGGTGAATCTCCTCGCGCGTGATGCCGTCGTGCGGCGTGTCGTCTTGGGAAACCATGCATTCGCTCCATCTCGTGTCGCCGGGCCTTTTCGCAGGCGACGGGATCGCGCCCGGCCGATCGGGCGCGCGGTGAAAAGCACGCGCGCCCTGCCGCCAACGAAGTTGCCTTGGCCATACTACGCACTTTCCGATATCTTCGTCCGCGCCACGATCGATGCGGACGCAACGAGTCGTACAGCGATGCCGGCGCAAACGAGGCGCGGCGTGCGGCGCGATGTCCGAAGGCGACGCAACGCGCCGCGGTTCGACATCCGTCACGCGGAACACCGTTCATCGCATGTCGCCCCGGCCCCGATTTCCGGTAGTGGCCTCTAATGGCGTGACATCCGGAAACGTATCCATATAATGCGCAACACGACCGCGCGGACGCATTTCCGGCACCCTGGATCGGGCAAATGCGGACCGGCGAGTCAGCCGGCTGTCCCGCGTACCGGTATACTTCCACTCCTGCCTTGTCCGGCATCGAGGCCGGGTGCCTGAAAACAGAGTGACGTGCGCGATGCGGCCCCGTAGTGTTCCGCACCGGCGGCAGACCGGCCGCACGCATGGCGGCGAAGCTTGCAAGCCGCGCGGCAGGGCCGCACGAACCACACCTTATATTCCTGGTGGATTGAATTTATGGGTTTTGAACAACTTGCCGAATTGCGGGCGCAGCTCGCAGCGAAGGCCAAGCAGGAGCGCAACGCGAAGCGGCCGACAGCGCCGACGGACGCCGGCGCGAAGCCGAAGTCCGGCGACCGGCCGTCTCGCGGCGCCAAGCCGGGCGCCGCCGCCCAGGCGCAGCATCGGGCGAAGCCTGCTTCGGCGAAGCCGTCGGCCCCGGTCGATCCGGTCATCGTCGCAATCGGCAAACTGCAGCGGAAGTTTCCGCGCGCATTCCCGAAGAATCCGGCCCCCAAAGTACCGCTCAAGGTCGGCATCTGGGACGATCTCGCACGCGAGGCGCAGGCCATCGGTCTCAACGAAGCCGAACTGCGCGAAGCGATGTCGACGTGGTGCCGCGGCAACCGCTACTGGTCGTGCCTTGTCGAGGACGCGGTGCGCGTCGACCTGCAGGGCAACGAAGCCGGGCGCGTGACGCACGACGACGCGGCGCGGGCGCGCCGGCTGAAGGCTCGCCGTCCGGGCAAGGGCGCGGCACAATCGGCCAAGGGTGCGCCGCAGCAGCCGAAGGCCGAGCAGCAGGCCGAGGGCGCTGCCGCGCCGCAGCCGGCGCAAGCCGAAGTGGAAGCGGAAGCGAAGGTGCAGAACGACGCCGCGCCGCAGGTCGAACAGCAAACGGCCAGCAACGACTAATCGGCATCGCGCCGCGGCTCGTTGCACCGCACATGCCAACATGCCCGTCGCATGCGGCGCATGACACGACAGACCGGCCTGCCTGGACCGAGGCAGGCCGGGACTCCCTCCACCGGCGTCCGATCTGCCGGTACGCAACTCTCTCACGTTGAACGAGCCACACGACCGGACAACGAACGTCCGTCGAACGTCGCCGCATGCGCGATGCACCGCCTTTTTCATATCCCCGCGTAGACGGTTTGCACAGCCGAGCAAATTGCAGCTTCAGTCATATATTTCGGTTTCCGAATTGATAGACGGGAAACGTCGATTTCCGTGCGTGCGGTCCCATCCGGCCGTCGTGACATGATGGCGCGCGATAATTGCGATTGGATCGTCCGTTTACGGCCGCTCGGCGCGTGCATGCGGCTTGCATCCCGAAAGATAACCGATGCCGGCTGATGCGAAGCCGGGCTCTTCAACGTCAATTCAAACCGGATCATGAACCCGAGACATTCCGCGATTTTCGTCGCGCTCGCCGCCGCCACGCTGTTCGGCGCCGCGACACCGCTCGCCAAGGCGCTGATCGGCGCGATGTCGCCGTTCATGGTCGCAGGCCTTTTCTATCTGGGCAGTGGCGTCGGGCTCGGCATCGGAATCCTGTTGCACGGCTGGTACGGCCGTCGCGCGCCAACCGCGGATGCCGCACCGCTGCAGCGCGCGGACCTGCGTTGGCTGGCCGGCGCGATCGCGGCGGGCGGCGTGGCCGGCCCGGCTTTGCTGATGCTCGGGCTGTCGACCACGCCGGCGGCGACGAGCGCGTTGCTGCTCAATCTCGAAGGCGTGCTGACGGCTGTGATCGCGTGGGTCGTGTTCCGCGAGAACGTGGATACGCAGGTGTTCGTCGGCATGGTGGCGATCGTCGCCGGCGGCGCGCTGTTGTCGTGGACACCGGGCCGCGCCGGTGTGCCGGTCGGTGCGCTGCTGATCGTCGGCGCATGCCTGTGCTGGGCGATCGACAACAACCTGACCCGCAAGGTGGCCGCGAACGACGCGATGGTGATCGCGTGCCTGAAAGGGCTGATCGCGGGGCCGGTGAACATCGGCATCGCGCTGGCGACCGGCGCGACGCTGCCCGCGATACCGGTCACGGCGGCGGCGATGCTGACGGGGCTCGGCGGCTACGGGATCAGCCTCGTGCTGTTCGTCGTCGCGCTGCGTCATCTCGGCAGCGCGCGCACCGGCGCGTACTTTTCGATCGCACCGCTGTTCGGGGTCGTGCTGTCGCTGCTGATCTGGCCGGCACTGCCGCCCGCGACGTTCTGGATCGCGGCCGCGCTGATGGCGCTCGGCATCTGGCTGCATGTGCGCGAACGGCACGAACACACGCATGCGCACGAGCGGCTCGAGCATACGCATCGGCATCGGCACGACGACCATCACCAACACACGCACGACTTCCCGTATGACGGCGACGAACCGCACACGCATCCGCACGTGCATCTGCCGATCGCGCACAGCCACGCGCATTTTCCGGACATTCATCACCGGCATCGGCATTGACCGCGTCGTGAGCGACGCGCGCCGGGGGGCGCAAGGTGACCGTTTATGGGAAGCGCGGAAAGCCGGTCATTGGTCGGCCATGGCGGTTGCCGGCATGTTGCAGAAGCATGCGCCGGCATGCGCGTGCCGCGAGCCGCGCGCGGCCGGATCAGGTTGGAAGCGCGGAACGCGCGCCGGCAACCCGCCCGCGGTTTGACGGGCATGCGCGGCGCACAATGAATCGCCATCGCGATCGTCACGCGATCACTCGACGCCGACGATCACGCTCGATGCCTTGAAGATCGCGGATGCGGCGGCGCCGCTCGCGAGGCCGAGACGATCGACGCTGTCGTTGGTGACGATCGCGATGATCTCCGCGCCGCTCGTGACCTTGATCACGACCTCCGAATTGACCGCGCCCTTCGCGACCGACGCGACGGTGCCCGCGACGCAGTTGCGGGCCGACACCTTGCTGCTGTCGACGCCGACCATCACGATGACCGACGACGCCTTGACGAGTGCGAACGCGTTCGTGCCGACCGCGAGGCCCAGCGACGCCGCGCTGCCGTGGGTGATCACGGCGACGATCTCGAGGCCGTCCTGCGTGCGCAGCGTGATTTCGTCGTTGACGGCGCCGGGTTTGACGGCGCTGATCTGGCCGGCGAACTGGTTGCGGGCGCTGGTTCGCATGATGACTCTCCGGGTGGGTGCCGCGGCCGGGCCGGCAGCGGCGGCAGATGAATGGAAGTGCATCGGCGAGTGTACCGTCAACGCGGGGCGCGGCGCGCTGCGGATGCCACGGCGCGAACCGGCGAAAACTCGCGGCCACCGCGTGTACCGTCATACCTGCGTGACGGGGCCGACGGCGCTGGCGCTACGGCGCTGACGGGCCGCTCGCAGGTGTCGCGGCGCGGGAGCCGGTGCCTGTCGCGCCGTCGCTCTCCCAACCTCCGCCGAGCGCGAGGAAGAGCCGCACCTGGTCGGCCGCGACCTGACCTTCGGCCGCCGCGACCTGCGCCCGCACGCTCGTCAACGTGCGCGTCGCGTCGAGATCGGAGATGAACGACTCGCGGCCCGCCGCATAGAGACGATGGGTTTCGTCGGCGGAATTGCGGGCCGATTCGTACGCTGTGCGCAGCGCATCGGTGCGCTGCACGTCGGCCGCGTAGGTCGCGAGGCTCGACTGCGTTTCGCGCAGCGCATTCAGCACGACGCCGTCGAAGTGCGCGAGCGCGCCACCCGTCGCGGCTTCGGCTTCGCGCACGCGCGCACGCTGGCCGTTGACGGGGAACGACCAGCTGATCAGCGGTCCGAACGACCAGCGATTCGTGGTGGATGAAAACAGGTCGGCGGCGACGCCGACGGAGCCGGCCGATGCACCGATGCTGACCGACGGGTACAGCGCGGCGGTCGCCACGCCGATCCGGGCGGTCGCGGCGGCGAGTTGCCGCTCGGCTTCGCGTACGTCGGGGCGGCGGCGCAGCAACGCGGCGCCGTCGCCGATCGGAATCGGCTGACGCAGCTTCGGCAGGCGCTCGCATTCGGTGACGGCTTTCGGCAGGTCGGCCGGCGCGCGCGCGAGCAGCGCGGCGAGCTGGTACTGCGCGATCTTGCGGCGGCCTTCGAAGCGCGGGATGTCGGCGGCGAGCGTGCGTACCTGCGTCACGCCGCGCGTCACGTCGGTCTGGTTGCCGCGTCCTGCATCTCGCAGCCGCTGCGACAGCGCGACGCGTTGCTGCTGCAGCGCGAGCGACCGCTTCGCGATCGCCAGTTCGTCGCCGGCCGAGCATGCTTCGACGTAGGCGCGCACGACGTCGGCCACGACCGTGATGCGCGCGAGGTCGCCGGCCGCCTTGACGGCCTCGCTGTCCGCGCGCGCGGCTTCGACACCGCGCCGCAGCTTGCCGAACAGGTCGAGCTCGTACGACACGTTGATGCCGACCATACCTTCGTTGACGACCGGCAGCTTGTTTTCGAGCAGGTACTGCTCGGCCGATTCCTGCGCGCGCTGCACGGCCGCTTCCGCCCCGCCCGAGAATCCGCCCTGTTCATTCGCGGCCACCAGGGCCGCGCGCGAGCGCGCGAGGTTCGCGGCGGCGACGCGCAGGTCGGTGTTCGACTTCAGCGCATCGCGCACGAGCCCGTCGAGCACCGGGTCGTCGTACAGTTGCCACCAGTTGCCGGGCACCGCGTCGCGCGACACCAGCGCGCCGTTCGCGTCGTCGAGCGCGTGATTCGCGAGCGGCGCATTGACGTACGCCTGCTGCGGCAGCGTGTAGTCGGGGCCGACCGACTTGCATGCACTGAGTGCAAGCGCCAGGGGCGCGAGCGTCGCCGCGACGCGCAGGGCATGCCGCTTCATTGCGATGCTCCCGCCGCGCCGGATGCCGCGGGCGCCGTGCCGGCACCGGCCGTCGGCTTCGCGTCGGCGTTGCGGCGCGCGTCGGCGCCGCGCATCGATACGGTCGCGGTGCGGCCCGCGATCATCCGGAAATCGTCCGGCACCTCGTCGAGCACGACGCGCACCGGCACGCGCTGCGCGAGCCGCACCCAGCTGAATGCCGGGTTCACGTTCGGCAGCAGGTTCGCGCCCTGCGTGCGGTCGCGATCCTCGATCGCGGCGACGATGCTCTGCACGTGGCCGCGCAGCGCATGCGGCTCGCCCATCACGATGATGTCGACCGGCTGGCCGATATGGATGCCGCGCAGCTTGGTTTCCTCGAAGTAGCCGTCGACGCGGAACGAATGGCGATCGACGACCGACAGCACCGCGCGGCCGGCCGGCACGTATTCGCCGACGCGCGGCGCGCGGTCGTTCAGGTAGCCGTCCACGGGACTGACGATCGTCGTGCGCTGCAGGTTCAGCTTCGCGGTGTCGAGCGACACCTGCGCATCGGCGACGCCGGCTTCGCCCTGCTCGACGCGCGTGCGGCTTTCCTCGACCTGTTCGCTCGCGACCAGGTTGCCGAGCTGCAGGTTGCGCGCGTATTCGCGCTTCGCCTGCGCCAGCGTCGCGCGGCGCTGCGCGAGTGTCGCTTCGGCGAGCCGCTCCGCGAGCGCGTAGCGCGCCTGGTCGATCACGAACAGCACCTGGCCGCGCTTGACCTCCTGGTTGTCGGCAACCTGCACCGACGTGATGAGACCGGACACGTCCGGCGCGACCTGGATCACGTCGGCGCGCACGTGCCCGTCGCGCGTCCACGGCGAGAACATGTAGTAGTTGATGATGCGCCACAGCACGAGGCCGGCCACGACGACGACGATCAGGGTGAGCAGGACTTGCCCTGCCGAGAGCCAGGATTTTTTCACGTTAGGTAGCCACGAGTTGGTGGGACACGATCACGACGGCGGCCAGCACGAACACGTAGATGCCGAGGTCGAAGATCGAACGGTGCCAGACGAGGCGGTAGAAGCCGACGCGCTCGAGCACCGCGCGCACGACGATGTTGATCAGGTAGGCGATCAGCATCAGCACGAGCGGGGCCGGCACGAACACGCCGAAGATATCGATTTCGCCGATCATGATCGCGCTCGGAAGGACAGGGTGGAAAGCCGGTTCATGCGTGCGCTCCGTCCGGCGCCTGCGGCGGTTGTGCGGTCGCGGCCGGATACAGCGACAGGCGCAGCCCGACGAGCGCGTGCAGCGTGTCGCGCAGCCGGCGGTGCGCGGCTGGTACGGCGGGCGAGGCGGCGCCCGGCAGGGTGCTGCCGGCCACACGCCGCAGCGCGTCGTCGATCGTCGCGAGCAGCGCGGGCGGCACGGGCTGGCGCGCGTTCGCGGCCGCGCAGCGCGCGTAGTGATCGGTGACGCCGGCCAGCACGCGATCGATCGCGTCGGGTACGTCGCCCGACAGCCGGCGGCGCGAGCGGCGCAGGTCGAGCGCGTTCAGCGCGATGCGCAGGTCGCGGAAGCTTTCGATCGACGGGTGGCGGTGATCGTCGGACGCGCCGAGGCGCGGCAGCAGTTGCGTGACGCGATCGAGCATCCGCGACGCGTGGTTGCGCTGGTCGTCGAGCGGCTGCGTCGACGCGGAGCGCGCGACGTCCTCCCAGCCCGAGCGCAGCAGGCGCCGCACCGCGAGTTCCGCGCCGAACGGGCGCGTCGCGCGCGTCCACACGTACGCGAACAGCAGCCCGGCGACGCCCGCGAGGTTGCTGTTCAGGAACACGAAGAAATCGGCTTCGTACGCGCTCTGGATGCTGATGAAGGTAGCCGTGTTCACGGCGACGAGCATCGTCACCATGTTGAACTGCGGGCGTGGCAGCAGCGTGCCGATCAGGATGAACGGGCCCGCGAACATCAGCACGAGCATCGCGAAATCGTGCACGTGCGGCAGCACGACGAACAGGTACAGGCCGGCGAACACGACGCTCGCGGCGGTCGACAGGAAGAACTTGAACACCAGCGGCGCCGGCTCGTCGAGCGCGGCGAAGAAACTGCACGACACGGCCACGAGCGTGACGGCGGCTGCGCCGTCGTGCCAGCCGGACGAGATCCACAGCCAGCACGCGAACACGATCGCGAACACGACGGTCAGCGTCGAGAACAGCATCATCCCGCGATCGAAGAAGCGCTCGGTGCCGCCGAGCCGCCAGTGCCGGTAGCGCGGCTGCCACACGCCCGACTCGTTCGCGATCAGCGCACGCAGCGAGCGGCAGTCCTGCCAGATGTCGATGACCTGGCGCAGCCGCCACAGCGCATTCGACAGCAGCGCGCCGTCCCAGCTCGCCAGCGCGCTGGCGGGCGGCTGCAGCGCGGCGATGCGCGCGCGCAGGTCGTCCGCGACCGGATCGTGCGCCATGTCGCCGTCGGTGCCGGTCTTCACGGCCGGCAGCGGCGCGTCGAACCACTTCGCGGCGTCGGCCAGCAGCGCGTCGAGCGCGGGCGGGCGCACGTGCAGGTCGCGCATCAGCGCGACCAGCGGATCGGCGAGCGACGACATCAGCGGCAGGAACAACTGCATCCGGCCCGCGAGCGCCTGCGCCCGCGCGAGCAGGCGCGGATGCGCATGGTCGTAGCCCAGCTGGCTCAGCAGGAACTCGAGGCCGGTTATGGTCGCGGCGAGCCGCTGCCGGCACGCGGACAGCGCCTTGCCGGCCAGATGCCCGGACAGCGTTTCGCGGCCGTAGAACGCGGCGTCCTTGAACCACGCGTCGGTGCGCTCGATCAGCGTCGGCGCGAGCCGGTTCGGAAACACGGTGCTGCCGACCACGCTCGCGCAGACGATGCCGAGCACGATTTCCTCGGTGCGCGCGATCGCGACGTCGAATATCGTGGACGGGTCGGTGACGGTCGGCAGCGCGACCAGCGGCATCGTATAGCCGGCGAGCATGAAGACGTAGCTGCGCGCGGTGCGATCGGAGATCGCCAGGTACAGCAGCGTGCCGCACCAGGTCGCGACGATGATGCTGAACAGGAGCGGCGTCTCGACGAACGGCGGCACGAAGAAGATCGCGGCGGCCGCGCCGAGCGCGGTGCCGAGCGCGCGGTACAGCGCTTTCGAGCGCGTCGCGCCGACGAATGGGTTCGACACGATGTACACGCTCGCCATCGCCCAGTACGGGCGCGGCAACTGGAAATACAGGCCGAGGTACAGCGCCAGCATCGATGCGGCGAACGTCTTGCCCGAGAACAGCCAGTCGCGGAGGCTCGGATAGGTCATGACGCGGAATCGGCGGAGTGGGACGGGGGCGAAGCCCCAGGGGGCGCGTCGGCTGCGTTGAATGCGTTCAGTACGCGCAGCGTGGCTTCGAGATCGGCGCGCGACACGCCTTTGAGCACCTGTGCACGCAGCGCGCGCAGGTCTTCCTCCATCTTCGCGGTGACTGCGCGGCCGGCGGCCGTCAGCGAGATCGTCTTCGCGCGGCGGTCGTGCGGATCCTCGTCGCGGCGCGCGAGGCCGGCCGCGCACAGCTGGTCGAGCAGGCGCACGAGCGACGGCCCTTCGATGCCGACGTGTTCGGCGAGCGTACCTTGCCGCACGCCTTCGCCGAGGCGCCCGGCGATCAGGAGCGGCGTCGCGCAGGCCTCGGACACGTTGTACGCGGTCAGCACGCCGTCGCTGGTGCGGCGCCACTTGCGCGCGGTGAGCACGAGCAGGCTGCTGACGGCGAGGCGGAGATCGTGCAGATTGGTCATGGGCGAGATGATAGGGGCAAAAAGATTCGATAGCAAACTATCGTATTTGCCAACCGGATGACACATCGCAGGCGGCACGGCCGGCCTACCTGAAGCAATCCAGGCGGCGTGCCGGCCGTGGTCAAGCAAGGCTGGCGACCGCGAACCCGCATGTCCGGCGCGGCGACCATATCGAATAGTCGGAACGAGAACTGTCCGGCAACACGAAGTACGCCCGCGCGTGCCGCATTCCGCGCCGCCGCCCCGACATTCGTCCGATCAATTGAAGAGCCGGGCGCGTACGCATGCCGGGCACGCCGCTTGCGCGGCCCGTTTCGACCCGCAACGTCCTGCTTTCGCGCGCGATTGCACTAGGACAATATTTTCAGGGTGTCTTTCTGAGCGACCATGCGGAAGCCATGACGGAGACATCGAGATGGGACGGACCGAGGTATCGGCAGGCTGGCGCGACGCGATCGGCGCCGTGCACGGCATCGAGTCGAAATACAAGCGGCTCGTGAAGGCGATCGCCGGCGACATCGAGACCGGCGCGCTCGCGCCGGGCGCACGGCTCGCGCCGCAGCGCGACGTCGCATCGAGCCTCGGCGTCAGCGTGCAGACCGTCACCAACGCGTACAAGGAGCTGGAGCGCCAGGGGCTGATCCGCTGCGAGGTCGGCCGCGGCAGCTTCGTGGCCGCGCGCGTGACCGAATCGATGTCGAACTACATCCTCGATACGACCGAGCGCGAACTGGTCGACTTCTCGATCGCCCGCATCGTCCACACGCCGGAGCACGATGCCGCGTGGCGCAGCGTGTGCGCGGCGCTGGCGGGCGCCGACGATCAGCCGTGGATCCGGTCGTTCCGGCCGATCGCCGGCCTCGATGCGCATCGCGACGCCGGCGCCGCGTGGCTCGCGTCGCTGAACATGCCCGTGCACCGCGAATCGCTGCTGGTTACGAACGGCGCGGCGCACGGGATCTTTCTCGCGCTCGCGTCGATCGTCGGGCCGGGCGATACCGTGTTGTGCGAGAGCCTGACCGATCACGGCGTGATCGGCTCCGCGAACGTGCTCGGCTTTACGCTGAAAGGGCTCGAGATGGACGAGCACGGCATCCGTCCCGAACATTTCGAGGAGATGTGCGACGGCGAGCGGATCAGCGCGCTCGTCTGCACGCCGACCCTCAATAACCCGACCGTGTCGATGATGACCGAGTCGCGGCGGCGGTCGATCGCGCGCATCGCGACGCGCTACGGCGTGTACGTGATCGAGGACGACGTGTATGGTCCGCTGCCCGAGAAGACGGCCACGCCGATCGCCAGCCTGATTCCGGAGCTCGGCTTCTACTGCACGAGCATGACGAAATCGGTGCTGACGGGCTTACGCACCGGCTATCTCGCGATGCCGCGGCGGCTCGCGTTGCGCGTCGAGAGCGTGCTGCGCGTGAGCAGCTGGATGGCGACGTCGCCGATCGCGGAAATCGCGACGCGCTGGATCGCCGACGGCACCGCGCGGCGGCTCGTCGAACTGCAGCGCCAGCGGCTCGCCGTGCGTCAGGCGATGGTGAGGGCCGCGCTGGGGCCGTATGTGCTGGGCGCGCATCCCAATGCGGTTTCGGCATGGCTGCGCGTGCCCGACTACTGGCAGGCCGAGCGGATCGTGCGCGAATTGCGCACGCGCAAGATCGCGGTGACGTCGCCCGATCCGTTTCTGGTTGGCGGCACGGAGCGGCCGAACGCGGTGCGCGTGTGCATCGGCGCCGAAACCACCGATGCCGCGTGCAACGCTGCGCTCGAGACGATCGCGGGCGTGTTCGAGCAGTATCCGCACCTGAACGATTTCCACTGAACCGGCGGCGGCGCCGCAACGTCGCGCGCAATGTATCAGGACATTCGAAAGCGCGATTTGGAACATTAGACTGGATCGCATCACATTCGTCGCGAGGCGTGCGTTCCATGTCCTTCCTGTCGCTGTCCGACGTCTACCGCGCGCGCCGCCGCCTCGCCGGGCGCGCAGATGGTACGCCGCTCGTTGCATCCGCCGCGCTGTCCGCGCGCGTTGGCGCACCGGTCTACCTGAAGCTCGAAACGCTGCAGCCGACCGGCAGCTTCAAGCTGCGCGGCGCGACCAACGTGCTCGCGGAACTCGCGGCGCAGCGCGTGACGCGCGTGGTCACCGCGTCGACGGGCAATCACGGTCGCGCGCTCGCGTACGCGGCGCGCGCGCTCGGCATCGACGCGGCCGTCTGCATGTCGTCGCTCGTGCCGGCCAACAAGGTCGATGCGGTCGCGGCGCTCGGCGCGCGCGTGGTGATCGTCGGCGACAGCCAGGACGACGCGCAGGCCGAAGCAAGGCGCCTGGTATGCGACGAAGGCTATGCGTACGTGCCGCCGTTCGACGATCCGCGCATCATCGCGGGCCAGGCGACGATCGGCGTCGAGATTCTCGAGGCGCTGCCCGATACGGCGACGCTCGTCGTGCCGCTGTCGGGCGGCGGCCTGTTCAGCGGGGTCGCGTTTGCCGCGAAGGCGATCCGGCCGGCGGTCGAGGCGATCGGCGTATCGATGGCGCGCGGCGCCGCGATGCATGCGAGCCTCGCGGCCGGCCGCCCGGTCGACGTCGCCGAGCAGCCGACGCTGGCCGATTCGCTCGGCGGCGGCATCGGCCTCGACAACCGCTACACGTTCGACATGACGCGCGCGCTGGCCGACGACGTCGTGCTGCTCGACGAGCCGTCGATCGCGCGCGGCATCGCGCATGCGTATCGGGAAGAACGGCTCGTCGTCGAAGGCGCCGGCGCGGTCGGCCTCGCCGCGTTGCTGGATGAACGGATCGCGCGCCGCGATCGCGGCGGCCCGATCGTGGTCGTCGTGAGCGGCGCGAACATCGACATGGCCGCGCATCGCCGGCTCGTTTCGGAGAACTGACATGACCCGTCCCGTCACGTTGCTCGGCCAGGCGCAACTGCGCGCGCTGGTGCCGCTCGATCTGGCCGCGATTGACCAGATCGAGGCCGCGTTCGCGTCGCTGGCGACCGACGCCGTCGTGATGCCGCCGATCCTGAATCTCCCGCTGCCGGAGCGCCATGCCGAAGTGGACGTCAAGACCGCTTACCTGCCACGCTTCGACAGCTTCGCGATCAAGGTCAGCCCCGGCTTCTTCGACAACCCGTCGCTCGGGCTGCCGAGCCTGAACGGGTTGATGCTCGTGCTGTCCGCGCGCACCGGCCTGACCGAGGCCGTGCTGCTCGACAACGGCTACCTGACGGCCGTGCGCACCGCGGCGGCCGGCGCCGTGGCCGCGCGCCGGCTCGCGCGCGCCGATGCGCGCCGCGCGGCGATCGTCGGCGCGGGCGAGCAGGCCCGGCTGCAGCTCGACGCGCTGATGCTCGTGCGCGACATCACGCATGTGACGGTGTGGGCGCGCGATGCCGAGCGTGCCACGCGATTCGCGGCCGACGTGCGCGCCGCATACGGGATCGACGCGATCGTCGCGCGCTCGGTGCACGCGGCGCTCGCCGACGCCGACATCGCGGTGACGACCACGCCGAGCCGCGCGCCGCTCGTGCACGCGGAGGATCTGCATCCCGGGCTGCACGTGACGGCGATGGGTTCGGACGCCGACTACAAGACCGAACTCGCGCCGTCGGTGTTCGGCGCCGCGCACTACTTCTGCGACCGGTTGCAGCAGACCCGCGTGGCCGGCGAACTCGCGCATGCGATCGCGGCCGGCGTGGTGCCGGCCGATGCCGTGTTCCCCGAACTCGGCGAAGTGATCGCCGGCCGCCGCGACGGCCGCACGCATCGCGACGACATCACGATCTGCGATCTGACCGGCACCGGCGCGCAGGACACCGCCATTGCCGTGCTTGCGCTGCAACGCGCCCGCGCGGCGGAAGTCGGCACGATTTTCCACAACGACCTCACGACCTGAGAGGAGACAGATGGCCGCAGTCATCGAAACCTACGAAGCCGCGCCGCGTCTCGCGTTCGATCGCAGCGAATACGCTGCGCGGATCGCGAAGACGCGCGCGGCGATGGAGCGGGCCGGCATCGACCTGCTGATCGTCACCGACCCGACCAACATGGGCTGGCTCACCGGCTATGACGGCTGGTCGTTCTACGTGCACCAATGCGTGCTCCTGGCGCTGGACGGCGAACCCGTGTGGTTCGGCCGCGGCCAGGACGCGAACGGCGCGAAGCGCACCGCGTTCATGGCGCACGAAAACATCGTCGGGTATCCCGATCATTACGTGCAGTCGACGGCCCGTCATCCGATGGACTACCTGTCCGCCGAAGTGATCGCTGCGCGCGGCTGGAGCACGCTGCGCATCGGCGTCGAGCTCGACAACTACTACTTCAGCGCGGCGGCGTACGCGTCGCTGCAGCGGCATCTGCCGGCCGCGCGCTGGGTCGATGCGACCGCGCTCGTGAACTGGCAGCGCGCGGTGAAGTCGCCGCGCGAGATCGAGTACATGCGCGTGGCCGCGCGCATCGTCGAGCGGATGCACGCGCACATCGTCGAGACGATCGAGCCCGGCATGAAGAAAAGCGACCTGGTCGCGCAGATCTATGCGACCGGCATCGGCGGCGCGGAGGGCTTCGGCGGCGACTATCCGGCGATCGTGCCGCTGCTGCCGACCGGCGCGGATGCCGCCGCGCCGCACCTGACGTGGGACGATTCGACGTTCGCGCGCGGTGCCGGCACGTTCTTCGAGATCGCCGGTTGCTACCGCCGCTATCACTGCCCGCTGTCGCGCACGGTCTACCTCGGCAAGCCGCCCGCGCACTTCATCGAAGGCGAGCGCGCGGTGGTCGAAGGGATCGAGGCCGGGCTCGCGGCCGCGAAGCCGGGCAACGTGTGCGAGGACGTCGCGAATGCGTTCTTCGCGGTGCTGCGCCGTGCGGGCATCGAGAAGGACAGCCGCTGCGGCTATCCGATCGGCGCGAGCTATCCGCCCGACTGGGGCGAGCGCACGATGAGCCTGCGTCCGGGCGACCGGACGGTGCTCGAACCCGGCATGACGTTCCATTTCATGCCGGGGCTGTGGCTCGACGACTGGGGGCTGGAGATCACGGAAAGCATCTTGATCACCGAGACCGGCGTCGAGACGTTCTGCAACGTGCCGCGCAAGCTGTTCGTGAAGGAGTAGGGCGATGCGTGCTTCCCCGATTACGCCGACCGTCGATTTCGACGCGGACGGCGAACAGCACGGCTTCCTGAAGCTGCCTTACTCGCGCGACGATTCCGCGTGGGGCGCGATCATGATTCCGGTGACCGTCGTGAAGCGCGGCGACGGGCCGACGGTGTTGCTGACCGGCGGCAATCACGGCGACGAATACGAGGGGCCGGTCGCGCTGTCGAAGCTGGCCGGCTCGCTGAAGGCGGCCGACGTGACCGGCCGCGTGATCGTCGTGCCGTTCATGAACTACCCGGCGTTTCGCGCCGGTTGCCGCACGTCGCCGATCGATGCGGGCAACCTGAACCGCAGCTTCCCCGGCCGGCCGGACGGCACCGCGACCGAGAAGATCGCCGATTACTTTCAGCGTCACCTGCTGCCGCTCGCGACGCACGTGCTCGACATTCACGCGGGCGGCCGCACGCTCGACTTCGTGCCGTTCGCGGCGATTCACGTGCTGGCGGACCGCGATCAGGAAGCGCGGTGCGAGCGCGCGATGCGCGCGTTCGGCGCGCCGTATTCGATGCGCATGCTGGAACTCGACAGCGTCGGCCTCTACGACAGCGCGGCCGAGGAGGCCGGCAAGGTATTCGTGTCGACCGAGCTGGGCGGCGGCGGCACGTCGACGGCAGCGAGCGTCGCGATCGCCGAGCGCGGCGTGTATGGGTTCCTCGCGCATGCGGGCGTGATCGCGAAGGACGTGATCGACGGCAACGCGCCGCGTACGACGACGCTGCTCGACATGCCGGACGGTTCGTGCTTCACGACGAGCGAGCATCGCGGGCTGCTCGAGATGTGCCGCGATCTCGGCACCGAGGTCGACGCCGGCGACGTGCTCGCGCGCGTGCACGACATCGATCGCACGGGCGTCACGCCGATCGAATACGTCGCACGGCGGCGCGGGCTGCTCGCGGCCCGGCACTTCCCCGGCATCGTGCAGCCCGGCGACACGATCGCGGTGGTGGCCGACATCGTCGAGCGCAACATTCCGGTGGCCGTATGAGGACGCGCACGACGTGATCAAGCTCGACCGATACGACCTCGCGATCCTGCGCCTGCTCGAGCGCGACGGGCGCATCACGAAGTCGAAACTCGCGGAAGCCGTGAACCTGTCGATTTCGCCGGCATGGGAGCGCGTGCGCAAGCTCGAGGAAAGCGGCGTGATCCGCGGCTATCGCGCGGACGTCGACTGGATCGGCGCGTGCTCCGGCAGCCGCATCGTCGTCGAGGTCACGCTGTCGCGGCATACCGCGCCCGACATGCGACGCTTCGAGGATCGCGTGGCCGCGGCGCCCGAGGTCGCGCAGTGCTACGCGACCGGCGGCGGCGTGGACTACGTGCTGCACGTGGTCGCGCGCGACATCGACCATTACCAGCGCTTCATCGATGCGTTGCTGATGGAAGATCTTGGCATCGAGCGCTACTTCACGTACATCGTGACGAAGGTCGTGAAGTGCACCTCCGGCGGCGTGCCGGACTGGTTGTGAAAGTTCGCGCCGGCGCGCGGCAATACGGAAAAAACCGGCATTTCCAGTCGTGCAAACCGAAATTTCCGCATGCGCCGGCGCGACACAATGAAGTCCGTGCCCACCAACGAGGAGACGCAGCATGCTGCCCGGACACCCCGTTCTGTTCAAGTCGACCTGCTACGTCGACGGTCGCTGGATCCACAGCGACAGTGCCGCGACGGTCGCCGTCGTGAATCCGGCCGATCAGGCCGTGATCGGTCACGTGCCGATGCTCGAACGCGCGCAGATCGTCGCGGCCGTCGATGCCGCGCAGCGCGCGTACGGCACCTGGCGCTGGACATCGCAAGCGGCGCGCAGCGCGACATTGCTGCGCTGGCATGCGCTGATCCTGCGTCACGTCGACGATCTGGCCGCGCTGCTGTCGCTGGAACAGGGCAAGCCGCTGGCCGAAGCGCGCGGCGAGATCCGCTATGCGGCGAGCTTCGTCGAATGGTTCGCGAACGAGGCCAAACGCGTCGCGGGCCGCACGATTCCGACGCATATCGACGGTGCGCATCTCGGCACCGTGATGGAGCCGGTCGGCGTCGCGGCGCTGATCACGCCGTGGAATTTCCCGGCCGCGATGATCACGCGCAAGGCGGCGGCCGCGATCGCGGTCGGTTGCACCGTGGTCGTGAAGCCCGCGCACGAAACGCCGTTCTCGGCGCTCGCGCTCGCGCAGCTCGCCGACGAGGCCGGCTTCCCGGCCGGCGTGTTCAACGTCGTGCTAGGCGAGCCGCAGATGGCGATGGAAACGCTGGTCGGCGACGCGCGCGTGCGTGCGGTGAGCTTCACCGGCTCGACGCGCGTCGGGCGGCTCGTGACCGAAGCCGCCGCGAAGGCCGGCATTCGCAAGATCGCGCTCGAACTGGGCGGCAACGCGCCGTTCATCGTGACCGAGGACGCGGATCTCGACCAGGCGGTGCCGATCGCCGTCGGCGCGAAGTTCCAGACCTCCGGCCAGGACTGCTGCGCGGCGAACCGGATTCTCGTCGCGCGCCCGCTGTACGACGCGTTCGTCGAACGGTATGCGAACGCGGTGCGCGCGCTGAAGACGGGGCCCGCGTTCGAGCAGGGCGTCGACGTCGGCCCGCTGATGCATCAGGCCGCGTTCGACGCGACCGTGGCGCGCGTCGAGGATGCGCGGGCGCGCGGTGCGCGCATCGTCGCGGGCGGCCGGCCGCATGCGCTCGGCGGCTGGTTCTACGAGCCGACCGTGATCGCGGATGCCGCACCCGGCATGCGCGTGGTCGACGAGGAAAACTTCGCGCCGATCTCGGCCGTCGGCGCGTTCGACACGCTCGACGAGGCAATCGAAACGGCCAACGACACCGAATACGGCCTCGCTGCCTACGTATGCGCGACGCGCGTCGACACGATCTTCCAGCTCGTGCGGCGGCTCGATTTCGCGATGGTGTCAGTCAACGGCGTGAAATTCACCGGCGCGCCGATCCCGTTCGGCGGGATGAAGGCGTCGGGCCTCGGGCGCGAAGGCGGCGCCGAAGGCTTCGAACCGTTCACTGAAACCAAGTACTTCTGCCTCGGCAATCTCGGCCTGCCCGTTACGGCGACGGCCTGACCCATTCAAAGGAACCCATCATGAAACAATCGATCGACGCACTGCTGCGCGAGGACCGCGCCCACTTCATGCACCCGTCGACGCACGCGTACGACCACGAGACCGGCGCGCTGCCGGGCAAGATCGTGCGCGGCGGCGAAGGCATCCGCATCGAGGATCACCAGGGCAAGCGCTATATCGACGCGTTCGCCGGCCTCTACTGCGTGAACATCGGCTACGGCCGCACCGAAGTGGCCGACGCGATGCACGAACAGGCGAAGCAGCTCGCCTATTACCACACGTACGTCGGCCACGCGTCGGACGCGATCATCGAGCTGTCGTCGCGCATCATCGACTGGTCGCCGGCGGGGATGAAGAAGGTCTACTACGGGATGTCGGGTTCCGACGCGAACGAGACGCAGGTCAAGATCGTCTGGTATTACAACAACGTGCTCGGCCGCCCGAACAAGAAGAAGATCATCTCGCGCGAGCGCGGCTATCACGGCTCGGGCATCGTGACGGGCAGCCTCACGGGCCTGCCGAGCTTCCACCAGCATTTCGACCTGCCGATCGACCGCGTGAAGCATACGGTGTGTCCGCACTGGTACCGCAAGGCGCCGGCCGGCATGAACGAAGCGCAGTTCGTCGCGTACTGCGTCGACGAACTCGAGAAGCTGATCGCGCGCGAGGGCGCCGACACGGTCGCCGCGTTCATCGCGGAGCCGGTGATGGGCACGGGCGGCATCATCGAACCGCCGGCCGGCTACTGGCCCGCGATCCAGGCCGTGCTGCGCAAGCACGACATCCTGCTGATTTCCGATGAAGTCGTGTGCGGGTTCGGGCGTCTCGGCTCGAAGATGGGCGCGCAGCACTTCGGGATCGAGCCCGACCTGATTACCGTCGCGAAGGGGCTGACGAGCGCGTATGCGCCGTTGTCGGGCGTGATCGTCGGCGAGAAGGTGTGGGACGTGATCGCGCGCGGCTCGCAGGAACACGGGCCGATGGGGCACGGCTGGACGTATTCGGGCCATCCGGTATGCGCGGCCGCGGCGCTTGCGAATCTCGCGATTCTGGAGCGTGAGAACCTGGTCGGCAACGCGGCCGAGGTCGGCGCGTATTTCGGCGCGAAGCTGCGCGATGCATTCGGCGCGCATGCGCTCGTCGGCGAAGTGCGCAGCGTCGGGATGCTGGCCGCGCTCGAGTTCATGGCCGACAAGGACGCACGTACGCCGTTCGATCCCGCGCTGAAGATCGGCGCGCAGGTGTCGGCTGCGGCGTTGCAGCGCGGCGTGATCGCGCGGGCGATGCCGCACGGCGACATTCTCGGCTTTGCGCCGCCGCTCGTGATGACGCGTGCGGAAGCCGACGAGATCGTCGCGATCGTGAAGGATGCGGTGGACGAGGTAGCGGAGCGGAATATTTCGGCCGTCGCGTGAGTTGTCAGCGATCCTGATGCGCGTTCCGGCGCGCGAGGCGACGCCGCCGCATGCAAGTGCGGCGGCGTGTTTTTGGGGGCTGTTCGCGAGTTTGGCTAGCCGCCTGGCTATCAGCGTGCAAAGGAAGCAAGTCGGCGGATGTTTTCTTCACTATTGATCCCCGCCGGTCATCCAGCTCCTATCTGCATCACTATCCATGAATGCCAGTGCGGGCATTTTTTCTTGTGCGAACGCTTCGATGTTCCTTAGCGCTGAAGCGAGTCGAACAACTTGTTGAACGGATCAACCTGTGCCATCAGACCTTCGTTGAGGCCGTCGATTGCATGTTGAAGATCGCTTTCCAGCGATTCGATCGACGGATAGCTATATGGGTCGTTGGACTGCTTCCAACTGACATGTTGTCGGAGAATGGCATCGTATGTGTCGCTCTTGAACATGACAATGTCGCCGATCACTCTGCGCGTGTACGCGTGACGAGCGCCGGGCGTTACATAGCCTGTTCCGACACGAATGTACAGAACGGCATCGCTTCCTTGATAGGGCGAGCCGCTTGCCTGCCAGAGGCGGTGCTCGTCCGGTTTGACCGTGGGGAGGCCCGGCGATGACGCATCAACCTCCTTTACGGTGAAGCCATGGTTTCGCAGAACCGTTTCGATACTGTCGGTGAAGCGCCGGTTCAACCCAGTGTCGCCCAATTTGGCCGTCACGAGGTCGTTGAGTGACGTCGGCGAGTCGTTTTCGCTCTTGTTGAGCCCGGCGTTGACAGCGCCCGCGATGGCTCCCGTTGCGAGCGCTCCGACTACGCCGGCACCTGGAATTGGAATCGGGATGTGAATGGGACCAGACGGCCCGAATGCGATGTACACCGCTTTACCGGGATAGACGACCGTCACGGTCTTGACCGCACCCAGTTTTTCACTATCGATCTCGGGCGTCGCATCGCTAGCATGGCCTGAGATGGAAATCAGGAGCGCTAGGGCGGCGAAGCTTTTTTTGTTCAGTAACATGTGCGTCCGATCTCCATGGCTGTTCGTTGGCAAAATATTTGCTGGACGCACGGGTTATCGGATCTTTGGGGAAAAGCTTGAGCGTGGGCGAGCGGACCAAGCATGAGCCGGAAGACGGGCGCGCAGCACGTCGGGGATCAAGCCCGATCTGATTACCGTCGCGAAGGGGCTGACGAGTGCGTATGCGCCGCCGTGGGGCGTGATCGTAGGCGAGAAGGTGTGGGATGTGATCGCGCGGGCGATGCCGCACGGCGACATTCTCGGCTTTGCGCCGCCGCTCGTGATGACGCGTGCGGAAGCCGACGAGATCGTCGCGATCGTGAAGGATGCGGTGGACGAGGTAGCGGAGCGGAATATTTCGGCCGTCGCGTGAGTTGTCAGCGATCCTGATGCGCGTTCCGGCGCGCGAGGCGACGCCGCCGCATGCAAGTGCGGCGGCGTGTTTTCTTGCCGGTCCGGGTGCAGGTCCGGTTCAGCAAAACCGTCGTCGCATCGCCTACGGCGCGCGTCGGCTATCGCCCGTCACTCAGTAATCCCACACGACCGGGACGAACCGGAAACCGTCGCCGTCCCGGGCAACATGGCCGATGGACGGGAACGCGACGTGCGCGGCAGCCAGCATCGAGCCGGTGTCCGCGGCTTCGTTGAACAGCGCGAGACGCACGTCGACCGCCGCTTCGGGATCGTGTTCGAAGCCGTTTTGCCAGTCGGGATTGTCGAAGTTGACTTCGAAAATCGCATCGCCCGCGAACGTCAGCTTTTCTCCGTTCGATGCGATGTCGACCACGCAGTGCCCCGGCGTATGCCCGCCCGTCACCCGCGCCGACACGCCCGCGGCGACTTCCACGGTGCGATCGAACTGCACGACGTGTTCGCCGTAGAGCTCCATGAACCTCGCTGCCGCCTTGCGCAGCGCGGGCGGAACGGTTTCCGGCATCACCGTCTTGCTGAAGTCCGGATGCTTCCAGAACGCCACTTCCGCGGCCGACACGTGAATGCGTACGTCGGGGCGCAGCTTCGCCTTGACGCCGTCGACGTTCAGCCCGCCGACGTGATCCATGTGCATGTGCGTGATCACGATATCGGTGATCGCGGCCAGATCGATGCCGGCCGATTCCAGACGCATCACCGAGCGCCCGGCGCGCGTGAAGTATTCGAAACCGTCGCCCACGCCCGAATCGATCAGGATCAGGCGATCGCCGCTGCGCACGAGCGCGATGTTGAGCGCCCAGTCGAACATGTCGCGTTGCAGGAAACGGCCGTCGAACCACGCGTTGCGGTCCGCTTCGCTCACGTTGGTGGACATGGTGGAAGTCGGCAGCGGCAGCACGCCGTCGCTGATCAGCACGACATCGACGTCGCCGATGCGCACCGCGTAGCGGGACGAAACGAGCTCGCCCGAAGATTCGTTGCCCAGGCGGGCGGTAACCGGCCGGACGTTGCGGATGGGTGCGTTCATGTTCAGTAGTCCTGTTCGTCGAGAGAGGTAAGCCGCGCGGCACGGCGCGGCTCGCTGGCGCGATCGTGAAGGCCGCGCTTCGGTTCGCCCGGATTCCGGTCGAGCGTGTCAACGATTGTAGTGACGGCCGACACACGCCGACAGCGCCGCGCGGGGGCACATCGTGTTGTCCGGACGACAACAATCGGGCCGCGGCTTCGGTGGCCCGAAATGCACGTCGCCCGCCGTCCGTTGCCGGACGGCGGGCGATGCAATGGTTGCCGTTTATGGGAAGCCGGGCGCGGCCGGCGCGCGGGTCAGCCCGGCTGGCCGGGGAGCGTGTCGCCGCGCAGCGAACATCCGCGCGTCTCGATCACCGCCAGCAGCGCGATCAGCCCGACCGCGCAGGCGGCCATCATGTAGTACGCGGGAATCAGTGCGTTGCCGGTCTTGCCGATCAGCCAGTCGTTGACGATCGGCGCGGTGCCGCCGAACAGCGACGTCGACACGTTGTAGGCGATCGCCATGCCCGCATACCGGACGTGGGTCGGGAACATCGCCGGGAACATCGCGGAAATGGTGGCGAGCTGCGGCACGTAGAGCACGCCGAGCACCGCGAAGCCGACGAACGCGCCGAGCGGGCCGTGCGTCATCAGCGTGAACATCGGCACGGCCGCGACGAACAGCCCGACGAGCGAGATCCACCACATCGTCTTGCGGCCGACGCGATCCGACAGCCAGCCGGCGAACGGCAGCAGCACCATCATCGCGAGCATGCCGATCAGCGGAATCAGCAGCGACATGTTTTCGCTGACGCCGAGCTCCTTGTGCATGTAGGTCGGCATGTACGCGAGCAGCACGTAGTTGACGACGTTCAATGCGACGACGAGCCCGCCGAGCAGCAGCAGCGGCTTCGCATAGCGCACCAGCAGCAGCCGGATCGGCAGCGCGACGGCGACGCTTTTCTCGCGGCGGTGCGCCTGCTCCTCGAGTTCGCGGAACACCGGCGTTTCCTCGAGGCGCGAGCGCAGGTAGAAGCCGATCAGGCCGAGCGGCGCCGCGACGAGGAACGGCAGGCGCCAACCCCACGCATGCATCGCCGAATCGCCGAGCAGCAGCGCGAAGCCGAGCATCAGGAACGCGCCGAGCGAGAAGCCGGCGAGCGTCGCGAATTCGAGGAAGCTGCCGCACAGGCCGCGCCGCGAATCGGGCGCGTATTCGGCGATGAAGGTCGCCGCACCGCCGTATTCGCCGCCGGTCGAGAAGCCCTGCACCATGCGCAGCACGATCAGCGCGGCCGGCGCCAGCCAGCCGGCCGTCGCGTAGCTCGGCAGCAAGCCGACGAGCAAGGTTGCGCCCGACATCGTCAGGACCGTCAGCGCGAGCACGCGCTTGCGGCCGAGCCGGTCGCCGAGCGGCCCCCAGAACAGGCCGCCGAGCGGGCGGATCAGGAACGAGATCGCGAACGTGCCGAGCGCGAACAGCGTCGCGCTGGCCGTGTTGCCGGGAAAGAGCGCGGCGGAAATGTACGCGAGGCCGTACGCGTAAATACCGTAATCGAACCATTCGGTCGCGTTGCCGAGGGCGGCGGCCGTGATCGCGACCCGCGGCAGGCTGTGCGGCTCGTCGCCGCGCTGGGTGGTTGTATCGTCGGGAATCGACGACGCGGCGGAAACGGAAGTCCACGATGGCACGTATCGCATGAGGGTCCTCGCTATCAGCATGCGCCCGGGCGGGCGCCGACGAGGATCAAAGTAATCCCGCCAATTAGCGATGCCCGATGTCATAGGACGATGTGGAGATCGGGGTTTTCCCGCGCCGTGGCGGGGGGCCGGCGGAGGCCGGGGCCGGCTCGCCGCGGCGCCGGCCGGCGAATGGCGGTAAGCTGCGCGCAGCCATGCGGGATTCGTCGGAGTGTGCGGCGCGTGGCGTCCCTTTTTTCACCCTTCATCAGGAGCGCATATCGTGGCGACCTACATCGTCTTTACACGGGAAAGCACGCAGGACCAGCATGAGCTCGACCTCTACTCGAGCCAGGTCGGTGCGACCCTCGCCGGCCATCCGGTGAAGGTGCTCGCCGCTTATGGGCCGCAGGAAACCCTCGAGGGTGAAGGCCCGGAAGGCGTCGTGATCGTCGAGTTCCCGTCGAAGGAGGCCGCGCACGCGTGGTATCACGGCCCCGAATACCAGAAGGTCGTCCAGCACCGGTTCAAGGGCGCGCGCTATCGCGCGGTGCTGGTCGAGGGCGTCTGAGCGCGGCCGCGCGCGCCCGTTACCGCACGTGCGGCAGCAGCGCGCGCAGCCAGTACGCGACGGCCACCGCGCCGCCATCCGGCGTACCGATCGCGCGTTCGCCGAGATAGCTGGCCCGTCCCGCGCGCGGCGTCATGCGTGCCGTTTCCCGCGCGCCTCGCTCGGCCGCGTCGACGGCCGCCGCCCATGCGCTCGCGGGATCGCGATCGCCATCGAGCGCGCGGCCGAATGCGTCGACGGCCGGCACCAGCGCATCGAGCATCGTCCGGTCGCCGGCCTGCGCGCCGCCGAGTTCGCTGATCGAATCCACCGCCGCGCGCAATGCCGCGGCCCAGTCGCGCGGCGACGGCTCGGCGATATCGGCCAGCCGGCGCGACGCGCGCAGCAGCGCGGTCGCATAGAACGGACCGGAGCTGCCGGCGATCGCGCGACGCAACGCGGCGCCGAGCGCCGCGAGCGCACCGGACGGCGTGCCGTACGCGGTGTCGGGTAGTTCGAGGATCGCCTGCGCGGCGCGCCGCATGCTCGCGCCGAGATCGCCGTCGCCGGCTGCCGCATCGAGATCCGTCAACGTCTGCTCGTGGTCGATCAATGTTTGCGCCACCGCGTGCAGCGCCGGTTGCAGGCGCGCGGCCCACGCGCGGCCGGCTGCGTCGAGCGGCGGCAGCGGCGCGTCCTGCGACGCGGCCGCGGCCACGCGAATCCGTGTGTTCACGATGCCGCCGCCCGGCCATGCGCGCGCCTGCGTCGGCGCATCGAGCAGCGCCGCGCGCTCGTCGTTCAGCCGCAGCACCGAGATCGAGCAGCCCGGCATGTTCAGCGCGGACAGGAACGTGCCTGCCCATGCGCGCGCGACGACGATGCCGCGCCGGCTCAGGTTGTCGAACGCGGCGCGCAGCACGATCGCGAGTTCCATGTCCGGCGTCGCGCCGAGGCCGTTGACGAACAGCGCGACGCGCTCGTCGCGCTCGAGCACGAGATCGGCGACGATGCTCGACAGCAGCGTGTCGGCCAGCGCGTCGGCCGGCAGCGGCGCGCGGCGCTCGACGCCTTTCTCGCCGTGGATGCCGAGGCCCAGCTCGATCTCGTGATCGGCGAGGCTGAAGCCCGATTTGTCGGCGCCCGGGATCGTGCAGCCGTCGAGCGCGACGCCCATCGTGCCGAGCTCGGCTGCCGCGTCGCGCGCGATACCCGCGACGCGGGCAAGCGGCAGCCCGCGCGCGGCGGCGGCGCCCGCGAGCTTGTGGATCAGCACGGTGCCGGCGATCCCGCGCCGCTGGCCGCGCTCGACGCGGCCGCGCAGCGCGACGTCGTCGGCGACGATCACGGTTTCGACCGGAATGCCTTCCGCGCGTGCGAGCTCGGCGGCGAGCCCGAAATTGAGCCGGTCGCCGGTGTAGTTCTTCACGATCAGCAGCGCGCCGTTCGGGCCGGCGCTCGCGCGAATCGCGGCGAGCACGGCGTCGGTCGACGGCGACGTGAACACTTCGCCGCACACGGCCGCGCTCAGCATCCCTTCGCCGACATAGCCGCCGTGCGCGGGCTCGTGGCCGCTGCCGCCGCCGGACAGGATCGCGACCGGCCGCTGCGACGGCTCGGGCAGCGGCTGGCGGACGAGCACGTGCTCGTCGCCGAGGATCGCGAGATGCGGCGATTGCCGCGCGATGCCTTCCAGCATCTCTCGCACGACGTCGGACGGGCGGTTTACTAGCTTTTTCATGGCGACGGGTTCCGGACGGGTGAACGGGGCTCGGCCGGACGCGCACGGGCGCCGGACGGCTTTCGTGTTGCGGAGGATCGTGCGTGAGCGGTTGCCGGTCGCAGGCGATCGCATAACCGACGACCGGATGCGGGGCGGGCAACGAAGCGTACGCCTGGCGCCACGATACATCAGGTTCGGACGTCGCGACACGGATCGCGACGTGATCGCGCCGGGGCGGAACGGCGGCGCGCGCCGTATGCCGCTATTTCAGCGCGGCGATCGCCTTCGCGCGAATCAGCCGCGCACGCAGCACGTTGCGGCTGATGCCGAGCAACTGCGCGGCGCGGATCTGGTTGCGATGGCTGAATTCGAACGCGACGCGCATGACCGTGTCCTCGATGTGCTCGAAAAGATTGCCGTGCCCTTCGTCGAACAGGTCGCGCAGCGCGTGTTCGAGCGCCGCCTGTGCGTCGGCGGGCGAATCGGCTGCTGGCGCGGCAACGGTCGGCCGGCATGGCGGCGCGATGTGCAGGTCGGTGTCCTGCAGCGCGTCGTGGCGGCTCACGAGCAGCGCGTGATGGATCACGTTCTCCAGTTCGCGGATATTGCCCGGCCAGCCGTGCGCCTCGAGCCGACGCTCGGCGCGTGGATCGATGCGGCGCGGGCCGCTGCCGAGCCGGTCGCGGTACATGTCGAAGAAGTGCCGCGCGAGCGGCAGGATGTCGCCCGGGCGCTCGCGCAGCGGCGGGACCGCGAGCAGCACGACGTTGAGCCGGTAGAACAGGTCGCCGCGAAAATGTCCGGCCGCGATGGCCTGCTGCAAGTCGACGTTGGTCGCCGCGACCACGCGCACGTCGACCGGAATCCCCGTGCGCGAACCGAGCCGCACGACCTCGCGTTCCTGCAGCACGCGCAGCAGCTTGACCTGCATCGCGAGCGGCAGGTCGCCGATTTCGTCGAGAAACAGCGTACCGCCGTGCGCGGCTTCGAACCAGCCGGGCTTCGCGTTGATCGCACCCGTAAACGCGCCTTTCTCGTGGCCGAACAGTTCGCTGTCGACGAGCGTTTCGGAGAATGCGCCGCAGTTCACCGCGACGAACGGCCCGTCGCGACGGGCGCCGAGATCGTGCACGCGGCGCGCGATCAGTTCCTTGCCGGTGCCCGTCTCGCCGACGATCAGCACGTTCGCGTCGCTCGGCGCGACGCGGCGAACCTGTTCGAGCAGCGCGAGCGAACGCGGATCGGCGAACACCTGCGCTTGCGCACAGGGCTGCGCGTGACGTTCGGGCCGCGTGAGCACGGGCGCCTCGGCCTGAAGCTCGGCGAGGTCGCGGGGCGCGGTGACGACACGAAGATTGAGCGGGCGCGGCGATGGGGAAATGGAAGTCATGGCGATGAACCGTTGGATGGCCAGGCGATGCGGGGCGGCTGCTGCGTGATCAGCAGAGTGTTGAACGTTTCGCCGCGCGCGAAAAGCATCGATTTCTGATAACCAAAGCGCGATTGCTGCGGAACCTGCAATGGCGCGGAAGAGCGGCGGGGCCGTGACGCTATGACGTCGAATCAGGCGCTACCACATGTGATGCGCTGCTGCCCGATCAGCAGCGCATCAGCAGGCCCGCTGCACCGGATTCATCGCGTTGCGGAATATCGATGTGATGCACGAACCGGAACGCTTGCCACCGTCGCGCATTTGGCCGAGCGCCAGTTCCGGCGGGCGATGGTAAAAAACTTCGTGATACAGACGACCTTTACGCCATGCACCCACACCGATGGCACGCTCCTTGCTGACCCGAACCGGTATCGCCGCACTGCACGCGGCTCCACCACGGGAACGCATGGCATGAGCCACACCCTCAACGTCGTCGCGATATCGGGCAGCCTGCAGCGGCCGTCGCGCACGCTGGCGCTGACCGACGCGATCGTCACGGCGCTCGGCGCCGCGCTGCCGATCGATACACGGCTGATCGAACTCGGCGAGATCGGCAGCCGGCTGGCCGGCGCGCTGACGCGCGCGCAGGTGCCGGCCGATCTCGATGAGCTGATCCGCGCGATCGAGACCGCCGATGCGCTCGTCGTCGCGAGCCCGGTGTACCGCGCGTCGTACACGGGCCTTTTCAAGCACCTGTTCGACCTCGTGCGCCACGACGCGCTCGTCGACGTGCCCGTGCTGCTCGCGGCCACCGGCGGCAGCGAGCGGCATGCGCTCGTGATCGACCATCAGCTGCGCCCGTTGTTCAGCTTCTTCCAGGCACGCACGCTGCCGATCGGCGTGTATGCGTCCGAAAGCGATTTCAACGCGTACCAGATCGCCAGCCCGGCGTTGCGCGAGCGCATCGCGCTCGCGGTGAATCGCGCGGTGCCGCAACTGCGCGCGCATGTGCTTTCCGCCGCGGCCGCGTAAGCCGCTTTTTCGTTTCCCCTTCGACCAGGACACCTTCATGAGCCTTCCCGACCCTTCCGCCGACGGCGTCAAATTCGCGTACTGGGTGCCGAACGTCAGCGGCGGCCTCGTCGTGAGCACGATCGAGCAGCGCACCGACTGGAGCCTCGAATACAACCAGAAGCTCGCGCGCACGGCCGAGGCAGCCGGCTTCGACTACGCGCTGAGCCAGATCCGCTTCACGGCCGGCTACGGCGCCGAATATCAGCACGAGTCGGTGTCGTTCAGCCAGGCGCTGCTGCATGCGACGACGAAGCTCAAGGTGCTCGCCGCGATCCTGCCGGGGCCGTGGCATCCGGCCGTGGTCGCGAAGCAGCTCGCGACGATCGACCACATCTCGAACGGGCGCATCGCGATCAACGTCGTGAGCGGCTGGTTCAAGGGCGAATTCACCGCGATCGGCGAGCCGTGGCTCGAGCACGACGAACGCTATCGGCGCTCGAAGGAATTCATCCAGGCGCTCAAGGGCATCTGGACGCAGGACAATTTCACGTTCAAGGGCGACTTCTACCGCTTCAACGACTACACGCTGAGCCCGAAGCCGGTGCAGAAGCCGCATCCGGAAATCTTCCAGGGCGGCAGCTCGCGCGCGGCGCGCGACAACGCGGCGAGCGTGTCGGACTGGTATTTCACGAACGGCAATACGCCGGAGAACCTGAAGGCGCAGATCGACGACATCCGCGCGAAGGCGGCCGCGAACAACCATCGCGTGCGGATCGGCGTCAATGCGTTCGTGATCGCGCGCGACACCGAGGAAGAAGCGAAGGCCGTGCTCGACGACATCATCCGGCATGCGCACGTCGAGGCCGTGCACGCGTTCGGCGATGCGGTGAAGCAGGCCGGCAAGGCGTCGCCCGAGGGCGAGGGCAACTGGGCGAAATCGACGTTCGAGGATCTCGTGCAGTACAACGACGGCTTTCGCACGAACCTGATCGGCACGCCGCGGCAGATTGCCGAGCGGATCGTCGCGCTGAAGGCGATCGGCGTCGATCTCGTGCTGGCCGGGTTCCTGCATTTCATCGAGGAAGTCGAGTACTTCGGCAAGCGCGTGCTGCCGCTCGTGCGCGAGCTGGAGGCGCAGCGGCAGGCCGTGGCCGCGTGACGCCGACCGGTCGCCTGCGCGCGGCCCGCGATCGTGCGGGCCCGCGCGGCGGCACGACGCTTACGTGATGCCCGCCATCTTCGATGCCTCGATCACCATCTCCGCGCCGAGGCCGCCGAGCACCGCGCCCATGGCCCAGCGCTGCGCGAGCAGCAGCGCGGGACGGCCGTGCAGGAACCTCGCGAGGCTGCTCGAGCAGATCGCCACCAGCCCGTTGGCCGACGCGAACGCGGCAATCAGCAGCGAGCCGAGAAACAGCGACTGGCCGAACACGCTGCCTCGCCCGTAGTCGATGAACTGCGGCAGCAGCGACACGAACAGCATCGCGAGCTTCGGGTTCAGCACGCTGGTCGTCGCGCCCATCGCGAGCAGCCGCAACGGCTGCTCGTTCGGCAGCGTCTTCACCTCGAACGGCGAGCGGCCGCCCGGCCGCACCGCCTGCCATGCGAGATACAGCAGATAGGCCGCCCCGACCGCGCCCAGCACGCTGCCCGCATAGGGCACGCTCATGAACAGCGTCGTGATGCCGAACGCCGCGGCGAACATGTAGAACAGGTAGCCGATCATCACGCCGGCGAGCGAAACGAGGCCGGCCGCGCGCCCTTGCGCGATCGAGCGCGACATCACGTAGACCATGTTCGGCCCCGGCGTGACCGCGAGCATGCCGCCGATGACGAGGAACCCGTAGAGCGATCCGGACGTGTGCATGTTTTCCGCTTCCTGCATCGAGTGAGTGCCGACGCAGGTCATTCTCCGGCGATGGAGGCGAACAGTAAAACGGGATAAACTGAATCGATTGATCAGTTTTTCTGAATCGACATGAAAAAGCTCGACCTCGATGTGCTCGCGATGGTGGTGGCCGTCGCGGATTCCGGATCGTTCGCGCAGGGCGCGCAGGCCGTGCATCGGTCGCCGTCGGCGGTGAGCATGCAGATCAGGACGCTGGAGGACGCGCTCGGCAAGCCGCTGTTCATCCGCGACACGCGCAACGTCACGGCGACCGACGACGGCAGGATGCTCGCCGACTACGGCCGGCGGATGCTCGCGATGCGCGACGAGGCGTGGGCGTCGGTCGTGCGTCCGGAGATTCGCGGCCGCGTGACGATCGGCGTGCCCGACGATTACATCTCGTCGCTGCTGCCGCAGGTGCTCGGCAAGTTCGCCGCGATGCATCCGCGCGTGGAGGTGCGCGTGATCGGCCAGCCGAGCAGCGCGCTCGTGCCGATGCTGAGGGACAACACGGTCGATCTCGCGTGCCTCACGCGGATCAAGGGCGTGACGGGCGAGCTGATCCGGATGGAGCCGCTCGTCTGGGTCGGCTCGCCGAAGCGCAACGTGTGGGAAGAGCGGCCGCTGCCGGTGGCGTTTTTCCCGCACGGCGGCAGCATGGCGCGCGATCACGCGGTGAGGGCGCTGAATCGACGGAAGATCCCATACCGGATGTCGTACGAAAGCCCGAGCCACCTCGGGCTGCTGAGCATGGTGGAGGCCGGGCTCGCGGTCGCGCCGCTCGCGCGCTGCTGTATTCCCGATCATCTCGTGCAACTGTCGGAAAGCCACGGGTTGCCGCCGCTCGGCGAAATGGAAGTCGTGCTCGCGCGCAGCGCGCAGTCCGCGCGCCCCCCGTGCGACTACCTCGCCGAGCAGATTCTCGGCGAATGGCGCGTCTGAGGGCCGCTACGCGCCGTGTGTCAGCACGACGCCAGCAGCCATTCGCGGAAGGCGACGAGCGACGGCAGCGTTTCGTTGCCCGGCGGGTAGACGAGGTAATAGCTGCGCTGGCTGGTAATGGCGTCGCCGATCGAGTCGAGTTCGCCGCGGCTCAATTCGTCGTCCACGAGCACCTTCGGCACCAGCCCGATCCCCATTCCGGCACGCACGGCCTGGATCAGGTGCGACGTCAGCTCGAAGCTCGGGCCGACGCGCATCTGGCGATGGTCGAGTCGATAGTGCGAGAACCACTCTGCCCAGGCCTGCTGATTGCTCGTCACGCCCAGCAGCGTCTGCTTCGCGGCCCAGGCCGGCGTGCGCGTGTCGGTCTTGCGGCCGCGCCCCGTATCGGGCGGCGCGATCGCGATCAGGAACTCGTTGTACAGCCGGTGCGCGTGCAGGCCCGGCCAGTCGTCCGCGCCGACGGTGATCGCCGCGTCGAGGTCGTCGTTGAGAAAATCGATCGCGCCGATTCGTGAATGAAGGTGCAAGGTCACACCCGGATGCGCGGCGTAGAAGCCGTGCAGGTGCGGCAGCAGCCATTTCGAGCCGAACGTCGGCAGGGTGGCCAGCCGCAGCGAGCCGGCGCCGGCCTGATGCGACATCGCCTGCAGCGTCGCGCCGCGAATGCGCCCGAGCGCGCCGCTCAGCTCGGCGAAATAGCGGCGGCCGACTTCGGTCAGCTTGACCGAGCGGCCCTCGCGCCGGAACAGCGGCACGCCGAGCTGATCCTCGAGCGTCTGCACCTGCCGGCTGATCGCGCTCTGGCTCAGCGACAGCTCGTCGGCTGCGCGCGTGTAGCTTTCATGCCGCGCGGCGGCCTCGAATGCGAGCAGCAGCGACATCGACGGGGTGAGGCGACGGTAATTCATGAGTTTTATGCAAGATTTGCCGGGTGAGAATTCGTTTGTTTCCGGCGGGATATCCAAAGATACTGGAATTCCCAGTTGCGCGGAAACTTGCCAAAAATTCATGTTTAGGCGCACGCAAACCGGCCGGCTCCACCCACATTGCGTTTTGTCCCATGTCGATCGTCCCGTTGCCCCGTCCCGCGAGCCCGTCCGCGACCGTTTATCGCGATTTTCTCGCCGCGCTGCAGGCCGCCGGCTTTGCCGGGGAAATCCGCGCTGATCATGCGAACCGGACCGTGCAGGCCACCGACAACTCGATCTACCAGCGCCTGCCGCAGGCGGTGGTCTGCCCTGCGCATGCGGACGACGTCCAGTTGCTGGCCCGGCTGCTGGCCGAGCCCGCGCATCGCGACGTCGCGGTGGCCGCGCGCGGCGGCGGCACCGGCACCAACGGGCAGTCGCTGACCGACGGCATCGTCGTCGATCTGTCGCGGAACATGAACCGCATCCTCGAGATCGACGCGGAAGAACGCTGGGTGCGCGTGGAGGCCGGCGTCGTCAAGGATCAGCTCAATGCGGCGCTGAAGCCGCACGGCCTCTTCTTCGCGCCGGAACTGTCGACGTCGAACCGCGCGACCGTCGGCGGGATGATCAACACCGACGCGAGCGGCCAGGGCAGCTGCACGTACGGCAAGACGCGCGACCACGTGCTCGAACTCGATTTCGTGCTGATGGGCGGCGAACGGTTGCACAGCGACGCGCTCGACGATGAAGAACTGGAGCGCCGCTGCGCGCGGCAGGACCGTGTCGGCAAGGTGTATCGCACCGCGCGGCGCATCCGCGACGACAAGGCCGCGCTCATCGACGCGAAATTTCCGAAACTCAACCGCTGCCTGACCGGCTACGACCTCGCGCACCTGCGCGAGGCGGACGGCCGCTTCAACCTGAACAGCGTGCTGTGCGGCGCGGAAGGCTCGCTCGGCTTCGTCGTCGAGGCGAAGCTCAACGTGCTGCCGATCCCGAAGTTTTCGGTGCTGGTCAACGTGCGTTATGCGGGCTTCATGGACGCGTTGCGCGACGCGCGCGCGCTGCTCGAACACCGGCCGCTGTCGATCGAGACGGTCGATTCGAAAGTGCTGATGCTCGCGATGAAGGACTTCGTGTGGAGCAGCGTGGCCGAGTATTTCCCGCAGGACGACGCGCGTCCGACGCTCGGCATCAACCTGATCGAATTCAGCGGCGACGGTGAACACGACGTCGATGCGCGCGTGCGTGCGTTCGTCGAGCATCTGCGCACCGATACGAGCGTGGCGCGGCTCGGCCACACGCTGGCGGTCGGCGACGACGCGGTGAAGCGCGTGTATGCGATGCGCAAGCGCGCGGTCGGCCTGCTCGGCAACGTGCAGGGCGAGGCGCGTCCGCAGCCGTTCGTCGAGGACACCGCGGTGCCGCCCGAGAACCTCGCCGCGTACATCGCCGAGTTCCGCGCGCTGCTGGACGGCCACGGGCTGCAGTACGGGATGTTCGGCCACGTCGATGCGGGCGTGCTGCACGTGCGCCCGGCGCTCGACATGAAGGACCCGAAGCAGGCGGCGCTGGTGCGGCCTGTGTCGGACGCGGTGGCCGAGCTCACGCGGCGCCATGGTGGCCTTTTATGGGGCGAGCACGGCAAGGGCGTGCGCTCCGAATATGCGCCGGCGTTTTTCGGGGAGCTGTATCCGTCGCTGCAGCAACTGAAGGCCGCGTTCGATCCGCACAACCAGTTCAACCCGGGCAAGATCGCGACGCCGCCGGACTCCGCGCTGCGGCTGCTGAAGATCGACGAGGTGCCGACGCGCGGCGACCACGACCGGCAGATCGACGAGCGCGTGTGGCAAAGCTACGGCACCGCGATGCATTGCAACGGCAATGGCGCGTGCTACAACTTCGATCCGGACGACGCGATGTGCCCGTCGTGGAAGGCGACGCGCGAACGCGTGCAGTCGCCGAAGGGGCGCGCGTCGCTGATGCGCGAATGGTTGCGCCTGCAAGGGCAGGCGGGCGTCGACGTCGTCGCGGCGGCGCGCACGCGGCAGCCGTTCCTGCGCGGTCTGGCCGCGCGCTGGCGCAACGGCCGCAACGCCCGCGATGGCGACGCGGATTTCTCGCACGAGGTGTACGACGCGATGGCCGGTTGCCTCGCGTGCAAGTCGTGCGCGGGACAGTGTCCGGTCAAGGTGAACGTGCCCGAGTTTCGCTCGCGCTTTCTCGAGCTGTATCACCAGCGGTACCTGCGGCCGCTGCGCGACTACCTGATCGGCTCGCTCGAATTCACGATGCCGTGGATGGCGCGCGTGCCGGCGCTGTACAACTGGCTGATGGGCGCCGGCTGGGTGCGGACGCTGCTCGAGCGTCGGATCGGCATGGTCGACAGCCCGCTGCTGAGCCGTTTCGATCTCGCGGCCGTGATCCGCGCATGGCGCGTGAAGCCGGCCGATCCGCATGCGCTCGCCGCGCTGAGCGATGCGCAGCGCGCGCGCAGCGTCGTCATCGTGCAAGACACGTTCACGCGCTACTTCGATACCGAGCAACTGGCGACGCTGATCGAGCTGGCGGCGCGCCTGGGCTTCCAGGCGTGGCTCGCGCCGCTCGCGCCGAACGGCAAGGCGCTGCACGTGCAGGGGTTTCTTCACGCATTCGAAAAGGCGGCGGTGCGCAACGCGACGCAACTGGCCGCGCTCGCGCGCTCGGGCGTCGCGCTGGTCGGCCTCGATCCGGCGATGACGCTGACGTATCGGCAGGAGTACCGGAAGGTGACGGGGCTCACCGACGTGCCGAAGGTCGCGCTGCCGCAGGAATGGCTGCTCGATGTGCTGCCGGAAGCCGGTGCGGGCGGGGCGACGGTTTCATATCGGCTGCTGCCGCACTGCACCGAGAAGACCAATGCGCCGGACAGCGGCAAGCAATGGGTGCAGGTGTTCGCGCGTCGCGGGCTGCGCTTGCAGGTTCAGGCGGCCGGGTGTTGCGGGATGTCGGGCACGTACGGGCACGAGGCGCGCAATCTCGCGACGTCGAAGACGATCTATGCGCAGTCTTGGGCCGCGCACGTTGACGGGCCGGAGCAGGAAGGCGAGGCGCTGGCGACCGGGTATTCGTGCCGCAGCCAGGTGAAACGCCTATCGTCGAAGCAGGTGCGCCATCCGTTGCAGGCGCTGCTCGACCATGTGCGGGCCGTGGGGTGACAACAGGGCGGTGCGGGGCGCGCGCCGCCTAGGCGGCGTCGATCGCGCGTCGAGCGGCAACCCCGTGCCGCTGTCGACTGCCGCCGGCGCGGGTCAGGCGTCGGCTTTCGCCGCTTTCCGCGCCCGCGGTTTTTCCGCCGCGGGAAGCACGCCGACGCCGCGCGGCCGTTTCGGCTCGATCCGCATTTGCCGGATCACGCGCCGGAAGTCGATCTCGTGCGCGGCCAGCGTGCCGATCAGTTTCGCGATGACCGCGAGGTGGGAAGGGACGGTGCCCTTGCTCGAATAGTTGGTGATCGAACTTTCGTTCATCCGGATCAGGCGGGCGAACTCGCGCGCCGTCAACTGTGCCTTCTTCAACTCCTGCTGGAATTCCGCATACGCCATTGCGCACATGATGCTTCGTCTCCGTGAATCGGCATTCGGCCCGCGCGGCGCCGGCGTCGACGGGTGGCGTTCCCGTCGTGCCGGCGCCGCGTGGGGTTACATCTTCACCTGGTCGAGGAAGGTCTTCTTGCCGCTCTTGTAGCCGTAGATCGAGATGATCCCGTGCGTCAGGTCGCCCTTCGAGTCGAACGTCGTCGTGCCGATCACGCCGTCGTACTTCGTCGCCGGCATCGCCGCGAGGATCTTCGCCGGATCGGTCGAGTTCGCGCGCTTCATCGCGTCGACCGCGATGTAGACCGCGTCATACGCGAACGGTGCGTCGAACTTGATGCCCTGGTTGAAGCGTTTCTGGTACTTCGCGAGGAAGTCCGCGCCGCCCGGCATCTTCTCGAGCGCAGCGCCTGCCTGCGAGCACAGCACGTTGTCGGCCGCCGGGCCGGCCAGCTGCGCGAGCGAGTCGGTGCACACGCCGTCGCCGGACAGGATCTTCGCGCGCAGGCCGAGCTGCTTCGCCTGCTTCGCGAGCGGGCCGCCGGTGGCGTCCATGCCGCCGTACATGATCGCGTCGGGGTTCTCGCCCTTGATCTTGGTCAGGATCGCGCGGAAGTCCACCGCCTTGTCGTTGGTCGCGTCGTGCGACAGCACCTTCAGGCCGAGCGCCTTCGCCTTCTTCTCGAACTCGTTCGCGAGGCCCTGGCCGTACGCGGTCGAATCGTCGATCACCGCGACGCTCTTCACGCCCTTCGACTGTGCATAGCTCGCGAGCGCCGGGCCCTGCTGCGCATCGGTCGCGACCACGCGGTAGGTCGTCTTGAAGCCTTGCTGCGTGTAGCTCGGGTTCGTGGCCGACGGCGAGATCTGCACGATGCCCGCGTCGCTGTAGATCTTCGACGCCGGGATCGACGTGCCCGAGTTCAGGTGGCCGATGACGGCGACGACCTTGTCGTCGACGAGCTTCTGCGCCACCTGCGTCGCCTGGCGCGGGTCGGCCGCGTCATCCTGCGCGTCGAGCTGCAGCGTGATCTTCTTGCCGCCGATCGTCAGGCCCTTCGCGTTGATTTCCTCGACCGCGAGGCGCGCACCGTTCTCGTTGTCCTTGCCGAGGTGCGAGATGCCACCCGTCGTCGGTTCGACGCTGCCGATCTTCACCACTTGATCGGCCATCGCGCCCGAGGCGGCCGCGAACGCGGCGGCAGCCAATGCAACGGTGATCAGGGGTTTGCAGCGCATGCCGACAGTGCTTCGTTCCATCTGTCATCTCCGAATTGAATGTCTTTCTATTGACGTCTCGACCGGCCGGCCGCGGCCGGCGCGATCGGACGATTTTCACTACCCGTCACGGGCGCGCTTGCATGGCGTCCGGCCGGGTGACCTGCCGCCCGGGCGAGCGGGCGGACCGGCGCCTGACGCGATGCAATTCGTATGAATATATCGGAACCCGCTTCCGCGTGCCGCCGTGCCCCGTGTGGCGGGCTGTTGCGGCGCTCGCCGGCGCGCGAATGTCGAAGGTTACGGATACCGGAAATCGGGCGCCGCGCCGGCCTGCGGATTGCGATTCGCTGTCGTCGGCCTTACGGCCGTATCCATTATTCGGCCGGTCGTCGCGGCGAAGCCATGGACACTGACGTGCGGTCAATCGGGAACTGTTTGGTCGATTTGTCTGCACAGTTTGGTCAATTGCGAATCGCGTATCCGGTTTCATGGTCATGCTTCATCGGCAGCGACAGCCGTCGTTATGCAACTAACGGTCTGGTTCGCCAGCATCAACGAATGGGTGCCGATTGCATTGACCGCGCCATTCGTCCAGTTCGGCAGAAACCGGGGCTTTTCCCGACCGGCCCGCTTCGGCTTTCGGATCGTCGCGTTGGCCACGCAATCGCCGCCATCTCGACCTACGACCGTCCGCGCCATGCGACGACGGTCACGCCTGCAATCGCCAGCAGGCCGCCGCACGCCGTCGCGATGCCGGGCCGCTCGCCCGTCAGCGCCATCGACAGCAGTGTCGCAACCGCCGGCGTCAGGTAGAGAAAGCTGGCCGCGCGCGCGGCGCCGAAGTAGCCGAGCGCGAAGGTCCATGTCGCGTAACCGAGCGCGGCGGGAAAGACGCCGAGCACCACGACGGCCAGCGCCGTATCGCGCGACCCGCCGCCGAGCGACACGAGCGCGCCGGGCAGCCACGGCGCGAGCAGCGCCGCGCCCGCCAGCAGCGTGTATGCGGTGCACGGCAGCGCGCCGTACACGGGAATCAGCCGCCGCTGCAACACGAAATAGCTGGCCGAACACAGCGCCGCGCCGAGAATCAGCGTGCTTCCCGAGCCGAGGACGAGGCCGCCCGGCTGCCCTTGCGCGATCACCGCGATGCCGGCCAGGCTGATCAGCGAGCCGAGCCAGCCCCAGCGATCGAAGCGCTCGCGCAGAAACACGGCGGCCAGCAACGCGGTGAAGATCGGCAGCGTGTTCACGATGAAACTCGCCGCGCCGGCCGACACGGTTTGCTCGCCGGTATTGAGCAGCGCGTTGTAGAGTGCGATGCCGAGCAGGCCGCACGCGAGAAAGCGCCACGCATCGCCTTTCGTCGGCAGCGGCGGCCGTCGCCACGCGAGCCACGCGATCACGAGCAACGCAGCGGTCGCGAAGCGCGCGGCCGCGAGCTGCAGCGGTGCGAGGCCGTGCAGGCCGATCCGGATGAACGGGAAGGCGGACGCCCACGAGACGATCGTGAACGCGACGGCCGCTGCCGCGACGAGCGGTTGTCGCGCGCCGCGCGACGTCGGTGACGAAAGCGTATTCATGCGGTAATGGTGCGGCATGGCGAGATGCTAAGCTAGCGCACAGATCAACACCCGGATATGAATATGGCTCACAGCTCGGCGGCGCGGCGGGCAGACGGTCCGGCGCATGCGCGCCCGGTGGCCGCCACCCCGATGCCGGGCCCGCGGCCGCCGCTCGCGAGCCTGGAGACGGTCTGCACGGTCGCGCGCGAGGGTTCGTTTCTCGCGGCCGCCGACGTCTCCGGCGTCACGCACGGCGCGATCAGCCGGCGGGTGGCCGCCGTGGAAAACTGGCTCGGGATGGCGCTGTTCGAGCGGCATGCGCGCGGCGTGCGCCTGACGCCGGACGGGCAGCGCTTCGTCGGCCGGATCGAGCAGGCGTTCGCGATCATCGACGGCGCGGCCGATCAGTGGCGCTCGCCGCGCACGCCGCGGCTGGTCCGGATGAGCGTGGTGCCCGCGTTCGCGCAGCTGTGGCTGCTGGAGCGGCAGCCTGCGCTCGAGCGTGAAGCGCCCGCGTTGCGCATCGAGCTCGGCATCGAGCTGCGCAACGTGGATATCGCCGGCGGCGAAGCCGATCTGTCGATCCGGTACGGGCGCGGCAACTGGCGTCAGCTTGAAACCCGGCCGTTCATGCCGGAACGGCTGTATCCGGTCGCCCATCCGCGGCTTGCCGCGCAACTGGCCAGGATGCGCCGCGCAACGGGCGATGCCGCGCTGCTCGACATGCCGTTGCTGCACGATTCCGACGTGACCGGCTGGCGCACGTGGTTCGATGCGCTCGGCATTCCGTTCAAGCCGCGTGCGCAGGATCGCCGGTTCGAGGATTACAACCTCGTGCTGGCGGCGGCCGAAGCGGGGCTGGGCGTGGCGCTTGCGCGAACACCGCTTGCGGATGCGTATCTGAAGCGCAGCGCACTCGTGCGCGTGAGCCGCCACGAAGTCGATTCGCTGCTCAGCTATCACTTCGTGCATGCGAAGGGCGAGAATCGGCCGGAAGTCCTTGCGTTGATGGAGCGGATGGTCAGGGCGCTGGGGTAGGGGGCGGCGGATTGCGTAGAATGGCGAGCGGGACGCATGCCTTTCACGGCCGAAGGTCGTCGTACATCGAGATTTCCGCACCCGCGGCATGGGCAAGCGCGAGTGCTTCGGCGAGGTCGTCTTGGCTGACGGCGAACGCCGTATAGGCGTCGTGTCCGGTGTCGAGATGAAGCAACGCGTACCCTTTATCGGCCAGCCAGGCGCCCAGCACGAGCAGCCCGGCCGGTACGTCGCCTTCGCCGTCCCAGGTCCAGCGCTCGGCGATGCCCAGCGTATCGAGCATCTGGTTTGCCTGCCATTCGATTTGGTCGGATGCGCGCCAGTCGACCGAAATGCACAGGCACCAGTTGGAAGGGTCGAGCGTTTCCGGGGCGCTCATGTCGCGTGTCAGTACCCAGTCGAGTATCGACGACGTGTCTTCTCCGGGTTCGGCATCGAGGACGTAGGCGACGAGACGGTGACGGGTCGCGGTGTCGAGCGGCTTTACGATGAGCTCGACCAGCTTCGCAAGCGCCACCAACGCGTCTGGCGATGGCGAGAAGTGATCGCGCAGGATATCGGCATCGGAAACCGGCTCGGGCGCGTCCGGTGTGTCGTTCCGGTCGCTTGTCTTGTTGCCAAACCAGCGCGTGAAAAATCGGATCATGGTTTCTCCAGCATTGCCTCGTTTCGCGGCCACCAACGCGTGCGATCACGGCCGGCAGGGAAGCCGGTTTTCGGATGAAGCCCTGTGTCGATGTCGTCGAGCGTACCGTCGGACTTCCGACGCCACGAAAGGGGCGAGTGTATACGGCACGGACGGCTGGCTTGCCATGGAAACTCGCGTGGTCATGCCGCTTTATGTCGGCGACCGTTTCGGGACGAATGGAATGCGGCGGGGTTCGGTCGCGGCCGCAGCCGCCGAATCGTTACAATGCAGCCGCGGAAAACGGCGAGATCGCCGCGGTGAAGCGGAACAGTGAAGCGGAATCGAGCCTTTGCCCGATGGCAGGGCGATCACCAATTATTGCAATACGGGTTCAAATTTGCACAAAAGGGAACCGATGAATAGACCAGACAAATCGTCGAAAGCGCGTGCGGCGCTGGATCAACTTTTTTCCGGCCTGGCGCCCACGGACGCGAAGCGCGAATCGCCGCGTCCGGGCAATCCGTTCGCAACGGACGACGAGGTGTCGAGCGCATCCGGCGGTCGCGGCGTCGAAGTCACGTTGTCGACCCGCATCCAGTTGCGCGGTTATCCGAGCGCCGACGCGTTCATGAAGCGCATGGCCGAAGCGTGGGGCCTCGAGTGGGGCACGTACGACAGCGTTCGCGCGGTGGCGACGCTGCCTGCCGGATGGCGTTCGCGCCGGCTTCCGGAAGTCACGCAGATCGTCGACGAGCGCGACGTGCTGCGCGCCGAGAGCAGCCTGCAGGGCGGCGAAATGTCGTATTTGAAGGTGCATCCGCGCTACTACATCGATGCGCGCAAGCGTTTCGGCTGGAGCAAGTCGTCGAAGGCGTCCGACGATCCGGATCTCGACGGCCCCGACTGGAACTGCTTCGTGATCGATCGGGAAAAATCCGTCGAATTGCACGAACTGACGACGTCGTCGTTGAAGGCCGACATGGACAATGCGCGGGCGACGCTGCTGAAATGGCTCGATGAGCACTATCCGAAACATCGCGATCCGTTTGCGTACTGGTCGGACTGCGAAGGGGCGTAGCGGACCGGTTTGCACGGCGGCTTCGCTCGATGCATCGATTTCCCCGCCATAAGGACGAGCATTGAAACAAGCGCGCGTGGTGCCGGTTCTCTGGGCAGCGTTCGGCGCGGCGGTCGGATCGACCGTCATCGAGTTGCTGCTCTGGGCGATGACCGGCGATGACGCCGTCCACAATCTGTTTCGCGACGCGCGCCTCACCGCCGCGATCGTGATGGGGCCACGCGTGCTCGGCGCGTCCGGCGGCTTCGATCCGCTGGTCATGGGCGTGGCGACGCTCGTGCATGCGGCGCTTTCGCTCGTCTATGCGGCCGTGCTGGCACGGCTGATCCGCAGTTTGCCGCTCGTGGCCGCGCTGTTCGCGGGCGGCGCGTTCGGGTTCCTCCTGTATGGCGTGAACCTGTACGGGTTCACGGCGATCTTTCCGTGGTTCATCCCGGTTCGCGGCGCGATCACGCTGATCGCTCATCTGGTATTCGGGATCACGGCAGCGGCTGTCTACCATGTCGCCCGACGTCACGCTACGCGGTGATCCCGGCATCGATTGCCAAGGATGTCTGCGACGGACATCCGTATCCCGACCCCTGGAATAACCTGCCGCGCTGTGTCGTTTAGCCGTCAGGAGACCCCTGTACGAAGCGAAGCAGCGGCGAGAGGCGATCGCCGCGCGACGAATCGTGCGCAAGCAAAACGGTGCGCGGGCGTCGTTGGCGACGCTCGGGATCAATGGGTCGGGGGCAACGACGCAGGAGCCGATCATGTGCAACTCGTTTCGATCCGTGACAGGTATCGTCTGTCTCGGCTTTGCCGCGTCCGTCTTCGCGCAAATGACCGACGATCCAGCGGAGAACGGCACGAACTGCCGTGCGGTCGTCGCGCAGGCGAACATCGACGGCACGGAGCAGCAGATCGTGGGGCGCGCGTGTCTGCAAGACGACGGGACCTGGCAGATCGTGCAAGACGCCGACGGCAGCGTGCTTTGGTACCCGGTGGCAGCCTATCCGTATGCCGATCCGTGGTACTGGGGGCCGCCGCTGTTCATCGGCGCGGGTGTGAGCTTCATCTTCGTCGATCGCTTCCGGCGTTTTCACCATTTCGATCACGTCGATCATTTCAATCCGATCGGACATCGCCGCTTCGGCGTGCCGATGGGCGCGGGGTTCCGCCATGGCGCGTTCCCGGTGGGTGCGGGTCACGGGTTCGGCGGCATGCGGCGACATTAGACCGATGATTGGACCGGTGTTGCGACGCCTGTTCGACCCTGGAGGGCGTGCGGCGACTGTCCAGAGCCTTCAGTGCCGGAAACGTGCTTCGGTCCCATGAACCGAGGCCGTACGATTGCCACAGTATTCTCCGTCTGACGAAAATTTCGAAGGTGGGCGTCGGCGGAGACAATTTTTCGAGGCGCTGCCGCCGCTCGAAGTCGTGACGAACGTGAAGATGGCCAGTGTAAACGCGGCAGGCGCGCACCGCGGTGCGCGCCTGCCGTAACGATCGTCGTGCGACGGGACGATCAGAACTTGTGGCGAATGCCGACGATCGCGAGTTCCTGCGTATCGGTGCCCGAGTTCACGCCGTACGAGCCGACCGACGCGGCTGCTTTCACGGTCGCCCCGCTCGCGTTGAGCGTGTTGCCGCTCGCCTTCTGATAGCCGAACAGCGCATACAGATCGGTGCGCTTCGACAGTGCATAGTCCGCGCCGAGGTTGACCTGGTTGTAGTGCGCGGAAGCCGGGCCCGTCAGCGACGTGTAGTTGTAGCCGACGCCCGCGCGCAGCGCCGGCGAGAACTGCCAGTTGAAGAACGCCGAGCCGTTGTTGAACTTCGCGTTCTGGCTGAACGCCGACAGCGTGTCCGCGCCGTATTGCGTGTTCGAATACGCGAGGCCGAAGGTCGCCGGCCCGGCCACGTACTGGCCGGCCACGCGCACGATCTGGATCGACTTCGCGCTCGAGAAGCCCTGGCTGATCACGGTGTTGAACAGCGTGTCCGAGCTGCTCGACCACGTGCGGACGCCGTTCGCGACCGTCGTGCCGCCGTTCGCGTAGAAGTAGCCGGCGCCGAGCGACAGCGGCCCGTTCGCATAGCTCGCGCCGAAGCTGTACGTGCGGCCGCTGCCGGTCGCGCCCGCGACGCCGCCGAAACCGTACAGCGCCGCGAACTGGAAGCCGGAGATCAGCGGGCTCGTGTATTTCACCGAGTTGCTGACGCGCAGGCTGTTGTCGTAGTTGTCGAGATCGCCCGGCGTCGCGAACACGCCGCCGAAGTAGTTGTCCTGCGTGAGGCCCTGCACGAGATCGACGACCGGATCGTACTGGCGGCCGAGCGTCACGGTGCCGAACGTGCTGCTTGCGAGGCCGACGACGGCCTTGCGGCCGAATTCGCGCTGGCCCTGGCCGAGCGCGCCGGTGCCGATGTTGAAGCCGTTCTCGAGCTGGAACAGCGCGGACAGGCCGCTGCCGAGATCCTCGATGCCGCGCAGCCCCCAGCGGCTGCCCGACAGGTTGCCGCTGCTGAACTTCACGAGGCTCGACGCGTTGCTGCCGTTCGCGTTCTGCGCGTTGTGGACGTACGCGATGCCCGCGTCGGCGATGCCGTACAGCGTGACGCTGCTTTGTGCGTGGGCGCCGGCGGTGGCGAGCGCGGCCGGCAGTGCGAGCAGCGCGAATGACCGGATCTGTTTCATGATTGGATTCCCCCGTTGGTCAATTGGTCTGACGAATCGGTGAACGATACGGACCGCGCATCGTCGAGGGAACCAATAAATTGTCGGATCGTTATGAGGCGCGCGGCGATGGATGCGTGCGCAACGGGTTGGCGTCTCGCGCGGGGCCTACGTGTCGTGGCGCCGCGACGCGTTTCTCAGGACGAGCGTCATCAGTTGCCGGCGCGAATTGACGCCGAGCTTGGCGAACGCGCGCTTCGCGTACGTATCGACGGTGGACGTCTTGCGCCCCATCGACTGCGCGATCGCGGCCGACGTCGTGCCCTGGACGAACGACGCGCACACGTGCATCTCGCGTGGCGCTCGCGGCCGGCAACAGCGTGGTGCTCGAGCCGTCGGAGAAATCGCCGCTGACCGCGCCGCGCGTTGCGCGGCTCGCGTTCGCGGCCGGCATTCCGGCCGGCGTGTTCAACGTCGTGCCGAACGGCGCGGAGCCGGGTCGGGCGCTGGGCTGCATCGCGACGTCGACTGCATCGCGTTCACGGGATCGACACGCACCGGGCAGCAGATCATGGCGTGCGCCGCGCAGTCAAACCTGAAGCGCGTGTGGCTCGAACTCGGCGGCAAGTTGCCGAACCTCGTGCTGCCCGACTGTCCCGATCTCGACCGCACCGCGCGCGCCGCTTCTTCAACATGGGCGCAGTGTGCACGGCCGGCTCGCGCCTGCTGGCAGTCGTCGTGCGACGGGACGGGCCGAACGCTCGGCCATGTGCGCTGCATGGCCATTCTTTTCTGTCCCGAAAATCTTGTAGCATCGCCGGAGTGCCGGTTGGCATGCCGCGATCCCCGCAGCATGCCCGATTTTCTGTTTGTTGTGGCCCCGCCGGTATGCGCCGGCGGGGTCGATTCGCGTGAGGTCAGTATGCGTCGCATTGGGCTTGTCGTCGTCCCTCAGTTTCAGGTGATGAGCCTGCTCGCGTTGTCCGTGTTCGACATCGCCAATCTCCGCGCCGGCCGCTCGCTCTATGAAGTGAGCGTGATCTCGGAGGATGGCGGCCCCGTGGAGGCGTCGTTCGGGATGTGCGCATCGACTCGACCAGCGCGGCTGTCGGAGCTGCACACGGTATTCGTCGGCGCTTCGCTGTCGACGCCGCCGCTCACGGACCGCATGCGCGAACTGCTGGTCGATCTGTCCGGCAAGGTCGAACGCATGGCGTCGATTTGCCTCGGTGCGTTTCTGCTGGCCGAGGCGGGCCTGCTGGACGGGCGCCGTGCAACGACGCATTGGGCGTTTCTCGACCGGTTCAGGGATCGCTACCCTGCGGTATCGGTGGAGAGCGATTGCATCTTCGTGCGCGACGGCGCGCTGTGGAGTTCGGCCGGAATGAGCACGGCCATGGACATGGCGCTCGCGATGCTCGAAGAGGATCTCGGCCCGGACGCCGCGTTGCAGGTTGCGAAAGACCTGGTGCTCGAGCGCTGGAGGCGCTCGGGGTCGCAGCCGCAATCGTCCGTGCTGATCGACCATCCGGCACGCAGCAATCGGATCCACGACGTCATCACGCACATCCGGGCGAATCTCGGCACCGAACTGACGGTCGACAAGCTGGCCGACGTGGCGAGGATGAGCAAGCGGCAGTTTACGCGCCGCTTCAAGGACGAAACCGGCCTGACGCCTGCAAAGGCAGTCGAGCGCATTCGGCTCGAAACGGCCCGGGATTTCGTGACGAGTTCGTCGTGGACCATCGACACGATCGCACGGGAAACCGGTTATGCGGATACCGAGCGGATGAGGCGGTCGTTCGTGCGCGCGTTCGGCCATCCGCCGCAGGCCTTGCGGCGGCAGCGCAAGCCGGAACACACGGACACCGACTGAGCGCGGCTGGCCGATACCGGATCCCGCGCTGCAACATCATGGCACGAAAGGAGGGAACTGCGTCCCTCCACGCGCGCCCATCGTCAATAGAATGTTCTTCGGGCGGTACCTGCTCGGGCAAGCCGAACCGACGACTCGTCAACAGCGGACCGCACGCTCGTCCGCCCACGGTTTTGTGAACCGTCCTCGGTAGCCCGCGTCATGTCGCCAGGCTGGAACCGGCCGTGTGTGCCGCACGGACGCGCCCGGTCGCCGATTGCGTTGCCGCACGCGCGAAGCGTGCCCGGCATGGGTAGGCACGCCGTGCCGATGCGCCGCATGACGCGTACGTCGCAACCGCCGAAGTGGCGCGGATCAGCGAAGCGCTGTGCGGGGCGCGACCGGCCTAGCGGGTGGCCGGGTCGGCGCTCGTCGTCGGCACCGTATCGGGCGACACGTGGTTCGCGATGATGAAACTGAACGGACGGTTGGGGCGCAGGATATGTCAGATGCAGCGATGAAAGACGATTCGACGGCTGTTGTATACGTCGTCGACGACGATCCGGCCATACGCGCATCGCTCGATACGTTGTTGCGATCGCTGGGCCTGCGCGTCGTGACCTTCGCGAGTACCGCCGAGCTGCGCGCGACGCACAGGGAGAATGTCGCGAGCTGCCTGTTGCTCGATGTGCGGCTGCGCGGGGAGAGCGGGCTGATGTTTCAGCAGGCGTCGGACCGGCCATCGATCCCGATCGTCGTCATAACCGGGTTCGCGGACGTCGAAGTGTGTCGCAAGGCGCTGAAGGGCGGTGCGGTCGATTTTCTCGTGAAGCCGTTCACCGACCACGAGTTGATCGACGCCGTGAACCTCGCACTGTCGCTGGATGCGGCACGGCGAGTCCGCAACGACACGCACGACGAGTTGCGGCAGTCGTTCGAGCTGCTCACGCGCCGCGAGCGCGAAGTGCTTGCGTACGTCGTCAGCGGCGCGCTGAACAAGCAGATCGCGTCGCATCTCGGATTGAGCCTGATCACTATCAAGCAGCATCGCGCATCGGTGATGCGCAAGATGAATGCATCGTCGCTTGCGGATCTCGTGCGCAAGTCCGAGGCGATCGGCGTGCAACTGGCGACATGACGCCGCGCGCGGCGAGCGTCATGCGGCCGGGTCGGTCGTGCGCGGGCGGGCCGGCAGCGCGAACGAGAAGCAGCAGCCGGCGCCCGGTTCGCCGCGTGCCCAGATGCGCCCGTGGTGGGCGTCGACGATCGAGCGTGCGACCGTGAGGCCCATTCCCATGCCGTCGGATTTGCTCGTGAAAAACGGCTCGAAAAGCTGATCGATCGACTGCTGTTCGATACCCGGCCCCGTGTCGCATACGTCGAACACGACTTCGGCGCCGCTCAGCCTGGCCGAGACCGTCAGCGTGCGCGCGTGCGACGGGCCGCTTTCGATCGCCTGGATGCCGTTCATCATCAGGTTCGCGAGCACCTGCTGGACCTGCACGGGATCGGCGAACAGGTGTGCGTCGGCATCGATGTCGCTGTCGACACGAACGTTGCGTGCAGCGGCTTCCGGCCCGATCAGGAACAGGGCAGCGTGCACGGCGTCGGCGGCCGCGAAGTCGACGCACTTCGCCGGCGCCTTGCCGATGAAGCCGCGAATCTTGCGGCAGATCTCCGTCGCGTCGCGTGCCCACCGGGCGGCCTGCGTGATCGCGGCAGCGGCTTCGGCGACGTCGGGCTCGTCGCGCTCGAGCCAGCGCAACGCCGCTTCGGCCGACGAACCGACGGCCGACAGCGGCTGGCTGACCTCATGCAGGATCGAGGCCGACATCTCCGCAAATAGCGACACGCGGGCCGCGCGTGCGGCTTCCGCGCGCAATACCGCGAGCCGGTCGCTGTTCTCCTTCTGTTCGGTCACGTCGAACGCATAGAAATGCAGGCGCCGGTAGCCGTCCTCGTGCTTCGGCAGCGAGCAGCGCCATACGATCGGTACGCGGCGCCCCTTGAACGTCACCAGCGTGCGCTCGCCCTGGCAGGCGATCCGATTTTCGTAGATCGCGCGCAGCACCGCGCTGTTGCTGAGCCGGTCGGCCGGCAACAGGATCTCCGCGTGCTGCAGGAAATGTTCCTTCGACTCCGCGTCGAAGAGTTGCACCACCGCGTCGTTGGCCGCCACGAACGCATGCAGCGCGCGCAACCGGGCGACGGCCTGCGGATGCTCGTCGAAATAGCGGTCGATATCGGAGACCCCGGCCATCTTGAGTTCCTTCACCGCGCGATAAACGCGCGACCAGTCTTCGATCAGGATCGGTATCGGCGCCGACAGGAAGAGCTCGCTTTCCGCGGGATGAGGGTCGGCAGGCGGGGCGATCGTCGGGGCTGCGGACGTGGACATGGGGACGTGGTGCTCGTTGAGGCTCGCGCGCGGCGCGAAACCGGATGACCGGAAGTGAAGCATCGGGACGACGAACGACGTGCGCGTCCGACTTCGATGTACTTGCAACTATAAAGCAGATCGCTGCGTGTTGCTGACCGTGACCGCGGGCCCATGCAGGCCGGCGCGACGGTCAGACTTTGGTATGGGAGGGCATCGACCACGGTCTGATGGATCGCAGAAAACCGTTCCTCTAGACTCGATTCCAACGTGAGTGAAGCGCGCGGCGCGGAGATAGCGAAGAGGCGATGTTCGCGATGCGTCGATGCGACGGGCCGATTGCGCAAGCCGCGCATGCGCGTTCAATGCGAGGGGAACGGTAGAGATGACGCAGCCAACGTGTGCATACGACGATGTATTCGAACGCGCGCTGATGGGCCTGCTGGATCCATCGAGAACGGCGGGCGCGCCCGGCTCGCATCGGCGGCGCGTGCGCGGCAAGCGCAATGACGGCGCGCGCGAGGCCGCCGCGCCGGCGGCGTCGCGGATCAGGATCGTCGAGATTCTGTCGGATACCGCTGTCAGCGTGCGCTGGAGCGACCCGAGGTACGGGCATTTCGGCGAACAGCTGTGGCATTGCGTGACCGCGAGAACCGCGTCACGCTGCGTGCTGACCGGTGCGCCGATCAAGCCGGGCGATCGCGTGTATCGGCCGAGGGGGCGCGGCCGCACCGTTCCGTGCAACTGGGACAGGATGATCCATGCCGCGGCAGTCGCACCCGCGTCGTCCGCCAGCGCGGACGGCTGGTGACGCGCGAGCGGGTACGGTCGGTATCGACCGCACCATACCTCGGCATGATTGCCGGCACAGGGGGCGGTCGGTACGCTGTCCGAAATCCGGTTGCGTTCCCGGCCCTGCCAGCGAGCGTGGCGTCACGCGAGACACTCTGTGCACGACAAGACGGTTTGCATCATCGACGATGAATTGGCGATGAGACAGTCGCTGGAATCGCTCGTGCGCTCGATGGGCGTGCGCGTGAGGCTGTACGCGTCGGCCGAGGCGTTTCTCGAACACGGCGCGAACGGGACGTCGCACTGCATCGTGTGCGATATCCAGATGGCCGGGATGTCGGGCATCGAGTTGCTCGCCGTACTGCGCGCAGGGTGTTGCGACGTGCCGATCATCTTCGTGACCGCGCACCCGAGCGCGCGCCGGGCGCTCGAAGCGAGACGGCTCGGCGCATTGTGCGTGCTGGAGAAGCCGTTCGATCCGCGCGAACTCGTGCAGTGGGTGATGCGCGCGCTCGCAGGGGGCTGAATGGGCGGCAGTGCGGCATACGGGCGCGGCAGCGGTGCGTTCGGGCCGCGTTATCGCGACCGGCATGTCCATTACGTGGTTTGTTTCGAACGACGGGAGAACTGATGGAAAACGATAGTCCGAGCCTCGGCGCCAGAACGCAGTTCGTCGACGTCGATGGTCGACGCCTCGCGTATCGCACGTTCGGCAGTGGCACGCCGCTCGTGCTGTGCGTGCGCTTTCGCGGAATCATGGACACGTGGGATCCGCTGTTCCTCGACAGTCTCGCCGAGCAGGGCTTCCAGGTCACGATCTTCGACTACAGCGGCCTCGGGCAGTCGAGCGGTGAGCGAACCTATCATCCCGCGTCGCTCGCCAAGGACGCGATCGACCTGATCGTCGCGCTCAAGCTCGGCAAGGCGGTGATCGGCGGCTGGTCGGTCGGCGGGATGGCCGCGCAGATCGTGCTCGCGAAAGCGCCGCAGCTCGTCACGCACGCGGTGCTGATCGCGACCACACCGCCGGGCCAATTGGTCAAGGCCGGCGAACCGTTGTTCTACACGATGGCGAAGCGCGAAAACGACTTCGAGGATTTCGTCACGCTGTTCTTCGAGCCGGCCTCCGCCGCGAGCCGCACGGCGGCCGAACAAGCGGCCGCGCGCGTCGCGCGGCGCAAGGTCGACCTGAGCCCGGCGGTGCCGGTTGCGTGGGCCGGCGAGCAGGTCGGCGACGGCCCGCGAAACCCGGCCTTCCCGGTCGATGCCGTGCTCGATGCGCTGCGCTCGACGTCGATTCCGGTGCTTCATGTCGGCGGCGATCACGACATCGTGTTCCCGGTGGAGAACTGGTATGCGCTCAACGGCCAGCTTCCGACGCTGCATCTCGTGACGCTGCCGCGCACCGGGCACGGGCCGCAACTCGAGTATCCGGTGTCTTGCGCCAGACACATCGCGGCGTTCGTCGGCGTGCACGCCGGCTGATCGCGCACGCAATGAAGGAATGAAGAAGTCGTTTTTTATTGTTTAGGATGACAAATGGAAGATCTGATTGATTTGGCGATTCGCGCGGCAGGTGGAATGGAGCGCTTCAAGCGATTTCGCAGCGTATCGGCGCAGTTGCATCACACGGGCGCGATCTGGGCGCTGAAGCAGCGCGACGGCGTGCTCACCGATTCGCGCGTGACGGTGCAGTTGCACGAGCAGCGTGTATCGCATGCCCCGTTCGCTCCGACGACGGACCACTCGGTCTACACGCCTTCGCGCGTCGAGATCCGGCGCGACGACGGGACCGTCGTCGATACGCTCGACGCTCCTCGCGCATCGTTCGACGGCTACGAAATGGAGACGCCGTGGTCCAACGCACAGCTGGCGTACTTCGCCGGCTACACGATGTGGACGTATCTGACGTCGCCGTTCCTGCTGCGCCACGACGGCGTTCGCAGCCGCGAAATCGCGCCGTGGACGGTCGACGGGCTGCCGTGGCGGCGGCTGCGTGTCGAGTTCGCGCCGGAGATCGCGACGCATAGCGCCGTGCAGACGTTCTACTTCGACGCGGACGGGCTGCTGCGCCGGCACGACTACGAGGTCGACATCCAGGGGCGCAACGCGGCTGCGCGGTACATCAGCGACTACGTCGACGTGCAAGGCATCCGGATGCCGACGCGCTTCCGGATTTATCCGCGTACCGACGCGAACGTAGCGCTGCCCGCTCCGTTGATCGTGGGTGTCGATCTGTCGAACTTCCGTTTCGAATAACGAGGCAATCATGACGAATCAAGCGACTTACCGCGCGGCGGTAGTCAAGGCGCCCGGGCGACTGGAACTGGTCGAGCGCCCGATTCCCGCGCCGGCACAGGGGCAGGTGCGCATTCGCGTCGAAGCCTGCGGGGTATGCCATTCCGACAGTGCAACCGTGGAGCGCGAAGCGCCGGATGGCGCGCCGCCGCGCGTACCGGGGCATGAAGTCGTCGGCCGAATCGACGCGCTGGGCGAAGGGGTGTCCGGCTGGCGGCTCGGCGAGCGCGTCGGTGTCGGCTTTCTCGCCGGCGAAGACCGCACGTGCCCGTCGTGCCGGCACGGCGACATCGTGAACTGCGAGAACCCGGTCATCACCGGGATGACGACGGACGGCGGCTACGCGGAAATCATGCTGGCCGAAGCCCGCGGGCTCGTGCGCGTGCCGGACGATCTCGATGCGGCCGAGGCCGCGCCGCTGTTGTGCGCGGGGCTGACGACGTTCAACGCGCTGCGCAATGCCGGCGCGCGGGCCGGCGACGTGGTCGCCATCCATGGCCTCGGCGGGCTCGGCCATCTCGCCGTGCAATTCGCGAACAAGATGGGTTTTCACACCGTCGCGATTGCGCGCGGAGCCGACAAGGCCGTGCTTGCTGCGCAGCTCGGCGCGCATCGCTACATCGATGCGCGCACCGAGGACGTCGCCGCCGCGCTGCGCGCGCTCGGCGGGGCGAAGGTCGTGCTCGGCACGGCGCCGACCGGCTCGGGCATGGCCGACACCGTCGCGGGGCTGTCCGCACGCGGCAAGCTGATCGTCGTTGCCGTGCCGGGCGAGCCGATCGCCGTGAATGCGGTCGACCTCGTGTTCGGTGGCCGCTCCGTCGTCGGCGCGTTGACGGGAACGGTGGCGGACAACGAAGAGACGCTCGCGTTCGCGCGGCTGCAGAACGTGCGGCCGATGATCGAAACGTTCCCGCTCGAGCACGCGCAAGCGGCGTACGACCGCATGATGCGCGCGGACGTCCGGTTCCGCGCGGTACTGACCATGAATTCCGCACCCACGGGAGCTTCCGCATGAACGCGATCGCCCAATCCATCATCGACGCCCACGGCGGGCTTGTGCAGTGGCGCAAGTTTCGGCAGGTGCGCGCGCGCCTCGTACAAGGCGGTGCGCTGTGGGGCCTCAAAGGTCACGCCGGCGTGCTCGACGACACCACGGTCACCGTCGCGACGGATCGCCAATGGGCGTCGCACGCGCCGTTCGGTGCGTCAGCCGCGCGCAGCGAATTCACCGGCGAGCGCATTGCGCTGCTCGATTCGGCCGGCCATGTGCTCGCGGCGCGCGAAGAGCCGCGCCGGTCGTTCGACGGGCATACGCTCGAGACGCCGTGGGACGAGCTTCAACTGGCGTTTTTCGCCGGATGCGCGATGTGGACGTACCTGAACGCGCCGTTCGTGCTTGCATGGGACGGTGTGCGCTGCGAAGAAGACGGCATCTGGAACGAACACGGGCAAGCGTGGCGCCGGATTCGCGTGCACTACCCGGACACGCTCGAAGTGTTCAGCAAGGCGCAGACGATCTACGTCGGGCCGGACGGCCTCGTGCGCCGCCTCGACTACGACGTCGAAATCGCGGGCAACACACCGGGCGCGCATTACGTCAGCGACTATGTGACCGTTTCAGGGATCCGCTTCCCGACGAAGCGGCGCATCTACCCGCGTGCAGCCGACGGGCAGGCCGTGCCGGAACCGCTCGTCGTATCGATCGACCTGCATGACATCGCGCTGAGCTGAGCGTGAACCACGGCGCGCGTCGCGCGCCCATCGAGGGAACCCATCATGACGCAATTTGCATCATCCGCCGCTACGACCCGCTACATCGATGCAGCCGGCGTGCGCTACGCGTATCGCCGCTTCGGCAACGAAAAGGGCGGGCGGCCGCTGCTGTGCCTTCAGCATTTCACCGGCACGCTGGACAACTGGGATCCGGCGATCGTCGACGTGCTGGCGCGCGATCGCGAAATTATCCTGTTCGACAACGCCGGCGTCGGCCGCTCCGGCGGACAGGTTCCGACGTCGATCGCGCACATGGCGCAGCACGTGCTGCACTTCGTCGACGCCCTGTCGATCGACCGGCTGCATATCCTCGGATTTTCGCTCGGCGGCTTTCTCGCGCAGGACATCGCGATCGCGCGACCGGAGCAGGTCGAGCGGATGATCCTGTCCGGCACCGCGCCCGAAGGCGGCGAAGGGGCGGGGATGGATCGGCCCGAACTGCTCGCGATCTACACGGACGGCGAGATGCCGATGAGCGAAAAGCTCAAGCGGCTGTTTTTCCCGGCAACGCCCGCCGGCCAGACGGCCGCCGCCGCATTCGTCGACCGCCTCGCCGCGCGCACCGCCGAGCCGGATTTGCCGGCGGGCCCCGAAGTCGCGTCCGCCCAGCTGCAGGCGATGATCGCGTGGGCGAACTGGAGCGGGGACGTGGCAGGCAAGCTGGGCCGGATCAAGCAGCCGGCCCTCGTGACCAACGGCAACGACGACCGCATGATCCCCACCGCGAACAGCTTCGTGCTCGCGCAGGGGCTGCCGGATGCGACGCTGATCGTCTATCCGAATTCAGGCCACGGCGCGCTGTTCCAGCATGCGAGCGCGTATGTCGCGCACGTCGCGGAATTCCTGCGCGGCGCGTGACCGCGTCGCTCACCCTCTTCAAGGAGCCAATGATGAAAGCCATCGTTTATGCAAAGGCCGGCGTACCGATCGACGATCCGGCGTCGCTGTACGACGCGGAGCTGCCGGTGCCGACACCCGGCGCGCGCGATCTGCTCGTGCGGATCGACGCGATCGCCGTCAACCCGGTCGATTCGAAGCTGCGGCTCGGCGTGCAGCCGAGCGGCCCGCGCGTTCTCGGCTGGGACGCGGCGGGAACGGTCGAGGCGGTCGGCAGCGACGTCGAGCTGTTCGCGCCGGGCGACAAGGTCTGGTATGCGGGCGACATCACGCGGCCCGGCAGCTACGCGGAATATGGTCTCGTCGACGAGCGGATTGCAAGCCGCCGCCCGACGACACTGGGCGCTGCCGACGCTGCGGCCCTGCCGTTGACTGCGATTACCGCGTGGGAACTGCTGTTCGACCGGCTGAAGATCGCCGAGCGCGGCGGCGCCGGGCAGAGCGTGCTGGTGATCGGCGCGGGCGGCGGCGTCGGATCCATTCTCGTGCAACTCGCGCGCCGGTTGACCGCGCTGACGGTGATCGGCACGGCATCGCGGCCGGCCACGCACGCGTGGGTCGCCGAGCTTGGCGCACACCACGTGATCGATCACGGCCAGCCGTTGCAACCGCAACTGAAGTCGCTTGGCATCGACCACGTGGACCACGTGATCAGCCTCACGCATACCGACACGTACTACGCGCAGATCGTCGATGTACTGAAGCCGCAGGGCCAGCTCGCGCTGATCGACGATCCGGACACGCTCGATGCGATGCCGCTCAAGCGCAAGGCCATCTCACTGCATTGGGAATTCATGTTCACGCGCTCGATGTTCCGCACGCCCGACATGGACCGTCAGCACGCGCTGCTCGCTCGCGTGGCGACGCTGATCGACGACGGCGTGCTCAAGAGCACCGTCGGTGAGCACCTCGGCAGGATCGACGCGGCGAACCTGCGGCGCGCGCACGCGCTGCTGGAAGGCGGGCGCGCGAAGGGCAAGATCGTGCTCGAAGGCTTCTGAGCGAGCACCGCTACATGCGACGCAGAAGGTGTATGAACGCGCATCGCATGGCATGTGCGTCGTCGATGCCGATCGCGTCAATGCGGATCTGCTCGCCTTTCTGCAGTCGTGACGCGGAAACGCGCGCGACTCACACACTTCGAGCGGGACAAACGGAACCTGGAGAGCAGCATGGCAGAGGTCAAACGAGTCGAATACCTGTTTCTGGGCGGCGGCAAGGGCGGAAAATCGCTTGCGATGGAGATGGCCCGGCAAGGCAAGCGCGTCGCGGTGATCGAGCGCGGGATGATCGGCGGCTCGTGCATCAACGTCGCGTGCATCCCGAGCAAGGCACTGATACACCGTGCACGCGCGATGCATGCGTGGCGGGATGCGGCGCAACAGGAAGACGTGACGGCCGACATGGCGGGCGTTTCCGCGTATGTCGCCTCGGTCGTGAACGGGATGGTCGACGTCAATCGCCGCGCATTCGAGCAGTCGGGTCTCGAACTCGTGATCGGGACGGGGCGGTTCGTCGCGCCGCGAACCATCGCGGTGCGCGGCGCTGACGGGGCCGAAACGATCTACGAGGGCGAGAACGTCTACATCAACACGGGTACGGTCGCGTCGAGCCCGGACGTGCCGGGGCTGCGCGATGCGCAGCCGCTCACGCACGTGGAGGCATTGCGGTTGACGACGCTTCCCGGGCATCTGGTCGTCATCGGCGGCGGTTATATCGGGCTCGAGATGGCGCAAGCGTTTCGGCGGCTCGGCAGCGCGGTCACGCTCGTCAGCGATACGCCGCGCGTTGCGATGCGCGAAGACGAGGACGTCAGCACGGTCATTCAGCGGGCGCTGACCGACGATGGCATTCGCCTCGAACTCGCCGCGCGGCTCGTCGGCGTCGAGGGCAAAAGCGGCGAGCGCGTCACGGTGCGGCTGGCCGACGGCCGTGCCATCGAAGGTACGCACGTGCTCGTGGCGACCGGGCGCACGCCGCAGACGGCCGGCATCGGGCTCGAGCTGGCCGGCGTCGAGACGAACGAGCGCGGGTTCATCAAGGTCGACCATCGGCTCGCGACGACGGCGGAGCGCACGTGGGCGATCGGCGAAGTCGCCGGCACGCCGATGTTCACGCATGCGTCGTTCGACGACTACCGTGTGCTGAAAGCCGGTATCGAAGGCCGGCCGGCGAGCACCGCGGAACGTCTCATCCCTTATGCATTGTTCATCGACCCGGAACTCGGCCGAATCGGCTTGAACGAAGCGGACGCGAATGCCCGAAAGATCGACGTCCGGGTCGCGAAGCTGCCGATGGCTTCCGTGCCGCGGGCGCGCACCGACGGCAACACGCGCGGGTTCATGAAGGCGCTCGTGCATCCGGGCACCGGCGCGATTCTCGGGTTCACGATGGTCGGCACGGGCGCCGGCGATGTGACGACCGCAGTCCAGATGGCGATGCTCGGCGGCCTGCCGTACACGGCGGTGCGCGATGCGATCATCGGTCATCCGATTATTTCGGAAGGGCTGAACCTGCTGTTCGCGACGTTGCATTGACCCTGGAGCGACGGGGGTACGCATTGTGCCCTCGGTTCGTCCGACGAGCGATGATCGAAGCGCCGCCATGTCGCCAGGGCGGCCGACCTACTGCGCAACGCTTTCCGCGTCCGCCGTCTCCCCGAGAAACCCGCCGCTCTGGTGCGCCCACAGCGCCGCATAGATGCCGCCCGCCTGCAGCAATTGCTGGTGCGTGCCTTCCTCGACGATGCGCCCTTCGTCGAGCACGATCAGCCGGTCCATCGCGGCGATCGTCGACAGCCGGTGCGCGATCGCGATCACCGTCTTGCCGCTCATCAGGCTGTCGAGGCTGCGCTGGATCGCGACTTCGACCTCGGAATCGAGCGCGCTGGTCGCTTCGTCAAGTACGAGAATCGGCGCGTCCTTGAGCATCACGCGCGCGATCGCGACGCGCTGCCGCTGGCCCCCCGACAGCTTCACGCCGCGCTCGCCGACTTCGACGTCGTAGCCGCTGCGTCCGTGCCGATCGCGCAGCCGCTCGATGAACTCGGACGCTTCGGCCCGCACGGCCGCGTCGTGCATCTCCTGCTCGGTCGCGTCGGGCCGGCCGTACAGCAGGTTCTCGCGCATCGTCCGGTGCAGCAGCGACGTATCCTGCGTGACCATGCCGATCGCGCCGCGCAGGCTGTCCTGCGTCACATGCGCGATGTCCTGCCCGTCGATCCGGATCGTGCCGCCGTTCACGTCGTAAAAGCGCAGCAGCAGGTTCACGAGCGTCGACTTGCCGGCGCCCGAGCGGCCGATCAGGCCGATCCGCTCGCCAGGCCGGATCGTCAGGTTCAGCCCGTCGAATACCGGGCGATCGTTGTCCTCGTGCGCGAACTGCACGTTGTCGAACACGATCTCGCCGCGCTGTACCGTAAGCGGCTTCGCATCGGGCGCGTCGACCACGCTGCGCACCTTCGTCAACGTGTTGATGCCGTCCTGGATCGTGCCGACGTTCTCGAACAGCTCGGTCATTTCCCACATGATCCAGTGCGAGTAGCTCGACAGGCGCAGCGCCATCGCGATCACGGCCGCGACGACGCCCGCGCTCGCCTCGCCGTGCAGCCACAGATACAGCGCGAGCCCGGCCGAGCCGATCAACAGCAGCGTCGACAGCAGGTGGTTGACGATCTCGAATGCGCTGACGAGCCGCATCTGCGCGTCGCCGGTCGCCTTGAACGCTTCCATCGCGCGCCGCGCATGGTCGGCTTCGCGCCGCGTATGCGAGAACAGCTTCACGGTCGTGATGTTCGAATACGCGTCGGTGATGCGGCCCGTCATCAGCGCGCGCGCGTCGGCCTGCCGGCTGCCGACCGCACCGAGGCGCGGCACGAAATACGCGCACGCGGCGCCGTAGCCGAGCGCCCACAGCGCGAGCGGAATCATCAGCCGCCAGTCGAAGCTCGCGGCGAGCACGAGGATGCCGATCAGGTACGCGGTGACGCCGATCACGACGTCGACCGACATGAACAGCGCGTCGCGCACCGCGAGTGCGGTCTGCATGATCTTGGTCGTCACGCGGCCCGCGAATTCGTTCGCGTAGAACGACAGGCTCTGGTCGAGCATCAGCCGGTGAAACAGCCAGCGCAGCCGCATCGGGAAGTTGATCGCGAGCACCTGGTGCTTGACCATCGTATGCAGCGCGATCAGCAGCGCGCTGCCGGCGAGGATCGCCGCGAAACCGGCGAGCGTGCCGAAGTGGCGGCCGCCGAAGTCGGCTGGTGTCGACGACGACAGCCAGTCGACGACGTGCCCCATCATCGCGAACAGCGCGGCTTCGTAAGCGGCCAGCGCGGCCGACGTCAGCGCGATCAGCAGGATCCAGCCGCGCGCGCCTTTCGTGCACGCCCAGACGAACGAGAAGAATCCCTTCGGCGGCGTGACGGGATCCTCGAGCGGGAAAGTCGGCAGGCGCCGTTCGAACCACGAATACATCGACTTGTTCTCCTTGTGCGGCCCGACGCAGCGGGCGGGCCGATGATGGCGGGGCCGGATGCGATGCGGTCATCGTGTGCCGGCACGTCCGTCCCGGGGATGGACGTTGCGATCGCATGGCCCGGTTTCAAGTGTCGCATCGATTCGACCGTGCTGCAGGCCGGTTGTAAGCCGCGCCGGCCAGGCGAACGGCGCCGGCCTTGCGCGTCGGGCTCGAAGGAGGGGCCATCACGCCCTTAAAAAAATGCTTGACTATCTATCTATGAGTAGATAAAGTTCGACCCATGGAAACGAAACCGACCGTCCGCGAACAGATTCTCGACCACGCGATCACACTGATGATGCAGCGCGGTTACAACGGCTTCAGCTATCGAGACCTGTGCGACCTGGTGGGCGTGAAGACGTCGAGCATCCACTACTACTTCCCGTCGAAGGACGATCTCGTGCTGGAAGCGGTGGCGGCCTACAGCGACGAAGTCCTCGCGGCCGTGCGGGCGATCGATCCGGCATTGCCGGCCGACGTGAAGCTGAGCTTGTACACGAAGATGTTTGGTCGCACGCTCGGCGACGGCAACCTGATCTGCCTGTGCGGGATGCTCGCGTCCGACATCGAAACGTTGCCGGAGAACGTGCGGCAGGCTGTGCAGGCGTTCTTCACGGCCAACGAGCGCTGGCTCGCGGCATTGTTGGCGCAAGGCGCGAAGGAAGGCACGCTGCAGTTCAGCGGCGAGCCAGAAACCGCGGCGCGCACGCTGTACGCGGCGTTCCAGGGCAGCGTGCTGGCCAGCCGGCTGTTTCACACGCGGGCGCGTCTCGAGGACGTCGAGGCCGTCTGGAAAACGCGGTCCTGACGGACGGCGCAAGCAGTCGGGCGGTTCGCCGCCTTTTATTGGATCACGTTATCTATCATGTAGTAGATAGATGATTGGCGCAGGTGAATCTTCCGCCTGCATTTTTTGGGGATGTTTATCTATCTATGAGTAGATAAATAAGCGCGATGCCGGCGGAGAAGCCGCCGGCACGCGGACCCCCGGTTCGAAGGCTGTTTCATTCATTTATGGAAAAGGAGTCTGTCATGTCGATCGAAAAAGTGCTGTACCGCGCCCATGCAAAAGCCACCGGCGGCCGCGACGGCCGTGCGACGGTGCCCGAAAGCGGTCTCGACCTGAAGCTGACCACGCCGCGCGAACTCGGCGGCGCGGGCGGTGCGGGCGCGAACCCCGAGCAACTGTTCGCCGCCGGCTACAGCGCGTGTTTCATTGGCGCGATGAAGTTCGTCGCGGCGCGCGACAAGATCGCGATCCCCGCGGACGCGTCGATCGAAGGCAGCGTCGGCATCGGCGCGATCCCGAACGGCTTCGGCATCGAAGTCGAACTGAAGATCTCGCTGCCGGGCCTCGATCGCGACGTCGCGCAGACGCTGATCGATCGCGCGCACGTCGTCTGCCCGTACTCGAACGCGACGCGCGGCAACATCGACGTCACGCTCACGCTCGTCTGATCAATCGCAGTGCCAACCATCCATCGCCATTCGAAGATTCGACCAAGGAGTTGCACCATGAAGATCGTCAAGCCGCTGTTGATCGCTGCCGCCGTGGCAGCCGCACTGTCCACCGCACCTGCCGCGTTCGCCGCGGGCGCCGATGCCGTCGGTCCCGATGCGAAGACGAGCGCGTTCCTCGCCGCGCTGAACGGCCAGAAGGGCCCGGGCCTCGAGACGCTGAGCCCCGCGAAGGCGCGCCAGGTGCTGGTCGACGCGCAGAACGGCGTGAAGGTCGATCTGTCCGGCATCGACGTGTCGAACCGCACGATCGAACAGGACGGCGTGTCGGTGCCCGTCACGATCGTGCGCCCGCAAGGCGTGACGGGCACGCCGCCGGTATTCGTGTTCATCCACGGCGGCGGCTGGGTGCTCGGGGATTTCCCGACGCACGAGCGCCTCGTGCGCGATCTCGTCGTGCAGTCGGGCGCCGTCGCGGTGTTCGTGAACTACACGCCGTCGCCGGAAGCGCGTTACCCGGTCGCGATCAACCAGGCGTATGCGGCGACGAAATGGGTGGCCGCGCACGGCGCGGAGATCGGCGTCGACGGCAGCCGCCTCGCGGTGGTCGGCAACAGCGTCGGCGGGAACATGTCGGCCGTCGTCGCGCTGATGGCGAAGGACAAGGGCGGCCCCGCGATCCGCTTCCAGGGGCTGATGTGGCCGGTCACGGACCACAACTTCAACACGGGCTCGTACAACGCGTACCAGCAGGGCCACTTCCTGACGCGGCCGATGATGAAGTGGTTCTGGGACGCCTATACGAAGAATGAAGCGCAACGCAACGAGATCTACGCGTCGCCGCTGCGCGCGAGCGTCGCGCAGTTGAAGGGGCTGCCGCCCGCGCTGATCCAGGTCGCGCAGTTCGACGTGTTGCGTGACGAAGGCGAGGCGTACGGCCGCAAGCTCGACGCGGCCGGCGTGGACGCGACGACCACGCGCTACGACGGCACGATTCACGATTTCGGTTTGCTGAACGCGCTGGCCGACGATGCGCCGACGAAAGCCGCGACGAAGGCGATGGCCAACGAAATCGCGACGCGGTTGAAGTAACGCGATCGGCAGGCGTTCGAAGCTGAACGACAGGACGGCGGGCAGGTGCCCGCCGTTTTTTGCATGGGGGTGTGTCGTCCATACCGGCAGCGCGTCGTGCGAAACGGCTGCATGGCGAGCGCGCCATCGCACGACCGCGCCGCGCCGCCGGCATTGTTGGTACGATCGCGCGTATCGTTCACGCCGGCGTCGCCAGCCGCCGGTTCATCGGCCGCGCAGCCGTACGCTAGCGCGGCCACGTTCGGGAGAAGCGGTTCATGTTGCAGGCGTTCGCGGTCTTGCTGATCTTCCAGTGTCTCGGGGAAGGCGTGTCCTATCTGTTCGGCCTGCCGGTGCCGGGCCCCGTGATCGGCATGCTGCTGCTGTTCGGCTTCGTGATGCTGCGCCCGCAGGCGGCCGATGCGATCGAGCCGACCGCGCTCGAGCTGCTGCGTCACCTGTCGCTGCTGTTCGTGCCGGCCGGCGTCGGCATCATGGTGTCGGCCGACCGCGTGCGCGGCGACGCGGCCGCAGTCGTCGTCGCGCTGGCCGTGAGCACCACGCTCGCGATCGCGGTGACGGCGCTGGTCACGCGCGCGCTGCTGCGGCGCCAGCGCCGAGCGGGCGGCACCGCGGAGGGCGCGCAATGACGGCCTTCCCGAAACTCGGCGCGATCTGGGTGTATCTCGCCGCGAGCCCGCTGCTCGGACTGACCATCACGCTGGTCGCGTATCTGTTCGCGCAGGCCGTGTATGCGCGGGCGCGTTTCAATCCGCTCGCGAATCCGGTGCTGATCGCGGTCGCGATGATCGTCGTGCTGCTGACGCTCACGCATACGCCGTATTCCACGTATTTCGAAGGCGCGCAGTTCGTCCATTTCCTGCTTGGCCCCGCAACCGTCGCGCTCGCACTGCCGCTGTACCGCCAGTGGTCGAAGCTGCGGCGCACCGCGCTGCCGCTGCTCGTCGGCCTGCTCGCGGGTTCGCTGACCGCGATCGTGTCGGCGGTCGGCATCGCCGCGCTGTTCGGGGCGTCGCACCAGACGATCGCGTCGCTCGCGCCGAAATCGGCGACGACGCCGATCGCGATGGCCGTTGCCGCCGAGATCGGCGGCATTCCGTCGCTCACCGCCGTGCTCGTGATCTCGACCGGGATCTTCGGCGCGGTGTGCGCGCGCGGCATCCTCAATCTGCTGCGGGTCGACGAGCCGGCCGTGCGCGGTTTCGCGCTCGGCGTCGCGTCGCACGGGATCGGCACCGCGCGCGCGTTCCAGGTCAGCGAGGAAGCCGGCGCGTTCGCCGGGCTTGGGATGGGGCTGAACGGCGTGCTGACGGCATTCGTCGTGCCGATCCTGTTGCCGGTGCTGTCGCGCTGGATCTGAGCGCCGGCGGGCCACGGACTATCGGTTTCCCTGATGGCGCGCACGACAGGCCGAACGCGCGGCGCATTCGGTACGCATGTATCGTTGACGTTATCAGGAGAATTCAGGAACGCACACGGACATTTGCGCGGCGATCGGCTAACGTTGCATCGGTGCCGTTGTCGCAGGCCGTCGCGTGCGCGCCGGTGTCCGACCCACACTCAACAATCGACAAGGAGATCGGTCATGAAGCAGTCTCGCGTGGTTTCGGTGGCAGTAGCAGCAGCGGCGTCGTTCGGTCTGTTGTTGACCGCCGCGCCGGCGGCATACGCGCAGGACGCTGCGCCCGCGCCGACGCAAAAGCAGCTCGACAAGGCGCAGAAGAAGGCGGCGCGCAAGGCGGCCCGCGCGCGGCACGCGTCGGACCTGAAGGCGATCGGCACCGGCAGCGGCTACCGGTTGACCGGCGACCAGAGCAACTATCCGCAGAACGCGGTGCAGAAGGCGCCCGCGGCGCCGGCCGCGCCGGCTTCGGGCCAGTAACGGTCGACAGCGTCGCACAGCACGAACGGCGCCGGTCGAACCGGCGCCGTTCGTTCGTGGGCGCGACTCGGGAGGCGCGAGCCCCCGCGTTACGACGCGAGCTTGCTCGCGAGTTCCGCCACGTGCTTGCCCTGGTAGCGCGCGATGTCGAGTTCGTTCGCGCTCGGCTGGCGGCTGCCGTCCGCGCCGGCGAGCGTCGTCGCGCCGTACGGTGTGCCGCCGGTGATTTCGTTCATGTTGACGAGCCCGCTGCACGCATACGGCACGCCCACGATCACCATCCCGTGATGCAGCAGCGTCGTGTGGAACGACGTGATCGTCGTTTCCTGGCCGCCGTGCTGCGTGCCGGTCGACGCGAACACGCTGCCGATCTTGCCGACGAGCGCGCCTTTCATCCACAGGCCGCCCGTCTGGTCGAGGAACGTGCGCATCTGCCCGGCCATATTGCCGAAGCGGGTCGGCGTGCCGAAGATGATCGCGTCGTAGTCGGCGAGTTCGTCCACGGTGGCGACCGGCGCGGCCTGGTCGACCTTCACGCCGATCGTGCGGGCCTGGTCGGCCGGGATCGTTTCCGGCACGCGCTTGAGCGTGACCTCGACGCCGGGCACCGATTTCGCGCCCTCCACGACGTGCTGCGCCATCGTTTCGACGTGCCCGTAGGACGAGTAGTAAAGAACGAGAACCTTGGCCATGTTGCGAATCTCCGATTAAAAGGGCCCCGCGTTTCGGCGGGGCCCGGTTTCCCGAACGGGCGTCACGCCCATTCGGCCGTCACTTCGACCGGACGCAGGTCGAACACGAGCACTTCGGCGTCCTTGCCGTCGGCGATCGTCAGCGCGTGTTCGCCGCGGATGCGCGCGCCGTCGCCTTCGCCGAGCGTCACGCCGTTGACCGTCACGCTGCCGCGCGCCACGTGCACGTAAGCAAAGCGGTTCGGATCAAGTTCCAGCGTCGCGCTTTCGTCGCCGTCGAACAGGCCCGCGTAAATCCGCGTGTCCTGCCGGATCTTCAGCGAACCGGCGTCGCCGTTCGGCGACACGACGAGCGCGAGCTTGCCGCGCTTGTCGTCGGCCGCGACATTCGTCTGCTGATAGCGCGGCTCGGCGCCCTTTTCGGCCGGCCCGACCCAGATCTGCAGGAAGTGGACCGGTGTGTCCTGCGAGTGGTTGAACTCGCTGTGGCGCACGCCGGTGCCCGCGCTCATCAGCTGCACGTCGCCCGGCACGATCACCGAGCCGGTGCCCATCGAGTCCTTGTGTTCGAGCGCGCCGTCGAGCACGTACGACAGGATTTCCATGTCGCGGTGCGGGTGCGTGCCGAAGCCGCGGCCCGGGGCGACGCGGTCGTCGTTGATCACGAGCAGGTCGGAGAAGCCGACTTGCTTCGGATCGTAGTAATTCGCGAACGAAAACGTATGACGGGAGCTGAGCCAGCCATGCTCCGCACGGCCACGTTGGTTTGCTGCACGGATGTCGATCATGATTTTTTGTCCTTGAAGTCGCCGGACCTCGGAAGTGGGCTCGGCTGTTCGTTGAGATGAATCTTAGGTCAATCGATTTGACAAATAAATCGCTGTAGAGATAATGACTGTCGCTATGGAGTGGACAATATGGAACTCAACGACCTGAGGATCTTCGTCGCGACGGTGGACGCAGGCAGCTTCACGGCGGCGGCCGATCAGCTGATGCTGTCCAAGCAGTTCGTCAGCCGGCGCACGATGGCGCTGGAGGCGTCGCTCGGCGTGCGGCTGCTGCATCGCAATACCCGCAATCTCGCGGTGACCGAATCGGGGCAGGAGTTCTACGCGCGCGCGCAGCGCATCCTCGCGGAGATCGCCGACGCCGAGCAGGCGATGTCGGTACGCAGCACCGAGCTGCACGGCTCGCTGAAGATCAGCGCGCCGCTGTCGTTCGGGATCACGCACGTGTCGCCGCTGATCGCCGAATTCCTGGCCGCGCACCCGGCCGTGCGGCTGAACATCGACCTGACCGACCGGCGCGTCGACCTGATCGGCGAGGGCTTCGACCTCGTGCTGCGGATCGGCTCGCTCGAGGATTCGACGCTCATTGCCCGTCCGCTCGGCGCGTGGCGGATGATCGCGTGCGCGAGCCCCGCGTACCTGAAGCGGCACGGCATGCCGCAAACGCCGGCCGATCTGGCCGGCCACACATGCGTGCTGTACGGGCGCGAGCGGCGGGTCGGCTGGGAATTCCGCGTCGACGGCGCGGCGCGCACATTCGACGTGCAGGGTCCGCTCGTCGCGAACAACGGCGAAGTGGTGCGCGACGCGGCGATCGCCGGGCTCGGCATCGCGCTGCTGCCGGATTTCATCGTCGGCGGGGCGCTCGACAGTGGTGCGCTGGTGCCGGTGCTCGACGCGTATGCGCCGTCGCCGATCACCCTCAATGCGGTGTTTCCGCAGCATCGGGAAGGGTTCGTCACGCTGCGCACGTTCATCGGGTTTCTTGCGGAACGGCTCGGGGAGCCGGCGCCGACGGGGGCGAGCGGGGCGGGCCCGGTACGGTAGCCGGCCGCCTTGCGGTGAATGGGGCGATTGATCTCCGCATGATTTGCGGAGATTGTTGAGTCGTGCGGCGAATGAGTGGATAATCTCCGCATGATGAGCGGAGATTACACCTTTATCTGGGAATCGGCCGACTGGCCGGCATGGCGCTTCGACCTTCCGGCCCTCGCCGCGCCGCTCGCCGACGTCAGCCGTGCGCAAGGCATGCTGATCGGCCGACTGGCGGATGTCGGCCTGACGTTGCGCGACGAGGCGAGCCTGGCCGCGCTGACGGAGGACGTCGTCAAGACCAGCGCGATCGAGGGCGAGAACCTGAATGTCGCATCGGTGCGGTCGTCGATTGCGCGCCGGCTCGGCGTCGACATCGGCGCGCTCGCGCCGGTCGATCGCCACGTCGAAGGCGTTGTCGACATGGTGCTGGATGCGACGACTCATTCGGCCGCACTGGTCACCGAAGCGCGGCTGTTCGGGTGGCATGCCGCGCTGTTTCCGACCGGCTATTCCGGGCTGTCGCGGATCACGGTCGGCGGCTGGCGCTCGGATGCGAGCGGGCCGATGCAGGTGGTCTCCGGGCCGATCGGTCGGCAGCGCGTGCATTTCGAGGCGCCGCCGGCCGCACGCCTGCCGCACGAGACCGGGCGCTTTCTCGCGTGGCTCAATGCGCCGCCGGCCGAGCCGTTGCTGATCCGGGCCGGCCTGGCCCACCTGTGGTTCGTCACGCTCCACCCGTTCGACGACGGCAACGGTCGTATCGCGCGCGCGCTCGGGGATCTGGTTCTGGCGCGCGCCGATCGAAGCCCGCAGCGTTTCTACAGCCTGTCCGCGCAGATCCAGCGCGAGCGAAACGCGTATTACGACGTGCTGGAGCGCACGCAGCGCGGCTCGCTCGACGTCACGGAGTGGCTCGCGTGGTTTCTGAACACGCTGGGCCGGGCCATCGATCATGCGCACACGACGCTCGATGCGGTGCTGATCAAGGCGCGCTTCTGGCAGCGATGCGCGGGCGTCGCGATGAACGAACGCCAGGTCAAGGTCATGAATCGCCTGCTCGACGGCTTCGAAGGCAAGCTGACGACCACCAAGTGGGCCGCCCTCGCGAAATGCTCGCAAGACACGGCGCTGCGCGATATCACGGAGCTCGTCGAGCAGCACATGCTGCGTCGCTCGGCGTCCGGCGGCCGGAGCACGAGTTACGAACTGGTGCCGTTCGACGGCTGACGTTGCCGGGCGGCATCGCGACGACGAACGCGGCGATCGTGATGCGCCGCGGCACCGATCTGTGGATCGGGCTGCTGGTGTTCGACGCGAAGAAAAACGTCCGGATGCATTACTACTCGAACGTGCCGGCGTGGAAGAAAACCGTGCCGAAGACGATCACCGCGTGGCACGACAATCTCGACAAGACGCTGCCGATCGACGTGATCCAGTAAGCCGGCGCTGCCCGCTATTTCTTGCTTCGGCGCGCGGCACGCGCCGGCGCCGCCGCGGATTCTCGTATGCGCAGTTCGGGCTGGACCGCATGGCCGGGCCCCGTCGCGCCGTTCTCGAGCGCGTCGAGCAATGCACGCGCGGCCTGGCGCCCGATCGCGTCGGTATCCACCCACATCGTCGTCAGCGGCGGCTGGATCTCGCGCGCGAGCGCGACGTCGTCGAATCCGGTGATCGACAACTGCGCGGGCACGTCGATGCCGAGCGCCTGCGCCTCGAGCAACGCGCCGAGCGCGAGCGCGTCGTTGCCGCAGATCACGGCCGTCGGCCGCGTCGCCGCATCGCTGCCGGCAATGGCACGCAGGCTCGCCCGCCCGAACGCGATCGTGGCCGCGCCTTCGTGCTGATGCACGGGGCGCACCGCGAGCCCGTGCGCGGCCAGCGTGTCGTGAATGCCGCGCAGGCGGGCCTGGACACGGTCGTTGTCCGTCGACGGCTGCATGATGATCGCGAAATCGCGATGGCCGAGGTCGAGCAGGTGCGTGGTGAGCCGCGCGAATGCCGCGCGGTTGTCGAAGCCGATGCAGCAGTGCGGGCTGTCGTCGCGGTACGCGTACGTGACGACGTACGGTACGCGATGCATCGCAAGGAGTTCGAACAGTTCCGGCGGATATGCTTCGCCAACCAGCGACACGGCTTCCACGCCGCGCGACAGCATCGCGCGCACCTGCGCGAGCGCCTGCGCCGGGTCGTAGTTCGAGCAGCCGAGGAACAGCGTGATGCCGTGCTCGGCCATGACCGTCTGCATGCCGGCAACCTGCGACGCGAACACCTGGTCGTCGAGGGTCGGAATGATCGCGCCCGTGATGTGGGTGCGCGTGGATGCCAGCGCGCGGCCGGCCGCGTTCGGGATCCAGTTGAGTGCGAGCGCCGCGTCGCGCACGCGCTGTTGCACGTCGGCCGACACCTTGCCCGGATCGTTGTACACGCGCGAGACGGTCGCGGTCGATACGCCGGCCAGTTTCGCGACGTCGCCGAGCACCGAGCGGCCGCTGCCGCGGCGTGCGCGGGGCGTGCTCATCGGCCGTCTCCGGGGAGGGCGGCCGTGCCGCTGCCGTGTGCCGTCAAAAGCGTCATTGTTTACCCTCGATTCATGATGCTCACGCTTGCATTCCCGACCAACCCTGCGAGAATGTAAGCGCTATCGTACTGCTGCTTCCCTATTATGTCAGACACTTGTTCGATCCGTATGGCGAAATTTTCCGAGACGATGAGCCTCCCGGTCATTTTGTCGACCGCAAATGTAAGCGGTTACATTCAGCAATGAACGGCCTACGGACACCACGTATCGCCGTCGTCGGCAGCGTCAACGTCGATCTCGTCACGCGGGCGCCGCGCCTGCCGGTGCCGGGCGAGACGCTGCTCGGCACGACGTTCGAGACCGTTCACGGCGGCAAGGGCGCGAACCAGGCGGTCGCGGCCGCGCGCTTGGGCGGATCGGTCGCGATGATCGGCTGCGTCGGCGACGACGCGTTCGGTGCGCGCCTGCATGCCGCGCTGGCGGCGGAGCGCATCGACGTGACGCACTTGCACCGGATCGCCGGCACGGCGACCGGCGTGGCGACGATCACCGTCGACGACGGCGGCGCGAACAGCATCGTCGTCGTGCCCGGTGCGAATGCGTGCGTCGATGCCGACCGGATCGACGCGGCGTGCGACGCGATCGCCGCCGCCGCGTTGCTCGTGTGCCAGCTCGAAGTGCCGGTCGCCAGCGTGGCGCGCGCGATTGCGTGCGCAAGCGCGCGCCACACGCCGGTGCTGCTCAATCCGGCGCCCGCGCAGCCGCTCTTCGATGCGTTGCTCGCGCGGGTCGACTATCTCGTCGTCAACGAAACCGAGGCCGAGTCGCTGACCGGCATCGCGGTCGGCGACGACGCGTCGGCCGCGCGCGCCGCCGATGCGCTGCGCGCGAAGGGCGTCGGCAACGTGCTGGTCACGCTCGGCGCGCGCGGTGTCTGCTGGCGCGGCAGCGCAGGGAGCGGCCGCCATCGTGCGCTCGCGGTGGCGGCCGTCGACACGACCGCGGCCGGCGACACGTTCGTCGGCGGGTTCGCGGTCGCGCGGGCCGGCGGCGCGTCGATCGACGACGCGATCGGCTTCGGCCAGCGTGCGGCCGCGATCAGCGTCACGCGCCGCGGCGCGCAGACATCGATTCCGACGCGCGACGAAGTCGACCGTATGGAGACCTGAATTCCGCATCCGACGGAATGGCCGAACCCGGCCGCTGACAGTGACATGGAGACAATCGACATGAACGACAATCAAGCTGTTCCGCACGCGCCGCCACGGATTCGGCGCGGTCAACGCATCGCGCTCGCGCTGTTGATGGCGAGCGGGATCGTCAACTATCTCGATCGCGGCACGCTGGCCGTCGCGAGTTCCGCGATCCGCGGCGATCTCGGCCTGTCGCTCGCGCAGATGGGGCTGCTGCTGTCGGCCTTCTCGTGGAGCTATGCGCTGTGCCAGTTCCCGGTCGGCGGGCTGGTCGACCGCATCGGCCCGCGCCGGCTGCTCGGCATCGGGCTGATCGTCTGGTCGTTCGCGCAGGCGGCGGGCGGCATCGTATCCACCTTCGGCTGGTTCATCGTCGCGCGCATCGTGCTCGGCATGGGCGAGGCGCCGCAATTCCCGTCGGCCGCGCGCGTGGTGAGCAACTGGTTTCCGCTGCGCGCGCGCGGCACGCCGACGGGCATTTTCAATGCCGCGTCGCCGCTCGGTACCGCGCTTGCGCCGTTGCTGCTGTCGGTGCTCGTTGCGTCGTTTCACTGGCGCTGGGCGTTCATCGTGACCGGCGCGCTCGGTCTCGTCGTCGCCGTCGTGTGGTTCGCGCTGTATCGCGATCCGGTGCGCGCGCAACTGTCCGCCGCCGAACGCGCTTATCTCGATGCCGATGCGCAGAGCGCGGTCGCCGCGCCGAAACTGACCTTCGTCGAATGGCGCAGCCTGTTCTCGCACGGCACGACGTGGGGGATGTTGATCGGCTTCTTCGGCTCCGTATACCTGAACTGGGTCTACCTGACCTGGCTGCCGGGCTACCTGACGATGGAGCGGCACATGAGCCTGATCCGCACGGGGTTTGCCGCGTCGGTGCCGTTCCTGTGCGGGTTCGTCGGTTCGCTGGTCGCCGGCTGGCTGTCGGATCTCGTCACGCGCCGCAGCCGGTCGCCGGTCGTGAGCCGGCGCAACGCGGTGGTGGCCGCGATGCTCGGGATGGTCGCGTTCACGATTCCGGCCGCGCTCGTGCAGAGCAATACGGTTGCGCTCGCATGCATTTCGGTGGTGATCTTTCTCGCCAACGCGGCGTCGGCGTGCTCGTGGGCGCTCGCGACGGCAGCCGCGCCGCCGAGCCGCATCGCGTCGCTCGGCGCGATCCAGAATTTCGGCGGCTTCATCGGCGGCGCGCTGGCCCCGATCCTGACCGGCGTCATCGCGCAGAAGTGGTCGTTCGTGCCCGCGCTGCTCACCGCGGCGGCGATCGCGTTCGCCGGCGCGATGGCGTACCTGCTGCTCGTGCGCAAGCCGATTCCCGAACAGGCCGCGAACGCCGCGCCCCGACCGTTGCCGGCTTGAGCTTGCAGCCGGCATCCGCATTCATTGAAGCAAGGAGAAACAGATGCACTACCCGCAGCAATCGAACGTGACGATCGAGGGGATCGTGCCGGTGATGCTGACGCCGTTCGACGACGCCGGCGCGATCGACTACGCCGGGCTCGAGCGGCTCATCGAATGGTATCTGGCGCACGGCTCGGATGCGTTGTTCGCGGTCGCGCAATCGAGCGAGATGCAGTTCCTGAGCCTGGCCGAACGCGCGGCGCTCGCGCGTTTCGTGGTCGATCGCGTGGCCGGGCGCGTGCCGGTCGTCGCGTCGGGCCACATCAGCGACGACCTCGACGCGCAGGTCGCCGAACTGTGCGCGGCGGCCGAATCGGGCGCGCAGGGCGTCGTGCTCGTGACCAACCGGCTCGATCCGCAACGCAAGGGCAGCGCCGCGTTGCTCGACCATCTGCGCCGGCTGCTCGCGCGGCTGCCGTCGGATCTTCCGCTCGGCCTGTACGAATGTCCGGCGCCGTATCGGCGGCTTCTGTCGGATGACGAGTTGCGCGCGTGCATCGATACGGGCCGATTCGTGATGCTCAAGGACGTGAGCTGCGATCTCGCGACGGTGAAGCGGCGCGTCGCGCTGGCCGCGGGGTCGCCGCTGAAGATCCTGAACGCGAACGCCGCGATCGCGTGGGACGCGATGAAGGCCGGGTCGGCCGGTTTCAACGGCGTGTTCACGAACTTCCATCCCGATCTCTACCAGTGGCTGCGCACGCAAGGCGAATCGAATCCGGCGCTGGCCGACGAACTCTCGACGTTCCTGGTCGTCTCGGCGGTATCGGAGGCGCTGGGCTACCCGGCGCTCGCGAAGCTCTATCACCAGCGGATCGGCACGTTCGGGTCGATCAAATGCCGTGCGATCGACTACGACGTGCGCGAACGCTTCTGGGCGCTCGACGCGGTACTCGACAAGATCGTGGCCGGCACCGAACATTTCCGCCGGCGGATCGCGGCGTCATAACGGAGGACGCGCGCCGCCAGCAGCGCGGCGCGTGATCGCATCGCATGCCGTGCATGCGGCACATCCGCTGCGTGCCCGAACGACCCGTCCTGCGCGAGGCGTCGCAGTCGCGGCGCCATCATCGCGATTTCCTTCCCGTTGCTGGCGGCAATGCCTGCCGCTTCGCGATGCGGCTGCCATTCGCAGTCATTCACGACGTCACGAACTGCCGGGTCAGTTGCGCGGCATAGTCGGACAGATTCGACTGCTGCTGCGCGACACGCTTCAGATCGGCGGTCAGTGCGGTCGTCCGCACGTCGATCATCCCGTTCTCCGGATTGAACAGGCTAAACAGCAAGCGAACGTATCGCTCGGCGAGAGGTGTTCTCCTTGCCGGTATCAGTTGGCAAGACTGGTCTGGAGCGAATCGTCCGCCATCCGCACTGGCCGGCCGTCACCGGATGGGCCGCTCTCCCGCGATTGTCCACTATTTCGAGACAGAAAATCGTGTTTAGACGGATTGATGAATTTTTGCGGGACAGTAGACTGCACCCGTGCTTCGCCAGAACTGATCCGGCGCGCGCCGTCAGTCGCGGCGTCACCGGATGGATTCTTCGGCGGCGGCCACCTGGCTTGCCGCGCGACTGCGCGAAGAGTGGTCCGTTGCCGGCATCGCGCGCCGATTCGACGCGCAGCGGCAGCGGATGCATCAAACCGTCAATTCAAGGGTGATTGCCATGCGTTACGTTTCACTGGAGTCGAAGAAGGACGAGCTGCTGCTGGCGGCTCGCGTGCTGATGATGATCCTGTTCGTGCTGTTCGGCTGGCAGAAGCTGAACGGCTTTTCGGGCACGGTCGCGTACATGGCGTCGACGGGGAATCCGGCGCCCGAACTCGCGGCCGCGATCGCGGTGGCGGTCGAACTGGTGGGCGGCGTGCTGATCGCGATCGGCTTCTATACGCGTCCGCTCGCGCTGGCATTCGCCGCCTATACGCTCGCGACCGCGCTGATCGGCCATCGCTACTGGGCGCTGCAGGGGATGGAGCAGTACATGGCGATGATCAACTTCTACAAGAACGTGAGCATCATCGGCGGGTTGCTGTTGCTCGCGTTGAGCGGGCCGGGCCGGTATTCGGTCGACCGGAAGTAAGGCAGGACGAAGTTTCCGTTCGGTATCACAAGCCCGGTACGTGCAAGCGTGCCGGGCTTCGTTTTTGCGGGCGACGCAGGGGCGGCGCGCGTGCCGACGACGGAACCGGAGTCGTGCCCAGGCACCGCGGGCAGCGCATGCGCTCGCGGCCGGAATCCGCATCGCGGATCACGCATTGCACGAAGCCGTTGGCCGGCGGGAAATGGATGAAGAAAGAGGCGAAGAAGTGGGGCGAAGAAGCGGGGCGAAGACCGGGGCGAAGAAGCGGGCGATCATGTTCCGACCGGATGCGAGCCGTTCATACTATCCAATAGGCCCGATAATCCATTCGTTTCCGTGATCGAGCGCCACCCATGCCAAACCAGATTTCACCGATCGACCGTCCCACCGTCCTCGTCATCGGCGCGTCCGGCCTGCTCGGCCGCGCGGTTGCCGCGTCCTTGTTCCGCGAACCGTCGCTGACGCTGCTCGCAACCATCCGGCACCCGCAAGGCGCCGGCGCAAAACTGCTCGCATTGCCGCCGGAAAACATCGCCGAACTTGACGTCCTCGACGAGCCGGCTCTCGAGCGCCTGTTCGAAACGTGCCGGCCCGCTGCCGTCGTCATTTGCGCCGCCGAACGCCGCCCCGACGTCTGCGAACGCGACCCGGCCGCGGCCCGCGCCATCAACGTCGCGGCGCCGGCCCGCATCGGCGCGCTCGCCGCGCGATTCGGCGCATGGACGCTCGGCATCTCGACCGACTACGTGTTCGACGGCAACGCAGCCCCGTACGGCGAGGACGCCACTCCGAACCCGCTGAACATCTACGGTCGCACCAAACTGGAAGGCGAGGCCGCGCTCCTCGCCGCCTCGCCGCTGTCGTGCGTGCTGCGCCTGCCGTTGCTCTTCGGCCCGATCGCCGACTGGAGCGAATCGGCCGTCACGAGCCTCGTGCCGGCCGTCGTCGCGTCCGCGCGACCGGGCGCGGACGCGGTCGGCATGGACGCATGGGCGATCCGTTATCCGACCTGGACGCCCGACGTCGCGCAGGTCATCCGCGACCTGACGCTGCGCCATCTCGCGGGGAAGTCCGTCACGGGCATCCGCCATTGGTCGAGCGAGGAGCCGATGACGAAGTACGACATCGCGCGGCGAATCGCGGCCGCGCTCGGCATCGACGCGTCGCTCGTGCCGATCACGCAGCCGACCGACGCAACGCCGCGCCCGTACGACTGCCATCTCGATGCGGCGCGCGTGCGCGCGCTCGGAATCGATTACGCGACGCCGTTCGATACGGCGTTGCGGACCGTGCTGCGCGACGCGCCGCAGGCGCGGTAGGATCGGCGTCCTTCGCGGCTCGCGGTACCAATCCGCCGCGAAGCGTACAGCCGCGCTTCCCGGCGCGTCAGTCGGGCGACTTGCCGCCCGATATTCATCGCACGAACGCAGCACCCGCGCCGCTGGCGATGGCGGATTGCCCGACCCCGATGCAGATGCCGTATTGCGCGTCGCCAACGCATCCGGCAACGCGCAGGCACGTACGAGCCCCCAATCCTCAGACGTGTTTCACGTCTGAGCGCACTCGCGATCGAATTCAGGATTTGTCTAGTCATCCTTGAGATTCGCTCGCTCGAATTGCACCAAACATGTGCCGGAATTCCCCGCGACGATGCACGCCAGAGCCCTGAAGTTAGGGGATTTCCCGCGTTTCCCGCGTTTTTATTGATCACTGCTTGTCTCGCTGTTTTTCTTCTTGCATGCTTGTATAGACAAATTCCTGAGGCGGCTCGCTGCACCGAAGGGATGGCGAACTTCAACGCAAGGAGAATCTCGTGAACGGCAAGCGCATCAAGTGGGCAATCAGGACGATCGGCGTCATCGCGGCTGCGGCGGCCACGCTCGCGGCACCGGTGCAGGCGAAGGAATGGAAGACGGTGACGGTCGCGCTCGAAGGCGGCTACGCACCGTGGAACCTCACGCTGCCGGGCGGCAAGCTGGGCGGTTTCGAACCGGAACTGCTCGCCAACGTGTGCGAGCGGATCAAGGTGCAGTGCAACATGGTCGCGCAGGACTGGGACGGGATGATTCCGGGCCTGCAGGCCGGCAAGTTCGATGTCCTGATGGATGCGATTTCCATCACGCCGGAGCGCGAAAAGATCCTGCTGTTCTCGCGTCCGTACGCGGCGACGCCGGCGACGTTCGCCGTCACCGATACGAAGATCCTGCCGAAGGCCGCGCCCGGCGCGCCGATCGTCAAGCTGACGGGCGACGCCAACGCGGACAAGCCTACCGTCGACACGCTGCGCAAGCAGTTGAAGGGCAAGACGATCGGTATCCAGTCGGGCACCGTCTACACGAAATTCATCAACGACAGCTTCAAGGACATTGCGTCGATTCGCGTGTACAAGACGTCGCCCGAACGCGATCTCGATCTGGTCGCCGGGCGCATCGACGCCTCGTTCGACGACGTCACGTACTACGCGGCGAACAACGCGAAGAAGGACAACGCATCGATCGTGCTCGCGGGGCCGAAGCTCGGCGGGCCGATCTGGGGGCCGGGCGAAGGGCTCGCGTTCCGCAAGCAGGATGCCGACCTGAAGACGAAGTTCGATACGGCGATCGGCGCGGCGCTCGCGGACGGCACCGTGAAGAAGCTCGCCGACAAGTGGTTCAAGACCGACGTCACCCCGTAAGCGCGTGTTCGGCCGCCGTCGCGTAAGTTCGTCGAACGGCGCGCGGCGGCACGCATCCAGCGGATTCACTCAACACATGCCGGGAGGCACGCATGGCGATTCTTGAAATGCTCGGCTTCGGCACCGAAGGCTGGGGCGGTGTGCTGCTGCTCGCCGCACTGATGACGGTCGCGCTGACGCTCGCCGCGCTGGCGGTCGGCGCCGTGATCGGCGCGGCGATCGCGGCGGCGAAGCTGTCGCGCTACCGCACCGCCCGCCTGCTCGGCGATCTGTATACGACGGTATTTCGCGGCGTGCCCGAATTGCTCGTCATCTATCTGTTCTACTTCGGCGGCTCGACGCTCGTGACGGCCGTCGGCCAGTGGTTCGGCGCGGAAGGCTTCATCGGCGTGCCGCCGTTCGTGATCGGCGCGCTCGCGGTCGGGATGATCTCGGGCGCCTATCAGGCCGAGGTCTATCGCGCGGCGGTGCTCGCGGTGTCGAAAGGCGAGCTCGAAGCGGCGCGTTCGATCGGCATGCCGCGTAGCATGGTGCTGCGGCGCATCCTGGTTCCGCAGGTGCTGCGCTTCGCGCTGCCCGGTATCGGCAACGTGTGGCAACTGAGCCTGAAGGATTCCGCACTGATCTCGGTCACCGGGCTTGCCGAGTTGCTCCGCACGAGCCAGATCGCCGCCAATTCGACTCACCAGTACTTCGTGTTCTTCGTCGCGGGCGGTGCGCTGTATCTGCTGATGACGGGCTTGTCGAACCGCGTGTTCAACCGGGCCGAGGCGATCGTCGGCCGGTCGTTCCGCCGCAATTTCGCGCGCAACTGACGGAGAACGGGCATGTCCATCGATTTCGCATTTCTCGTCGACACGCTGCGCCAGTTGCTGGCGGCCGTGCCGACCACGCTCGGCCTGTTCTTCGCATCGCTCGTGCTCGGCGGCCTGCTGTCGCTCGTGATCGTCACGATGCGCGTGTCGCCGCGCTGGCTGCCGAACCGCTTCGCGCGGGCCTATATCCTCGTGTTTCGCGGCTCGCCGCTGCTGATCCAGATGTTCCTCGTGTATTACGGGCTCGGCCAGTTCGGCGTGATTCGCGAGAGCTTCATGTGGCCGCTGCTGCGCGAGCCGTACGTCTGCGCGGTGCTGTCGCTCGCGCTGTGCACGGCAGGCTACACGGCCGAAATCCTGCGCGGCGGGTTGATGGCCGTACCGGTCGGGCAGATCGAGGCCGGCTATTCGATCGGCATGTCGGGTTTCGCGCTGCTGCGGCGCGTGATCGGCCCGATCGCGCTGCGCCAGTGTCTGCCCGCGTATTCGACCGAAGCCGTGCTGCTCGTCAAGTCGACCGCGCTGGCGAGCCTCGTCACCGTGTGGGAAGTGACGGGCGTCGCGCAGCAGATCATTCAGCAGACCTACCGGACGACCGAGGTGTTCGTCTGCGCGGCCGTGATCTATCTGGGCCTGAACTTCATCGTCGTGCGCCTGCTCGGCGCGCTCGAATGGCGGCTCTCGGGGCACCTGCGTGCGCCGAAGCCGTCCGGTGCGCCAGCCGCGGCGACCCGCAATGCCCGGCGCGTCGCGTCCTGAGCGCGCCCATTCTTTCCAGGAGAATCCGATGAACACCGCCGCCCCCGTCGCGCTGTCGGTCAGAAACATCCACAAGTCGTTCGGCGATCACCATGTGCTGAAGGGCATTTCGCTCGACGCGCACGAGGGTGACGTCATCTCGATCCTCGGTGCGAGCGGGTCGGGCAAGAGCACGTTCCTGCGTTGCCTGAACCTGCTCGAGACACCCGACGACGGCTCCGTCGCGCTCGCGGGCGAGGAGCTGGCGATGAAGCGTGCGCGCGACGGCAAGCTGCATCCGAGCGACCGGCGCCAGGTCGACCGGATCCGCTCGCAGCTCGGGATGGTGTTCCAGAACTTCAACCTGTGGTCGCACATGACGGTGCTCGACAACCTCGTCGAGGGACCGCTGCGCGTGCAGAAGCGCAGTCGCGCCGAAGCGGTGGAGGAGGCCGAGGCGCTGCTCGCGCGCGTCGGCCTCGCGGACAAGCGCGGCTACTATCCCGCGCATCTGTCCGGCGGCCAGCAGCAGCGTGTCGCGATTGCCCGCGCGCTGGCGATGCATCCGAAGGTGATGCTGTTCGACGAACCGACGTCGGCGCTCGACCCGGAACTGGTGGGCGAGGTGCTGCGCGTGATGCGCTCGCTGGCGGAGGAGGGGCGCACGATGCTGGTCGTCACGCATGAAATGGGCTTTGCGCGCCACGTGTCGAATCGCGTGATGTTCCTGCATCAGGGCGAGGTCGACGCGGACGGGACGCCCGACGAAGTCTTCGGCGGCCAGACCTCCGAGCGCTTCCGGCAATTCGTGTCGAGCCACCACGACCGCACGACGAACTGAGGCTGCCATGACCGTATTCCGTGCGGCGCAGCCGCTCGACTGGCGACAGGTCGCGGCCGTGGCGGCCGGCGAGCCGCTGGCGTTGGCCGACGAGACGCGCGCGCGTGTCGCGGCCGCCCGCGAACTCGTCGACGAGATCGTCGCGCGCGGGATTCGCGCGTACGGCGTCAATACCGGCGTCGGCGCGCTGTGCGACGTGATCGTGTCGCCCGCGCAGCAGAGCATGCTGTCGCACAACATCCTGATGAGTCACGCGGTGGGCGTCGGCATGCCGCTCGGCGCGGCCGAAACGCGCGCGATCATCGCGGCCGCGATCAACAACTATGCGCACGGGCATTCGGGCGTGCGTGCCGACGTCGTCGACCAGCTCGTCGCGCTGCTCGAGCACGATTGCCTGCCCGAAGTGCCGGCGCACGGCTCGGTCGGGTATCTGACCCACATGGCGCATGTCGCGCTCGTCTGTGTCGGGCACGGCCATGCGCGCCATCGCGGCGAACGCCTGCGCGGCGCCGACGCGCTGCGGCGCATCGGCCGCGAACCGCTCGTGCTCGGCGCGAAGGAAGGGCTGAGCCTCGTCAACGGCACGCCGTGCGTGACGGGGCTGGCGGCGCTCGCGCTGGCTCGCGCCGAACGGTTGCTCGACTGGGCCGACTGGATCGCGGCGACGAGCTTCGAGAACCTCGGCGGGCAACTCGCCGCCTTCGATCCGGCTTCGCTCGCGCTGCGGATTTCGCCCGGTATCGGCCAGGTCGGCGCCCGCCTGCGTGCGCTGCTGGCGGACAGCGGCATGCTTGCCGCGGCGAGCGGCCGGCATACGCAGGATCCGCTCAGCCTGCGCACGATTCCGCACGTGCATGGCGCGGCGCGCGACGTGTTCGACGTCACGGCCGAGGTGGTCGATCGCGAACTCGCGTCCGTTACCGACAATCCGATCGTCGCCGGCACGCGCGAGGCGCCGGCCGTACATTCGCAGGCGCATGCGGTCGGCGCGGGCATCGCGCTCGCGATGGACAGCCTCGCGGCGGCGATGGCGCAGGTCGCGGCGATCGCCGAGCGGCGCCTCGACCGGCTCGTGAATCCGCTCGTCAGCGGGCTGCCGGCGTTTCTTGCCGCGCCGGGCGGCAGTTGTTCGGGGTTCATGATCGCGCAGTACACGGCGGTCGCGCTGGTCGCGCAGAACCAGCGGCTTGCCGCGCCGGCGAGCCTCGACGGCGGCATCACGTCGGGGCTGCAGGAAGATCACCTGTGTCATGCGACGCCGGCCGCGCTGAAGGCGCTCGACATCATCGAGAATACGACGCGCGTGCTCGCGATCGAACTGCTCGCCGCCGCGCAGGCGTACGATCTGCAGCCGGGCGAAACGGCGCGCGCCGCGTCGACCGACGCGCTGTGGCGGCATGTGCGCGAACGCGTGCCGGCGTATCGCGACGACCGGCCGCTCGCGGACGATATCGCGATCGCGGCCGGCATCGTCGCGGGTGTGCCGCCTTCGTTGCAGTGACGACGGCCAACGACGGGCCGATCACCCCACATTCATTCGGGCGAGGGCGCATGAGCGAAACGGAACGCAGACTTTCCGCACGGCAGGCGTCGGCATCGGCCGACACCGTGCCGGCGCGGGCATTGCCGGCCTATCAGCAGATCAAGCGCTACGTCGTGGAGCGGATCGCTAAGGGCGACTGGAAGCCCGGCGGCGCGATCCCGACCGAGGCCGAACTGGTCAAGGAATTCGGCGTGGCGCGGATGACGGTGTCGCGCGCGCTGCGCGAACTGACGGCCGAGCGCGTGCTGACGCGCATCCAGGGGGCCGGCACGTTCGTCGAGCGCCGGCATTACGAGTCGACGGTGCTGGAAATCCGCAACATCGCGGACGAAATTGCCGAGCGCGGCCATCGGCACAGTGCGCGCGTGCTGCTGATCGAGCGCAGCGTCGATCCGGACGCGATCGAGGCGCTCGGGCTGCGCGCCGGGCCCGTGTTTCATTCGCGTATCGTGCATTACGAGGAGGACGAACCGATCCAGTTCGAGGATCGCTACGTCAATCCGGCCTTGTTTCCCGCGTATCTGGAGCAGGACTTCACGCTCGAGACGCCGAATCACTACATGGTGCGACTGGCGCCGATCCAGCGCGCGGAGTTCCGAATCTACGCGGAGAAGCCCAATGCGCAGGTGCGGCGGCATCTCGTGATGGAAATCGGTGAACCGTGTCTGCTGCTGCGACGCCGCACGTGGGTCGGCGAGCAGGTCGCCACGTCCGTGAGGCTGTGGCATCCGGCGTCGCGGTTTCATCTGGCCGGCAACATGTAGGGAAGCGGGGGCGATCGCGTCGCGACGTCACCGCGCATCGTGCGTCGTCCGGCTCGATTTGACACCTGGCGTCGCCGCCCATTAAAGTCGCGACGCGGGGCGGCGGGTCAAGCACACGCCCGGAACAGGCAGCCGATGTTCCAGGACTACGGGGCTACCCCGTGGATCGGATCGAGACGCCGATGCGCCGCAAGGGAATCCGTTGCGCGTCGCGCAACATGACCCCTCGCAGCACCAGTCACGTTGACTCGTCGTCCCGCCCCTCTGCGTCCATGCACTCATCCCTGCGCGACACCACCCGCACGATTGCCGAGGCGATGCTCGCCGGTTCGCCCGAGCGCGACGGCGTCGTCGCGCGGATGGCCGCCGTGCTCGGCGAAGCGCCGCCGTGGGCGCACGAGTGCGCGGGCCTCGCGCTCGTTCGCTTCGGCGCGGAGTGGGCCGATACCGACACCGACGCGCTGGCGGCGGTGCTGGCCGAGGCGCCCGCGTTCGTGCGTGCCTGGTATGGCGACCGTCGGCCAGCGGTGATCCGCATCGTGCGGCGGCCGCTGGTGCAGCGGCCGCTGCCGGCGCCGCTCGCCGGCTGCGACGTGCCGCACTGGCCGACGCCCGGCGATCTCGCCGACTGGCTCGGCGTGAGCGTGCCGGAACTCGACTGGCTGTCCGATCACTGGCGCGTCGACGCGCGCGGCAGCGCCACGCCGCTGCATCACTACACGTACGTCGCGGTCGACAAGCGCAGCGGCGGGTGCCGGCTCGTCGAAATCCCGAAGGGGCGGCTGCGCGAAGCGCAGCGCCGCATCCTGCACGAGCTGCTCGATCGCGTTGCGCCGCACGGCGCGGTACACGGTTTTCGCAAGGGGCACGGGATCGTGTCGTTCGCGGCGCCGCATGCGGATCGCGATGTCGTCGTGCGCTTCGATCTCGCGGATTTCTTCGTATCGGTGCGCGCGGCGCGCGTTCACGCGCTGTTCGTGACGCTCGGGTATCCGGCCGAAGTCGCGCGGACGCTCACCGGGCTGTGCACCAATCGCGTGCCGTCGGCGCGGCTGCTCGCGCCGGACCTGCGCGACCGGTTCGACTGGATCGGCCGCCAGCGCTATCGCGAACGGCATCTGCCGCAGGGTGCGCCGACGTCGCCGGCGCTCGCCAACCTCTGCGCGTTCCGGCTCGACATGCGGCTCGCCGCGCTCGCGCGTTCGCTCGATGCGACCTATACGCGCTATGCGGACGATCTCGCGTTTTCCGGCGGCGGCGCGCTCGCGCGCGACGTCGAGCGGCTGCAGATCCGGGTCGCCGCGATCGCACTCGAGGAAGGCTTCGCGCTGCAACTGCGCAAGACCCGCGTGATGCGGCGCGGCACGCGGCAGCAACTGGCCGGCGTGGTGGTCAACCGTCATCCGAACCTGGCGCGCGACGCGTTCGATCGCCTGAAGGCCATCCTGACCAATTGCATCCGGCACGGCCCGGCGTCGCAGAATCGCGACGCGCATCCGGATTTCCGCGCGCATCTGGCCGGACGCGTCGCGCATGCGAGCGCGCTGAACGCGGCGCGCGGCGCGAAGCTGCGCGCGCTGTTCGACCGGATCGCATGGGAGGCCGGCGGCGAAGACCGCTGAACCGCCGGCTCGCATCGACCCCGGCCGGCGACTTCTGCAACACGATCCCGCGCACTGCTATCATTCGCGCCATGCCGCGCCCGTGACAGGTGCGGCGAATCACTTGCGGCCGCCGTCCACTCGCGGCGCGCCGCCCGTTGCCGGCCGGTGCTGCCTGTCAGTGACGCACGACGTCGTTTCGTGCTCATCGCGCAAATCATGCCGGCTCAGGTGGACGATTCACCTATTTGACAGCCCCGATCGGCGGAACTTCGTGGTAGGTTCGGCCATCGGAGCTTTTTGCAAAAACATGCCCAAAGAGGATGAATACATGACCCAGGCCCTGCAGGAACTCGAAGCACAACTTCGGGACCTGAACATCAAGCTGTCGGAGGCGAAGCAGAAGGAGAAGCAAGCCGCGCTCGCGGCCTTCAAGGAACAGGTCGAGCTGCTGGGGATTTCGCAGCAGGAAGTGCTGAGCGCGCTCGGCTACATCGTCCAGCGCAAGCGCAAGGCGCCCGCGAAGTACTACGATCCGACGACCGGCCGCTCATGGTCGGGGCGCGGCCCGCGGCCGAAATGGCTCGAAGGCAAGGATCTCGAAACGCTTGCCGTCGACCGCGGAGCCAAAACCTGGTGGCCGGGCGACGATCAGGGCTGAAGCCCGCCGCGCCGCCGGGCCATCCGGCGTCGTCCGGTTCGCGCAGGCGGGCCGGACGGCGATATTCCTCCCGCCTGCCGTCTTTCATCCGGTGTCCGGCCTGATCGCGCATCGCCGGCCTCGCCGCCGCACCGGATCGACGTTTTCCCTTTCCCCTTCCTTTTTCCTTCCCCGTTCGTTGCCGCCGTGGTCCGTCGTTTCCCGCCAGCCGTCCGGCCAGCGCGGGCCGGCGCGCATCCGCCCGCGTCGTTCACGGGCACAGGCCTTAGAATGTCGCCGGACATTCGTGGCAGGACACCATGGCGGCAAACATGAAATCTTCGACGCTCGGCGGGCCGTCGGCCCCGGGCGTGGAGCGGGTCGGCGCATACGCGTGGAAGGCGCTGGCCGGATCGGCGATCGGCTATGCGATGGACGGCTTCGACCTGCTGATCCTCGGCTTCATGCTGCCGGCGATCACGGCGGCGCTGCACCTGACGCCCGGGCAGGGCGGCGCGCTGGTCACATGGACGCTGGTCGGCGCGGTCGCGGGCGGCATCGTGTTCGGCGCGCTGAGCGATCGCTACGGGCGCGTGCGCGTGCTGACCTGGACGATCCTGCTGTTCGCGATCTTCACCGGCCTGTGCGCATTCGCGCGCGGCTTCCAGGATCTGCTCGTCTATCGCACCATCGCGGGCATCGGCCTCGGCGGCGAGTTCGGGATCGGCATGGCGCTCGCGGCCGAAGCGTGGCCTGCAGCCAAGCGCGCCCGCGTGTCGTGCTACGTCGCGCTCGGCTGGCAGGCCGGCGTGCTGCTGGCCGCGCTCGTGACGCCGTTGCTGCTGCTCCACATCGGCTGGCGCGGCATGTTCGCGGTCGGCGTGCTGCCCGCGCTGCTCGCCTGGGTGATGCGCAACAAGCTGCACGAGCCGCAAGCGTTCGCGCGGCGCGCGACGCAGCCGAAGTCCAACGCGTTCCGCATGCTCGTCGCCGACGGCCGCACCGCGCGCACGAGCGTCGGCATCGCGATCCTGTGTTCGGTCCAGAATTTCGGCTACTACGGAATCATGATCTGGCTGCCGACCTTCCTGTCGAAGCAGATGGGTTTCTCGCTGACGAAATCGGGCGTGTGGACGGCGGCGACCGTCGTCGGGATGATGATCGGTGTCTGGGTGTTCGGCCAACTGGCCGACCGCATCGGTCGCAAGCCGACGTTCCTGCTGTACCAGCTCGGCTCGGTCGTGACGGTCATCGCGTATGCGCGGCTGTCGGACCCGACGGCGATGCTGTGGGCCGGCGCGCTGATGGGGATGTTCGTCAACGGGATGGTCGGCGGCTACGGGACGCTGATGTCGGAAGGCTATCCGACGGCCGCACGCGCGACCGCGCAGAACGTGCTGTGGAACATCGGCCGCGCGGTCGGCGGCTTCGGCCCCGTCGCGGTCGGCGCGCTCGCCGCGCACTACTCGTTCCAGACGGCCATCGCGCTGCTCGCCGGCCTCTACGTGCTCGACATGGTCGCGACGGTGTTCCTGATTCCCGAGCTCAAGGGCGTCGAGCTCGAATGAGCGCGGGACGCGCGCATGGCGCCACGATTTCACCGGAAACCACGATGCAACGGAACAACAGGACGATCGGCGTGATGGGCTCGGGCAAGGAGCCGTGGCTCGCGTTTTCGGAACCGCTCGGCGCGTGGCTCGCGCAGGCCGGGTTCAACCTGCTGACGGGCGGCGGGCAGGGCGTGATGCTGGCGGTCGCGCGCGCGTTCGCCGGCGTGCCCGGTCGGGCCGGCCGATCGATCGGCATCCTGCCGACACGGGCCGATCCGGTCGCGGGCTTCGTGCCGCTCGACGGCTATCCGCATCCGTTCGTCGACATTCCGATCCTCACGCCGCTGCCGCGGCGCGAACCGGGCGCCGCGCCGGACGCGATCAATCGCAACTATGTGAACGTGCTGAGCAGCGACCTGATCGTCGCGCTGCCGGGCGGGCACGGGACGGCCGAGGAGATCGCGCTCGCGCAGCGCTGGCGCAAGCCGCTCGTCTGCTTCGGGCCGGATGGCGCGTTTCGGTCGCTTGCCCCGGACGCCACGTGCACGTCGTCGCTCGACGACGTGATCCGGTTCATCGACGATGCGTTCGCGGCGGAGCACGCGCTGCGATAGGGCGATCGATCCATTCGGCGACCGTCGGCGGCAACGTACGTCGGCTCGAACCGCCGCAGGCACGGTTCAGCTCCGTCGCCCTCCGTTCGACGCACTGTCTTCACCGCGCCAACAGCCGGTTCCGATTGGCGAATCCCGGTCGGCATCGGCTTACAGCAGCGTCACGTTGCTCGATGCCTCGCCGGACGGATACGCCGATGGACCGCGCGCGTTCGCCGTGTCGTGTCCCCGTTCTGTAGCGAGCGTCATGAAGCCCGCCGGATCGACGACGGTCCATTGAACCTCAGCCGCCCGCCGGCCCCGGCCGGCTGAAGCGCTGCTCGACCACCTCCGTCCCCCACTGCGTGCCCGCGGATTCGCTCGTCAGCGCGAAGCCGAACGACTCGTACAGATGGCGCGCGGCATCGAGCCCCTTGAACGTCCACAGGTACGTCTCGCGAAACCGGTGTGCGTCGACGAATTGCATCGCGAGCGTCATCAACCGGCGCCCGACGCCCGAGCCGCGCAACGCGTCGTTGACGATGAACCAGCGCAGGTGCGCGACGCCCGTCGCCGGGTCGCCGTCGATCGCGAGCGACGCGAGCGTGCGCCCGTCTTCCTGGCACAGCCACAGCGCCTTGCCGTCGGCAGGCAGCGCGCCCGCGAAGGCGGCCAGCTCGGTCGCCACGCGCTGTTCGAAGAAGGCGCCGAACCCCCAGTGTTCCGCGTAGAAGCGCGCATGCAGGCTCGCGATGTCGCCGATGCAGCCCGGCTGATAGCCGTCGCGAATCGACGGCGCCTCGGCGGGTGCAACGGGCGCCCTGGCCGCATTGTCCTGGGCGAGCGCATCGGCATACAGCGCGAGCGAACGCAGCAGCGCTTGCTGGTCGGCCGGCATCATCCGGCGCAGCGCGTTCGACACTTGATCGGTCGCGAACGTGTCGATTCGTTTGCGGAGTTTCTTGCCTTCGGCGGTCAGGTACAGCTCGATCGCGCGCGCGTCCTCGCTCGACACGCGCCGCTCCACGACCCCGGCCGCTTCGAGCCGCGCGAGTTGCCGGCTCGTGTTCGACTTGTCGAGCCGGAGGATCGCGCCGAGATCCTTCGCGTTGATGCCGGGCGTCATCCCGATCTCGAGGATCGCGTGCACGGCCGACGGCGCCCAGTCGCTGTCGGCCAGCGTCGCACGCATGAAGCCGAGCTCGCGCACCAGCTTGCGCGAGAAGTCGCGCAGCTCGAGGATGGTTGCGTCGCGCGGCTTGGCCGGCACGTCGATGAGGTCCATGGTTTGTCCGTGGAAAGTTGCGGATCGCAATCAACAATAGTTGCGAGTCGCAACTTATGCAAGGCGGATTTTTCACGCGGATCGGTTGTTTCGCAGGCGCCGCCGCCGTGCGACCCGGCGGTCAGGCGGATCGACGCGCGAGGACCAGCGCGGCACGGCGGGGTACCCAAGCCGATGGCCCGGCGTGCGGAAGTGGCCGCATACTGGCGGAGCGGGCCGACTTGCGAGCCGGAGCGTCGACCGACCCCCGATCGACGACCGCGGACCACGGAGATCACGATGAACAAGCTGTTGCCGATGACGATCGCGTTGCTTGCCGGCAGTGGCATCGGCGCGGCGCCGCTTCATGCCGCCGGCGCGATGGACGCGCCGCCGTGCAGCGCCGCGCATGCGGCGGATCGGGGCGGCGGAAACGCCGCGATGGCGGGCGCGTCGGTCCGCAGCTTTTCGACGGCCGGTTGTTCGGGCGCGGTATTGCAGGGCGACAGCGCCGCCGCGACGGTCAACGGCGACCGGGTCGAGTTGCACGACGGCGTCGTCTACGTCAACGGCCGATCCTATGGCGCGGTCGCGCCCGCGCAGACGGTCGAGTACGAGGTCGCGCGCGACCGGCGCACGTTGAAGGTCGACGGGAAAATCCGCACGCCGGCGCGCTGACGCGTGCCGCCCCGGTACGCCGCCGCGCCGCAGGCATGGGGTTCCCGATCAGCGTGCGGCGCGAACCGTTTCGCGCGACGGGCATTGCCGGCCGGTGTTCGTGCCGATTGCATCCGCGCTGGTCGAATGCGACAGCCGCGGCGTGACGGGCTCGGACTTCGGGCTGTTCCGCTACGAGCGGCCCGCGCGGTCGGTGTATCCGCTCGACGACGTCGTCGAGTGGCCGTCGGGCACGCGACGCACGGATTGACGGAACCGAACCGGGTGCGAGACGCCGGGCGCGCGCGCTTTCGGGCATCATCCGATGGCGCCGGCCCGTCGGGCAGCAGGGCCGGGCAATTCATTGCGTCCGCAACCGATCCGGAGAACCGACCGCCATGCATTCGAATCCTTTCCGCCCGCGCGGCGCGCGCCTGCTCGCCGCGCTGACCCTCGCCACGACGGCCGTCGCCGTGCACGCCGCCGACTGGATCGTGTCCGGCAACGACGGCAAGTACCAGCGTGTCGAGGGCCGCGACACCTTTCTGCCGTCCCCGCCCGCCGACACGCTGACGCTGCTCGACGCCAGCACGTTCCCGCCGAAGGTCGCGGCGCAGATCGACGTCGAGAACGGCATCCAGGGGCCGCCGCAGGCCGTCGCGATCACGCCCGACGCGAAGCTCGCGCTCGTCGGCGCGCCGACGCGCTACGACACGGCCGCGAAGCAGCTCGTGTTCGACACGTTCCTGCAAGTCGTGAATCTCGACACCGCGCCGCCCGCGATCACGCGCGTCGAGCTCGGCACGCATCCGCAAGGGATCGCGATCGACCGCTCGGGCCGGCTCGCGCTCGTCGCCAACGTCGACGGCAGCGTGTCGATCCTGCGCATCGACGGCACGCAGGTGACGCTCGACGGCACCCTGAAAATCGGCAAGAAGCGGCTGGCCGGAATCAGCTTCACGCACGACGGCAAGCATGCGCTCGTGTCGCTGCGCGACGAGCAGGGCATCGCGGTGCTGAACGTCGACGACGGCAAGGTGACCGACAGCGGCACGCGGCTGAGCACGGGCGTCGCGCCGTACACGATCGACGTGTCGAGCGACAACCGCTGGGCCGTCGTCAGCAACGTCGGGCTCGCCGGGCTGCCCGGTTACACGGGCACGCTCGCGGGCGACGCCGATTCGGTCGCGCTGATCGACGTGTCGCGCGTGCCGTTTCGCACGGTGCAGTACCTGACGGTGCCGTCGCTGCCGGAAGGCGTCGCGATTTCGCCGAACGGGAGATGGATCGCGGTGCAGGCGATGGACGGCTCGAACCTGACGGCCGACAACCCCGGCCGCCGCAAGCTCGGCAAGGTGCTGCTGTTCGAGATCCGCGACGGGCAGGCCGTGAAGGTGAGCGAGGTGCCGGGCGGCGAAGCCGCTCAGGGCATCGTGTTTACCGCCGACAGCCGGCACGTGATCGTGCAGTTCAACGTCGAACGGCAGCTTGCGCTGTATGCGGTCGAAGGCGGCAAGCTGCGCGATACGGGCAAGCGGATCGCGCTGACGGGCGGGCCGTCTTCGTTGAGGACGCTGCCGCGCTGAACGGGCTTTGTTCACGGCTCGTGGCGACGGAACCTGCGCGGGCCGTTCGGCCGTGAACGGCACGCGCTTCCTCAACGGATGAAGGAGCGGGCGAACCGGCGACGCGCACGCGAGGATGCGCGCGGAAAGAAGCGCCCGATGCGCTTGCACCGGACGGTACGGCCGTGCCGTTACGGACGCAGCAGATCGAACCCGCCGAATACCACGACACCGCTGAGCACGATCATCGCGACCGAGTGCTGGCCGAAGTAGAGAATCGCGGCGGCGAGCCACGTCGTGATGCAGAAGGCGCCGATGCGGGCCATCGTGTGTTCCTCGAATGCGTGATGAGGTGAATGCGTGCCGCACGGCGTTCGCCGCTCGGGCGGTGAGCGGGGCACGCGTGCAGGCGGACGGAAAAGGCGACCCGGGAAGCCGCGAGGGCGTCGTCGGCAGACGTTGCGTGCCGCGCCTCGACAGGCCGGAGTCGAAGCCGGCGGCATCGCGCGCTCGGGCCCGAACGAGCGTCCGACGTGCGTATCCAGCCGGCGAAGCGGCGATTTTACCAGCGCCGCCATGCCGCGAATCTGGCCCTTTCGCGATCAATTTCGGTCATCGTGCAGTAATCCACCCGACCCCCGATATTCAAGTTTCGTGTGATGAATGCCGTAAACGAACTGGAAGGCGATTTCCGCCATGTCACTTCGTCAACCGACACACGGACCGACACGATGCAGATCGATTTCTCCACGACCGCGCGATCCCCGCTCGCGGACAGCGCCATGACCACGAACCCGGCCGCCGCGAGACCGTTGACCGGCGGCGCGACGGATGCCGCGAGTACGACGGGCGCAACGGGCGCGACAGGTGCCGCCGCAGCGACTGACACGTCGAGCACCGCCGCCACGAAGGATGCCACCGGCGCCGCCGGCGAAACGCCCGGCGCGGCCGGTGCATCGTCGGAAGACCCGGCGGTCGCCCAGTTGAAGGCGCTGATCGAGCGGCTGCAGAAGCAACTCGCGACATTGGAGCGGCAGATGGCCGCCGCGGCGCAGCGGGCGAAGGACGACCCGTCCGCGGCCGTCGAACAGCAGTCGCTGAGCGCGGAAGCCAGCACGATCTCGGCCGCGCTCGCGACGGCGATCGCGCAACTTGCCGCGGCGCTCGCGAAATCCGGCGGCTCGCAGGCGGGCGGGCTGGTGTCGACGCAGGCCTGAGCGGCCACGGCGGCATCGGCCGCACGCATTACAATCGCAAGCGCGTCTCCTTCTCAAGGACGGCTGAACGATGAATGCGGAACTCGACGACGACGAACTCGTCCGCTTCGACGCGCACGGTGGCCCGCCGCTGCCGGCCGCCGATGCCGAAGGATGGCTCGACCACGACGGCGCGCGCATCTGGCACGCGTCGTACGGCCAGGGGCCGGCGGTCGTGCTGTTGCACGGCGGCCTCGGCCACGGCGGCAACTGGGGCAACCAGGTGCCGGCGCTGCTCGCGGCCGGCTACCGCGCGATCGTGATCGACAGCCGCGGCCACGGCCGCAGCACGCGCGACGACGGCCCCTATTCGTACGAACGCATGGCATCGGACGTGCTGGCTGTCCTCGACGCGCTGCACGTCGATCGTGCACGCTTCGTCGGCTGGAGCGACGGCGCATGCATCGCGCTCGTGCTGGCCGCTCGCGCACCGGAACGCGCGGCCGGCGTGTTCTTCTTCGCGTGCAACATGGATCCGGGCGGCACGAAGGAGATGGCGCCGAGCCCGCTGATCGACCGCTGTTTCGCGCGGCATCGCAAGGACTACGCGCGATTGTCGGCGACACCGGATCAGTTCGACGCGTTCGTCGCCGCCGTCAGCGAAATGATGCGCACGCAACCGAATTACACCGCGCAGGATCTCGCGGCGATCGCCGTGCCGGTTGCGATCGTGCAGGGCGAGCACGACGAATTCATCCGGCCCGAGCATGCGGCGTACTTGGCGCACACGATCCCGGGCGCGACGCTGACGATCCTGCCCGGCGTGAGCCATTTCGCGCCGCTGCAGCGGCCCGCGCGGTTCAATGCGGCGATGCTCGCGTTTCTCGACCGGCTGCCGGGGTGACATGCAGGCGCGGCGCGCGGCCCGCTGCCGGGCGCGTTCTGACCATCAAGCTATCGGCGGAATCCACGGCACGCGCTGCATGATTTGCCACTTGGGCAGGTCCGCCCGCAGGCCGAGTTCGACCTCGATCCGGGCGGGTGAATCAATCGCACGGCAGGCCAGCGCTTGCAGATCTGACGAGGCTTATCTCTTTTCCGTCGATTTTCGACAAGGTGCCATTCGCCGTACCTCATAAGTTTTTCTTTCGGCTCGCGCAACATATCGTCGATTGTTGGCGGCCGGGCGATAACGGATAGTCCTGCTTCGACAGGCCGGTGGCGCCGCCCTCTGTGCGCGGCGCCGCCGGACCCGTTGCCCATGCAACCATCGGAAATCGAAAGGAACCGCACTCATGCGATTCAACGCGACACGCTTCGCCGCGACCCTGTTCGTCGCCGCATGCGCGACCGCCACCGCCGGTCGCGCGGCCGCCGTCACGCAGGACGACCTCCACGACACCGTCACCCGCCATATCGCGCCGCTGATGAAGCAGTACGCGATTCCCGGCATGGCGATCGGCGTCGTCGCCGACGGCAAGCCCTACGTGTTCGACTACGGCGTGATGTCGAAGCAGACCGGCAAGCCGGTGACGGGCGACACGCTGTTCGAGATCGGCTCGGTCAGCAAGACGCTGACCGCGACGCTCGCCGCGGACGCGCAGGAAGGCGGCGAACTGTCGCTCGCGGACCCCGCGGCCAGATATCTGCCCGAGCTGCAGGGCAAGCCGTTTGGCGTCGTGACGCTGCTTCAGCTCGGCACGCACACGCCCGGCGGAACGCCGCTGCAGGTGCCGGACGGCATTCGCGACGACGCGGGCCTGATCCGCTATCTCCGCGCATGGCGGCCCGAGTATGCGCCGGGCACCCATCGCAAGTATTCGAACGTCTCGATCGGCATGCTCGGCTGGCTCACCGCGAAGGCGATGCACCAGGATTTCGCGACGCTGATGGAGCAGCGGCTCTTCCCCGCGCTCGGGATGACGCATACGTACATCGACGTACCCGCCGCGCGGATGGCCGACTATGCGCAGGGCTACACGAAGGACGGCAAGCCCGTGCGAATGACGGAGGGCATGCTGTGGCAGCCGGCGTACGGCGTGCGGACCACGGCGGCCGACCTGCTGCGTTTCGTGCAGGCGAACATGGGAATGATCCAGACCGCGCCGCGCCTGCAGCGCGCGATCGACCGCACGCACACCGGCTATTTCCGCGCGGGGCTGCTGACGCAGGATCTGATCTGGGAACAGTATCCGTACCCGGTCACGCTGCCGACGCTGCTCGCGGGCAATGCGCCGAAGATGCTGTTCGATGCGGTGCCGGCCAGCGCGATCCAGCCGCCGCTCGCCCCGAGCGCCGCGACGTGGATCAACAAGACGGGCTCGACCGCCGGCTTCAGCACGTACGTCGCGTTCGTTCCCGCGAAGCGGATCGCGATCGTGATGCTCGCGAACGGGAACGTGCCGATCGAGGATCGCGTGAAGGTTGCCTACCGGATCCTCGGGGCGCTCGGCGACGGGCGGTAACCCTCCCGCTTCACGCCGATTGTCCGGACACTATTCGGCGGGAATTATTGAATCGAAATCAACTGTCATTCGCGCGTGCGCCCGCTTATCAAACGGGTGCGTGGGCACTATCGTGACGGTCCCTGATACCGCTGACGAGTGCCGACCATGAAGACGACCCTCGACGAGATGCTCGCGTTCGTGACCATCGCCGATACCGGTTCGTTGACGGGGGCGGCCGACAAACTGCACCAGCCGACCTCGGTGATGAGCCGGATCCTGCGGCGCCTCGAGGAAAAACTCGACACCACGCTGATTCGCCGCACGACGCGCCGCCTCGAACTGACCGAGGAGGGCAAGCTCTTTCTCGACTACGTGCGCGAGATCATCGCGTCGGTCGAATTCGCCGAGGAACAGATCGTCAGCCAGCGCGAGGCACCGGCCGGGCGGTTGCGGATCAATGCGGCGATGCCGTTCATGCAGCACGTGATCGCGCCGATGATGCCGGGCTTTCGCGAAGCGTATCCGGCGATCGCGGTCGAACTCCATACGAGCGATGAAATCATCGACCTGCTCGAACAGCGCACCGACGTCGCGATCCGGATCGGCGAGCTGCGCGATTCGACGCTGCATGCGCGCCGGCTCGGCAGCAGCCGGCTGCGCATTCTGGCGAGCCCGGCCTATCTGGAGAAAGCCGGCGTGCCGGCGAGCGTCGCCGATCTCGCGAACCATACGCTGCTCGGTTTCGTGCAGCCGGAAACGCTGAACCAATGGCCGCTGCGCGCCGCGGACGGTAGCGTGTACCGCATTCATCCGGCGCTGCAGGCGTCGAGCGGCGAGACGCTGCTGACGCTCGCGCTCGCTGGCGCGGGCATCGTGTGCCTCGCGGACTACATGACGGGCACGCATCGCCGCGACGGCAGCCTCGTCGAACTGCTCGTCGACGACACGGTCGAGTTTCGCCAGCCGATTCACGCGGTGTTCTATCGCAATGCGACGCTGTCGTCGCGCATCGTCAGCTTTCTCGACTATGTGGGCGCGCAATTGAAGGCAGGCGGCGACATCGACTGAACCGGCACGGCACGTCACCGGCCATGCAGTGAACAGGGCGACGGGTTCGAATGACATCGAACCCGTCGCCCTTCGCGCATCGGTCGAACCCGAACCGCGCGCCTACTCCCCCAGCGCGCTCATCAGCCTGACCTGGCTCAGCATTTCATCGGTGCGTGCCTGCGCGAGCGAATCCTCGGCCGCGAGCAGCGCACGCTGTACTTCGAGCGTATCGATGAACGCCGATTCGCCGCTGCGCCACGACCGGTTGATCTGCGTATAGGCGCCGCGCGCATTCGACACCGCGCGCTCGAGGCGCTCGGTCCGGCCGTGATTGCGGGCGGCGGCGGCCACCGATGTCTCGACGTCGCCGACGGCCGTCAGCACCGCCGTGCGATAGGCGGCGAGCGCCTGGTCGGCCTGCGCGCGACGCAGCGCGACGACGCTGCGTCGCCGTCCACCGTCGAACAGCGGCGCGCTCGCGCCGGCGCCGGCCATCCACGCGAGCGAACGCGCGAGCGACGCGCCCGAGAAGCCGTCGATCGCCGCGCCGATCACGCCGATCAGTTGCAGGTGCGGTTTCAGGTCGGCCTCGGCCACGCCGATGCGCGCATAGGCCGCGACGACGCGTGCCTCGGCCGCGCGCACGTCGGGCCGCCGGCGCAGCAGGTCGGCCGGCGTGCCGATACCCGGTGCGGCGGCGGTCCACACCGGCGCGGGCGCGAGCGGGTCGAGCCGCGCATAGACCTCCTGCGGCGTCGACGCGGTGATGATCGACAGCCGATGGATCGCGGCCTGCCGCTGCAGTTGCAGCGCGGGCAGCTCGGCCAGCGTCGTTTCCGTCTGCGCGGCGGCGCGGTCGACGTCGGCTACCGGCACGACGCCCGCGTCGAACAGGCGCCGTGTCGATTCCTCGGTGCTGCGCTGGCTCAACGCGTTGGCTTCGACCAGCGCGAGCCGCTGTTCGAGGCCGCGCACCGTCACGTAGGTCCGCACGGTTTCGTCGATCGTCGCGATCCGCACGGCCGCCGCATCGTTTTGCGCCGATGCGATATCCGCGTCGGCCGCCGACACGCCTTGACGGATGCGGCCGAAGATGTCGATTTCCCAGGCAAGACTCGCATTCAGGTCGAATGCGTTGCCCGTCGTCGGCGTATCGGTCGGGAACGCCTGCGAGGCGGACAGCCGCCGACGGCTGGCACCGGCATTCAGGTCGAGAGACGGGAACCATTGCGACGCCGCGCCGATCCGCACCGCGCGGGCTGCGTCGATGCGTGCGACGGCCGCCTGCAGGTCGAGGTTGTTCGCGAGCGCGGTGTCGACCAGCCGGTCGAGGATCGGATCGTGGAAGCCATGCCACCACGCACCGGTGTCGGCGGCCGGGCCGCCGGCCGCGAGATCCGCGTTCGCATAGGTCGCCGCCAGAGGCGGCGGCGTGACGGTGGCGACCGGCGCGCTCGTGCACGCGGCCAGGACGGCCGCGGCGGACAGCGCGGCCACGAGTCGAACGAACTTCATTGCACTCCCTCCGTCGCGACGGCTGCGACAGCGGTCTTGCGCATCGCGAGCCGGCGAACCATCACATAGAACACGGGCGTGAACAGCAGCCCAAAGAACGTCACGCCGATCATTCCGAAGAACACCGCGGCGCCGACCGCCTGGCGCATTTCCGCGCCCGCGCCTTCGGAGATCACGAGCGGCAGCACGCCGAGGATGAACGCGAGCGACGTCATCACGATCGGGCGCAGCCGCTGCACGCATGCCTCGACGACGGCCTCGACGAGCGCGGCGCCGCCGGCCTCCAGCTGCCTCGCGACCTCGACGATCAGGATCGCGTTCTTCGCGGCGAGCCCGACCAGCACGATGAAGCCGATCTGCGTGAGGATGTTCACGTCCTGGCCGAGCGCGCGCACGCCGAGCGATGCGGCAAGCAGGCACATCGGCACGATCAGCAGGATCGATACGGGCAGGCTCCAGCTACCGTACTGCGCGGCGAGCACCAGATAGACGAGGAGCACGCACAGCGGGAACACGAGCAGCCCCGTGTTGCCGGCCGTGGTCTGCTGGTACGACAGATCGGTCCATTCGAACGAAATGCCGGGCGGCAGCACCTGTTTCGCGAGCGTTTCCATCGTCTTGATCGCGAAGCCCGAGCCGAGGCCCGGCGCGGTATCGCCGTTGATTTCGGTGGCCGGATACAGGTTGTAGCGCGGTGCGCGATCGACGCCGAGCATGTCGTCGATACGCGTCACGCTGCCGATCGGCACCATCTCGCCGTCGCGGTTGCGTACCTTCAGCCGCGCGAGATCCGACGCGCCGACGCGGAACGGCAGGTCCGCCTGCGCGGTCACGCGGTAGGTGCGCCCGACGATGTTGAAGTCGTTGATGTAGGTCGAACCGAAATACGTCTCGACCGCGTCGTTGATCGCCTCGCTCGGCACGCCGAGCATCTCGGCCTTCTCGCGGTCGAGCTCGACGTGCACCTGCGGGCTCGTCGCGGAGTACGGCGTGTAGACGCCGACCATGCCGGGCGTGCGGTTGGCGGCCGCGACGAGATCCTGCGTCGCCTTCGCGAGCGCAGCCGTGCCGAGGCCGTTGCGATCTTCGAGCCGCATCGCGAAGCCGCCCGTGCTGCCGAGGCCCTGCACCGGCGGCGGCATCGCGACGACGATCGACGCTTCGGTGATGCTCGCCAGCCGTCGGCGCATCTCGGCCGCGATCTTCTCGATCGTCAGGCCCTGCTTGCTGCGTTCCGGCCAGGGCTGGAATACCGGAAACAGGCCGGCGCTGTTCGCCGAGTTCGTGCCGGTCGCCGCGTTGACGCCGGAGAACACCGGCACGCGCGCGACACCGGGCACCGACAGCGCGATGTCCTCGATCTTGCGCGCGACCGCGCTGGTGCGCTCCAGCGTCGCGCCGTCGGGTGTCCGCACGAGCACCACGAGGTAGCCGCGATCCTGCGCGGGAATGAAGCCCTTTGGGCTCGACACGAGCAGATAGCCGGTCGCGGCGATCAGCACCGCGTACAGGGCGACCATCGCGGGGACGATCCGGACGATCTTGCGGACCAGCCGGCCATACGCATCGGACAGGCGCTGGAACACGCGGTTGAACGCGTTCGAGAAACGCCGTGCGGCGCGCATCGCCGGCGCGAACGGTGCGGCGATGCGGGATGCCGGCGCCGGTGCGTCATGGTCGCCGGCGTGCGGTTTCAGCATCATCGCGGACAGCGCGGGCGCGAGCGTCACCGACGTGAAGAACGAGATCGCGGTCGACACGGCGATCGTCACGCCGAACTGGCGGAAGAACTGGCCCGAGATGCCGGGAATGAACGAGGTCGGCACGAACACCGCGCACAGCACGAGCGTGATCGCGAACAGCGCGCCGCCGACTTCCTTCATCGTCAGCAGCGTCGCATCGCGTGGCCGGGCGCCGGCCGACAGGTGCCGCTCGACGTTCTCGACCACGACGATCGCGTTGTCGACGACGATCCCCACCGCGAGCACGAGGCCGAACAGCGTCAGGTTGTTGATCGAATAGCCGAGCACGGCCATCGCCGCGAACGTGCCGACGAGCGACACCGGAATCGACAGGATCGGGATGATCGACGGCCGCCAGCCCTGCAGGAACAGCAGCACGACGAACACGACGAGTACGACGGCTTCGTAGATCGTCTTGACGAGTTCGTGGATGCTGTCGCCGATGAACGCGGTCGGGTTGTAGCCGATGTTGTAGACGATGCCCTTCGGGAAGTCCGTGGCCAGCTCGGCCATCTTCTTCTCGACCGCGGCCATCGTCGCGACCGCGTTCGCGCCGGGCTGCTGCAGCACCTGCAGCGCGATCGTCGGGTGGCGCAGCATGTAGCTGTCGGTCGCATACGCGAGTGCGCCCACTTCGACGCGTGCCACGTCCTTCATCCGCACGAGCCTGCCGTCCTTGCCCTGCTTGACGACGATGTCGCTGAAATCCTCGGGGCGCTTGAGCCGCCCTTCGAAGATCAGGTTCGGCTGGAACGCCTGGTTCGTGATCGGCGCCTGCGCGACCACGCCGCCCGCGAGCTGCGTGTTCTGCGACCGTACCGCGGCGATCAGGTCGGCCGGGCTCAGGCCGAACGACGCGACGCGCTCGGGGTCGAGCCAGATGCGCATCGAGTATTCGCGCGCGCCGAGCGGGTTGATGTCGCCGACGCCCTCGATCCGCTTGAGCACGTCCGCGACGTTGCGGATCGCGTAGTTCGACACGTACAGCGGATCGTAGCGCTGGTCCGGCGAGTACAGGAAGATCGTGCCGAGCTGCGTCGGCGACGATTTGCGCACCGACACGCCGCTGCGCTGCACGGGCTCGGGCAGGCGCGGCGTCGCGAGCGCGACGCGGTTCTGCACGAGCACCTGCGCCTTGTCGACGTCGGTGCCGGGCTTGAACGTCACGGTGATGTTCAGGCTGCCGTCCGACGTCGCCTGGCTGTACATGTACAGCATGTCTTCCACGCCGTTCACTTCCAGTTCGATCGGCGTCGACACCGTTTGCGAGACCGTTTCCGCGGAGGCGCCCGGATAGGTCGCCTGGATCACGACGGTCGGCGGCGCGATGTCCGGATACTCGGAGACCGCGAGCGAGAAATAGGCCAGCGCGCCGGCGATCGTCAGCACGATCGACAGGACGATCGCGAGCACCGGCTGCTGCACGGACAGGCGGCCGAGATTCATTGCGCGCTCCCGGTCGTGCCGTTCGCCGCGCGGGCCGCCGTGGCCGCTTCGATCGCGCGCGGCACGGCCTTGACCTTGTCGCCGGCCTGCACGCGCTGGAAGCCGTCGACGATCACGCGATCGCTCGCGTTCAGCCCCGCGGCGATTTCGCGCAGGTTGCCGTACAGGCGGCCCGGCGTCACCGGACGGATCGCGACGGTGCCGTTCGCGTCGACGAAGTACAGCACGCGGCGCGTCGCATCGGTCGCGACGGCCGTATCCGGCACGAGCAGCGCGCGGTGCGCGACGCGGCTCGACAGGTACACGCGGCCGAACTGGCCGGGGCTCAGACGCCGGTCCGGATTCGCGACGCGGGCGCGCTGGCGCAGCGTGCCGGTCGAGTCATCGAGGCGGTTGTCGACGAAATCCATCGTCCCCGTCAGCGACGGCTGCGCATCGCCCGGCAGCGCGATCGCGACCTGCCGCGACGACGCGTTGTCGCCGCTTTTTCGCGCTTCGCGCGTATAGCGCAGGTAGCTTTCCTCGTCGACGTCGAAATAGATGTCGATCGGATCCTGCGACACGATCGTCGTCAGCACGGTCGCGTCGCTGTCGCCGCCTTTCACGAGATTGCCCTCGCTCACGAGTTTGCGGCTGATGCGGCCGGACATCGGCGCGACGATGCGCGTGAACGACAGGTCGAGCCGCGCGCGCTCCAGTGCGCCTTGCGCGCTCGTCACTTCGGCCTGCGCGCTTTGCACCGCCTGCCTGCGCTGGTCGTAAAGGCTCTGCGCGATCGTATCGGTCTTGATCAGGATGCTCGCGCGCTCGAAATCCTGCCGGCTCAGCTTCAGTTGCGACTGCGCGCGTTCGAGCGCGCCCTGCGCGGCCGTGACGGCCGCCTGGTACGGACGCGGGTCGATGACGAACAGCAGGTCGCCCTTGCGGACGAGCGCGCCGTCCTGGAACGCGACCTTGTCGAGATAGCCGCTCACGCGCGGGCGCACGTCGACGGTGTCGACCGCTTCGAAGCGGCCGGTGTAGACGTCGACGTCGTTGACGTCGCGCGCGACGGGCGCGCTGACGATCACGCCTGGCGTCGCGGCCGGCGCCTTGTCGTCCGACTGGCAGCCGGACAACGCGAACAGCGCGGCCAGCGGAACGGCGGCCAGCACGGCTGGCCGCGCGATGCGCTTCAATCCTGGATATCGGTTCATATGCGTGCGAAATGTCGAGTGGGGCGCGTGGCGCCGGACCGTGCGAAGTATCGTGCGCGGCGCGCGGCGGATAAACGGATGAAGCGGCATAAGAACTTGTACTGCGCAGTCACGAATCGCTGCCTGCAGCGGCGACGGGCCAGCCTGTTTCGAGGAGCAGGGCGAGGGAGCTGAAGTGCAGTGACGACGCGCGGCCCGAATGCCTGTTCAGGCGATCCGGGCCGGCCATGCGGAGGGGAAGGGCGAGCGGTTGCGCGTATCGAAAGGCGTGCTCTCTTGCGCGCCGACGGGACTCAATGACCGCGATAGATCGAGTCGCGACCGTTGACCATCATCGCGCGGCCGGATTCGTCGGTGGTGCGGGCTTCGTTGCCGTAGCCGGTTTTGTCCGCGGCCGAGGCGGCATTCGGCGCGCCTTGTGCGACGGCGTTTTCACGCACACGCTTTTCGGCGGCGAGAATCGCGGCCGGATACTGGTTGTGATCCATCGCCGGGGTGTAGCCGACGGCCACGAGGCGCGCCATTTCGGCCTTCACTTCGGCGCGGGTCAGTTGATGGTCGGCCTGGTGCGCGAACGACAGCGCCGGTGCGGAAAGGATCAGTGCGACAAGCGTGGAAGTAACGAGCGTTTTCATCATGGGTACCTGTCTGGTCGAGTGAACCGCAACCAACGTCGACGACGTCGATGTCGTTGCGTGTGCAGCCAATATAGGTACGGCGGCGTCGCGGAAAAACGACTGTCGGGCTAAATCATTTTTGATCCCGAGTCACGAATCGAACGTGAATTCGGTCGGCCGCGTTGCGGGCCGGGCGTCTCGCCCGAACAGGCGCCGCGGCTCGCGATCGAAACGGGCCGCGAATCGGCCTATCAGACCTTGCGGGACTCAACTGTGTCGAATTCCGTCTTGGACAGACTTAACCCGCTTCCCTAGACTGAACCCGCTTTCCCTCGTTCCCTGGAGAAAATCATGAGTCTCGCGCTGCCCGGCCACAAGATCCTCGGTTTCGGTACCGCCCCGCTCGGCAACATGTTCCGCAACATCCCCGACGCGGAAGCCGCGGCCACCGTCGAAGCCGCGTGGCAACACGGCATCCGCTATTTCGATTCGGCCCCGTTCTACGGCGCCGGCCTCGCGGAAATCCGCCTCGGCGACGCGCTGGCGAACCATCCGCGCGACGAATACGTGCTGAGCACGAAGGTCGGCCGCGTGATTCTCGACGAAATCGAAGACGTGTCGGCGCGCGACCTCGGCGAAAAGGGCGGCCTGTTCGAACACGGCCGGCCGAACCGCATCGTCAACGACTACTCGGCTGACGCGACGCTGCGCTCGATCGAGGACAGCCTGAAACGCCTGCGCACCGACCGCCTCGATATCGTGTGGGTGCACGACATCGCGCAGGACTTCTACGGCGACGAATGGCTCGCGCAATTCGAAGTGGCGCGCAAGGGCGCATTCCGCGTGCTGAGCAAGCTGCGCGAAGAAGGCGTGATCAACGCATGGGGCCTCGGCGTGAACCGCGTCGAACCGATCGAGCTGGTGCTCGACCTCGCCGAGCCGCAACCGGACGGCATGCTGCTGGCCGGCCGCTACACGCTGCTCGATCACGAACGCGCGCTGCAGCGCGTGATGCCGGCGGCGGCCGCGCGCGGCGTCGGGATCGTCGTCGGCGGCCCGTACAGCTCGGGCGTGCTCGCGGGCGGCACGCACTTCGAATACCAGAAGGCGTCGCCGGAAATCCTCGCGAAGGTGGAGCGGATCAAGGCGATCGCCGCGCGCTACGACGTACCGATCAAGGCTGCCGCGCTGCAGTTCTCGATGTCGCATCCGGCCACCGTCGCGGTGATCCCGGGCGCGAGCCGCCCGGAACGGATCGCGGAAGACCAGGCGGCGCTGAACGTGGCGATTCCGGCCGACTTCTGGCGCGAGATGCGCGAACAAGGTCTGATCGCGGCCAATGCGCCGCTGCCGGCCGATCGTCGATCCTGAAAGGCGATGACCGGAAGCGGAAGCCGCGAGGCGCGAGGACAGTCAGGGTCGCGAAGCGATCGCGACACTCGCGACAGGCGCGTAAGGCGCCGTGATGCAACGACGCCCCGCGCGTTCGCGCATTTATTTCGCCGCTGTCTCGACGACTTCCTCGCCGGTCAGGATCTCGCGGAAGATTCCGACCAGCGGCCGCAGATTGACCTTGTGCCATGCGGCCCACAGCGGCGTGCGGTAGCTGAACCACGGCAGCTCGCGCAGCACGACGCCTTCCGGCACCTGGTGACGCAGGCTCTGCTGGATCATCGTCACGCCGAGCCCGGCCGCGACGAGGCCCAGCGCGGCGAGCGGCTCGGTCGCTTCCACTGAAATGTCCGGCGAAAAACCGGCCTTCGCGCAGGCCGCGACGAACGCGCTGTGACGCGGCGCGCTGTCCTGCTGCGTGACGCCGATCCACGCCTGCGCGGCGAGATCGTCGGCGACGAGCGTCTTTTTCTTCGCGAGCGGATGCCCGTCGGGCATCGCGAGCAGCATCGGATCGTCCAGCACCTTCGTCGAATCGAGTTCGGGATCGTCCGGCGCGGGCGGCTCGGTGACGAGCGCGATGTCGAGGCTGCGCTCGCGCAAGCCTTCGAGCTGCGCGGCCGATTGATAGTTGTACAAAGCGATGTGAACGGACGGCCGCCCGGCGCGCAGCGTTTTCAACGCGCGCGGCAGCACGCCCGAGTGCGTGGCCGTTTCGAGGTAGCCGATGCAGAGGCCGCCTTCGTCGCCGCGACCGAGCCGGCGCGCGAGCGATTCGAGCCGGTTCGCGTGGCGCAGGAACGCGCGCGTTTCGCCGAGGAACGTGCGCCCGTCGCGCGTCAGACGAATGCGCTGCTGGCTGCGTTCGAACAGCGTGAGGCCGAGCTTTTCCTCGAGCTGCGCGATCTGGCGGCTGAGCGGCGATTGCGAGATGTGCAGGCGCTCGGCGGCGCGGCCGACGTGTTCCTCTTCCGCGACCGCGATGAAATATTGAAGCTGGCGGATGTCGAGCATGTCAGACCTTATCGGACTCAAGATTGGAAGATTGTGTCCCAAAGGGACTTGTCCATGCAACCCGGACCGGATCCACTTGCCTGCCCCGACGCGGCGCGCGCACGCGTGTCGTCAATTCCCGTACATGTCGAAGTCGAAATATTTCGACTGGATCGTGTCGTAGGTGCCGTCGCCGCGAATCTGCGCGATCGCGCGGTTCAGTGCGTCGCGCAGGTCGGTGTCGGCCTTCCGCACGCCGGCCGCATCGCCGTTGCCCATGATCTTCGCGTCGTACACCACGCCGCCCGCGAACGAGAAGCCCTTGCCGCGCGGCGTCGCCAGGAATCCGAGCTGGCCTTGCACCGCATCCATCAGCACGCCGTCGACGCGCCCGGCGACGAGATCCGCATACGCCTGGTCGTAGCTCGGATACGGCACGACCTCGACCTTCGCGGCCGCCCATTTCTCACGCGCATAGGTTTCCTGCACCGTGCCCTGTTCGACCGCGACGCGCTTGCCGGCGAGCTTCGCCGCGTCCGGCAGCAGCCCCGACCCGGTACGCGCGATCAGCCGCGTCTGGTTGCGGTACAGGCGGTCGGTGAAGTCGATCTGCCGGCGCCGCTGTTCGGTCGCGGCCATCGACGACAGGATCACGTCGAACTTGCGCGCTTGCAGCCCCGGAATCAGCCCGTCGAAACTGCTCGACACCCACACGCATTTCGCCTTCAGCTTCGCGCACAGCGCGTTGCCGAGATCGATGTCGAAGCCCTTCACGCTGCCGTCGGTCGCGGTCGATTCGAACGGCGGGTAGGTCGGATCGACGCCGATGCGGATGGTCGTCCATTCCTTCGCCGACGCCAGCGACGCGACGGCCATCGCGGCGGCGGCAAGGAGAATCGTGATGCGCGTCTTCATGGTAAGGCTCCGTTCGTGTGGGGAAGAGTGGGCATGCGCGTCAGCTCGGGAATTCGCCGCGCTGAAAATCGTTCGACAGTTCGAGGGCGTCGGCCATCTCGCCGACGGTGACGGGCTTGATCGGCGCGCGGATCCGGTAGTGACCGACGTCGCCGACGCTGCGCTGCTGCACGTCGGCGATCAGCTCGCCGACCGTCGTGCCGCACCAGCGCCCCTGGCACGGGCCCATCCCGCAGCGCGTGAACGCCTTCATCTGGTTCGGCCCCTGGCAGCCGAGCGTCGCGAGCTGGCGGATCTCGCCGGCCGTGACTTCCTCGCAGCGGCACACGATCGTGTCGTCGTCGGGGCGGCGCAGCGCGGCGGGCGGCGTGTACAGCGCATCGAGCAGCGGGCGCACCGCGAGATGGCGACGCAATGCGTGCAGCACCGGGCGTTCGCGTGCAGCCTGCCGTTGCGCATCGAGCGCACCGAGTTGCACGGCGATGTCGAGCGCTGATATTTCGCCGGCCAGTGCCGCCGCCCGCGCGCCGCCGATGCCGGCGCCGTCGCCCGCGATCCACACGTGCGGTACGCTGCTGCGGCCGCGCGCGTCGCACCGCGGCCGCCAGCATGCCGACGACTCGTCCCATTCATGGGCACAGCCGAGCGAGCGCGCGAGCTGCGTCGACGGAACGACGCCCTGATGCAGCAGCACGAGCGACGTGTCGAGCGCTTGCGCGACGCCGTGCGCGTCGCGAAAGCGAATGCGTTCGGCGCGGTCGTCGCCGTCGATGCGGACGTCGGTCGCGCCGCGATGGACGGGAATTCCGGCGTGGCGCACCGCGCGCAGCATGCGCCAGCCCTTGAGCAGATAGTCGGCGCCGCGCAGTGCCGGCAGCGCATGCGGGAGCGCGCGGCGCCACGCATCGCGCGGTGTCGTATCGACCAGCGCGCGCACGCGCCGGCCGGCATTCAGCAATTGCGCGGCGAACAGCCACAAAAGCGGGCCGCTGCCCGCGAGCACGGCGTCCGTCGACGGCGCGAGCCCCGACGCTTTCAGCAGCGTCTGCGCGGCGCCGACGCCCATCACGCCGGGCAACGTCCAGCCGGGTACCGGCCACGGCCGCTCCTGCGCGCCGGTCGCGATCAGCACCGCGCGCGCGCCGATGTCGAGCGTGCCGCACGACGGGCCGCCTTGCGTGAGCATCGCGACGGGTTCCGGCTCGAACGCGATTTGCCACACGACGCTGCGCGGTAGGTAATGCGCGCCGCTGGCAAGCAGGCCGTCCACGAGCGGGCGGCCGGCCGTGTAGTCGGCGCCGAGCCATTGCGCGAGCGGCGCCGGCGCATCGGCCACGTTGCGGTAGATCTGGCCGCCAGGCGCGCGGCCCTCGTCCGCGACGACCACCGACAAGCCGGCCGCGCGCGCGGCAATCGCCGCCGCCATTCCGGCCGGCCCGGCGCCGACGATCAGCAGATCGCACTGGCGGCGCGTCATGCGAACCTCGCCTTGCCGTGCATCGTGCGCACCTGCATGCCGTCGGCGACGAGCGTCATGCAGCCTTGCACATTCGGCACGCCATCGATTTCGACGAGGCAGTCGAAGCACACGCCCATCATGCAGAACGGGCCGCGCGGCGCGCCGCTCACGGCGCTCGTGCGGCACGCGGCCGAACCGGCGGCGAGCATCGCGGCCGCGACGCTGTCGTGTGCGGGCACGTCGTGCGGCGTGCCGTCGATATGGATGCGCACGTGGTCGAGCATCGCGGCGGGGGGAATGAGGGATTCAAACATGCCGGGCTTCCGTGGGCGCGGCGAAGCGCGCGGTGGTAAAGGCGGACAGGTCGGCCGGCGCGGCGCCGCCGGCGATCCACGGCGCGACGAGATCGGCGTGGGCCGCCGCGAGCGTCACGCCGCTGTGGCAGATCGCGATGAATGCGCCGGGATACGTGGCCGACGCTTCGTAGACGGGCAAGCCGTCGGGCGTCATGATGCGCAGCGCACCCCACGCGCGCACGATGCGCGCATGGGCCAGCGCCGGGAACGCGGTGCGGGCGCGGCGCGCGATGTCGACCATCGCCGGGCGCGTCTGGCCGTCGTCGAAGCCGACGTCTTCGGCGGAGTCGCCGAGCAACACCGACCCTTCCGAGGTCTGCCGGACGACGAGCGTCGGATAGTCGAGAAACGGCGCGACGCGCTCGGTGACCATGATCTGGCCGCGCAACGGCGAGATCGGCGCGCGCAGGTCGACCATCGGCGCGAGCCGCGCGTTGTCGAGGCCGGCCGCGAGCACCACGCGCGCGGCTGCGAGCCGCGCATCGCGTGTGTCGATCTCGAAGCGCCCGGCGCGCGGGCGGATCTCGGCGACTTCGCTGCGCGGCAGATAGATGCCGCCGCACTGCTGGAATGCCTGCAGCATCGCGCGCAGCGTGGCGAGCGGATTCGCGTGACCGTCGTTCGGCGACCAGAGCGCGCCCGCGAGCGACGGCGATGCCGCGGGAACGAGACGGCGCAGCGCTGCCGGATCGAGTACTTCGTATGACAGCGCGGCTTCCTGCCGGCGCAGTGATTCGAGCAGGTCGGTCGCGCCGTCGAGTTCCGCGCGATGTTCGAACAGCTCGATGCCGCCCGGGCGTTCGAACGCGCAGTCCACGCCCGTTTCGCGCTGCAACTGCGCGGCGAACGCATGCCAGCGCTCGGACGATTCGCGTGACCAGCGCGCATACGGCAGGCAGCGGCCGCCTTTGCCCTGCACCCACACGAGCCCGAAATTGCCGCGCGCCGCGCGAAACGCGATGTCGTCGCCGTCGCACACCGCGACGCGTTGGCCGAGACGCGCGAGTCCCCACGCGATGGCCATGCCGACGAGGCCGCCGCCGGCCACGACGACGTCGAAGCGGCGCGCGGTCATGCGCGGCTCCGTTGTCGCGGGTCAGGCGGTTGCGTGTTATATCCCATGGCGGCGCGGCTCCTTGCTTTCGGTACGTTGCGGAACCGATGTTCGGACAGGCAAAATGGGCTGTCCAATACAGCTTGATCAACGATCCATAATCCAATGTTATGACCACGCCCTCGCTCAGGATTCGCCAGATCGAAGCGTTTCGTGCGGTGATGCAGCGTCATACCGTCACGCGCGCGGCGCGCGAGCTCCATATCTCGCAGCCGGCCGTGAGCCGGCTGATCGCCGATCTCGAGGCGCGGATCGGCTTCGTGCTGTTCGAGCGGCAGCAGGGCCGCTTCACGCCGACCGCGCAGGCGCGCGTGCTGTACGAGGAAGTCGAGCGCGCGTTCGTCGGCCTCGATCGCGTCGCGCAGGCTGCCGAGCAGATCCGCGCGATGCGGCGCGGCACGCTGCGCGTGGCCGGCTCGCCCGCCGTCGCGCTCGATCTGCTGCCGGAGCTCGTCACGCGGTTTTCGCACGCGCATCCGGGCGTCGACATCACGCTGCTCGCGCACAGTGCGTCGACCGTCGTCGACAAGGTCGCGTCGGGGCAGTGCGATGTCGGGCTGATCGCCGAGCCCGTTCCGCATCCGGCCGTGCGCGGCGAGCGGCTCGCGGAAAGCGCGATGCGCTGCATCGTGCCGCGCGGGCACCGGCTCGCGCGCAAGCGCGTCGTGCGGCCGGCCGATCTGCGCGGCGAACCGTTCATCTCGTTTCCGCCGAGTTTCGAGGCGCGCAGCGCGATCGACCGCGTTTTCGTGGAAGCCGGCGTGGCGCGCGTGCTGTCGATCGAGGCGCAACTGTCACGGACGATCGTCGCGTTCGTCGCGAACGGCGCGGGCGCCGCGCTGATCGATCCGGTGACGGCCGCGTATGCGGGCGAGCGCGTGGCCGTCAAGCCGTTCGAGCCGGCCGTGCCCGATCACTTCTACCTGGTGACGTCCGCGTCGCAGCCGCTGTCGATGATCGGCGATGCGTTCTGCGCGGATTTGCGCGACGCGTTCGCGCGGATGCGGGCGCCGCGCGACGCGTGAGCGAGAAGGGGGAGGAAACGTGTGTCGAGCACGCCGGACGCCGGCGGGCGTGCCGGCGTGTTGCCGTGTCGGCCCGGGGTTCCGGCTCAGGCGAGCGCGCTGTCCGTTGCGCGTGGGGCGGGCGCGCCGGACGCGGACGACGTGGTTGCGCCCGCATCCTTCGCGCCCGCAAGCCGCCGATAACGCGCGAGTGCCCACAGCGGGAAGTACGCGGTATAGCCGTGATACTTCAGGTAGAAAATGCGCGGAAAGCCCGGCGCATTGTGCGAACGGTGCCACCAGAAGCCGTCTTCCTGCTGCACCGACAGCAGATACGCGATGCCGCGCCGCACCGAATCGGATTCGCAGTCGCCGAACGCCATCTGCGCGAGCAGCGCCCACGCGGTGCAGTTCGACGTGCTCTCGCCGCCATTCGTGCCGGCCAGTTTCGGGTCGACGTAGCTGTCGTTCGTCTCGCCCCAGCCGCCGTCCGCATGCTGCCGCGCGCGCAGCCAGTCGAGCGCGCGTGCGATATAGGGCTGTGACTTGGCCTCGCCGGCGAGCGCGAGGCCGGCCAGCACGCTCCACGTGCCGTACAGGTAGTTCGTGCCCCAGCGGCCCCACCAACTGCCGTCGGGCTGCTGCGTGCGCTTCACGTAGTCGATGCAGCGCGCGAGCGACGCGCGGTCAGCCGCGCGCTTCGTCACGCCGAAGCACAGCAGCACGCGGCCCGATACGTCCTCGGTCGGCGGATCGAGCAGCGCGCCGTGATCGGCGAACGGGATCGCGTTCAGATACATGCGGTCGCTGTCGGCGTCGAACGCCGCGAAGCCGCCGTTGCGCGATTGCAGCCCGCGCATCCAGTCGAGCGCGCGCGCGACGCGCGACGCGTACGGATTCGTGCCGTCCGCGTGGCGATGCGTGCGGCCGCGGCGATCGAGCATCGCGGTGACGACCGCCGTATCGTCGATGTCCGGGTAGTACGGGTTCGCGTACTGGAACGCCCAGCCGCCCGGTTCGACGCCGGCCGGTGCGTTCTCGATCCAGTCGCCGCGCAGGTCGTTCACCTGCCGCCCGGCCAGCCAGTCGTACGCGCGAGCAATGCGTGCATCGAGCTCGCGCAGCGCGCCGGCCGACTCGCCGGCTTCCGGTGCCGCGACGCCGCGCGCCTGTTCGAGCGCCATCGTGCTCCACGTGGTGTCCCACACCGGCGACAGGCACGGCTGGCAATACATGCTGCCGTCCGGCCGCGTGACCAGCAGCTTCTCCAGCGCGTTCTCGCAGTCGCGCCGCAGCGGATGGTCGTCCGGGTAGCCGAGCACCTGCATCATCTGATAGCTGTAGACGATCGGCGGGAAGATGCCGCCGAGCCCGTCCTCGCCGTTCATCCGTTGCGCGCACCACGCTTCCGCGTGCCGGATCGCGCGCTGCCGCAAGCGCTTCGGCAGCAGCGGCTCGATAGGGCGGACGGCGCGGTCGAGCGCGAGGAACAACCGGCGCATGCCGCGCGCGGGCGGGAAGTACTGGCGCTCTTGCTCCGGCGGCGTGACGAACAGCTCGCGGATCGACACGTTGCGCGGATTGCGCGCACGCGCCTTCAGCGAGCACAGCACCAGCAGCGGTACCATCGTCGTGCGCGCCCAGTACGCGACCTTGTACATCGAGATCGGCACCCACTTCGGGAACAGCACGAATTCGACCGGCATGAACGGCGCCGCGCGCCACGGCACCTGGCCGAACGTCGCGAGCAGGATGCGCGTGAACACGTTCGCGCGCGCCGCGCCGCCGAGCTTCAGGATCGCGTCGCGCGCGCGGATCATGTGCGGCGCCCGTTCGCTGTCGCCGGCCGCCTTCAGCGCGAAGTACGCCTTCACGCTGCACGACACGTCCGGCGCGCCGTCGACGTACAGATCCCATGCGCCATGCGTGTTGAGCCGCTGGTTCGCGCGCAGGTAGCGCGCCATCTTCTCTTGGCGCACGTCGTCGATCTTGTCCATGAAATGCATCATCAGGATGTATTCCGCGGTGATCGTCGCGTCGGATTCGAGTTCGAAACACCAGCTGCCGTCGGGCTGCTGAAGGCGCACGAGTGCGTCGCGTCCGCGGGCGATGGCCGTGTCGAGCGCGGACCAGGGGGAGGGGGCCGATTTGTTCATGCGGCGGATCATACCATCCAGCAGGAATGTTTATATCGAGACGCGCGGTGCTACCATCCGCGTCATGAAAAAACGCCTCGAACCCACGCCGCGCGACGTGTCCGCGCCTGTCGAACCGGCTGGAACGCCCGATGCACGCGCGCCTGTAGGATCATCGGCGCCGCCCGCTACCGCTGTGGCCGGCGTGCGGCGAAAAAAAGCGCCGGACCAGGTGCGCGCGCAATTGCTGGCGGCCGCGTCGGAGATCGCGACGCATCACGGCGTGGCCGCATTGACGCTCGATGCGGTGGCCGAGCGTGCCGGCGTGACGAAAGGCGCGCTGCAATATCACTTCGCGAACAAGCAGGGGCTGCTGGATGCGCTGTTCGGGCAGGCGACCGAACGGTTCGGCGCGCAACTGGCCGCGCGGATGGCGGCCGATTCCCGCGGCGACGGCGCGGCGGCGCGCGCGTATCTGCACGCGGTGCTCGATGCCGCCAATCCGGCTGCGAGTATCGACGTGCTGCGCGTGCTGGTCGCGTCGATGATCACCGAGCAGGACACACGCGCTCGCTGGTCGGTGCCGATGCGCGAATGGACGCGACCCGATCCGGTGCCGCTCGAGCGGGCCGCGACGCTGATGATCTGCCGGCTCGCCGCCGACGGGTTGTGGATTTCCGAACTGCTCGACAGCGTCGAGCTGTCGGCCGAATTGCGCGCGGAGATCGTTCGACAGCTCGATGCGATGAGCAAGGGTGTGCTTCCGAAGTGATGCGCGGCGCGGGAATCGATCGTCGAATTCGGAGAAGCCTGGCGTCAGTCGCCGCGTGACTGGCCGGCACGAAGCTGGCCGGCAATCATCGCGACGCGTGCGCCATAGCGGCGGGCCGTTTCGAGATCGCCCGGCGACATTTCTTCAGGCGACGCATCGGCCGGCGTCTGCGCCATCGGCGCAATCTTTCGCCGCGCGTGCGGGCTTTCATGGACTGGATCGCGGGTGTGTTGGAGCCCTATCTGGATTAGCGGAGGGGAGCGGCGGTTCGAAGTACCGGCGGATGCGATCGCTTTGCGTCACGCAAACTTGCCGAAATCCACGGGTTCGTTGATGAATCTTCCAGTCGCCAGCAGCGCCCGCTCGATGTCCGCGACGATGACCCGGTTGTTCACCGGCGCGGTGGCACACCAGCCCCAGATATCGTCGTCGATTTCATAGTCGCCGCGATCATACGTCCAATAGCTGAAATAGCGGTCCTGCGACAAGGCGACGTGCGGGTCGTCGAGGCCGTCCGGATGCGCGAGCCGGACGGCATGCAGCGCATCCCGGAGGATCTCGGCGATATCCGGAAAGTCGGCTGCGCGGTGGTCATCGAGTATTTCGACCAGCAGATCGCTACCGTGATAAACAGGCCGAACCCGGAATCGAATCAGGTGCGTCATCGCGCGTTTTTCCGTTGCGAAAGCGCAGGATGACCCAGGCCGCCGCCATTCGACTCCCGAACGAATGCCGAAATGGCTTCCACGACCCCGCTTGCCAAAGGAAGATCCGGATCCGAGTACGCGGCAAGGTTGTCGTCCCGCGCGTCCGCGTGGACGGTTTTGAGCACGTGATTGGCATTCGCGACAATTGTCAGCCGGGCGCGTGGATTCGCGTCCTTCAACCGCTGCGCATCCTGCACGCCCACCTGAATATCCCGCGCGCCCTGCACGATCAGTACCGGCTTCGTATAGCCAGTGAGAATGGCGGCCGGATCGATGGCCAATTCGCTCATCAGGAACCGCTGAACCTGCGGCCTGAACAACGGCATGAGCGCGGGATCGATGTCGGCCGCGTCGACCGTCTTCCCGGCTTCGAGCGATTCGAGTATCGACATCGCGTTGCTCAGTACACCGGCATTCGCAGGGTTCGACTGCAGCTGCTGCGCCAATACCTGTCCGAGCGGCCGTCCCGGTGTTGACACGAGGATCAGACCGCAAATATCGGCGGTCTGCCGCGCCGCCAACAACGCGACCCATCCTCCCTCGCTATGCCCGAGCACCCATACGCGGTGCGCACCGGTCCGCGTCCGGATGGCGGCCACCCACGCGCGGACGTCTGCTGCGTAGTCGTCGATCGTGACGTCGTCTGCATCCGCGATCGCCGAAGCGCTACCGTACATGCCGCGCTTGTCGATGCGAACCGACGCGATGCCTCGATCGAGCAATCCTTCGGCTAGCAAACGATAGGTCGATGCCCGAATGCCGTAGGGATTGTTGCCGTTCCGGTCAGTCGGGCCCGATCCCGGCAGATCAGCACCACCGGAACATCGGCCGTCGCAGGAGACAACAGCGTGCCGCGCGGCGGGCCGGCGGGCCCCGGGGCTTCGATATCGGTCTGCATCATCCGTAAAGAGCTTTCCTGATCCGTGTCGCGATGAACGTCGGGCGCGGCATCAACGCACCAACCCTCGCGCCTCGCCCAGCACCCACTCCGCAAACGCCCGCACCGGCGCCGCGCTCAATTCGATCGGCTCGGGCAGCACGAGGCAGAAGTGCTTGGTAATCGCATTGCCGTCGGGCCAGGGCGCGACCAGCCGCCCTTGTTCAAGTTCGGACCCGACGTAAAGGCGCGGCACCAGGGCGACGCCCAGCCCGGCCAGCGCGGCCTCGATCAGCATCGAATGGAGATCGTATCGTGGGCCGACCGCCGAATTGGTCAGCTCGATGCCGGTCTCCTGCGCATAGATTTGCCACGCGTCGGGATTCTGCCGCCGGTGAAGGCGCGGCAGCGCATCCAGCGACGGGTGCGCGCCGACGCCTTCGAGAAGCGCCGGACTGCAGACGGGTACCAGCACCTCTTCCAGCAGCGGATGCAGATGCATGCCGGCCCAGGCCGGATGTTCGAAATGAACGGCCGCGTCGAATCCGCTGCCGGCCAGGAGGAAGGGCTCCATCCGTTCGGCGATATGCACGGTGACGTTCGGATGGCGATCCTGAAAGCGCTTGAGCCGCGGGATCAGCCAGCGGGTCGCGAAGGTCGGAATCGCGGCGATGTCGATGCTCGCGCCTTCGACGGGCTGCCCCATCAGATACAGGCTGTCCCGTTCGAGCCGATCCAGAATCTCGCGCACCTGTACCGCGTATCGCGTGCCGTTGGGCGCGAGCCGCACCCGGTTGCCGACGCGTTCGAACAGCGTCACGCCGAGGAATGCCTCCAGCCGGCCGATCTGGCGACTGACGGCGCCCTCGGTGCGCGCCAGCTCGTCCGCGGCGCGGGCGAAGCTGCCGTGTCGGGCCGCCGCCTCGAAGGCCAGGAGCGCGGAATTGCTCGGGATCTTGCGTCGCATCGGAGTCTCGCGGTCGGAGCGCGTTCGACCGTCAGCTTGAACAAATATCACTGAAGGCTGACTTTAAGTCGATATCTACGCGGAAAACAGCAGATTAGCATTACGTCACTGCACTGAATATCCCGCATTCGAAGCGCGGGATGCCGATCCGTCACACAGGACAATCCGATGATCTACACCGTGGAATGCACCTTCGCCGACCCTGCCGGCGAAGCCGAATGGAACGACTTCTACAGTCTCGAAAAGCTGCCGGCCCTCATCTCGGTCAGCGGCTTTCACACGTCGCAGCGTTTCAAGGCGATCGGCGCCGGCTGCCCCGTTTATCTGGCCGTTCACACGATCGATGGTCTCGGCGTGCTGACCGGCGATGAATATCGGCGCAAAGGCGGCGGCAATTTCGCGCGCTGGCAGCAACACATCACCGACTGGCACCGCAATCTCTACAGCGATATCGGTCGTGCGCCGGCGGTCAATGCCGACGAACTGCTCGCGCTGAGCGCCAGCGGACCCGACCCGTTGATCGGATTGGGCCTGAAGCCGCTGGCCATGCAGGCCGTGGCGCTCGAGCGGTATCCGGCGCGCCGCTGGCTCGCGGTCGTGCCGCGGAGCGATGCCCCCGTCGCCGGGAACGTGCCGGCCGGCCTCGACCTGTACGCACCGATCACGGAGCAACTCGCAAAAGGGGCACGTGATGCCTAACGTGACTTTCCATATCGATGCACGACGCATGCCGCCTGACGCACGCCTTGACGAACTTTCCGGCGACTGCATCGAACTCTGTACGGATGTTCTTCAGGCGGAGCCGCGGAACGTCCACGTCATCTACGTGGCGGTTCGGCACGGATGTGGGCATCCCGTTTTCGCGGAAATCCGGTATCGCGAGGCGTCGCTTCGCTCGCCCGCGGTCATGCATGCATTCATGGAGGCGCTGGATCGCGCCGTCGTGCGCCGCACGGGCCTGACGGCACGCATCCGTTGTTTCGGTCATGCCGAGCCGAACCTTCACGCCCGAAACTAGCCACTCCGGAGAAGCATGGTGTCCAACATGACGTTTCCCGGCCGGCGTGTCGGGGATTTCACGATCACCGCGATCAGCGACGGCTACCTCACGGCCGGCCTCGATGTCCTGTCGAATATCGACGTGGCCGACGCTGCCGGAATGCAGCGTGCGGCCGGCCAGCAGCAGCCGTCCGCCGTGCATATCAATTGCTACGTGGTGCGCGGCGCGGGCCGCACGATTCTCGTCGACGCAGGGGCTGGCGGCATCAAACAATGGGGCGGCCGCCTGAAGGACAATTTGCGGCTCGCCGGTTTCGAGCCTGCCGCGATCGACACCGTCCTGCTCACGCACGCCCATCCCGATCACGTCGGCGGGCTCGTGAATGGGGCCGGACAGGTTGCGTTTCCGAATGCGGAGCTGGTCGCGCATCGGCGCGAGGTCGAATTCTGGCGTGACGACGGCAATCTGAGCCGCGCCAGCGAGCGCGCCCGCGGCAATTTCCGGATCGCGCGTCAGGTATTCGACGCTTACGGCGACGCGCTTCGGGTCTTCGATGCAGGCGAGGTGCTGCCGGGGATCACGGCCCTGCCGCTGCCGGGGCATACCGACGGACATACCGGATACGTGCTCGAATCCGGCGATCAGGGCCTGCTCGTGTGGGGCGATATCGTGCATTTTCCGCACATCCAGATCAAGCGGCCGGACGTGTCGATTGCGTTCGACCACGATGCGTCGCAGGCGGCGGCGACGCGTTCGCGGCTGCTCGACCGGGTCAGCTCGGAACGGCTGCTGATCGCCGGCATGCATCTGGGAGAAGCGGGGTTCGCGCGAATCAGGAGAACCAACGGCGAATTCGGCCTGTTTTACGAGACCGGCGCGTGACGCGATGCCGGCGACCGGCGGACGATGGTGAAGGACGCGTGGGAAAACGTTTGGCGGACCGCCGCGCACCCGCGCGACCCGTCGGCCGACGAGATCCGTTCGAGGTCCGGCGACGGCCGGTAGCCGTGCTGCATCCGCCTCTCTCTGTCGCAATCGTCCAGATTCGCGTCGCGTGCGGATAAAAGCCGCCCGTTTCCCGCGCCGTTAACGTGTTCGCAGCCCCGCGCCGCGCATTGCGCGATGGCGCGCGTCGTTCGTGTTCCGGAATTCACCTCCGCCGCTGGCCGTGCCGGGCCGGCTCAAGGGAACGTCATGCGAAAACAATTCACTATCCGTGGTGGCCTCCTCGCGACCATCGCCGGCTATACCGTGCTGCTTGTGCTGGTGGTCGGCGCCTGCATCGCGGCCCTCTACATGGGCAACGGCTCGCTCGAGGCGATGTATCGCGACGATACCGCGTCGCTGCTGCACCTGAAGACCAGCTCCGAGCGCATGCTCGTGCTGCGCGAACGCATGAGCGACGTCGCGCAGATCATCAGCGCCGGCCAGCCCGCGAAGGCTGAAGTCGCGCAGCTCCACACGCTGCTCAGGCAGAGCAATGACGAACTGGACGCGTACGCGCGTCTGCACGCGCGCGACGCCGGCGAACAGGCGCTGTTCGACACGCTGCAGACTCATCGTCGCGCGCTGCTCGACCGCGTGTTCCTGAAGGCGCTGTCGCAGCTCGACGGCGACGACGCATTCAACTTTCTCGACACGCAGCGCACCGCGCCGCCCGCGCTGTTCGCGGCCTACCAGGCGGCGATCGACGCGCTCGAATCGTTCCAGGTCACGCGCCAGAAGGCGCGCTACGATGCGGCCGGCGTCAATTTCCACCGAATCGTGTGGGGGATGGGCGTGGTCGCGGTGCTGGCGCTCGTCGTCGGCTTCGTTGCGCAGCGCGTGCTCGCGAAGGCGATCATCGAGCCGATCAACCTCGCGGTCGATCAGTTCGAGAAAATCTCGAAAGGCGACCTGACCGGCGCGGTCGTCGTGCCGGGCGAGAACGAGATGGCGTATCTGCTGAACGCGCTGAAGCGGATGCAGGACGGCCTCGTCGATACCGTGAGCCAGGTGCGCGCGAGCACCGAGACGATCGTCGGCGACGTGCGCACGATCGCGAGCGGCAACGTCGACCTGTCCGCGCGCACCGAGCAGCAGGCCGTATCGCTGCAGCAGGCGGCCGCGAGCGTCGAGCAACTGACGGCGGCCGTGCGCCAGAACGCGGACAACGCGCGCGATGCGCGCACGTACGTCGAGGGCGCGGCCGGCATCGCGTCGCGCGGCGGCGAAGCGATGCAGCGCGTCGTCGAGACGATGTCCGAAATCTCGCAGAGCTCCACGCGCATCTCCGGCATCGTCGGCGTGATCGAGAGCATTGCGTTTCAGACGAACATTCTCGCGTTGAACGCCGCCGTCGAAGCCGCGCGCGCGGGCGAGCAGGGGCGCGGGTTCGCGGTCGTCGCGACCGAGGTGCGCGGGCTCGCGCAGCGCTGTGCCGCCGCGGCGAAGGAAATTCGCGAGCTGATCGGCCATTCCGCGCGACGCGTCGAAGACGGCAGCGGCCTCGTCGCGCTGGCCGGCTCGGCGATGGCCGAGCTCGTCGCGGCGGTCGAGCGCGTCAACGCGATCATGGGCGAAACCAGCCAGGCATTCGACGAGCAGTCGTCGGGCATCGAGCAGGTGAACGCCGCGGTGATCCAGATGGAGCAGACGATGCAGCGCAATGCCGCGCTGGTCGAGGAGGCGGCGGCCGCGGCGCTGTCGCTCGACGAACAGGGCGCGCGGCTGAGCGCGGCGGTCGCGCAATTCCGTCTGCGCGAAGCGGCGCTCGCGTGACGGGCCGCCTTGTTGCGGCGCGTCCTGCAACGCGTAGTCGAAGCGGTACGCATGCCGAACCGCTACGGGCTCGTCGGGCTCACGTTCTTTTCACATTCGGTGCACGACGACGATCCGTTCGCGGGCGCGACCTCGGCGCCACGCCGCCCGGGACTCAAAGCGACCGCGCCTTCGTCTCCGGCAGCAGCAGCACCGCCAGCAGCACCACGCCGTAGGCCGCGCCGGCGAAGATCGCGATCGCGGACGCGAGCCCCAGCGAATGGCTCAGCATGCCGACGAGGCTCGGAAACAGCGCGCCGATGCCGCGGCCGAAGTTGTACGTGAAGCTCTGCGCATTGCCGCGTACGGTCGACGGATACAGTTCCGTCAGGTATGCGCCGACCCCGCTGAAGATCCCGCAGGACGAGAAGCCCAGCGGAAAGCCAAGCCACAGCATCTGCGCATTCGAAAGCGGAAGCGTCAGGTACAGGTACACCGATGCGAGCGACAGCACCGAGAACAGCATGAAGTTGCGTCGGCGCCCCCACCAGTCGGACAGATACGCGCCGACGACATAGCCGCAGAACGACCCGACGACGATCACGAACAGGTACGCGCCGGTGTCGAGCACGGACAGGTGCCGCTCGATCTTCAGGAAGGCCGGCAGCCACGTGGACATCGCATAGAAACCACCCTGGATGCCGGTGCACAGCAGCGCGGCCAGCACGGTGCGGCGCGCGTGCGAACGCGAGAAGATCGTCCACACCGACGGCTGGCCCGCGCCTTGCCGGCGCGCGGCGTCGGCCTGCACGAACGCTTCCGGCTCCGCCACGTGCTTGCGCACATACAGCACGAGCAGCGCCGGCACGATGCCGACCCAGAACAGGCTGCGCCACGCGAGCGACTCGGGCAGCACCGAGAACGCGATGCCGTAGAGCACCGCCGCGCAGCCCCAGCCGACGGCCCAGCCGCTCTGCACGAGGCCGACCGCCTTGCCGCGATGGGCCGGTGCGACGGTCTCGCCGATCAGCACGGCGCCCACCGCCCATTCGCCGCCGAAGCCGAGTCCTTGCAGCGCGCGCAGCACGAAAATCTGTTCGAAGTCCTGCGCGAAGCCGATCGCGAGCGTGCAGACCGAGAACCACAGGATCGTGCCTTGCAACACCTTGACGCGCCCGTAGCGGTCCGCGAGGATGCCGGCGATCCACCCGCCCACCGACGAGAAGATCAGCGTCACGGTGCTCAACAGCCCGGCCTTGCCGCGATCGAGGCCCCACAGGTCGATCAGCGAGGCCAGCACGAAACTGAACACCATGAAATCGAACGCATCGGTCGCCCAGCCGGCGAATGCGGCCTTGAAGGCGCGCTTGCCGGCCGGATCGAGTTCCGCGTACCAGGACGAGCGCCGTGCGGCGCCCAGCGATGCTTGATCGGCTTGTCTCGTTGTCGTCATCGTTCTTGTTCGCCAGGTAGGAACGCCGCTATCGAAGCGCGGCAACCGAGGTGCGGGCGGCGAGCGCGCGCAGCACGACGTCCGGCGTGGCGGGGGCTTCGCGGATGCGCACGCCGGTTGCATGATGAATCGCATTCAGGACGGCCGCCGCCGTCGGAACCAGCGCCGGCTCGCCGATGCCTTTCGCGCCGTACGGGCCGATAGCCGTCGGCGCCTCGATGAAGATCGACTGCACGTCGGGCATGTCGTGCACCGTCGGAATCACGTAGTCGTGCAGATTGTTGCCCTCGCCGGGGCGGTACTTCTCCATCAGCGCCATGCCGATGCCTTGCGCGACCGCGCCTTCGATCTGGCCTTCGAGCAGTGTCGGATTCACCATCCTGCCGACGTCGTGCGCGGCCACGACCTTCACCACGCGCACGCGCCCGCTGTCGCAATCAACCGCGACTTCCGCCATTTGCGCGCCGAACGCGTAGGTCGCGTACGGCGTGCCTTGCCCCGCCGCATCGAGCGACGTGGTCGGCGGATCGAAGCTTTCCTCGGCCGCGATCGCGTAGCCGTGCGCGTCGACCGGCAGCGCACGCAGGTCGAGCGGGCGGCCGTCGACGGCGATGCCGCACGCATCGGCCGAAATGCGCGCATCGGAAGCCGCGCCGGCGAACGCGAGCAGCCGGCGGCGCAGCATCGTGCCGGCGAGAAAGGCGGCGCGACCGGTGACGAGGGTCTGGCGCGACGCCGACGTGCGGCCGCAATCCGGCGACAGTGCGGTGTCCGGCCCGACGAAGTGCAGGCGGTCGACCGGCACGCCGAGTGCGTCGGCGGCGATTTGCGGAATGACGGTGTTCGCGCCCTGGCCGGCGTCCACCGCGCCCTGGTGCAGGACGATCGTGCCGTCGGGCCGGATGCCGAAGCGCACGGTCGACGGGTTCGGCAACGCGGTGTTGCCGCAGCCGTAGAAGAAGGCGGCCACGCCGACGCCGTGGCGCAGATGCCCCGGCGACGCCGCATTGAGCGTCGCGAGCCGCGCGTGTGCGTCGCGCCACGCGGGGCGCAGCGCATCGAGGCACGCGACGAGCCCCACGCTGTCGTCGAGCACCTGGCCCGTCGGCAGCGCGTCGCCGGGCCGCAGCGCGTTCATCGCGCGGAATTCGAGCGGATCGATGCCGGTCGCGAACGCGAGCTCGTCGATCAGCTGTTCCTGCGACATCGTCGTCTGCGGCACGCCGAAGCCGCGAAAGGCGCCGGCCGGCGTGACGTGGGTATGAATCGCGCGCGAGCGCGCCGTGTAGTGGGGAATCACGTACGGCCCGCCGGCATGCACGGGCACGCGGTTCGCGACGGCCGTTCCCCACGACGCGAACGCGCCGGTGTTGTAGTCGCCGTCGAACGTCACCGCGCGCAGCCGGCCGTCGGCATCGGCCGCCATGCTGGACGTGATGCGCGCCGGATGGCGCTTGGTCGACGTGGCCATCGATTCCTCGCGCGAGAACACCATCGCGACGGGCCGCCCGAGATGCCACGCCGCGATCGCGAGCAGCGGCTGGACCGTCATGTCCAGCTTGCCGCCGAAGCCGCCGCCGACCGCGGTCGCGACCACGCGCACCTGTTCGGGCGGGATCGCGAGAATGCGCGCGAGATCGGCGCGATGCGGATGCGGCGCTTGCGTCGACGAATGAATCTCGACGGTGTCGCCCACGCGCCTCGCCCAGCCGGCCTCCGGTTCGAGATACGCATGCTCGACGAAACTCGATGCGAACGTGGCCGTGACGACGTGGCGGGCGTCCCGTAACGCGCGCTCGGCATCGCCGCGGCGCACGAGCCCCTCGATCAGCACGTTGCCGGGGCGATCGGCGTGCAGTTGCGGGCTGTCGTCACGCCTCGCATCGTCGACCGCGAGAACCGGCTGCAGCGGTTCCCACCGCACCGGAAAGCGATCGAGGTCGAGCGCGGCGATCGCCGCGCGCTCGCCGACCACCAGCGCGACCGCTTCGAGATGGTGGCGCGCCTCGTGCTCCGCCAGCACGGGCTGGTCCGCATACGGGGTCGCGACGCCGTGCACGTTGAGGCCGGGCACGTCGGCGTGCGTGAGGACGCGATGCACGCCCGGATGCGCGTCGACGAATGCGGCGAGGTCGCCGAACGTGAAACGCGCGCGGTGATGCGGACAACGCACGGCGCGCAGGAACAGGCTGTCGGCCGGATATGCATCCGCGCCGAAGCGCTGGCTGCCGTCGATTTTCCCGGGGCCGTCGAGGCGCGTGAGCGGGACGCCGACGGACGGCCCTTCGGCCGGCGCGGGCGTCCGCCCGCGCGCGGCCGCCCCGCAGCCGACCTCGGTCACGGCATCGACGATCTTCTGGTAACCCGTGCAGCGGCACAGCACGCCGTCGATCGCGGCCCGCGCGCTCGCACGGTCGGTGACTTCGCCGGCGTCGATCGCGGCCGCCGCCGCGGTGAGCATGCCCGGCGTGCAAAAACCGCATTGCACCGCCTGATGGGCGAGCAACGCGTCCTGCAGGCGGCTGCCGCACCGCGTGCCGTCGGCCAGGCCTTCGACCGTGACGATGCGCCGCCCCGCGACCTGCGCGACGGGAATCAGGCACGCGTAGCGCGCCTCGCCGTCGACGATCACCGTGCAACTGCCGCAATCGCCCTGGCGGCACCCTTCCTTGGTGCCGAACTGGCGCAGGTCCGCGCGCAGGTGGTCGATCAGCCGCTGCGCGCGGTCTGCCGGCAGGCCGCGCCGCGTACCGTTGAGTTCGAACCAGTCCGGCTCGGGGCGAGCCGGAGCGCTGTCGTCCGCTGTCGTATCGCGTACGTCGGCAAGCGGGTCAGGCGGGGAGTGGGCCACGGGCGTTCTCCTCGATGCAGCATGTGAAGGCGCGCGACACGGCCAGCCGCGCGAGATGAAGGCGATGCACTGCCGTCGCGCGGCAGTCGTCGACCGGCGTCAGCTCCGCGAGCGGCGCCGCTGCGATCGTGTCGGCCAGGTCGTCGCACCGGCGGCCGGCCAGCGCGGCCTCGAGCGCCCGCATCCGGCGCGCGACGCCGGATGCGCCGCCCACGGCGACGGCCGCTGCCGCTATCGTGCCGGCGGCATCGACGCGCAGCCGCGCGGCAGCCGATACGACGGCGATCGCCGGGCCGTCGCGATTCGTGTATTTGATGAACGACGTGCGATCGTGCACGGGCGGTTGTACGAACAGCACGGCAACCAGCAGTTCGTCCGCATCGCGCGCGACCACGCGGTTGCCGAGCAGGAATTCGGCCAACGGCAAGCACCGCACGCCGCGCACGCTCGCCAGTTCGACGTGCGCGTCGAGCGCGAGCAGCGCGGGGATGCCGTCCGCGACCGGCGACGCGTGGCACACGTTTCCGCCGATCGTTCCCTGCACCCGAATCTGCCGCGGCCCGATGGTGGCGGCGGCTTCCGTGAGCGCCGTCGGCAGCCATGCCGTGCGCGCGATCGCGGCCCACGTGCTGGCCGCGCCGATCCGGACGACGTCGTCGCGCAGCGCGATGCCGTGCAGCGCGTCGATGCGGCTGACGTCCAGCCATGACGACCGGGCAGGCACGAGCGCGAGCTCCGCGAAGACGTCCGTGGCCCCGCACACGATGCGCGGCCGCGGTTCGGCGGCGAGCGCGCCGAGTACTTCGTCGAGGGTGTGGGCGCGAAGATAGTTCATCACGACGGTGTGGGAATCTTCATGATTACGCGCGCCGATCTCGGCACGCAACGCATTCAATCGCCGGTCGATGCATCCTTGCGGACGACCCGCAGCACGCTGTCGATCACGAACGCTTCCCAGCGGCGCATGGCATCCGGCGCATTCAGTTCCTCGCCGAGGAATGCGGACAGCGTATAACGGTTCGACGTATAAAAATACGCGGCCGAAATGATCAGCAGGAATACGTCGCGTGCGTTCAACCCGCTGCGGAACAACCCCTGTTCGACACCGCTGTCGAGAATCCGTGTGACGATCTGCACCGCGTGCGACGAATATTCGCCGCGCCGCTCGAGCTTCGACAAGTGCTTGCCCTGGTGCAGGTTCTCGGTATTGAGCAGCGTGATGAAATCGGGATTGCGCCAATAGTAGTCCAGTTTGAAGCGGATCACGGACTTCAGCGCTTCGACGGGATCGGAAGGATCGGGCGCCATCCTGAGCTCCGCCTCGTCCATCCGCCGGTAGATGCCCTCGAGCACCGCGACGAACAGCCCCTCCTTGCTCCCGTAGTAGTAGTAGATCATCCGGTCATAGGACTTCGCCAGCCTGGAAATCCGCTCCACGCTGCCGCCTTCGTAGCCGTAGCGCGCGAACACCTTGGTCGCCGCGCGCAGGATCTTGTCGCGGGTTTCCTGTGCCGCTGCCTCCCGGACACCGGTTCCGCGCACCGCCTTGCCTTTTGCTGCCTGAGTCATACCGTTCCTACACCGGCACGGCCGCATGGCCATGCCGCATGAAAATACCCGAGATGGCGGCATTCCTTGAATTTGATACAGGGAACGCTACATGAATGTGAGGATTCTACTGATCTCGCGAGCGGTGCGCAACAAAAGATAAATATCGATATAAATCAATGCTTTATCGTTGTGGTTTGGGGGTGGTTGGCCGCCGGACAACGCACCGTAAACGTATCTTCACATTTTTATTTCGAGAAAGTGCTGCTAACATTCGTTTGTGGAGTACTCACTACATGAAACATAGAATTCAGGTCGGACGAGGCCGAAATCCGGTACGCGGGAGATAGACGCATGAACAACGAACTCGACGATTCCTGCAGCGCTTTCGCTGCGCGGACGGTGTGGAAATCGGCCGCCGACGCGGCCGGTCCCGACATGAGCCCGGTCCTCGACGAACTGATGGGTCGATCGCTGCTCGCGCCGGACATGCACGTGTTGCGTCACGTGTCGCGCGCGATGGCCGACGAGGTGCCGCCGGCGGCGCGCATCGGCGCGCTGCTCGATGCCGCGATGCACGGCGCGGCGGCCACGTGGGGGGCGATCGCGGTCCTGCGCGAAGGCGGCTGGGAGCGGGCCGCCGACGCGACCGCGCCGAATGCGCCGCGCCGGGAGCGACCGCCGGCCGATCGACTGCCGGTTCCGATCGTCGCCGCCGCCGTGCACCTGCGCAACGGGCTCGTGCTGCGCGATGCCTGCGCGGCCGACCAATGGCGCACCGACGACTACGTGCGCCGGCGCAAGCCGCGCGCGGTGATCTGCGTGCCGATCCGATGCAACGGCGCATTGCTCGGTGCGCTGTATCTCGAACACGGCGACTTGCCGGGCATCTTCACGCCGGCGAAGGTCGCGCTCGTGGAGATGATCGCGCTGCACGCGGGGTTCGTCCTGGAGAACCTGCGGTTGCGCGACGAGCTTGCCGTGCAGCACGCGCGGCTGTCCACGATGGAAGCGGCGATGCGTGACGCACAGTCCGAGATGGATCGCGTCGGCCGGCTCACCGCGTACGGCGAGCTGGCGGCGTCTATCGTGCACGAGGTCGCGCAGCCGGTCACGGCGATCGACACGTCCGCGCGCGCCGGGCTGAACTGGCTCGATCGCGGCGTGCCGAATATCGACGCGGCCCGCGAGATGCTCGCGCACATCTGCGCATGCGCGGTGCGTGCGCGGACCATCATCAGCGCGTTGCGCGCGAAGGCGCGGCAGGCGGCGCCGGTGTTCGCCGAGTTCGATCTCGCGGATGCACTGCGCGAGACGGCCGACATCCTGGAAAGCACGCTCGACGCGATGAAGGTGCGTTTGCGGATCGACGGATGCGCGGCGCCGCTGCCGATGCACGGCGAACGCACGCAGTTGCAGCAGGCGATCATCAGCCTGCTGATGAACGGCGCCGAGTCCATGCTGCGCACGCCCGAGCACGAGCGTGTCATCGTACTGACGTGCGAGTCGGACCGGAACCGGGTGTGCATCCGGATCGACGATCGCGGCGACGGCTTCGATCCGCAGCTGGCCGCGCGTCTCTTCGAGCCGCTGTTCACCACGAAGCCGCACGGAATGGGCATGGGATTGTCGATCTGCAAATCCATCGTCGACGCGCATCACGGTCAGCTCGCGCTGACGCCGCGGCAGGACGGCGGAACGCGGGCAACGGTGACGCTTCCGCTGTTTCCGATGTGAGCGCGCCTGGTTCGACTGCGAGCGGATGCACATGAACGGACCGGATGCCTATACCAACGTATGCGATACCTCATGCCGATGCATCACCCCGAACACCTGCAGATGCTATGGAGCGCGTCGACGCATCCCCTTATGCTCGATCCACCGGTACACGGATCGCAACGGCGACGGTTCCGCGGCATGCGTCGTGCCCGATGCGCGAAGCTGCGCACGCGCGATCCGTTCGCATCGTGACGATGCAGGTCACCGGCACATGCGTAGTGGTCGACTCGATACCAGACATCCAAGGAATCCATCATGAAACTCCGACACATCGTCGTAACCGGCGGCCTGGCCGTCGTCCTGATCGCAGGCGTCAACCTGCGCGCGTTCGCCGACGAGCGGCTCGATACGGCCGGCGCGAACGCCGCGGTCACGTCGACGCCGGCGGCCGGCACGTCGAAGAAGGCGGTACGGGCAGCCAACCGCACGTTCTCGCGCACGGTCGAGAAGGCGTTGTACCGGACGAAGGGGCTGGAAGGCATGCCGATCGCGGTGTTCGGCAACGCGGCGACCGGACGCGTCACGCTGTCGGGCCAGATCACGAGCGAAGACCAGGATCGTCTGGCGGTCGAGGCGGCGCGCAAGGTGCGCGGCGTCACGTCGGTCAACAGCCGGCTCACGCTGCGCGAGGAAGGCGGCGCCTGAGCGACGCGCGGGCGCATCGCCGGCGGCATGCGTGCGCCCGCTTTCATACGACTGACCCGATCGGTGGGAGAAAGGGTGATGGCGACACTGCCTGAAGCAGACATCATGATTCGCACGTTGATCAATGTCCTCCATCCTTCGCTGGAGCAACGCGACGTGTGCCTGCAGGCGCAGCGCACGCGATACAAGTCGCGTCGTCTCGGCTTGCGCCTGGACGACGACGATCGCGCATTCGCGCGAGACGAGCCGCTTTCCGCGATCGCGGTGATCGAGCGCCTTTCGTCGTCGTTGATCAGCGTGTCATGGAGCGATGCGCGTTCGGGGCGATACACCGAGCAGATCTGGTGCAGGAGCCGCGCGCGCGCGCCGGCGGTCTGCGCGTTGACGGGGCGCGCGATCGAGCGCGGTGACCGCGTGTTTCGTCCGCGCGCGAGCGATGTCTGCCTGAGTGCCAATCGGCAGCGCATGATCCTCGCCGCGACCATTGCGCCATGCAGCGACGCACCGGTGCACGACGCGGTCGAGAGGGTCGAGGCGGCCGCGTGACGGGCCTAGGCCGCATCGACCGTCACGACGATCAGGGACACGCCGCGAAGGCGCTCGGCCAGATCGAAATGGACGGGGCGCCCGCGCCACCAGCGCGCGATTCCGCTGCGGGCCCGGTGCCCGACGACGACGAGGTCGGCGCGCGTCGTCATCGCATGTGCGGCGACGGCATCGGCCGCACGTCCGAAGCGCACGAAGCCGCGCGCGACGATGCCGTCGTCGGCGAGCGTGCCGAGCGCGCGTTGCAGTTCGTCGCGGGCGAACTCCTCGAGACGACGGTGCGCGAGATCGCTGAGCAGCCCGGCCGACTGCGCGTTCGCGGTTGCCGGGTCGACCACGGCCACGACGTCGACCGCGGCGGACAGCGCGCGCGACAGCGCCGAACATCGCGCGAGCGCGGCCTGGGCCTCATCGGTTCCGTCATAGACGAGTAGCATCCTGGAAAGCGCTGACATGTGGGTTTCGAGTCGTGAAGGGCCGGGTGCCTCCGTCGTCGCGGAGGCGCTTGCCTACACTGAACACGCGACGCGCGCGGTTTATTCCGCGGCCGGTCGTGCAAGCCGCGCGTGCGCCGTGCCGGATGCATCGAGCGCGACGCGAATCGCTTTGCGCGCCCGCGATATCCGGCTCATGATGGTGCCGACCGGGACGTCCAGTGCGGCGGCGGCTTGCCGATAGCTGAGTCCGTCGATGCTGACGAGCAGCAGCGCGCTGCGCTGCGATGCCGGCAACCGCTCGACGGCGGCGAGGATCTGGCCGACGGCGACGCGCGTCTCGGATGCGGCGCGCGGATCGGCGACCGTCTCCGCCGCTGCGTGGCTCCATTCGAGCAGCAGGCGAACGCGATGATTGCGCCGGCGCAGTTCGTTGAGCCAGATCGAATGGATGATCGAGAAGACCCAGCTGACGGGCGATGTGCCGGCCCGCAACTGATGCGCGCGTTCGAGGGCGCGAAGGCAGGCGCGCTGCACGAGCTCGTCCGCGTCGTGTCGATTCGCGGTCAACCGCATCGCGAACGACCGCAGGCGCGGCAGCAGGTCGGGAAGCATCGTTGCAAGTTCGGTTCGCTTCATGGGAAGGCGGCGTGCCCGAAGTCGCGGGGGCAACGCGGTGACGGCGCGGATGCCGGCGGTGCGCGCCGGTACCCGGCCGGTTGGCAGGACGGGCGATCAATGCCCGGAATAGAGCTTCCTGAGCGCGTCGAGCTCGCCGTTCTGACGCGCGAGCGCGAGCTCGTGGCGGACTTCCGAGCGGGTCTTCGGCATCGCGGCGACGGGCGCCCATTGCGTGGCAGCCGGTGCGTCGTAGCCGGCGGCGGCCGATTCGGCGGGGGACGCCGCGTACACCGATGCGGTGGTTGCAAGGGCGGCGAGCACGAAGGTGATTTTCGAGGCATTCATGTGAATCTCCTGGAGCGGGATGGATGGGAACGTCGTCGCGGCACCCGATGGCGACGCCCGCAGAGGCCGCCGCGTCGTGGTTGGCGTCAGGTGCCGCCGTGTGTGTATTGAGCGCCTGGCAGGTATCTCGCATGTGTCCGGTGCGCGCCGTTTTGCAAGGTCATGTATCGATGCGAAAACCCGATACATCCGGATACAGATGCGCGCGACGGCGGGCGCAAGCGGAGCGGGTCGGGCAGGCGCCGTTCGCGTTCGTCTGCGCGCTGGCGCCGCCGTACGCGCGAGTGCCGCGCGCGTGACGAAGTCGAGGCGGGGCATGAACCGCGGGTGCGCGGCCCGCGGTTGCCGCGGCGGAGGGCGGCTGGAATAATCCGCGGGGGGTGCGTGTTTTCAAGGGTGCCGCGCGCCGCGCGGCGTGCGTCGCGATGCCGTCGAACCGACCGCGGCCGCTCCAGCACATTCACAAGCGAAGAATTGCAATGCCCGAGATCAGAATGCCAAACGTGGCGCCTTCATCCGAAGACCAAAGCGGCCGTGTCGTCTACGTCGTCGACGACGACGAATTCGTGCGGGCCGCGTTGACCGGCCTGCTGCGCTCGATCGACCTGGAGGTGCACGCATTTGCGTCGACCGAAGCATTTCTCGCGGCGCCGAAGGGCAGCGGCCCGTCGTGCCTCGTGCTCGACGTGCGGTTGCGCGGGCAAAGCGGGATCGCGTTCCAGAAGTCGCTGGTCGAGAACGGCGGTCCGCAGATGCCGATCATCTTCATGACGGGGCACGGCGACATCGCGATGACGGTGAAGGCGATGAAGGCGGGCGCGGTGGATTTCCTGACCAAGCCGTTTCACGACCAGGAAATGATCGATGCAGTGGTGGCGGCGCTTGAGCGCGACGCGAAGCGCCTGGAGGCCAGCCAGTCGCTGCTCGACCTGCGCGCATGCTGGGAATCGCTGACGCCGCGCGAACGCGAGGTGCTGCAACACGTCGCGACGGGGCTGATGAACAAGCAGGTGGCGGGGAACATGGGCATTGCGGAGATCACGGCGAAGATCCATCGCGGCCAGGCGATGCGAAAGATGAAATGCCGTTCGGTCGCCGAACTGGTGCGCAAGATGAGTGCGCTCGGCATCGAGCTGCCCGCCGGCGATTAGCGTGAACCGGCCCGGGCCGAGCGCGGTCGGCGCAAGGCCGACCCATACGTAGATATGGTGGCGGCGCGGCAGCGCGCGGGTATGCTGGCGATCTGGATCGCAGTATGTGGGACGGGCCGGTCCGTTCCCCTCGCCATCAGCACGGATGCCTCTTTCACTCTCAGCCACCGATCTCGTAGCGATTGTCGACGACGACCCGTTCGTGCGCGCCGCCGTGAGAAGCCTCGTGCGGTCGCTGGGCGGGAACGCGTGCGAGTTCGCGTCGGGAGCGGCATTCCTCGCGTCGGACGTGTCGCGCCGCGCGGGTTGCCTGATCTGCGACGTCCAGATGCCGGCGATGGACGGCATCGACCTGCTGGCGCGAATCGACGCGCTGGGCCTGCGCATTCCTACCCTGTTCGTCACGGCGTTCGCGACGGCGCGCGAACGCGAGCGCGTGCGCGCGAGCACCGCGCTGTGCCTGCTGGAAAAGCCGCTCGATGCGCGGGAGCTCGAAACGTGGCTCGCGCGCGCGCTCGGTTGCGTCTGATCGGCGGCCGTGCCGCGCTGCCAACCTAAACCTTCGTAGGGGATGAATGGCCGCTTGTTTGATGGTGCGCGGCCCCGCTGCGTGTTTTCATCTGTCTCGTACCGTCCGCGGCGACGGCGACAGGAGAACCAAGATGGCGAACTTTCCGACTTTATCGTCAGAAGCCTTGTTTGAGTCCAGGCTCACGCGCGCGCTGCGCACCCTCGTCCGCACGATCTTCGCGCATGCGCGCGAGTTCGTCGTCTGGCCGGTGCGCTTCATGCTCGCAACCGGTGTGCTGCTGGCTGCGGCGGCGATGTACGACGTGCGCGCGATGCTCGCGCGCGCGTGGCAGACGGCGGCGACGCACGAGCTGTTGATCGCCGCTGCATTCGCGGGCCTGGTTGCACTGGTCGCGGCGGTACTGGGGCTGAAGCTGCTCCGCCTGATGAGACTGGACGCGACCGTCGGCCGCCTGGCCGATGCGATCGGGGACAACGGCATCGAATCGCTGCCCGACACGTTGATCCAGCGTGGTGCGCCGTCGGTGGCGAAACTCGCGCGCGCGATCGACGGCGCGCACCGCCAGCACGCCGAGCGCATGACGGAATTGCTGCACGTGCTGGCCGCCTATGCGCATGATCTGCGTACGCCGCTCACGCGGTTGATGCTGCGCAGCGGGATGCTGGAGGACGGCGCGTTGCGCGACGCGATCGAGCGCGATCTGGCGGAGATGAATGAGCTCGTCGAGGCGAGCCTTGTGTGCGCACGGCTGCAATGCAGCGTGCCGGAGCCGCCGCGCCGCGTCGACGCCGATGCGCTGCTCGGTGCGCTGGTCGGCAACTATCGCGACGCCGGCCAGCGCATCGGCCTCGACGGACGCGTGGGCCTTCCGCTCGTGACCTTCCCGCATGCGCTGCGCCGTGTGCTCGTCAACCTGATCGACAACGCATTGCGTTATGGGGACGACGTTCGCGTATGCGTGCAGGTCGACGCGCGGCGCGTGATGCTGACGGTCGTGGATTCCGGGCCGGGCATCGTGCCGGCGGAGCTCGAGGCGGTGTTCAAGCCGTGGTACCGCGCGCCGCAGACGGCCGCGCGTGCGCCGGGCTCGGGGCTCGGGCTCGCGATCGCGCGTCGGTTGACGCGGGCGATGCAGGGCGAACTGCAATTGAACAATCGCAGCACCGGCGGCCTCGAGGCGACAGTGACGCTGCCGCTTGCGGTCGCGTGAGCCGATACGGCATGTCGAAACGAACAGGGGGCGTGATGGCCGGTGCGGATACGATGTCCCCGCGCGTCGCGTCGTTCGTGCTGCTCGGCGCGCTGCTGACCGCGTGCGGATACGGCGCGACGTTCCTGCTGTCGATGCATTTCCGCTCGGCGGGCGGGGGCGAGATCGATACCGGCATCGCGCTCGTCCAGGCGCTGGTCGGTGCGCTGCTCGGCTTGCCGCTCGTCGCGTGGCTGGCCCGCTGGATCGGCACGGCCCGCACCACCGCGCTGGCCGCGCTGATGGTCGGCGCGGGCGTCGTCGGCTTCGCGCTGATCGGGCGCACCGGCTCGTTGAGCGCCGTGCCCGGGCTGCTCGTCGGAGTCGGCTGGGGCGGCTTCTATCTGGCCGCGCCGATGATGCTCGCCGAGCGCACCACCGATCACGAGCGCGAGCGCTGGTTCCTGCGGTTCGGGTCGTTCCAGATGGCCGGCGTCGGCGGCGGGCCGGCGGTTGCGGCGCTCGCGATACGCAACTGGCACTGGACGACCGGCACCGTGTTTTGCACCGTCGGCGGCTTGTGCGCGATGGCCGCGCTGATGCTCGAGTATTTCGGCCGCCTGTCGCCGGCGTCGCCGCCGGCCGCACGGCCGGCGCGCGACCGGTGGGTTCGCGAGATGGCGGCGATCGCCCGCACGAACGCGATCTATCCGATCGCCATCATCGCGCTCGGCTCGAGCGTGTTCTCGGGGCTGATGACGTTCCAGATGTCGATGGCGACGGAAACCGGCGTGAAGGCCGGAACGTTCTTCGGCCTGTATTCGGCGACGGTCGTCATCATTCGCTGGCTGCTCGGCGCGCTCGTGATCCGGATGCGCGTCGACGCGACCACGCAGATCCTCCTCGGCTTCATGATCCTGAGCGTCGCGGTGACGTTCGCGGTGCCGCACAACGCGCTGCTTCACTCGGCCAGCGCCGTGCTGCTCGGCACCGGCTACGGCCTGATCTATCCGATCGTGCAGGCGCAAGCCGTCAACAGCGCGCACACGCGGCACCGGCACGCGGTGCTCACGTGGTTCGTCGCGTCCTATTTCGTCGGCGTGTTCGGCTTCCCGGCGCTCGGCAGCCTGGTGCTGGTCAACCTGGGCCGGACGATGCTGCTCACGCTCATCGCCGCATGCGGATTGGCGGCGCTGGTACTTTCCATCGTCGAACACCGGAAGCGGATGGCGCCGGCGGCGTGCTGAGCCCCGTGCGCTATCGCGCCGCTGCCGGAGGTTGCGAGGCGGAGGGGGCGGGTTTCGCGTCGTCGGGGTTGTACGTGGCGTAGAGCTTGGTATAGCCCGGCGTGTCGAAATGCCCGGTCCATCCCTTCGGCAGCGTGACCGCTTCGCCGGTCTTCACGACCATCACCGAACCGTCGGACGACGTCAGTTTCACGCTGCCGGACAGGAAGTACAGGAATTCGTTGTACGGCAGCCCTTGCGGACCGGCGATTTCCTCGTGCGAGGGCCCGGATCGGTACACGCCGGTCTGGAAGGCCGTGTCGGTGGACGTGAACGTCACGGCATCCGCATCGTGCCCGGGAGCGGCATCCTGCTTCGCCGCGTCGCCGCGCGCGAAGATGGCGCCGGCCAGGTCGGAGGCCGACGCCTTGATCGGCTTGATGGTCTGCGCGCACGCTGCATTCGAGATCGCGATGCCGGTGAAGACCAGCGTGGCGAGTGCATGTCGGTACATCGGTAGTCTCTCCGTGGAAGTTGTCCTGGACGAACACGCGAAAGGGTGCTCGCCGTTGCAGCGCCATTCTCCTGGAAAAACCTGTGCGTGGGCGAACCCGTGTCGGCCGCGTGCCGACCGATTTGTATCGTATTGCGTACGTGCGCGGCATGGATACATCGCGATGCAGATGGAATATCCGGGCTGTCCAGCTGTTTACGGGCTGGAGGGGCGCTGCCCGGTCAATTTCGCCAACACCCATGCACACACGTCAGATACTGCAGTCGATCAACGCCGGCCCGGCGAAACCGCGGGGGGCTCGACGTCGATGACCGCCGCCGAACTGTCCGCGCTGCTCCCCGCAATGCTGCCGCGGCTGTGGATTTTCGCGCTGCGCCTCGCCGGCGATCGGCACGATGCCGAGGATCTCGTGCAGTGTGCGTGCGTGCGCGCACTCGAACGCGCCCATCAGTTGCAGCCGGAAACCGCGCCGCTCAGCTGGATGTTCTCCATCGTCCAGTCCACGTGGCTCAACGAGCTTCGCGCGCGCAGCGTGCGGCGGCGCGCGGGCATGGACTGGGACGATGAACTGCTGGAAACCGTGGCCGATCCCGCGGCGTCAACCTTCGAGCAGCAGGCGCTCGATGCACAGATCGTCCGGGCGGTGCAGCAGTTGCCGGAAGCGCAGCGCGTCGTCATGTTGCTGGTCGGCGTCGAGGGTTTCACGTACAGGGAAGCGGCCAACGTACTCGACGTACCGCTCGGCACGGTCATGAGCCGGTTGTCGCGTGCACGCCAGGCGATCGGTGCGCTGTTCGGCGAGCAAGGCGCACCGCGTGCAACGCGCGCGGCGAATGCCGAAGACCAGGGGGCATGAAAATGGACGACATCCTGCTCATGGCATACGTGGATGGCGAACTTGCGCCGCATGAACGCGCAGAAGTCGACAGGGCGATCGAAACGTCGGCAGAGATCGCCGCGCGCGTTGCGTTGTTCGAAGCGTCGGTGTTGCCGTATCGGCGTGCGTTCGAGCGACAGCCGGTGCCGCCCGTGCCGCCGCGCCTCGTCCGCGAGGTCGACGGGCTCGCGCACGCGCATGCCGCGCCGGCGGCGCCGTTCGCGAACGCAGACGATCGGCGCGCCGCGGTGCCGGCCTCGCCGCCCGGGCGCTCACCCATGCGCGCGATGGTGCCGTGGCTCGCGGTGGCCTTCGTCGCCGGCGCGTTCAGTTGCGGCGCCATCCTGCGCCACGCCCCGGACACGGCTGTGCGCGATGTCGCGGCACAGCGCGAATCCGTGACCGCGCAGGCGACGATGTCGCCATGGATCACGGCGGCCGTGAACTACCAGCAGCTTTACACGCGCGATACGGTGGCGTCCGACGCATCGGATCTCGCTGCCGTCGCGCGTACGGTCGACAGCGTTCACCGTGTCGACGGGCTGCCGATCCGGATTCCGGACTTGCGCGCGGCCGGTCTGACGTTCAAGCGCATCCAGCGCCTGAACTTCAACCGCAAGCCGCTCGTGCAGATCGTCTATCTGCCCGAGAAGGGCCTGCCCGTCGCGCTGTGCGTGATGAAGGACGAACGACCCGATACCGCGCCCGGCCGTCGGCAGGTCGGCAACATGGACGTCGTGACCTGGCGCCGGGCCAGCCTGGCCTACGCGCTGATCGCGGCGGCCGGAGAGACGGACCTCGGCGCGCTCGGCGAGCGGATCGCCGCCGATGAACGATCGTAAGCAACACGAATGGGCACGCCGAGGTTGCCGGCACCGCGATGTCGCGATGAGGCGATCCCGTGCGGCGCGCGACGCCGCCGCTACGGCTTCACCGCATCGCGGGTGCGTGCCGGCATGGTCCGAACAGGCGTGACGGCGCGGCGCGTACAAACGGATACACGCCAGACAAATCCCGGATACATCGCCCGTTTCTAATCGATGCATGGATCGGCCGACGGCCGTCCTCACGACGCGCGATACCTGAACCCGTGGCGGGATGCGCGCGACTGACGAATCGAAACCGCAGACGGTTGGGGGAAACTGGACATGTCAGAGAATCGGGTTCCGCGCGAACTTGCGCATGCGAACGGCGCACCAGTCAGCAACAACGTGAACATCCAGACGGCCGGCCCGCGCGGCCCCGCGTTGCTGCAGGACGTCTGGCTGATCGAGAAGCTCGCGCACTTCGATCGCGAAGTGATCCCGGAGCGCCGGATGCATGCGAAGGGTGCCGGCGCATACGGCACCTTCACCGTGACGCACGACATTTCGCGGTATACGAAGGCGAAACTGTTCTCCGGGATCGGCAAGCAGACGCCGATGTTCGTCCGCTTCTCGACGGTGGCCGGCGAGCGCGGCGCGGCCGATGCGGAGCGCGACATCCGCGGCTTCGCGCTGAAGTTCTACACCGAGGAAGGGAATTGGGATATCGTCGGCAACAATACGCCGGTGTTCTTCTTTCGCGATCCGCTGCGCTTTCCCGATCTCAACCATGCCGTCAAGCGCGACCCGCGCACGGGCATGCGCAGCGCGGAAAACAACTGGGATTTCTGGACGCTGCTTCCCGAGGCGCTGCACCAGGTGACGATCGTCATGAGCGAGCGCGGTATTCCGCGCTCGTACCGGCACATGCACGGCTTCGGCAGCCATACCTACAGCATGATCAATGCGTCGAACGAACGGACGTGGGTGAAATTCCACTACCGCTCGCAGCAAGGCATCGAGAACCTGACCGATGCGCAGGCCGAGGCGCTGATCGCGAAGGACCGCGAAACCCATCAGCGCGATCTGTACGACAGCATCGAGGCCGGCAATTTCCCGCGCTGGACGCTGTACATTCAGGTGATGACTGATGCGCAGGCGAAAGCGTTCCGGTTCAACCCGTTCGACCTGACCAAGGTATGGCCGAAGGCCGAATTTCCGCTGATCGAGGTCGGCGAATTCGAACTGAACCGCAATCCGGACAATTTCTTCGCCGAAACGGAGCAGGCCGCGTTCTCGCCCGCGAACGTCGTGCCGGGCATCGGCTATTCGCCCGACCGGATGTTGCAGGCGCGCCTCTTTTCCTACGGCGATGCGCAGCGATACCGGCTCGGCGTGAACTTCGCGCATATTCCGGTGAACGCGCCGAAGTGCCCGTTCCACAGCTATCACCGCGACGGCGCGATGCGCACCGACGGTAATCTCGGCGGCGCGCCCGCGTACTGGCCGAACAGCAGCGGCGCGTGGTCGGACCGGCCGCAACTGGACGAACCGCCGCTCGAACTCGACGGCGCGGCCGCGCACTGGGATCATCGCGTCGATGACGACCATTACCAGCAGCCCGGCGATTTGTTCCGGCTGATGGACGCACGGCAGCGGCAGCGTTTGTTCGACACCACCGCACGGCAGATTGCCGGCGTGTCGCCGGCGGTGCGGCAGCGTCACATCGACAACTGCTCGCGGGCGGACCCGGCGTACGGTGCAGGCATCGCCGCCGCGCTCGAGCGATTGTTCGCCGAACGGGGATGACCGGCGGTATCCGGCGCTGCGCAACGGCAAACGCCGCGACCCGGTGACGAAGCGGGCTGACCGGGGAGCGGTGCGGAGAACCTGCACGGCGCAAGCGGGTTTGCATCGACCGCCGCCCGTCACGCGCGGGCGGCGGCCTTCGCTTCGAGCATCTTCACGAGCAAATGGAGCGTCCGGTTGACCGGCGTATCGATGCCCGCGGCCAGCCCGCGCCGCACGATCGCGCCATTCAGGTGGTCGATCTCGCACGGTTTGCCACGCGCGAGATCCTGCGCGGTGGATGAATACTGGCCGGCGGGAATCGTCGCTTCGATTTGCGCGACGATCTCCGCCGGCCCCTCGGTGAAATGGACGCCTTCGGCGGCCGCCACGGCGAGACACTCGGCGACGGCCGCGCCCATCGTCGCGCGCAGCGCGTCGCGATGCGGCATCTCGCCGAGCGGCAGATGCACGATCGCGGAAATTGCGTTGTACGCGCAATTCAGCATGAACTTGCGCCAGAGCGTCGCGCGCACGTCGTCGTCGATCCGGGTCGGAATGCCCGCTTCGCGCAGCACGTGCGCGAGCCGCTCGCTGGACGGCGACGCCTCGATCGCGAGATCGCCGCGGCCATGGTGCAGCAAGTAGCCCGGGCCGGCCATTTCGCTCGCCACGTAGACGGCAGCCGAAATGACGGGGCGGTCGAGCTCGGCGCGCAGCAGCGCGGCGTTGTCCACGCCGTTCTGCAGACTGACCACGATCGCGTGCGGGGCCAGCACGTCGCGCAACGCGCGTGCCACGTCGGCGGTATCGCCGGACTTCACGCAGACGAGGACGACCTCGGCCGATCGGGCCGCGTCGGTCTGGATCGATGCGTCGACCGGCACGCGCTGGTCGAACGTGCGCGTATGCAGGCGCAGGCCGTGGGCGCGGATCGCGTCGACGTGAAGCGGCCGGCCAATGAACACGACATCATGGCCGTGCAGCGCGAGCATGCCGCCGAAGTAGCAGCCGACCGCGCCGGCGCCGAGAACCGCAAACCGCATGATTGCTCCAGATGGGAAACCGTCGACGTGTCATGCATGCGGTATCCGCATGTGACGGGCCGGGCCAACGGGCCCACCCATTGGTATAGAACACGCGAGTCGCGCCAACTATTCCCGATGGGGCGGCGACCGGTCTCGAACCGTGTGCCGAATCATCGTCACGCAATGGAATGACCGCTACTGCTCAGGTGTTGTTAGCCAGTAGCACGCCGTCGGCGTCTCCCGCTTCCCCTTCCTCCGGACCTTTTTCAGAAGATGAATTCCACCCATCCGCTTTCGCTTCCGGCCGTACCGAACCGCCCGCTGACCGGCAGCGATCACCGAACGCTCGTGCTCGCGGCGCTGGGCGGCGCGCTCGAGTTCTACGACTTCGTGATTTACGTGTTCTTCGCGGCCGTCATCGGCCAGCTGTTCTTTCCGCCGGCGATTCCCGACTGGCTGCGCCAGCTGCAGACCTTCGGCATTTTTGCCGCCGGCTATCTCGCGCGGCCGCTCGGCGGCGTGGTGCTGGCTCACTTCGGCGATCTCGTCGGCCGCAAGCGGATGTTCACGCTGAGCGTGATGCTGATGGCGCTGCCGACGCTCGCGATGGGCCTGCTGCCGACCTACGCGTCCCTCGGGATCGCCGCGCCCGTGCTGCTGCTGGTGTGCCGGCTGTTGCAGGGGGCGGCGGTGGGCGGCGAAGTGCCTGGCGCGTGGGTGTTCGTGGCCGAGCACGTGCCGCCGCGCCATGTCGGCTACGCGTGCGGGCTGCTCACGGGCGGCCTGACGCTCGGCATCCTGCTCGGCTCGCTGATCGCGTCCGCGATCAACCATCACTATTCGCCGGCCGCGATCGACGCGTATGCGTGGCGGCTGCCGTTCGTCGTCGGCGGGTTGTTCGGCGTGCTGTCGGCGCTGTTGCGGCGCTGGCTCGACGAAACGCCCGTATTCGTCGAAATGAAGCGGAACCGGGCGCTCGTCGCCGAGGCGCCGTTGAAGACGGTACTGCGCGACCACGGCCGCGCGGTGATCGCGTCGATGATCCTCACCTGGACGCTCACCGCGGCGATCGTCGTCGTGATCCTGATGACGCCGACGCTCGTCGCCAAGCGCTTCCATATCGCGCCCGCGCTCGCGCTGCAGGCCAATTCGGCCGCGACGTTCTGCCTGACGATCGGATGCGTCGTCGCCGGGTCGATCGCGGGGCGAATCGGCACGGCGCGCACGATCTTCGTCGGCTGCCTGTTGCTGGGTGCATCGTTCTGGTTGATGGCCGCGCGGCTCGCCGTCGATGCGTCGCTGCTGCTGCCGCTTTACGCGGCTTGCGGCTTCTTCGTCGGTGCGGTCGCGGCCATTCCGGTCGCGATGGTGCGCGCGTTTCCGCCGGCCGTACGCTTTTCCGGCATCTCGTTTTCGTACAACGTCGCGTATGCGCTGTTTGGCGGCCTCACGCCGGTGTTCGTGTCGTTGATGCTGAAGACGAATCCGCACGCGCCGGAATTGTACGTAGGCGTGCTCTGTGTCGCCGGCGCGCTGACGGGTTTCGCGTTGCGTCCCGCGCGGTAGCACCGCGGCCGCGCCACGCACGACGCGCGGCCTTCCGCATGTGCCGGCGCCGCGGCCCGTGGGCGTTCATGCAGGCGTGACACCGTGACGATGGCGGCGCTTGCCGGCGCCCGTGCGGGCCGCCGTCTCGTCCAGAATCGTCGCGGCGAATTCGACGGCCGCCGGCATCCGCGGGTCGTGCATCATCACGAATTCCATATCGGGCAGCCGCGGCAAGCCCTCGGGCGGCCCCAGTTCCCGCAGCGTGTCGTCGATCGCGCTGCGCGGCATCGGCGCGATCGCGATGCCGGCCCGTGCGAACGCCAGCACGCCGGCCACGCTCGGGCTTTCGCACGCGATCCGGTAGCGCATGCCGGCCAGCGCGAGCGCCTTGATCGCGGCGCCGCGGTATGGGCACGGATCGGGGAAGCACGCGAGCGGCACGTCGCCTTCCGGAAGCGGCTCGTGGCGCGCGAATGCCCAGGCGAGCGGCTCTTGCCACAACGTCGTGCCGTGGCCCGCGTGCGAGCAGCGGCTCCCGATCACGACATCGAATTCGCCGCGTGCGTGCCGGCGAAACAGGCTGTCGCCGATATCGACGGCGAGATCCAGCCGCAGGCCGCGCCGGGCGGCGCCATGGCGGCGCATCAGGTCGGGCAGCCAGCCGCCCGCGAAGTCCTCCGATACGCCGATCCTCAGCTTGACGTCGGCCGCTCGATCCGTTCCGAGCCTTGCCCGCGCTTCCTCGCTCAGGTTGAGCATCGCGCGCGCGTAGCCGAGCAGCGTTTCGCCATGCCCGGTCAGCGTGACGCTGCGCGTATTGCGCACGAGCAGCGCCTGGCCGACCTGTTCTTCGAGGCGAACGATCTGCGCGCTGACCGCGGACTGGCTGAGATTCAGCCGGCGCCCGGCGCCGGTGAAGCTGCGCACGTCGGCGACCGCGACGAACGTATGAAGGAGCGCCGTGTCGAGGGGAGGATTCATTCATCACCCGTTTGGGTTAATTCGATCAATTAATATCGCTTCCAGATTATAGGCCGACCCGGTAGGCTGCGAAGCACGGTGGGCGAGCGCGCATGGGGCGCGCCGCCGTCACTCCTGACAAGGACCGGCTCCATGACACGCGTGCTCTATATCGAAGGCTCACCCAACAAGGCCTATTCGGCATCCATCGAGGTGTGCGATGCATTTCTCGACACCTACCGGCAGGCTCATCCCGATCACGAGATCCGGAAGCTCGACATCTGGGATCTGCCGATGCCCGAATTCGACGGGGCCGCGCTCGCCGCGAAATATGCGGGATTGAGCGGCACGGCGTTGACGCCGGAGCAGGCGGCCGCGTGGCGGCAGATCGAACGGCTCGCGGCGCCGTTCCACGAAGCGGACAGGTTTTTGTTCGGCGTGCCGCTGTGGAATTTCAGCATTCCGTACAAGCTCAAGCATCTGATCGACGTGATCTCGCAGAAGGACGTGTTGTTCACGTTCGACGAAACGGGTTTTACCGGCAAGCTGGCCGGGAAAAAGGCGGCGGTGGTCTACGCGCGCGGGCTTGCCTATCAGTCGCCGGGGTCGTTTACGCCGGCCGCCGAGTTCGATCTGCAGCGCCCTTACATGGAAACGTGGCTCAAGTTCGTGGGCGTGACGGACATCACCGGGATCGTCGTCGAGCGCACGTTGTTCGGCCCGGACGGGAAGGTCGATCGGAGCCGGGCGATCGACGAAGCACGGGCGATCGCGCGTACGTTCTGAGGTTGCCGGCGCCGTGCATACGGGTGCCGTGCATACGGGCGTCGTGCATACGGGCGTCGTGCATACGAGCGCCGTGCATACGCGCGTCGGGCAATCGGCGCCGCGTATGCGCCGAGGGGCGAGCGTCAGCGCGCGCCACGTGCGATGGCGAGCGCGACGCCGAAGCCCACCAGCAGGCATCCGAACGTGCGGTCGATCCAGTGCCGCAGCGACAGCAGGCGATCGCGAACACGCGTGGCCGAGAAACAGATCGCCACGAGGCTGAACCAGCCGGCGTGTGCACCCGCGATGAATGCGCCGTAGCCGATCTGCACGATCAACGGCGTGTCGGGCCGGACGGCCTGCATGAACAGGCTGACGATGAATACCGTGGTTTTGGGGTTCAGCGCATTGGTCAGGAAGCCCGTGCGCAGCGCGGCGAGATCGGACAGCGGCGCGACGGCGGCGTCGGCTTGCGCATCGCCGGCTTTCGTCATGAGCATTCTTGCGCCGAGGTAGATCAGATAGATCGCGCCGATCAGCTTGACGGCATTGAAGAGCCACAGCGACTGACGGATCAGGAGCCCGACGCCCAGCAGCGTGTAGCTCACGTGGACGATCACGCCGAGCCCGATCCCGCATGCGGTGAGCACGCCGGCACGACGCGACAGCATCAGGCTGTTGCGCGTGACCATCGCGAAGTCCGGGCCGGGGCTGATGACGGCCAGCAGCGTAATGGTGACTACGACTATCAACTCGGTCATGGCGTCGCTCCCGCGATCGATGTCTTGGTGGCACAATCCTACCCACCATGCTTCATCGGGAAAAACGATGCTTTCTGACCGGAATGGTGAGTCTGAATCACAATCGATCCGTACCGGCTTGCCGTCGCTGATGGCGCTGCGTTGTTTCGAGGCGGCGGCGCGCCACGAGAATTTCACCCGCGCGGCCGACGAGCTGTGCCTGACCCACGGCGCGGTCAGCCGCGCGGTGCGTCTGCTCGAGGACGATCTGGGCGTGGCGCTGTTCGAGCGGCGCAGTCGTCGCGTGTTCCTGACCGAGGCGGGCCGCACGCTCGCCCAGGCCGTCCACGATGGCCTGGGGCTGATGCGTCACGCCGCCCACACGTTGCGCGCCGAGGCCGCCCGTACGCGGCGGTCGGTCCTGTCGTGCGAGCCGACGCTGCTGATGCGCTGGCTGATCCCGCGCTGGCCGGATTTCCAGGCGCGGCATGCAGGCATCGACATCCATCTGGCCGCCGCGGGCGGGCCGTTCTCGTTCGACGGCGGTATCGACATGGCGATTCGTCGCAACGATTTCGCGTGGCCGGCGGCGTATCACGCCGAGCATCTGTTCGCCGAACGGGTGGGGCCGGTTTGCCGGCCGGACAAGGTCGGCGCGTGGTTTGCGTCGCGTCGCGGCGCCCGTGCGCTGAAGCACGACGCAGTGCTGCTGCATGCGCGGACGCGGCCGGACGCGTGGAATGCATGGGCGGTGGCCGCGAATCAGCCGGCCGCGGGCCGGCGCGGGCAGCGGTTCGATCACTTCTACTTCAGTTTGCAGGCGGCCGTCGCGGGGCTCGGGGTGGCGATCGGGCCGTGGCACCTGGTGCGCGACGATATCGAAAGCGGTGTACTGGTTGCCCCGATGGGATTTGTCGAGGATGGATCGGATTACTACCTGTTGACGCCGGCGCCGGTGGCGGACGGGAGTGCGCAGGCGGCGTTGCTGGGGTGGTTGAGGGGGATGGTCTGACGCGAGCCGCCGGGCGGGATTTCAAACGACCGGCGAAGACGCGTGCCCGGATGCGCGACGCGCCAATCGATGCCGGGCGCCGCGAGGGCCGGCACTTCGTTGGCGCCCGTATCGATATCGACGGCCCGGACAATATCGTCGCTGATCGAACAAACGCAACCGCGAATCGAAATAAAGAATGAATGTACGGGCCGATGCTTGCTCATGCCGGGCAGCGAACGGAAAATGCGTCGATCGACACACGTTCGCAAGCCCGTTATTCGCGTGAACAGCCCAGGCTCGACGCTGCGCAGGCCGGCCGGATGTCGGCCCGCTTTAACCGAAATGGCCCGTGGTGACATGCACGTCGCTAAAAGAATGCCGGTGCGTGCTTTATCGCTGCAACGAATGAGCGCCGGTGAAATCGCCGTCATTCTTCATCTTTTTGACGCGGCTTTTAACGACATTCGTGCAAACCCGGGCGACGTCAGCGTGCAGCGGACATTGCCCGGCGCCTTTAAACCCGTATCCTTTACCCGACAGTCAATGACGAGGCGAAGCCATGCCACTTCAAACCGGTAATTTATTCAGCGTCGAAGGGCGGCGCGGCGGCGACGAGCGAATCGACATGCTCGTGACGGGCGCGCGCGTGAATGTCGAGCGAATCGTATCGATGGGGCACGCGAGCCCGGACGGATTCTGGTATGACGACGCGCGGGCCGAATGGGTCGTGCTGCTGTCCGGTGCGGCCGTGCTCGAATTCGAAGAAAATGCAACGCGGCTCGACATGCACGCCGGAGATTACGTGCTGATCGAGCCGCATTGCCGCCATCGTGTCACGTGGACGCATGACGAAGTGCCAACCGTCTGGCTTGCCGTCTATTACGAACGCTGAAGAAAAGGATTGGCGTGCGGCACGCGCGGTCGATAGACCGGTGCGCGACACGCCGATCGGGCAAAACCTCGTCTACCGGTGCGGCCTGGGAATACCGCCGGTATCGATGCCCCAATCAATGCCGCAATCGCCGGACAGCGCGTTCAATCGCGCGCCGGCACAGGGCGGGAATCTTATTCCTGGATCAGGAATCGATTGCGATTCTTCGCATCCTTGATCCATGCGGGCGCGCGACCGCGGCCCGACCAGGTCGCCCCGGTCTTCGGATCGCGATACTTCGCCTGCACGGGGGCGCCCGCCTGTTTGGACGGCCGACCGCGGCGCGTACCGAAAATGTCTTTTTCGGTAATGCCGTATTCCGCGACTTTGGTGCGGATGTCGTCGACGATCGCCTGGAATTCCGCGACGCGCGCTGCTTCGGCTTTTTCGGCCAAAGCATCCATTTGGGCTTTCAGTTCCTTGTAAGTTGCCATATATCACTCTTCAGGTTGTGTCCATACATGATAGCGGTTTCAGCCCGAATGATGAAGAAAATTGCGCCGACTACGAATTCCATTGTCGATATGGCAATGCGCGACTGCTTCGAACACCTGAGAAGTGGTTCGATTGGATCGTTTGCGTCCGATCCTCTCATGCGGGACAAGCTTCGGAGACTCAATTATTCTTTATCTCTTTTCAGAAGGATTGGGGAATTCACTGATGAACAGGGATGACAGACTGAAACAGGTCGCCGCCGATTTCGGATTCGATCCGGACGAAACGATCCGTATTGGCGGAAAGTACACGCCGGTTCTGGTCGATGGCAGGACGGCCTACATTGCCGGCCAGATTCCGCGAATCGGGGAAGTCGTGCATTTCGTCGGTATCGTGGGCGAATCCGTTTCGCTGGACGACGGCCGCCGCGCGGCCGGTATCTCGGCGCTGCGTGCGCTGTCGCTGATCCGCAACCAGTGCGGCACGCTCGATGCGATCGCGACGGTGCCGCGCATGACCGTGTACGTGCGAAGCGCACCGGGCTTCACGATGCAAAGCGAAGTGGCCGACGGCGCGTCGGACGTGTTGTACGCGGTGCTCGGCGACGCCGGTGTCCATACGCGCTCGTCGGTCGGCGTGCTGCAATTGCCGAAGGGCGCGGCGGTCGAAGCCGATTTCATCTTCGGGCTGAATCGCGGCGCCGCTGTCGGTTGATCCGGAGTGGCCGGGCCGACGGAACGAGCCGCTTTGCGGCGATCTTCCATCCTTCGCGCCCGGCAACCGTCTTCGAATACGAACCGGGTTGACGGGGCAGCGACGAACCGGTGTTCCCAGGTTGCTTCGGTGAACACACCATCGGACGTCGCCGCGAGATAGGCGTTGTCGCCGGAGATCGCGGCGCAACTGCTGGTCGGCACGACACGCCGCAGGCGACGGCGTACGGTTTTGCCGTCTCGAGACGGTGCGCGTGCCGAGCGCCGCCGGATCGGCCAGCGCCTTCCGCGGATCGCCGACCGTGATCGTGAAGGGCGACGCGGGAGGGAACACCGTGCCGCAATCGGCCATCGCGTCGGCGTGCGATCGGGGTTCGAGCAGGTCCGCGCGGAAAGAGCGGATCGTGCCGGGCTTGCCGGCGCTCCATTCGTCAGATGTGAAACCCGCGCGACTCGCCGCAACGCGCGCCATCGTGTTGTCGGGAATCTGTCGCGCCGTGACGCACCCGCCGTTTTTCCACCCCGTCATTTCCGGAAGCCGTTCCCGGCCCATATCGGCCGGCATCCCCACTTTTGGGGATGCCGGCGCCGAGCGGTACGCCTACGATGGTCAACAAGGCACCGGAGACCGGATATCACCAGAACAATCGAGCAGGCCTGCCGTTTCGCGGCGATCGACGCGGTCGTCGCGTGCGCCGATGCGCCACGTGCGCGGTGCGTGGTTGGCGCCGCGGGTGATCGCGCATGGATCGCGGTAGGTCTGATGTCGTATTTCGGGGAATGTCAATCACTATGCTCGCACGAGACTATGTGGAACGAGAGCTCTCTCACATCCAGAGAATGGTGGCGCTGCTGGACAGCGAGACGGACGTCGACGACGTGTCGATGTCGGGCCCGGGTCGCGTCCGGCATCCGCGCTACTGGCGCGGGCGTATCGAGGAACTGCTGTCGACGCCCAACGTGCCGCGTCACGTCAGAAAGCTGAGCGAAGCCGTGCTCGCGAAGATCGACGCGATGGAAGCGCGGTTCGCGGCGATGAAGTAAGCACATCGTCGGGCAGGTCAGCGAAACGCGGTCCATCGCGTCGTCGTCGCTGCTTTACCTGGCCGCCATCCCGCTCGGCCTGCACCGCGCAGGCAGTCGCCTGAGTCGACACGGATTGCGTCGCCGTGTCGAAAACGACCATTACGTCTGACGAGAAGCGGAAACAGACGTGGTATTTCGACCAAACCCGCATCGCCGATTTGAACAACCAGACCGATTGAGTAAGATTCGCGAACGGCGTTCGACATAAACGCACGGCGCGGGGTGGTCAGATGCAGACGAACGGGTTGATTCCATCGGCATGGATCGATGACGTCTACGCCGCGGCGTTGGGCGATCAACGATGGGAAGCGGTGCTGGACGGGCTGCGTTTGTCGGTCGGCGTACGCATGGCGACGCTGCTGTCGTTCGACGATGCGGCGCGGGTGCCGGCGATCGAGCGGGCGGCCGGCGACGATTCGTCATGGGTGGCCGCGTGCCACCGCAGCTACAACACCGAGTTCTACCTGTACGACCCGGTCGTGCCGGTTGCCGCCGACTGGCCGGCAGGGCGCTGGTTCGAGGACGTCAAGCACCTGTCGGTGCGGCAGCGCACACATGGCGTGTTCTATCGGGAATTCCTGCAGCCGTTCGGGCTCGGCAGCATCTCGGGCCTGTACATCCACCGCGGCGAGCGCGCCGGCGCGTTCCTGAGCGTACAGAGCGGGCCCGACGCGCAGGGCCTGTCCGACGACCAGCGCCGCACCATCGAAATCATGGGCGCGCACATCAGCCGGGCGCTGCGGATCCACGCACGCATCGGCGAGCTCGAGGCGCGCGTGGCCGCCGCGGAATCCGCGCTCGACGCCGTGCCGGTGCCGGTGTTCCTGCTCGGCGCGCGACGCGAGTTGCGTTATACGAACCGCGCGGCCGATCAGCTGATCGCCGCGGAACCGGCGCTGCGGATCGTGAACGGGCGCTTTGCGCCGGAAGGCTGCGTCGACGATGCGCAATGGCGACATGCGTTCGCGCGCGGCGGGCTGTTGCTGCGGCGCGCGACGGGCGAGCCGCTGCCCCTCGCGCTGATTCCCGTTCCCGAACAGTCGCGCCTCGCGCGTGAACGGCCCGGGGTCGCGGCGCTGATGACGGCCGCCGACCTGCGCTCGCCGGCGGCGCGCGCGCAGCGCTTGCGGGTGTTCTACGGGCTGTCGTCGGCCGAGGCCGATCTCGCCGTGCTGCTGTGCTGCGACGGGCGCTCGCCGCAGGAATGCGCGACGCTGCGCGGCGTATCGATCGGCACGGTCCGCGCGCAGATCAAGTCGATCTACACGAAAACCGACGTGGCCCGCGCCGCGCAACTGACGTCGCTGGTCATGCAGACCTGAGCGACCGATGCGCGCCGGCGCGGCCGCGTCGGGCTCTATCCGCCGCCGATTCCCTGCAGTATCTTGCCGGTCCCGCCGCAGACGGTGCACGGCTGGCCCTCCACCCGGCCGGTGCCGCGGCACACGCGGCACGTGTCCTCGCCGACGCCCGGCGCGTCCGCCGGGCCTTCGTCGCCGGCGTTCGGCGGGGTAGCCGGGTCGGGTATCGCTGATGGCTTCGTGGTCGACATCACAGGCTCCTTTCGCGTGGCACGCTGTCCGGGCGAGCATCGCGCGTACCTGCCTGCCGGGCCGCGCGCGACGGCGACGGATCGCTCGCGTGTCATAGCGCCGCTCCCGCGTGGACCCCGTACGGATTCGGCCGATCCATTCCAGGGAGCCCGACGAGCGCCTCGCTGCCGTAGGCGCGCCGGCCGGATCGATCGAATGCGTCGCCTGATCAGTCATCCTATAACGTGGAGATGCGAAGCGAAAGAAGGCTGTCGGATGCGGGGAGGCTGCGGTGCCAGCGTCCGACCGCCTGCTGATTCGCCGCCGGAAAACGTTTCTCGAAACAATTGAGATACTGGGAATACAGTTCCCCGATTTCTGCAAAAGACCCGTGATGGTAAAGGTTATAGGGGTATGCACCGAGTGAGTTAAACGATTAACCGACGTACATTCGCTCAACACATCATACGACGTATGACTCCGCGGTCCGACGAAGCGCCCCGGCGACGCAGGTGCGTGCCGACGGATCGCCGCACAACAACGATCGACCATCAAGGAGACTCACCATGAAGCACCGATTCACCGGCTCCCGTACCGCCCTGGCGGTTGCGCTGATGACCGGCTTCGCGATGTCCGCGCACGCGCGCGTGTTCCGCTCGGCGGACGTGCACGGCGACAACTTCCCGACCAACATGGCCGTGAAGTTCATGGGCGAGGCATTGTCGAAGCAGACGGGCGGCAAGGATTCGATCAAGGTGTTCGGCAACAGCGCGCTCGGTTCGGAGAAGGACACGGTCGACCAGGTGCGGATCGGCGCGATCGACATGGCGCGCGTGAACGGCGCGTCGTTCAACGAGATCGTGCCGGAATCGCTGATCCCGTCGTTTCCGTTCCTGTTCCGCGACGTCGACCATTTCCGCAAGGCGATGTACGGCCCGGCCGGCCAGAAGATCCTCGACGCGTTCACCGCGAAGGGGATGATCGCGCTGACGTTCTACGAGAGCGGCGCGCGCTCGATCTACGCGAAGCGCCCGGTGCGCACGCCGGCCGACATGAAGGGGCTGAAGGTGCGCGTGCAACCGTCCGACCTGATGGTCGACGAGATCAAGGCGATGGGCGGCACGCCGACGCCGATGCCATTCGCCGAGGTGTACACGGGGCTGAAGACGGGCCTCGTCGACGCGGCGGAAAACAACCTGCCGTCGTACGAGGAAACCAAGCACTACGAAGTGGCGCCCGATTACTCGGAGACGCAGCACGCGATGACGCCCGAAGTGCTCGTGTTCTCGAAGAAAGTCTGGGACACGCTGTCGCCGCAGGAGCAGGCGGCGATCAGGAAGGCGGCGGCCGATTCGGTACCGTACTACCAGAAGCTGTGGACCGCGCGCGAGGCGTCCGCGCAGCAACTGGTGACGAAAGGCGGCGCGAAGATCGTGCCGGCCGCGCAGGTCGACCGCGCGGCGTTCGTGAAGGCGATGCAGCCGCTGTGGACCAAGTATGAAAAGACGCCGCAGATGAAGCAGATCGTCGACGAGATCGAGGCAACCAAGTGACGCGTCGCACTTCCCTGAACGGCGCGGCGGCCGCGGGCTCGCCGGCTGCCGCCCCGGACGGCGCGGGGCCCGCGCGGCCGCACGCCGCGCCGCTGTTGCGCTGCGTGAACGACGTGCTGTTCCGCGTGCTGGCGGGAATCGCGTCGGCGTGTCTCGCGGTGCTCACGGTGCTGGTGTTCTACGCGGTCGTGATGCGCTACGTGTTCGACAACGCGCCGGATTTCGTCGAGCCGATCGCGCTGTTGCTCGTGATCGTGATCGCGATGTTCGGCGCGGCGATGAAGGTGCGCGACGGCGGGCATATCGGCCTCGATTCGCTGGTGCGCCGGCTGTCGCCGAAGGCGCGCACGGTCGTCATCGCGATTCAGCACCTGAGCCTGATCGCGTTCGCGATCATGATCGTGATCGGCTGCGGCAGCATGGCCGCCGAGACGATGGGCGACCGCATCCCGATCATCGGGCTGCCCGAAGGCGTGCGCTACCTGATCACGATGCCCGCGGCGGTTGCGATCATCCTCTTCTCGCTCGAGCACCTGCTCGCGCTTCGTCGTTCTTCGTCGGGACAATAACGCCATGGAACTCGCGATCCTGTCCGTCAGTTTTCTGATTTTTCTCGTCCTCGGCGTGCCCGTGTCGTTCGCGCTCGGCATTGCGTGCGTACTGACCTACATGGTCGAAGGCCTGCCGATCGCGACCGCGATGCAGGCGATGATCTCGGGGATGAACGCGTTCTCGTTCCTCGCGGTGCCGTTCTTCATCTTCTCCGGCGAACTGATGCTGCACGGCGGCATCGCGGACCGGATCCTGCGCTTCGCGCAGGCGACCGTCGGCCACTTCCGCGGCGGCCTCGGGATGGCGAACGTCGTCGCGTGCACGCTGTTCGGCGGCGTGTCGGGCTCGCCGACCGCCGATACGTCGGCGATGGGCGGCGTGGTGATTCCGCTGATGAAGCGCGAAGGCTACAGCGCCGCGTACGCGGTCAACGTGACGACGCATGCGTCGCTCGCCGGCGCGCTGATGCCGACGTCGACCAACATGATCATCTACGCGTTCGCCGCGCAGGGCATCACCGGGATGCTGCACGGCCAGCCTGTGAGCGGCGTGTCGATCGGCGACCTGCTGTTCTCGGGCCTGTTGCCGGTGTTGTGGGTGATGGGCTTCGTGCTCGCCGCCGCATACTGGCAGGCCGTGCGTCACGGCTATCCGCGCCGCGAGGACGGCTCGTCCGCGCTGCCGCGGTTTCCCGGCTGGTATGCGGTGCTGCGCAGCTTCGTCGGCGCGGTGCCCGGGCTGATGGTGATCGCGATCATTCTCGTGTGCGTCGCGAAGGGCATCGCCACCGCGACCGAAGCGGCCGCGATCGCCGTGGTCTACTCGCTCGTGCTGACCGCGGTGGTCTACCGCACGCTGACGGCCGAGAAGCTGCGCCGCGCGCTGTCGCATGCGGCGCGCACGACGGGCGTCGTGCTGCTGCTGATCGCGGTGTCCAACATGCTGCGCTTCCAGATGTCGTACCTGGAGATTCCGGATGCGATCGAAGGGCTGCTGAAGCAGTCGACCGCCGCGCCCTGGCTGATGCTGCTGTACATCAACATCATCCAGGTGTTCCTCGGCACGTTCGTCGACATGGCCGCGCACATCCTGATCACGACGCCGCTGTTCCTGCCGATCGCGATGGCGTGCGGGGTCGGGCCGGTGCAGTTCGGCATCATGCTGCTGCTGAACTGCTCGCTCGGCCTCGTGCACCCGCCGATCGGCTCGGTGCAGTTCGTCGGCTGCGCGATCGGCAACGTGTCGATCGGCGAGACCACGAAGATGGCGTGGCCGTACTACCTCGCGATCTTCAGCGCGATCAATATCGTCACGTACATGCCGTTCTTCTCCACCTGGCTGCCGAGCCTGATCAGCGGCCACGCGGTGTTCTGATCGCACGCTTCGCCCGTCGCGGCGCCGGACGACCGAGGTGGTCCGGCGCCGCGGTTGCATCCGCGCTTCACTTTCTTCACTTCACGTCACTTCCATGAAAACGACTCTCCTGCGGCGCGCCGTGGCGGCGGCCGCGTTGACGATGGTGGCTTCGTTGGCACACGCGGCGACGTATGCGTACGTGTCGAACAGCGACAGCCGCGACATCTCGGTGTTCGGCGTCGATACGGCGACCGGTGCGCTGACCGCGATCGAAACCGTGCCGGTCGGCGGCGCCGTGATGCCGATGGCGCTGTCGCCCGATCATCGGCGCCTGTACGCGGCATTGCGTTCGACACCGTATCGCGTCGTCAGCTTCGCGATCAATCCGCTCGACGGGCAGCTGAGCGAGCTGGGCCGCGCGCCGCTCGCGGACAGCATGGCGTACGTGTCGACCGATGCGTCGGGCCGTTACCTGTTCTCGGCGTCGTATGGCGGCAACCTGCTCGCGGTGAACCGGATCGGCGCGGACGGCGTGGCCGGCGACGTGCAGCAGACGGTGAAGACCGGCCCGATGGCGCATGCGATCCGCCCGTCGCTGGACGGCCGCTATGCGTTCGCGTCGGTGCTCGGCGCCGACGCGTGGCTGCGCTTGCCGTTCGATGCGTCGACCGGCACGCTGACCGACACGGGCGAGCCTGCGTATCGGCTGCCGGAGAAATCCGGTCCACGCCATTTCGTGTTCTCGTCGAACGGGCGGTTCGCCTACCTGATCGACGAACTCGACGGCAAGCTGCACGTGCTCGCGCTGTCGCACGGCGGCGCCGATGCGCGGGCGATCCAGACCGTGTCGATCCTGCCGCCCGATTTTCACGGCGACAAGCCGTGGGGCGCCGACCTGCATCTGACGCCGGACGGGCGCTTCCTGTACGCATCGGAGCGCACGTCGAGCACGCTCGCCGCGTATCGCGTCGATGCGAAGTCGGGCACGCTCGCGCGGATCGGCACGTTCGCGACCGAACCGCAGCCGCGCGGCTTTGCGATCGATCCGTCGGGCAGGTATCTGCTCGCGGCCGGGCAACTGTCGCCGACGTTGGCCGTGTACCGAATCGATCGCGTTACCGGGCATCTCGACGCAATCGGCAAGTATCCGGTCGGCAAGGGCGCAAACTGGGTCGAGATCGTCACGTACGACGGGACGAACTGATTCGGTGTGCGGCGCAACGGGCGGCATCGATCGCGTGCCGCCCGTTTCGCGAACGGAATGCAACCGCACTCGCGCACTCGCCCGCGCCGCGAACTACCGGTCGATCGACTCAAGTTGGAGCAGCCGCCGTCGTTAACCGATAAGGGATAACTTCGGGAGTCGATTCGCCATGCGTGATCTGAAAGTGAAAAGCAGTCTGCTTGCCGTGCTCGCCGCGTTCGCCGCGATGATCGTCGTCGGCGGCATCGTCGGGATCGTCGCGCTCGGCAGCGCAAACACGAACGCGAAGCGCCTGCACGAAATCGCGACGCAGACGTCGCTCGTCAACGACGCTTACAAGGACAGCACGCGTACCCGCTCGGCGCTCGTCCGTGCGTATTCGGCGCTGAAGGAGCACGACGATCCGGCGCAGCGCGACTCGGCGCTGCAAAGCGCGCAACGCACGTTCGATCTTTCCGCGAAGGAAACGCAGGCGTTCAAGGATGCCGCACCGGTCGGCAACCTCGGCGCGGACCTGAAGCAGGCGCTCGTCGAGTCGTCGACGCATCTCGCGAGCGTGCTCGCGCGTGCGGCCGACGCGCTACGCAACGGCGACACCGCCGCGTATGCGGCGATCAACGACAAGGAGATCACGCTCGCCGGTCAGGTGTATTCGGCGAACGTCGAGAAATTCCAGCGCATCGCCAACCAGCTCGCGCAAGACTCGATCGACGCCGACAACGCCGCCTATACGCGCATCATCGCGATGGTCGGGATCGGCGTCGCGCTGGCGCTCGCGCTGATCGTCACGACGCACTTCGCGCTGCGCGCGATCGTGTCGCGGCCGCTCGCGAACGCGGCCGCGCTGCTCGACCGCATCGCGTCGAACGACCTGACCGTGACGGTGCCCGATGCCGGCCGAAACGAAATCGGCCAGCTGTTCGCGGCGATGAAGAGGATGCAGGCGGGGCTCGCGGCGACCGTCACCGGCATGCGCGACAGCAGCGATGCGATCCATACGGCCGCACGCGAGATCGCGGCCGGCAACCTCGACCTGTCGAGCCGTACCGAGCAGCAGTCGGCGTCGCTCGAGGAAACGGCCGCGAGCATGGAGCAGTTGACGTCGACGGTGCGCCAGAACGCGGACAATGCGCAGCAGGCGAGCACGCTCGCGGCAAGCGCGGCGGACTTCGCGCAGCACGGCGGCGAACTGGTCGGCCGCGCGGTCGACATGATGGGCGTGATCAACGCGAGCTCGCAGAAGATCGCGGAGATCACCGGGATGATCGACGGGATCGCCTTCCAGACCAATATCCTCGCGCTCAACGCGGCGGTCGAATCGGCTCGCGCGGGCGAACACGGGCGCGGCTTCGCGGTCGTCGCGGGCGAGGTGCGCACGCTGGCGCAACGCAGCGCGAGCGCCGCGCGGGAGATCCGGCAGTTGATCGGCGCGTCGATCGACGACGTGCGCGACGGCAACGCGCTCGTGACGCAGGCAGGGCGCGCGATGGACGAGATCGTGTCGTCGGTGCGACGCGTGGCGACGATCATGACCGAGATCACGACGGCCACCGTCGAGCAGAGCGCGGGCATCGACCAGGTCGGCCAGGCCGTCACGCAGATGGATCAGATGACGCAGCAGAACGCGGCGCTGGTCGAACAGGCCAGTGCCGCCGCGACGGCGCTTGAGCAGCAGGCCGGGTCGATGCAGGTCGCGATGTCGGTCTTCCGGGTGGCGCGGGCGGGGTGAGCCGCCTGCCGACGCGGTCGTGTTCGGCGCGCCGCGTGAAGCGGTGTGGGTCATCGGCATCGGCGCCGGTAGCAGCAGTCCCGCTTGTATCGACATCGACGACGACCGTGTGCGGCCGCTCGTCACGACCGCACGGAGCGACGCGAACGCTCACCTAACCCGGTGGTGCATCGCGCTCGGCATCGCCGTCCGATGCGTCATCGCCCGACCGATCGTTGCGCCAGTGCGCAAGCTCGCGCCACAGCGCCGGCCGCGCATGGTCACGCGGCGGCAATTCAATGACATACGCGACGCCACGTACGTTGACCACCGCACCCGAGTCGGGCAGCGCGGGAATGCCCGCGGACGACGGATCGTCGTCCGGCTCGGCGGCGACGGTTGGGCAGGGCGGGCATGGCGACATCATGCGAATTCTCCGTGGGGTGTCGAAGCGGTGCATCAGTAACGGACCCGCCCGACCAGGCCGAGCGGATCGATCGCGTGCTGGACGGCGCCGGCGAGTTGCCGTTGCGCGGCCGGCACGTGCTTGCGGTAGTACGCGATATTGACCGGCCCGACGCCATGCTCGGCGCTGAAGCAGCCGCCTGCCTGCACGACGCGGTCGTACAGCGCGCCGCGCAGCGCCACCTGCTGCAGCGGCCCGTAGCGATGCGCGTCGGCATGCGGGATCGACACGACGAGATGGCAGCCGCCGTCGCCGAAATGTCCGAACGCATGACAGCGCAGCGACGGATGCGCGGCGGCGAGCCACCGCTCGGCGTCGGCGACGAATCCGGCCAGCGCGCCGCGCGGGAACGACACGTCGAACGACAGCGGCACGCCGTCCTGCGCGACCGCGGCCGGCAGCGCGTCGCGAATCCGCCAGAACCGTTCCGCCGGCGCGCACGCCGCGTCGAGCACCGCGCGATCGCTTGCGAGCGCGTCGAGCGTCGCGACGGCGCGCTCCTCCAGCAGCGCATCGAGCCCCGGCATGCCGGTCGCGATCTCGACGAGCGCGTAGCAGGCGGCCGTGCCGGCCTCGAACGGCGCGCGCAATGCGGGAAACGCGGCGGCGACGCAACCGACCGCCGCCGCCGACATGAATTCGAACGCCGACAGCATCTCGCCGAATGCGCGTTCGAACGCGAGCAGGCCGGCGAGCGCGGCGTCGTACGACGCGAACGCGACGAACATCGCGCACGACGACCGTTCGAGCGGCGCGAGCGCGAACGATACGGCGGTGACGAGCCCGTTCGCGCCATTCGCGCCGATGAAGCATTGCGCGACGTCGAAGCCCGCGTTGCGCTTGCGCAGCGGCGCGAGCGCGTCGATCGCGGTGCCGGCTTCGTCCGCCAGCACGACTTCGACGCCGAGCACGTGACGGCGCACGTCGCCGTACTTGATCAGGCGGCTGCCGCCCGCGTTCGCGCCGACGAGGCCGCCGGCCGCCGGATCGCTGCCGAGATCGATCGGCACGCAGAGCCCGGCTTCGCCCGCGACGCGATTGATGTCGGACAGCCGCACGCCGGCCTCGACCGTGATGCTGCGGTTGGCCGGATCGAACGCGCGAACGGCACGCATCCGCTCGAACGACACCACGCATTGCGTGCCGCTGCGATCGGGCACGGCCGCGCCGACGAGGCCCGTGCGCGCACCTTGGGCGACGAGCGCGATCCGGTGCGCGACGGCGGCGCGAACGAGCGCGCGCACGTCGGCGGTCGATGCCGGCCGCGCGACGCCGAGCGGCACACCGCCGTGATGCAGGACGTCGGTCGCATACGGCTCGCATGCGGCGCCTTCGAGCCAGCCGTCGCCGAGCGCCGCGGCGAGCGCGTGCCGCGGCGCGGCGTGTGCCGCGTGTGCGGGCAGCGCGTTCATCGTCAGCTTGCCCGCGCGAGCTGCTTGCGCAGCCGGCCGCGTACGACGACCAGCGCGATCAGCGGCACGACGCCGCCCCACAGCGGGCTGTGGCGCATCGCAATCGACACCGCGAGCGCGACGACGGTGACGGCGAGCAGCACGAGCGACAGCGAACGCGCCCGCGCGCGATCGACGAGCGTGCCGTCGACGAAGCCGCCGTCCGACCACGCGGTATGCACGATGCCGACCACCAGCACGCAGACGAGCATCGCGGCCGGCCCGAGTTCCTCGCCCCACAGACGGCTACCTGTCGGCGAAACCAGCGCGAGCACTGCGCCGATCACGAGGAACAGGTCGACGCCGAGCGCGATGCTGTTGCGCTCCGCGCGGCGCATCAGCCACGCGCCGTGCACGAGCGCGAGCACGCCGCCGATCAGGAACGCGTGGGTCCAGCGCAGGTCCGGCTGTTCGGGGCCGAGCCGGCCGTAGAACAGGAACACGATCGCCGGCAGGAAGTTGCTCGCGTGCAGCAGGTAGCCGGTTATGGGATGGGTCGATTTCATCTGTGTCTCTCCTTCGTCGAAACAGCGGGGCGACGCGTCACGCGTCGTGCCAGCGGAACAGCCGCGCGGCGGCGAACAGGAACAGCGCGGTGCACGCGGTCATGCCGAGCAGTTGCGGCGCGAGCTGCGCGTACGGCGCGCCGTCGACCAGCGCGCCGCGCAGCGCGACCGCGAACTGGTTGGTCGGCAGGAACGCGAGCCCGGCCTTCAGCCACGCGGGCGCGGCGTGCATCGGGATCGTCAGGTCGCTGAAGAACAGCAGCGGGTAGTAGGTGACGTTGCACGCGAGCTCGGCGGCCGCGAGCGAGCGCGTGCGGCTGGCGAGCAGCACGCCGATGCTCAGCACCATCGCCGCGCCGAGCAGCACGATCGGCAACGCGCGCAGCCCGTCCGGCGTCGCGATCGGCAGCGCGATGCCGAACGCGACGCGCGCGACCGTCAGCAGCACGAGCGCCGACAGCGCCATCATCGCCATCCGCGCGACGATCAGCGCGGCGAGGAACACGCCGCGCGACACCGGGAAGCACACGTACAGCTTGAACGTATTGCGCTCGCGCAGCGCGGCGATCGCGGTGGTCGTCGAGTTCAGGCCGATCGCCATGAACGCCATCACCAGGATGCCGGTCGCGAAGAACGCGCCGTAGTCGAACGGGCGGCGCGTGGGCGCCGCGTTCTCGAAGCGCGCCTGCGCGGCCGGCAGCCCGAGCCGCTGCGCGGCGCAGCGCGCGAGCGCGATCTCGACGACTCTCGATGCCGCCTTGACCGCGAGCGAGCCGTTGAAGTCGTAGCGGATCGTCGCCGGCGTGCGCTCGTCGGCGCCGAGCACGACGGTCACGCGCTCGGCCGGCGCGCCGCGGCCGCCGAAGGTCGCCTTCACCGTGTCGCTGTGCGACAGGCTGGCGACGATCTGCGCCTGGCACGTCTGGTTGTACGGCGTCGCGCCGCCGGGCAACTCGAACGCGATGTCGGCCGTGCCGAGCGAACCGGAGCCGCCGAACGCGAACAGCATCACGCTCAGCAGGAACACGGGGAACACGAGCGTCCAGAACAGCGACGAGCGGCTGCGCAGATAGCCGAGCAGCTCGTTGCGCACGAGGATCAGGAACACCTTAGTCATGGCTCGGGCCCTCGGTGCACAGGCGCAGCAGGTCGCCCGGCGTGCTCGGCGCGAGCGCGAGATGCTGGATGCCCCGTTCGCCGACGATCCGGTGCACGTTCGGATGCAGCGTCGCATCGCCGAATGCCTCGACCACGTGCGCGGCCGACACGCGCACGCCGGTCACGCCGGGCAGCGCCGCGAGCCGCTTGCGCAGCGCGCGCGCATCGGCTTCGTCGCGGCAATGCAGGACCGCGCGCGCATCGCCGACGAGCTCGGCGCGCAGCGTGTCCTGGTCGCCCTGGTAGCGCACGCCGCCGTCGCGCACCCACACGAGATCGTCGACCACGCTCAGTTCTTCCTCGGAATGGCAGATCATCGCGATGCTCGTACCGCTTGCGCGGTGGCGCAGCAGATCGATCACGACGCCCGCGTAGCGGCGGTCGAGGCCCGTGAACGGTTCGTCGAGCACGGCCAGCTCGGGCCGATGCGCGAGCGCGACGTAGAGGTCCACGCGCTGGCGCTGCCCCTTCGACAGCGCGCGGCACGGCTTGTCGAGCAGTTCGGCGATGCCGAGCGCGTCGGCGATCGCCGCATCGGTGTGCGCGTACATCGCGCGGTGCAGCGCGACGATCTCCGACACGCGCAGGTGATCGGGATACTCGACCTTCTGCAATTGCGCGCCGATCCGCTGCAGCGAGCGCGAATCGCGCATGAAGCGTTCGGCCGGCACGTCGAGCACGCGCACGTCGCTGCCGCCGCGCCGGAAGCCGAGCAGCGTTTCGAGCAGCGTGGTCTTGCCGGAGCCGTTCGGCCCGACGATCGCGGTGATCGCGCCGAGCCGGAACCGCACGTGGCGCGCGGAGAAGCGGAAATCGCCGGCCGCGACGTCGATCGCGCGCGCGCCGAGCGCCGCGCCCGGCGCATGCGCGTCGGGCAGCGGCGGCGTGCCCGCTCGCCGCGGCCGGTCAAACGCGGCGGGCGGGCCGAACATCGCGCGCACGGACGCAAGAAACGAAACGCTCATCGTCGGCATCCTCAGTCGAACAGCATGACCTGCGTGTCGCGCACGCCGCGGTATGGGTTGCGGCCGTGCGCGACCAGCATGTTGTCGACGACGAGCACGTCGCCGGCCTGCCACGGGAACGCCCGTTCCTCTTCGTCGAGCGCGTCGTAGATCGCCACCAGATCGTCGAACGGCATCGGCGAGCCGTCGCCGTAGCGGATCTCGTACGGGAACGCGGCGCGCGTGCCGTACATGCGCTGCAGGTAGCGATAGCTGAGCGCGCCCATCGAGCGCGGGTTCGGGTGCTGCGCGCTCGCCTGGTTGAACCACACCGTCTCGCCGGTGCGCGGATGCGTGCGCAGCGCGCTGCCGACGTGCGACACGGTCACGCTGCCGTCGTCGAGCCAGCGGCAGCCGACGCCGCGTTCCGCGCACAGCCGTTCCACTTCGTCGCGCGCCGTCGTGCCGAATGCGTCGTCCCACGGCCGGTGGTACGCGGCGAACGGCAGGTTCGGGTTCGCGGCGAGGCCGTCCGCGCGGTCGCCCGGCGCCGCGAAATTGCGCAGGTACATCACGCCGCGTTCCGCGAACCGCGCGCGCAGCGCGGCCGGCACGCGCGCGGTCACGCGGCGCATGTCGCAGATCGGCGTTTCGCCGCCGGCGTCGGCCGGCTGCCGGCAGTAGAACGCGACGAGGCGCGGGAATGCGGGCATGTAGGCCATCTCCTGGTGCAGCCCGATCTTGAACGGCGGCGGCATGCGGGTCGACTCGTAGACCTGGCCGTCGATCTGCCGGCGCGGCGCGGCGCCGGCCGTGTAGCCGTTCGCGTGCGCGGGGTAGAGCGCGCCGAGGCGGCCGAACGCGGCGGTGTCGGGCACCGCGAAGCCGCGCCACAGCAGCGCGCCGCACGCATCAAGCAGCGTGTCGATCGTGTCGAGCCGCGAGCGGTACCACGCGACGAACGTCTCCGGCGACGTCGCGAGTTCGGCGCTGCGCGGGCTCACGCACAGCGGCAGCGTCGCGCCGGGCGCGACCGGCGCGCAGTGCACGTCGTCGGCGCCGAGCCGCACGGCGGCATGTGCGGCGAGGAAGGCGAGATCGGTCATCGCTCAGGCCAGCGCCGGTTTCTTCAGCAGGATTTCGAAGCCGAGCGCGCCGAGCCCCGCGCTCGGGCTGTAGATCGACGCAACCTGCGTCAGACCGGCTTCTGCCACCAGCGCATGCGCCTCGTCGAGCGTGATCTTTTCCTCGACGTGGGTCGGCGGATAGTCGGCGGCCGCGCGCATCTCGGTGAAGCGGTCGAGCAGGTGCTGCGGCGCGTCGCGGCGCATGTCGTGCACGAGCGCGATGCCGCCCGGCTCCAGCACGCGGTACATCTCGGTGAGGCTCAACGCCTTGTCGGGCAGATGGTGCAGCGTCGCGCGGCCGACCGCCATCGTCAGCGTGCCGGCGTCGAACGGCAGCGCGAGCGCGTCGCCGACGCGCATCTCGATCGTGTCGTCGAGCCCGAGTTCGCGAATGCGCGGGCGGCCTTCGTCGAGCATTGTCGGATCGAGGTCGATGCCGACGTAGCGCCAGCCGCGCATCGCCGGATCGGTCGCGAGCCGCACCGGCACGACGCCGGTGGCCGTGCCGATGTCGGCGATCGTGCCGGGCGTCATCCCGCGCGCGAGCTGGCGGATGCGGCTGATGAACAGCAGGTCCCACGGTTCGAGCGTTTCGGTGGCGAAGCGATCGTAGTCGTTCGCCGGGCGCAGGTTCTTGAGCAGCATGACGTTCCTTGTGCGAAAGGGTGAGGGTTCACAGCCAGCCGACCGGCACGGCGGCCAGCAGCCGTCGCGCGGTCGCGCTGTTGACGCCGAACGCCGGGCGGCGGCGCCGTTCCACCGCATGCGCGGCCATCGCCGCGATGCGCGCGCCGAGCCCGACGCCGACGCCCCACGACGGCGCGGCGACGCCGAGTTCGAGCAGCGTCGCGGCGGTCAGGAAATCGATGTTCGGCCGCAGCGCGCGGCGCGCGTCGGCCTGCGCGCAGCACGCGTCGAACAGCGTCACGTAGCCGCCGCCGAAGCCGCAGGCCGCGAACCGGCCGCGCATGTGCGGCGGACGCGGATCGGCGACGAACAGCGGATGGCCGAAGCCGTACAGCGTGCGTTTCGCGTCGAGCGCCGCATCGATCGCCGCGCGCCCGGCTGCGTCGAGCGCGGCCGACGGTGCGCCGGCGCCGCCGGGCACCGATCGCGCGAGCGCCGCGAGCCACTGCATCGCTTCGAGCGCGGCGCCGACGTGCGACGGCCCGCTCGCGAGGAAGCCGGACGCGATCGCCTGCGTCAGCGTGACGCCGGTGCCGATCGCCACGCGCGGCGCGAGCACGGTCGGCGTGATGTAGCCGAAGCCGGCGTGCCACGCGACGAGCAGCATGTCCATCACGGCTTGCGCCGGCGCGTCGTGGCGCGTCGCGCCGGTCAGCACGAGCATGCGTTGCGCTTGGGTCCGTGCTGCATCGAGCGCCGTGCCGCCGCCGGCGCGCGGGCCGGCGGCGAACGGCCGGCCCTCGATCGCCGCGTGCAGCAGGAACGGCGCGGCGGCCGCGCACAGCAGCATCGTGTCGAGATCGGCATCGTCCAGCGCCGGGCCGCGCATGCGTTCGAGCACGTCGTCGAGGCCGCGCAGCAGGCCGGACGCGGCCGCGAACACCGGCGCGACGCCCGCCGCACCGAGGTCGGCTGAAACCGACTGGGCGACCGAGCCCGGCGCCAGCGCGTCGGCGAACGCCGCGAGCCGCTCGGCGATCGCGGCCTCGTGCGCGCGATGGTCGGCGCGGCCGGGCGCGACGTCGAACCACAGATGCGCGAGCGCGCCTTCGAACGTCGTCGCGCCGATCAGCGCGTTCAGGTCGAGATCGCGCACGCGCAGCGCTTCGGGGTCGAGCGTCGCGCCGTCGATGTCGGTGCCGCGATGGCGCGTCGCCGGGCGGCCGAGCAGGTTGCGCGGCGCATCGGCGGTCGGGGCGGCTGGGATGCCGGAATCGAGCGTCGTGTCCATGTCATTCCGCCGCGGCGAGTTCGTCGCTACTGACGCTGATCGCCGCGTGCGCCATCGCGGCGATCACGGCCGCGTGCTGGTCGACGACGGGCAGCACGTTCGCGAAGTAGTAGCGCGCGCTTTTCAGCTTGCCGCGATAGAACGCGAGCTCGGCCGGCATGTCGGCCGTTTCCGGCGCATCGAGCCGGCGCGCGGCGATCGTCGCCGATTCGAGCAGCACCCACGCCGACGTGACCACGCCGAACATCTCCAGAAAGCGCGTGTAGAACTGGCTGCTGCGATGCGTGTGGCCGTCCTGCACGTCGCGCGCGATGTCGTCGAGCGCGGCGGCGATCCGGTCGGCGCCCGCGCGCAGCGCGTCGAACAGCGGCCGCAGCTCCGCCTGCGTGCCGGCCTGATGCTGCTGGGCGAGGAAGGCGTCGAGTTCGTCGCGGTAGTACTGGATCAGCCGCGAATGGCGGCCGAAGCCGAGCTTGTCGCGCACGAGGTCCTGCGCCTGGATGTAGTTCGTGCCTTCCCAGATCGACAGGATCTTCACGTCGCGCGCGTTCTGCTCGACGGGGCTCGCGTCGGTATAGCCGAGCCCGCCATGCACCTGGATCGCGGTCTCGCAGATGCGCCATGCCTGGTCGGAGATGAACGCCTTGCAGATCGGCGTCAGCAGCAGTTGCAGCTTGCGGTGGCGCTCGATCTCGGCCGGGTCGGCGTCGGGCGTCGCTTCGAGCATCGCCGCGCGCGTCGCGGTCGCGGCGAGCTTGCCGAGCAGGCCGCGGCAACCGTCGACGCGGCTTTTCATGTCGACCAGCATGCGCTGCACGTCCGCATGCTCGACGATCGCGACGCGCGCGGCGTTCGTGTTCGACGCGCGCTCGATCGGCCGCCCCTGCAGCCGGCGGCCCGCATACTCGACCGCGTGCAGGTACGCGCTCGACGCGACGCCGACGCCGAACATCCCGGTGCTCATCCGCGCCTGGTTCATCAGCGGCATCAACTGCAGCAGGCCGACGTTGCGCCGGCCGCCGAGCAGCCAGCCTTTCGTCGTGCCGTTCGCGCCGAACACGAGATGCGTGTTCGCGCAGCCCTTGAGCCCCATCTTGCGCGGCAGGCCGATGCAGTCGACATGGTTCGGCCGCAGCTCGCCGGTCTCTTCGTCCGGCCAGAAGCGCGGCACGACGAGGCACGACAGCGAGAATGAATCCGGCGATGCGGTATCGATGCGCCCGAGCACGAAATACAGCGTGTTTTCCGTCAGCTCGTGCATGCCGGCCGAGATGTAGACCTTTTCGCCGTCGATCGCGTAGATATCGCGTTCGAGCGGCGTCGCGCGCAGCGCGACCGCGGTGAGGTCGGTGCCCGCCTGCGGTTCGGTCGCGCAGAAGCACGCGTCCCAGCGGTACGCTTCGAGCGGCGCGATCAGCGCCTTCTGATGCGGCATGCCGTGCATCTGCAGCAGCTTGACCGCGGGGCGCGTGAAGCCGCCGTACGTCATGAACGACGGATTCGCGCCCATGAACATCTCGTAGATCATCTGCGTGACGATCGGCGGCAGCCCGTGCGCGGTGCCGAACAGCGTGTTCGACCACTCGTCGCGAAAACGCGCCCACAGCGCATGGAAATGCGAAGGAATCCGTACCTGGCCGTCGTCGAGCAGCGTGCAGCCCTCGACGTCCGCCTGCTGGTAGCTGCGCCCGAGGTCGAGCGCGAAGTCGCGCGCGCGTTCGAGCAGCGCGTCGACGGACGCACGATCGTGCGCGCTGTACGGTCCGTGTTCGAGAAAGTGCCGATCGGCCTCGAACAGTTCCCACAGAAAGAAGCGCAACTCGCGCAGGCTGACTTTGTATGCGCTCATCATGCGTCTCCTTCGATATCGAGCGCGGCGTCGAGGCCGCCGGCCAGATCGACGACGGCCGCCGCCGCCGCGCCATGCAGCGCCGCGTCCCATACGAGCACCGTGCGGCGTTCGCCTTCATCGAGCGCGCCCGCGAGCCGGATCAGCGCGGCGGCCGATTCGGCCGACGACAGATGGCCGGCCCCGTCGTGCTGGATGCGCGCGCCCACCGGGATCGACGCGGCGTCGGCCACGCGCGCCGCGAAGCCGGGATCGAAGCCGGGCGGCACGCACCAGTCGATCTGGTTCGCGCGCAGGTTGGCCTGGTCGAGCGCGCGGCGGATCGCGCGGGCGGCGACCGGCGCGAGCGTGTCGCGCAGCGCGGCCGGCGCATCGGCCCACGGATCGGCGACCGATGGCCCGAACTCCATCGCGACGGCGCGCACGCCACCCCACGCGGCCGGTTCCGGCGCCGGCCCCGCGCGCGACACGAGCAGCGCGGCGGCCGCGTCGCCGTAACCGACCAGATCGCCGAACTGGCGGAAGAACGGGTAGAGCCACTTGTCGCTGAGGATCACGAGCGCCTGGTCGCCTTCGTCGAGCAGCAGCCCGTCGAGCAGCATCAGCGCCGAATACCAGCCGAGCGTGCCGTTCTGGCCGAGCGCGAACGGCGTCACGCGCTGCAGCCCGAGTTCGTACTGCATGCGGCCGACGACCGAGTCGCCGATGCCTTCGTTGAGCGCGCAACTGGCGACGATCAGATGCGTCGTGCGCGCGAGCGCACCGGAGCCGAGCTGGTCGCGCAGGTCGAGCGCCGCATCGGCGGCGAGATCGGCGAGGCTGCGCCCCGGCGGCGCGACGCGCAGCGCGGGCCGGCCGCCCGGCGCGAGGCGCGTGCCTTCGTCGGGCGTCAGCGCGCCCATGCCGCGCGGCCGCGCAAAGCGCGCCTGCGGCAGCAGCAGATGGCGGTAGCCGGGATGGCGCTCCTGCGCCTGGATCGCGCTGAACACGACGGCGGGCGGCAGCACCACGACGCCGCCGGACAACGCGAGCGTGCCGGGCGCGGCGACGCGCGGCGCGCCGACACAGGGTTCATCGAGCGTCGACGGGGTCATGCGGCGGTCTCCTCGAGGTTCGGGCGCGCGAACGCGTCGCGATACTGCGCTTTCAGCGCCGGTCGGTCGATCTTGCCGTTCGGGTTGCGCGGCAACGCCGGCAGCGGCTCGACGACGAGCGGGTTCATGTAGGTGGGCAACGCGTCGCGGCACGCGCGGGCGATGTCGATGCGGCACGCGTCGGCGTCGAGCGTCGACACGACGCACGCGGCGATCGCCTCGCCGAGCGCCGGATGCGGAACGCCGAATACCGCGGCCTCGCGGATGTGCGGCAGCGCGAACAGCACGTCCTCGACCTCGGTCGGGCTCACGCGATAGCCGGACGTCTTGATCATGTCGTCGCCGCGCGCGACGAAGTACAGGTAGCCGTCCGCGTCGCGCCGCACGATGTCGCCGGACCATACGGCGACGTCCGGGCGCGGGATTTCGCCGTGCCGGCGCGGCAGCGGGCGAAAGCGCTGCGCGGTCAGCTCGGGCCGGTTCCAGTAGCCGAGCGTGACGAATGCGCCGCGATGCACGAGTTCGCCGGGCTCGTCGGCCGCGCATTCGCTGCCGTCCGCGCGCAGCACGAGGATTTCCGCGTTCGGCACGGCCTTGCCGATCGACGTCGGGCGCAGCGCCGCATCCGCGGGCGGCAGGTAGGTCGAGCGGAATGCCTCGGTCAGCCCGTACATCAGGTACGGCGACGCGTGCGTGAACAGCGCCTGCAGACGGTGCAGCAGCGGCGTCGCGAGATGGCCGCCGGTGTTCGCGAAGCGGCGGATCCGCGTGCGCGCGGCGTCGCTCCAGCCGGCCGATGCGAGCTGCATCCACAGCGGCGGCACGCCGGTGATCGACGTGACGCCGAACGCGTCGCAATGGCGCGGCACTTCGGCCGGCTGCAGGAAGTCGAGCGGCGTGTAGCACGCGCCGGACGCCAGCGCGGTCGTCAGCTGGCTCAGGCCCGCATCGAAGCTGAGCGGCAGCACGCCGAGCACGACGTCGTCGTCGGCGAGCTGCTGGTATGCGGCGACGCTGAACGCGCCCGACACCAGGTTGCGGTGCGATACGACGACGCCTTTCGGCTTGCCGGTCGAGCCGGACGTGTAGAGCAGCGCGGCCGGATCGTCGTCGACCGGGCGGCCGGCGGGGGCCGCTGCCGACGCCGGCGTGTCGGTGCCGGGCGAATCGATCGCATCGGCCAGTTCCTCGATCAGCAGCGTGCGCGTGCCGACGAGCGCGGCGAGCGCCGGCAGGCGCTTGAGCCGCTGCGCACCGGTCACGAACAGCGCGGCGCCGCTGTCGGCGACGATGTGTTCGATCTGCGCTTCCTTCAACTGCGGGTTGACCGGCACGAAGATCGCGCCGAGCGCGTTGGCCGCGAGCATCGCGACCACGGTTTCGATGCGCTTCGGCGCGTAGATCGCGACGCGTTCGCCGGGCTGCACGCCGCGCGCCGCGAGTACGGCGGCGGCGCGCCGGACCGCGCGGGCGAGCTGGTCGTACGTCAGCGTGCGGCCGCCGTCGGCATACGCCGGACGATGCGGCCAGCGCGCGGCGCCATGTTCGAGCAGGTCGGCAATGCTGATCAATGCGTTCATGATCGGCTCCTCTGGTTCAGGCAGGCCGCACGTACACGTGCGCGGCTTCGTGGGACAGGAAATGCGCCATCGAGTACGTGCGGTGATACGCGCCGCAGCGTGCGAACACCGCGATGTCGCCGACTTGCGGCGGCGCGCCCGTGTCGTCGCGGCCGATCACGTCCGCGCGGCTGCAGGTGCTGCCGACGTAGAGCGTCGGTACGCCACGCGACGGCGGCGCGGGCGCGCGGCGCACGAGCGACGGCGCGGCCAGGCGGCGCATCACCGATTCGGTCTGCGCGAGCAGGAACGCATGGGACAGCCCGCCGTCGCAGACGGCGATCGTGCGGTCCTGCCACGCCTTCACCGCGACGACGCGCGTCGCGAACACGCCCGCATCGGCGAAGATCGCGCGGCCGGATTCATGGGCGAGCGAATACTGGCCGGCCAGCGGCGCGAGCGCCGCGGCATAGCGCTCGAACGCGGCATCGCCCGGATGATCGTCGGCGAAGCCGCCGCCGAGGCTCAACGAGCCGAGCGGCGCGCCGTTGGCCGGCGCGAGATCGCGGGCGAGCGCCGCGAGCAGTTCGGGCAGCACGAGCGTGTCGGGCTGCGCCGGGTCCTGGCGGATGAACGAATGCGGGCCGGAGAACACGTGCAGCCCGGCCACGGGCAAGCCGGCGGCCGCGAGCGTGCGCACCGCGTCGTGCGCCTCGTTCGGCGTCATCCCGAAGTGGTCGTGCCACTGCGCCCGCGCATGAACGCCGGCCAGCGCGCCGGCGTTCACGCGCAGCAGCACGGCGCCCGGCGTGCTGCCGCCGGCCGCCGCTTCGCGCGCGAGCGGCACGAAACGCGCGACCGCGTCCGGGTTGTCGAGCACGAAATGGCAGCGCGACGCGAGCCCCGCACGCATGAACATCTCGTCCATCGACGGATTGTTCAGGTAGCGCGGCGTCCTGATCCGGCCGATTACCGCATCGAGTTCGCCGCGGCTCGCGAGTTCGACGCCGTCCTCGTACGCATGCGCGCAGCGCGCGAGCATGTCCTGGTTCGGGTTCGCCTTCAGCGACACGATCAGCCGCGTGCCGAGCCGCGCCTTCAGCGACCGGTAGCGGGCGATCGCGACCTCCGGCTCGTACACGTAGCACGGCGTACGCAGGTCGGCGATCCACGCGTGATCGGCGGCGGGCGGAAGCGGGCGTTCAGGCGTCATGGCGGCCCACCGGATGAAGCGTGGCGGCCGCATACGCGCCGCAGTTCGACTGCATCACGCCGAGCACGCGCTTGCCGTGCGCGAGCGCATCGAGCCCGACGTCGGCCAGGTTGATCGGGAAATCCGAACAGCATGCGTGGCCGCGCGCATGGATGTTGTCCGCATAGAGCCGCTCGGCCGGCACGCGCATCGCGCGGCACAGCGCGTTCCAGCCGGGCAGGTCGGCGTTGTGCGGCAGCACGAGGTCGTACGCGTCGAGCGCGTGCGGCTCGAGCGCGACGGCCGCGTCGATCGCCCGGCGCGTGTACGGCCACTCCATCATGATCAGATCGGCCTCGTTCGCGGCGACCGTGTCCGACCCGCGATGCCATTTCGCGTGCGTTTCGATCGCGATGCCGCCGAGCCGGTTCTTCGTGCTGTTGCGCACGATCAGCATCGCGGCCGCGCCGTCGCACTGCACGCCCGTCATCTGCCGCATCCGGTAATCCTCGCCGTACACGCGGTCGGACGACACGACGAGCGCCGCGTCGAGCCGCGGATGGCGGCGCATCAGCGCGCGCACGGTTTCGATGCCGGCCGCGACCGACACGCAGTTCAGTTGCGCGACGGAGCCGAGCCACAGCGGCTCGATGCCGAACCGCGCGGCCACTTCGTGCGGCAGGCTGCGCGGCGCCGGCGGCACGCTGAATTGCTGCGTATGCACGTGCACGATCGCGCCGACGTCGGACGGATGCACGCGCGCGGTGTCGAGCAGCCGGCCGACCGCCGCGATCGCGAGATCGGTCTCGCTCGTGTCGAGCGCCATGTGGAAATAGCGGCTGCCCGACTGCGCGATCGCGGCCGCCCGCTGGGCCGGATAGTCGCGCTCGGCGGCCCAGGCCTCGATGTCGACGGGCGGGCCCGGCAGCTCGTAGGCCACCGCGTCGATGCCGATCCAGAAGCCGGCGTCGCGGGATGCGTGGGAAGAGGGCATCGTCATGTCAGTTGAGCGGCATCGCCGCGTAGTCGAGGACGTCGAGCTTTTCGAAGGTCGCCTGCACGGTCGGCGTGAGCAGGCCCATTTCGCGGATCGTCGGCACGAGGCGCCGGAAGATCGAGCGGCGGATCGAGCTCGACACCGGCGATTCGCGCACCATCGCGCTGCATTCGCGCTTGGACAGCCCCATCGGTTCCCAGATGTCGTCCGCGCACAGGTGCTCGTACAGCACGGCCGCGCCTTCGCAGATGAACTCCTCGCGCTCGCGCAGTTCGTGCGAACTCATTTCCGCGTACACGCGGCACAGCGTGATCCGGCCGACCGCGAAGTGGCGCGCTTCGTCGCGCTGGATCCGCAGGAACAAGTCCTTGATGAACGGGTCGGTGCTGTATGCGACGACGCTCTGGAAGATCGACAGCGCGATGCCTTCGACGAGCACCTGCATCCCGAGGTTCGTCATGTCGAGCGCGCTGCTGGTGATCGTGTCGTGCAGCAGCCCCTTCAGCGAGCGGCTCATCGGGTAGCTGACGTCGAGCTTCTCGTTGACGAGCTTCGCGTACGCCTCGACGTGGCGTGCTTCGTCCATCATCTGCGCGGCCGCGCACAGCCGCGCGCTCAGGCCGCTCTCGGCCGACGCGAGCTTCGACGCGCAGATCAGCGCGGCCTGCTCGCCGTGCAGAATCTGCGACAGCAGCCAGCCCTGCGCGTGATGGCGCACCTCGCGCTTGTCGGCGTCGGCGAGCTTGCCCCACAGCTCGGTGCCGTAGATCAGGAGCGTCGGGTCGGGCATGCCGAGCGGGTTGGCCGGATCGAGGTCGTGGCGCCAGTCGACGTCGGTCGCGACGTCCCACTGCGCGGCCTTCGCCTTCTCGTACAGCCGGTTCAGCGCCTCTTCGCGCAGTGCGTAGTCGTTCGACATCAGCGCGTCGACGGGCATCGACCAGCGGATATCGGCCGTGTCCTGCATCACGGTAAGCGTGTCATTCATGTCAGGGTCTCCCCGGCCGCGCGGCGGCGCCGGAATGATGGGCGGAATCGGTGAGCGGGGCGGCGGCGCGCGACGCGCCCGGATGCGGTTCGAGCCGGATCGCGAACGACGGCCACGCGCCGCGCAGTTGCGCGTCGAACGCGTCGGCGAGCCGCGCGGGCCAGATCGCGCAGCACACGCGGTTGTCGCCGGCGAATTCCGCATCGCGCAGGATGCGGTCGCCGATCCACACGACCGGTGCGCCGCGTGCGGCGTCGCGCAACGCTTCGTCGTACAGGTGCACGCCGAGCAGCACGTGCGGCGCGAGCAGTTCGGCCGGCAGCGCGCCGAAATACGGCGCGCACACGTCGATGAACACGCGGGCTTCCGGATGCACGGCGTCGCGGATCCGCGCGGTGACTTCCGCGAGGAATCCGAAATACTGCACGTGGTCGAGCAGCACGCGGCGCTCGCCGCCGGCCGCGTCGTACGCATTGCCCGCGTCGTACGCGTCGCCGGCCGCTTCCGCGAGCGCGGCGCGCGCATAGTCGGCCGGCGTGCCGAGCGGCATCCGGTACGCGCTGGCCGCGACCGCGACCGGCTGCCGCGCGTCGCGCTCGATCCGGTAGGTGAAATGAACGGGACGCACCATGTCATGCCTCGCCGTCGAGAGAGAACGTCGCGTCCGGCGCGAACGCGACGTCCGCGATCGCGTAATAGCCGTTCAGCGCGAGCGAGCAGACGGCCGCGCGGCGCGGCGTGTCGCCGTCGCGGTGCGCGAGCAGCACCGACAGCCACGGGTCGCTGCCGAACGCATGCCCGAACACGCCGTGGCCGTCCGGCAGCAGCGGTGTCTTGCCGACCGACGCGAGCAGCGCGCGACGCGACGTGGCCGGGAAGAACGGCAGCGCCGCGTGCAGCCCGGGGCGCGCCGCGCAGAACGTGCGGATGTCGCGGCCGAGCCGCACGACCGCGCTGGCCGGCGGCGCGGCGTCGGCGATCACCGACTGCGCCGGTTCGCGGCCGACGTCGACGAGCAGCGTGCAGACGCCGAAGCCCGAGCGTCCCCACGCGGGATTGCCGTGCCAGTACGTATAGCCGTGCACGTCGATGTCGACGATCTGCAGCAGCAGCGTGCGCGGCCCCGTCTCGGCCGCGGTCGCGAGCGTGCGGCGCAGCACGTAGCCCCAGCCCGCGCATTCGTACGAGCAGGTCATCCAGTCGGGCGTGTAGTCGTTCGCGCCGGCCAGCGCCTGCGCGAACACGCGATGCTGCGGCGAATCGTTCATCAGCAACATCGACAGGATCGTCGAGCTGACCACGTAGTCGTCCGCGCCGACCGCGCCGCACAGCCGCTCGCGTTCGGCGCACGCGAGCGTGCCGATCGCGCGGGCCGTGTCGTCGAGCGGCGCGGCCACGCCGTCGCGCGACGGCGCGACGCGCCGGTACGCGAGCGCCTGCACGGTCAGCGCAGTGGCCGGGGCCGGCTGGACGGCGGCGGCCGCCATGGGGGCGAGGGGCGCGAGCATCGCCGTGTCAGGCCGCGTGCTGCTGGCTGCGCAGTTGCGCGTCGAGCTGCTGCAGCGTCGTGTACTGCGTGATGTTCAGCGCTTCCGGATCGATCGAACCGTAAAGCTGTTCGCAGAACACGATCAGCTCGACGATGTTCAGCGAATCGATGCCGAGTTCGCCGATGCCGGCGTCCGTGTCGACGGTTTCGACGTTGAGGATCTTCGCGACTTCGCGGGACAGGATGTCGAGCGCGTCGGCCGGAACGTTCTGGGTCGTCATGAGAGGAGCTCCTGGAGTTGAGTGGGTTCGATCGGGATCGATCGGCCTGTCGCGTGGGTCAACTGCCGGCTTCGCAGCGCAGGCTCTTGCGAAGCTCGTGATAACAACGGTACGAACTGCCTTCCATCTTCGAAAACGCCAGCAGGTCGCGCTGGTCGTCGAACAGCTGCACCTTGCCGTCGCGCACGAGCGCGGTCAGGAACTCGTTCGACAGCAGCTTGATCGCGAGCACGCGCTGCACCTTGCCGAAGCTGTAGTGCGCGTCGTCGGTCTGGGCGCGCGCGGCGTCCGCGATGAAGCGATGCACGGCGCGCGCGTCGGCATCGAGCTCGATGCGGCCGGTCCGTTCGAGCCAGCCGACGTGCGCCATCAGCGCGCGAACGAAGTACGGCCGCACGACGGTCAGGTATTTGTTGAACACGGTCGGGCCGCCGATGCGCAGGCGATCCTCGGCGGCGACGCGCACCTGGCCGCCGACGTTCGCAAGCTGCAGGTTGCCCGCGAGGAACGGCGCGCCGCAGGTCGCGCGTTTCAGTTTTCGATACTCGTCGGGCCACACGAGATAGGCGGCCGGGAACATCACGCCCGGCAGGCGTGCCGCGACGACGGCCATGCAGTCGCGGTGCGCCTCGATGCCCCACACCTTGTCGACGGTCAGCGCGAGCCCGTTGTCGTCGCTGCGCACGACCGTGCGCCAGGCGGCGAGCGTCGGGCCGCCGCCGTCGCTCATCAGGAACGCGAAGTGATGGCCGGCGTCGATGCACTCGCATGCGCGGCGGTTCTGGTCGTCGGAGAAGAACAGCCCGAACATGATGCGGATGAACGCGCGCATGAACGGCTTGAACAGGTGATGAAATCCTTCGCGGCCGATCTGTTCGAGCAGCGCTTCGGTGAGCGGCGCCTCGTCGTGCCGCAGCGGTGTCGACGCGGACGCATCCGGCAGCACGTCCGGTGCGGCGGTGCGCAGCGCGATCACCATCTCGCTGTCGAGCAGCCGCACGGCGGCGGCTTCGACGAGCCGGGCCGCCGCGTGCGGCGGCGTGCCGATCGCGTCGAGGTGGCGCAGCACCGGATACGCGGCCTGGTCGGCCACGCGCAGGCGCAGCGGCGGTGCGATCGGGTTGGGGGCGGAAAGCGTGGACATGGCAGGGTTCCAGTCAGAAACGCACGCGCACGGCGGCGTCGATGCGGGTGCCGAGACCGACCATCCGGTACTCGGAATTGCTGTCGGAAAACGCGTGCGACACGGCGACATCGACGCTCACGCGCTTGTTCACGTCGGCGACGATCTGCGCGATCGCGAGCAGGCCCTTGTCCTGCGGCGAATAGACGCCGCGCAGCGAATACTCGACGCGGCCGATCTTCTTGCCGAGCCGCGCGAACAGGTAGTCGCGCAGGTTGCCGTCGACGCTCACGAAGTTGGCCGTGCCGCCGAGGCCGGCCAGCGCGACGCCGGGCGCGACGGGCAGCAGCGCGTTGTTCGCCTGCGCCGCGCCGACCATCCGGCGCCACTGGCTTGCGTCGTAACGCGCTTCGTCGTGCGACCACTCGACGATCAGCGACAGGTTGCCGGGCAGCGCGCTCTGCATGCCGACCGCGCTGCGCCACATGTACTGGCGGTCGTTGCGGCGATCGACGGCGTCGTAGGCCGCCGCCGAATCGAGCGGCGTACCGTTCGCGATGAAGGCCGGCAGCGGCCGCGTCGTGCCGCGTTCGACCCACGCGCTCGCGTAGACGGTGTTCGAGCGCGCGACGTCGAACGACAGCGTCGCGCCGACGCCGCCGCGGCCCGCGTGACGGCCGGCGAGCAGCGCGGCCGAGCCGCCCGACCCATTGTAGGCGCCGCGCACGAGCTGCGTCGCGCCGGCTACGTCGCGGTTGTCGACGTCGTTGCGCAGAGTGCGGTTCTCGCCGGCAATGAACTGCAGCGTGGTCTGCTCGCCCGCCCATTTCGCTTCGACGAGCGGCGTGCCTTCGACGTCGCCGTAGCGATCGTAGATGTCGGCCGTCGCGGCCCGTTTCTGAAAGAAGCCGAGCGGAAAGAACGCCTGCGACGTGTCGAGCGCGTCGATCCGCTTGCCGGCCGTGAGCGTGATGCCGTTGTCGAACGCGTAGCGCACGCCGGCTTCGTTGAAGCGGCTTGCCTGCGCGCCGAGCGAATGGTTGCTCGCGACGACGCGCGCATTCGCGAACAGGTTCTCGCCGTCGATGCGCGCGAGCAGCCCGGCTTCCTGCTGGTCGCGCGGCGAGTCGCCGATCAGGCGGCCGAGCAATGCGCGGCCGTCCATGCTGTCGACGGAGCGCGCGTAGCCGATGCCGTTGAGCGTGCCGAGCTGGTCCATCAGCGATTCTCCATGCGCGAGCGTGCAGCCGAGCGCGAGCGGGATCGCGAGCGCGACACCGGGCCAGCCGCGGCGGGCGCGATCGGGTGATGAGCGGAGGCGGTCACGATGAGCATCGGCATCGGCGTCGTACTCACTGGCCATCGGCGAGCGTGTCGGGGTTGAACCAGCCCGACGGAATCTTGCGCGGCTGACCGTCGAGGATGTCGACGACGCTCGCGCGCTGCTTCTCGACCTCGTTGCGATAGGTGATCTTGCGGATCACCTTGCGGCCGTTCGCGTCGACCGGCGCGGAGAAATCGGCGCTGCGAAACAGCAGGCCGCTCGCGAGGAAGAACTGCGCGCGCACCGGCACGTCGGTGTCGGGCGTGACCCACAGCTTGATCGTCGGATAGACGTTGTCGGGATCGGTCGCGCTCAGGTCGAGCTCGGTGGCCGGCTTGCCGGCGATCGTGGTCGTGCCGGGGGCGGCCGTCGCGCGATAGCTGTCCGCCCAGTGCGTGCGCGTGATGTCGCTGATCACGACTTCGCCCTGCAGCCGCTGCATCCCGTTGATGCGCACCGCGCTGCGCGTGTTCGGCACGTAGAACCAGTGCCCGCGCGTCGTCGCGAGGTACTTCTGGCCGTCGTTCTCGCCGCTGCGCGTCAGCGCGAGCGTGTCGCCGTTGCCGCGCGTGTAGACGAGATAGCGCGTCGCGTCGCCGGACTGTCCGCCGACCTCGTTGGTGATCTCGATGTTGGTCTGCGTATCGGCGGCCGTGCTGCGGTACGCGTCGGCACGGGCGAGCATGGTCTGGGCCGTCGGCGTGTCGGCCGCCTGCGCGGCGAGCGGCGCGCACGCGACGAGCGCGGCGAACGTCAGGCGAATGCGATTCATGGGGCGAGTCCTTCGAGGATGTTGCGTTTCGCGAGACCGAGCGTCGCGAGCAGCGCCGCGGCCACGCCGAGCACGACGAACGCGGCTTCGACGGCGGCCACGGCGGCGGGCGACACCGTGAATTCGAGCAGGATCGGCTTCACGCGGCCGGGCGGCGCGGGCAGGTGGATCTGCGCGTGATTGAGCGCGACCATCGTCAGCAGCGCGAGCGCGATGCCGGCGGCCGCGCCGAGCAGGCCGAGCAGCGCGGTTTCCTGGATCAGCACGCCGCGCACCGTCGCGGCCGGCACGCCGAGCGCGCGCAGCGTCGAGATCTCGCGGCGGCGTTCGACGATGCTCATCAAGATCCAGTTGCTCATCGACAGCAGGATCGTCACGCACAGGATCGCGCCGAACACCGAGAACTGGTTCTTGTACAGCGCGACGACCTGGTGATAGAGCGACACGAGCTGATCCCAGGTCCGCACGTCGAGCGTCGGCAGCGCGGCGCGCAGCGTCGCGGCGGCGGCCGGCGTGCCGGCGGTGTCGTCGAGGAACACCGCGATGCGCGACGCGCGGTCGGTGCGCAGCAGCGCCTGCGCGGCCGTGAACGTCACGTCGACGATCCGTTCGTCGACGTCCTTGTTGCCGGTGCTCATCACGCCGACGATCTGCGCGTCGGTCGCGTTGATGCCGCCGTGCGCGGTCGACGCCATCAACTGCACGACCGAGCCGACGTGCACGCCGAGCTTGCGCGCGAGTTCCGCGCCGACGACGACTTCGGTGCCGGCATTCGTCGGCGACAGGTAGCGGCCCGACAGCACCGTGTGATAGTCGAAGAAGCCGGGCGGCTCGCGGTTCGGCTCGATGCCTTCGCCGACGAAACCGTAGCTGAGGTCGCCGTTCGACACGAGGCCGTCGAAGTCGATGCCGCGTGCGGTCGTCGCGACGCCGCGCAGCTTTGCGATCGCCTGCGTGGCGGCGGCCTGCTCGTCGGCGGTCAGCCCGTACTGCAGCGGCCGCTCGCCGATCAGGTCGAGATAGCCGTGGTGCAGCACCTGCACATGGCCGACGCCGCTGTCGATCGACCCTTCGCGCACCGCGTCGAAGGTCGCGATCACGTAGCCGAGCGCGAGGCTCGACGCGAACGCGGCGACGCCGATCATCGCCATCGTCAGCACGGTGCGGCGCTTGTTGCGCCAGAGGTTACGCCACGCAAACGTCGACCAGTTCACGATTCACTCCCGGTACGCCGTCGCGCATCTCGATGCGGCGCGGCAGGTGCGCACACAGACGATCGTCGTGCGACGCAATCAGAAAGGCGGTGCCCAGTGTGCGGTTGGTGTCGAGGATCAACTCGGCGACCGCCCGCGCGTTGGCGCTGTCGAGGCTCGCGGTCGGCTCGTCCGCGATCACGATCGCCGGCTCCTTGGCGAGCGCGCGGGCCAGCGCGACGCGCTGCTGCTCGCCGCCGGACAGCTCGCCTGGGCGATGCCGTTCGCGCGCGGCGAGCCCCACCGCGTCGAGCATCGCGCGCGCGCGTTCGCGCCGCGTGCGCGGCGTGCCCCACGCGAAGCAGCCGAGCTCGACGTTCTCGAGCGCCGACATCACCGGAATCAGGTTGAATTGCTGGAACACGAAGCCGATGCGTTCGCGGCGAATCCGTTCGAGCGTGCCCGGCGCGTCGTCGATCCGGCGGCCTTCGAGCCAGCGTTCGCCGCTGTTCGGCACGTCGAGAAAGCCTGCGAGGTTCAGCAGCGTGCTCTTGCCGCTGCCCGACGGGCCGATGAGCGCGACGACGTCGCGCGGGGCGATCGAGATCGTCGCGCCGCGCACCGCGACGACACGGCCCGCGCCCTCGTACACGCGCGTGACGTCGCGTAGCTCGAGCACCGGCGAAAGCGACGCGGGCGTCATGCGAACGCTCCCTGGCCGGCTTCGGCGACGGCGGCCGATGCGGCGATCACGGGCAACGCGCCGTTCGCATAGAGATCGCGGCATTTCAGGCGTTGCAGCTTGCCGCTCGTCGTGCGCGGCAGCGAGCCGGGCTCGACGAAACACAAATCCTGCGCGGCGAAGCCGATGCGCGACGCGAGCAACTGCTGGCACTCGGTACGCGTTTGCGGCGTCGCGTCGACGGGCCGTGCCTCGATCGCGACCACCAGCCGCTCGGTGCCGGTTTCGGGGTCGGGCAGGCCGAACGCGATGCACGTGCTCTTGCGCAGCGCGCTGTGCGACGCGAGCGCTTCCTCGATCTCGTGCGGGAAATAGTTGCTGCCGCGAATGATGATGACTTCCTTCTTGCGGCCGAGGATATGCAGCTGGCCGTCCGCGACGTAGCCGATGTCGCCGGTGCGGAACCAGCCGTCGGCCGTCAGCGGCGCGGCGATCGTGCCGTCGTCGGGATTCAGGTAGCCGAGCATCACCGACGTGCCGCGGATCGCGACTTCGCCGACCGCGCGGTTGCCCAGCGCATGGTCGCCGTCGTCGAGGATGCAGAACGCCATCCCGTCGATCGGCGTGCCCATCGCGAGCACCGTTTCGGTCTCCGTCTCGCGCCCGTCGTTCGCGGCGGCAGGCTGCGCGTCGCGGCGCTCGATCAGCGCGCGCCGGTCGAGCGTATCGGTGATCACGTACGGTGCGCCTTCAACCGCGCCTTCGTGCCATGCACGATGCATCGATACCGCGAGCGTCGATTCGGCCATCCCGTAGCACGGTTGCAGCGCCGACGCCGCCAGCCCGTACGGCGCGAACGTCGCGGCGAAATCGCGCAGCGTCGCGTCGTCCACGCGTTCGCCGCCGATGAAGATGTTGCGGCACGCGGACAGATCGACGCCGTCCATCGCGGCGGCATTGAAGCGGCGCACGCAGTAGCGCAGCGCGAAGGTCGGCACGGACGTCGTCGTCGCGCGTGCCGATGCGATGCGCTTCAGCCAGCCGAGCGGATTCCGGATGAAGCTGTTCGGCTGCATCATCAGCAGCGGCGCACGGTAATGCAGATTGGACAGCAGCGTGAGCAGCCCCATGTCGTGATAGAGCGGCAGCCACGACGCGGTGCCGTCGCCGGCCGCGATATCGAAGCGCACCGACCCGCCGATGCCGAGCACGTTCGCGATCACGTTCTCGTGGCTCAGCACCGCGGCTTTCGGATGCGACGTCGAACCCGACGTGAGCTGGACATGATGCGGATCGTGGCCGCTCTTCGCGCTGATTGGGGCGCGCGCGCCGGCATCCGCGGCGCTCGACAGCGTCGCGAGATCGACGACGCGCGTGGCGGTCGCCGGAAACGCGTCGTCGCGCCAGGCCGCGGCCTGCGCATCCGCGGCGATGACGAGGCGCGGCCGGTACAGCTCGCACGCGACGTCCGCCACCTGCCGCGCGGCCGTTGGCCGCCGCACGGGAACCGGCACGGTGCAGGGCAGTGCGCCCGTCATCACGCAGGCCATCATCACGGCAGCGTGCTCGACCGACGCGGGCAGCGCCAGCATCACGAGATCGTTCTCGCGCACGCCGAGCTCGCGCAGCGCGCCGGCCTGGCGAAACACCTCTTGCGCGAAGTGCCGGTACGTGATGCCCGCTTCGCGGCCCGCATCGTCGACGAACGTCATGCGATGCATGGCGCCCGCGACGTCCTCGAGCGATTCGATCAGGCGATGAATGGTGGATGCGTACTTCGTCACGAGGGTTCTCCCCTTGAGGAACACGGCCGCTCCCGCCGCGGTGCCGGCGGCGCCGTTCGTCGAGTGAGGAGGATTCTTGCCGGATCGATCGGCGGCGACAAACGGAATCTATGCAGGCTATGCATGAGCGGCACGCATCCACGAGGTGACTGGTCGGTCTCATTCGACCGGTCGTCTAGTTCACGATGTGGTGCGCTCATGCGCGGGCGTCATGCAATGCGTTCGGAAAATTCGTTTGTCCGAAACATCGACTCACAGAAGAATGGCAACCCGGCAGCGCGCCAGCGTCGCCGCGTCATCGTGCCGGGCAGCCCGGCCCAAGGAGAGCGTCTTGTCCGTCACCTCATCGCTTGTCGCCCGGCCGAAACCGGTTACAGACATGAAGAGCCGCCCGAGCGGCGTGGTCTTCTCGCTGAAGCTGGTTGTATACGTTGCGCTCGTCGCGCACGGGATGATGTTCGCGCTGTCGGCGCTCGTGATCCTGAAGGCGATCGGCATCCTGCTGATCGGTGCGATGTATGCGCACGGCGTCGAGCTGCAGCACCAGGCGCTGCATTACCAGGGATTCCGCAGCAAGCGCCTGAACATGGTGTTCGGCGTGCTGCTCGGCATGCCGATGCTCGTGTCGTTCCACGCATACCAGGACAGCCACCTGCGCCATCACCGGCTGCTCGGCACGCCGGAGAACAAGGAGTTCTTCGACTACGGCGACCAGTACGGCGCGAGCCCCGTCGTCAATGTCGGGCTGTGGATGTGGCGGCTGTCGATGGCCGCGCACTATATCCAGTTCGCGAGGAACGTCGTGAAGCTCGTCGTGCCGGGCGCGCGCTTCGGCGACAATGCGCTCGTGTCGCGCGCGATCCGCCGCGACTACCTGCTGATGGCGGCCGCGATCGCGCTGCTCGCGGTGCTGTCGTCCGTGCTGCACACGTGGTTCGTCGTCTGGGTGTGGGTCGTCCCGCTCGTGTTCGTCGCGGCGCCCGTGCACGCGCTGGTCGAGATGCCCGAGCACTACCGCTGCGACCTGACGAGCACCGACCCGTTCCGCAACACGCGGACGATCGAGAGCAACGCGTTCATGACGTGGTTCACGAACGGCAACAACTATCACGTCGAGCATCACATGATGCCGAACCTGCCGATCGAGCGGTTGCACGACCTGCATGGCGCGATCGCGCCGCGCATCCGCTATTACCACCGCTCGTATCGGCAGTTCTACCATGCGTTGCTGCGCGGCCGGCTCGCGCCGCGTTCGGTGGACGACGATCGGGACGATCGCGAGCCCGATGCGGAAGCCGCCGCGCCGGCGTCGACGCAGTCGGCATGAGCGCCGGTGCGGATTGCATGGCGACGACGGTGACGACGATGCTCTATCCGGAACTTTTCAGGTCGCTCGAAGCTGTCCGCTGGGACATGGAGAAGGACATTCCGTGGGACAGGTTCGACGCTTCGCTGCTCACCGACGAGCAGGCGAAGACGATCAAGATGAACGCGATCACCGAATGGTCGGCGCTGCCCGCGACGGAAATGTTCCTGCGCGACAACCAGCACGACAGCGACTTTTCCGCGTTCATGAGCGTGTGGTTCTTCGAGGAGCAGAAGCATTCGCTCGTGCTGATGGAATATCTGCGCCGCTTCAAGCCGGAGCTGGTGCCGACCGAGGAGGAACTGCACGCGGTGCGCTTCCAGTTCGATCCGGCGCCGCCGCTCGAGACACTGATGCTGCACTTCTGCGGCGAGATCCGCTTGAACCACTGGTACCGCTGCGCGGCCGACTGGCACACCGAGCCCGTCATCAAGCAGATCTACGAAACGATTTCGCGCGACGAGGCGCGTCATGGCGGCGCGTACCTGCGCTACATGAAGAAGGCGCTGAACAACTGCGGCGACGTCGCACGTGCGGCCTTCGCGAAGATCGGCGTGCTGATGGCGTCGGCGCGCCGCACCGAGAAGCCGCTGCACCCGACCAACCTGCACGTGAACCAGGCGCTGTTCCCGCGCGACACCGTGCAATCGCGCCTGCCGGATCCGGAATGGCTCGAGCGCTGGCTCGACGACCAGATCCGTTTCGACGGCGAGTGGGAGAAGAAGGTGGTCGAGCGGATCCTGCACAACCTGTCGATCCTGTTCGAGCGCACGTTCGCCACCGCGCAGGAGCTGAACCGCTATCGCCGCGAAGTGACGGCGCGGGCGAATGGGGTGCCGGGCAACGCGTAGTGAATCGGTCCTCGCGCGGCACGGCGACCCCCGGCCCCCGGATTCCGGCCGACAGGCGAACCCGATGCACGCTGACCGGCATTGCCGGCCGGCGGGTTATTCGTATCCGGAAATAATCGGCTCATCAGTTTCTTGAACCCGCATGGCAAGCTTGAATGTCGTGTGTTTAGTATTTTTCAATAAACGTTGAATTCCGGATTTAAAAGGCATTTTGTTCGTCCGTTGCGGGCGGTTTGTTTTTTCGCAATCCGGAAAACAAAATGAATAGTCGGCTGATTGAAATTGAATTGTATGCGTCGGGGGCCAGCTTTTCCGGTGTGAAGCAATCGCCGCGGCAGCGGCGGATTTCGCCGGTAAATGCCTGTTTTGGCGAGAGTTTTACCGCTGTTTTTGAGCCTTCCATTCACTTGCATATCGATTTACAAAATCACTACCCGATAATATTTGTGTAAGAAAATATCGATGCAACGAAATTCGATAGATAAATACAAGTGTCACGATTGAAAATAAGAATGGAATGCATCCGTGCTTTCACTATAAAATCGTTTCAGAATCCAAATAGGAGAGACGATTCAGGGAGACGAACGGCAACTTGCCTGTCGGTGGGTGCAACTTTGAGGCGGCGGTATGGCTAATGTGAGATTGGCAAAGAGATTGAGAAGTTTGCCTTCGCTGGATTTCCTGAGAGGCTTCGAATGCGCGGCGCGCCATTTGAGCTTCACGCGTGCGGGGCAGGAACTGAACGTCACGCAGTCGGCCGTGAGCCGCCAGGTCAAGGCGCTCGAGGAGCAGCTCCGGATCGAGCTCTTTCATCGGCACATTCGTTCGCTGACGTTGACCGACAAGGGGCGCGAGTTGTACGACGCGATCTCGTTCGCGTTGTCCGATCTCGAATCCGTGGTCGGCAAGCTGTCGTCGAGTGTCGGCCAGCGCGCCATCTCGTTGTCGACCACCGTCTCGTTCGCCGCGCTGTGGCTGATTCCGCGTCTCGGTTCGTTCCGCGCAAGCTATCCGGACATCGACGTGCGCGTGTCGGCCACGAGCGAAATCGAAGATCTCAAGCGCAAACGTTTGCATCTGGCCGTGCGCTATGCCGGCCCGTATACGTCGACCGACGATACGGACGTGCTGTTTCGCGAGCGTGTCGTGGCCGTATGCAGCCCGAGCCTGATGACGGCGGCGGGCGACGCCGCGTCGATGAAGCCGGCCGACCTCGACAAGCACGTGCTGCTGCATCTCGACGACCCGCGCGGCGAATGGCCGTGGCACGGGTGGAGCCAATTGCTGAAGGAACTCGGCGTGCCGCGGCTGCGGCCGGCCGGCGCGCTGCACTTCAGCCAGTACGATCAACTGATCCAGGCGGCGGTCGACGGGCACGGCATCGCGATCGGAAGGCGGCCGCTGGTCGACGGGCTGTTGAAGCAGGGGCGGCTCGTCGAGCTGTTCCCGCATTGCACCGTTGCATCGGGCAGCTATGTGCTCGTGCAGAACCCCGATGCTTGCAACGAATTCGATATCGCGGTGCTGACCAACTGGCTGCTCGAACAAGCGTGCCATCCGCTCGTGTCGGAGCACGACACGGCCGGCAGCAACGTGCTGCCGATGTATCGCGTCGGATAGCGCGGCACGGCGAATGCGCGGTGCGCGGCGTCATGCGCAGCCGCTGCAAATTGTGCGATGATGCGCCGCTTCGCGTTCGTCACAGAACGCCGCCATCGCGGCGCCCGTTTCCGGGCTGCCGCCGAGCCCTGACACTCCGGAGGCAGCATGCCCGCACAGCGCATTCAAGGCAGTACCCTGCATTACCACGATCATGGCACCGGGTTTCCGGTGCTGCTCGGGCACAGCTATCTGTGGGACGCCACGATGTGGGCGCCGCAGATCGATGCGCTGTCGAGCCGGTATCGCGTGATCGTGCCGGACCTGTGGGGGCACGGCGAATCGGGCGCGCTGCCGCAAGGCACGCACACGCTCGACGACCTCGCCGCGCACGCGAGCGCGCTGCTCGACGCGCTGGACATCGAACAGTGCGCGGTCGTCGGGCTCAGCGTCGGCGGCATGTGGGGCGCGCGGCTCGCATTGCGCGAGCCGCGGCGCGTGCGCTCGCTCGTGATCATGGACGCGTCGCTCGAAGCCGAGCCCGATGCGACGCGCACCCGCTATTTCGCGATGCTCGATGCGATCGAGGCCGCGGGCCGCATCGCGCCGCCGTTGCTCGACGCGATCGTGCCGCTGTTCTTCCGGCCGGACGTCAATCTGGAGGGCCCGGTGCCGGCCGCGTTTCGCCAAGCGCTCGCGAACCTGCCCGCCGACCGGCTGCGGCAATCGATCGCGCCGCTCGGCCGGCTGATTTTCGGCCGGCCCGACACGCTCGCGGCACTCGCCGAACTCGATGCCGCGCGCACGCTGCTGATGTGCGGCGCGGGCGACATGGCGCGCCCGCCGTCGGAAACCGTGAAGATGGCGAACGTGATCGGCTGTGCGCATACGCTGGTGCCCGACGCCGGCCATATCTCGAACCTGGAAAATCCCGCGTTCGTCACGCGCGCGCTGCTCGACTGGTTCGACGCGCAGCAACTGCAGGCGAACTGACGATCGCGCGAACGGCGACGCCCGCGCAGGCCGCGCGGCGTCGCATCGATCCGCGTCACGCGCGCTCGCTGACCGGCGTGAACTTGCGATCGCGCACACGCGCTTCGTCGGCCCCGCCGCGCACGAGGCTCAACGCTTCCGCGCGGCTCGCGACGCACGGCCCGGAACCGGGCAGCGGCTGGCGCGCGGTCTCGCGCAGCGCGAGCACCGACACGATGCCGATGAACGACGCGCCCATCAGGTAGTACGCGGGCATCATCAGGTCGCCGGTGCGATCGACGAGCCATGCGGTGACGAGCGGCGTCGTGCCGCCGAACAGCGACACCGACACGTTGAAGCCGATCGCGAGCGCGCCGTAGCGGATCCGCGTCGGGAACAGCGCGGGCAGCGCCGACGGCATCACGCCGGTGAACGTCGACAGCAGGATGCCGTAGATCAGCATCCCGCCAAAGATCGGCAGCATGCCGCCGGTGCGGATCAGCATCAGCGCCGGCACCGACAGCGCGAGCAGGCCCACGCAGCCCGCCATCATCACCGGCTTGCGGCCGACCTTGTCCGACAGATGCCCGGCGTAGAGCGTCATCGGCATCATCAGCACCATCACGAGCAGCACCATGAAGAGCCCGAGCGATTCGCGCACGTGCAGCGTCGCCGACAGGTAGCTCGGCAGATACGACAGCGCCATGTAGTCGGTCACGTTGAAGATCAGCACGAGGCCGACGCATTGCAGCAGCGGCTTCCACTGTTCGACGAGCAGCGTCGCGAAGCGCTGCTTCGGCCGCGCGCGCTCGTCCGCCTCGCGTGCTTCGGCTTCCTTTTTGAATGCCGGCGTTTCCTCCAGCCTGAGCCGCACGTAGAGGCCGACGAGGCCGAGCGGGCCGGCGATGAAGAACGGTACGCGCCAGCCCCACGACAGCAGCGCTTCCTGCGACAGCGTGGCCGTCAACAGCGCGACCGTGGCCGCGCCGAGCGTATAGCCGATCAGCGTGCCGAACTCGAGGAAGCTGCCCATGAAGCCGCGGCGCTTGTCGGTCGAGAACTCGGCGATGAAGGTGGCGGCGCCGCCGTATTCGCCGCCGGTCGAGAAGCCCTGCACGAGGCGGGCGACGAGCAGCAGGATCGGGGCCATGATGCCGATCGACGCATAGCTCGGGATCAGGCCGATCGCGAAGGTGCCGACGGCCATCATGATCATCGTGGCGGCGAGCACGCGCTGGCGGCCGATGCGGTCGCCGAGCGGGCCGAACACCATGCCGCCGAGCGGGCGCACGAGGAACGCGGCCGCGAACGTGCCGAAGGTGGCGAGCAACTGCGCGGACGGGCTGCTGGACGGGAAGAACACCTTGCCGAGCGTGACGGCGATATAGCTGTAGACGCCGAAGTCGAACCATTCCATCGCATTGCCGAACGCCATCGCGCCAACCGCGCGCTTGAGGACGGCCGGGTCGACGATCGTGACGTCATCCAGCTTGAGGGCCTTGCGCGAAGACCGGGCTTTCGCGGGGTGCGCTTGCGATGAACTCAATGAACGCTCCTGGAATTGCCTTGGCAACCGGCAGGCGCGCAGCGGGGCCGTGCGGGCCGACGGACAGCGAAGGCGGATATCTCGGGGATGCCTCGATGCCGGTGGCGTGACGCGCGCAGCGGGCGACACCGGGCAGGCGTGTTGTGCGAACCAGTTTAGAGAAACGCGCGCGAGCGGCTATCGGTCATGCGCCCGGAACCCGGTGGTAAACGACACGCGGGCAGCCGCGCCGGTCGCGCGTGGTCGGGCCTCGGCCCGAAGTGCATGCTCATCTCGCCGCGCGCCTGCTGGCGGAAACCAGCAACGCGACGAACGCCGCTTCGTCCGCGCGCAGGCCGCGCGGCGTACGCCGGACCGCGAGCGTGGCGAGCGCGCCGGACTCGAACGCGTCGAGCACGGCCGGATGAATGTAGCAGCGCCGGCAGACGGCCGGCGTGTTGCGCAGCAGGTCAGCCACCGCGCGCACGGTCTCGACGATCTGCTTGCGCGCATGCGTGACGCCGCGATGCGGCGTGCGCCGCAACAATCCCAGCGCGTGCACGCTGCCGGCCCACGTCCGGTAATCCTTCGCGGTGAAATCGGCGCCGCCGGCCTCGCGCAGGTAGTCGTTCACGTCGGACGACCCGACCGGATGGCGTACGCCGTCGTCGTCCACATACTGGAACAGCTCGTGACCGGGCAGCTCCGCGCAGCGCCGCACGATCCGCGCGACCCGCGCGTCGTCGACCGTCACGTCGTGTTCGATCCCGCTCTTGCCGGCGAAGCGCAGGCGCACCCGGCCGGGCTGGATCTTCAAATGGCGCTTGCGCAGCGTCGTCAGCCCGTACGAGCCGTTTTCGCGCGCGTATTCCGCGTTGCCGATCCGCGCGAGCGTCGTGTCGAGCAAGCGGACGATCGTCGCGACGACCTTGTCGCGCGGCATGCCCGGCAACGCCAGATCGCGCGTGACGCGCGCGCGGATGCGCGGCAGCGCCCGCGCGAACGCGGCCATCCGCGCATACTTGTTCGCATCGCGGGTCGCGCGCCACTGCGGGTGATAGCGATACTGCTTGCGCCCGCGTGCGTCGCGGCCCGTCGCCTGCAGATGGCCGAGCGGATCCGCGCAGATCCACACGTCGGTATAGGCGGGCGGGATCGCGAGCGCGTCGATGCGGGCGATTTCCGCGGCATCGCGAATGCGCGTGCCGTCCTGCGCGTAGTACGCGAAGCCGTTGCGCAGCCGGCGGCGCGTGTAGCCGGGGTGGCGGTCGTCGACATGGCGCAGTGCGGCGACCGTGCCTGAAGCGTGCTGCTTCATGCCGCGGGGCGCCGACGGGAGCCGGCGGCGGTGCGCGGCGACCCGCGTTCACGTGCAGCGATCATGCTTGTCTCCTTGGGTTCGCGTGAAGGGCGGGCGTCCGGCATGGGGTGCGAACAGCCATGGCGAAGGAGCAAGAACCGTGCGCCGCTCCGCGCGGGGCGGCCAGCGCGGTTAGGTGTTTATACGTATGCCGATTCCGATATCAGCCCAATCCAACATTTCATTGGAAGGTTATCGGACTTGTTCCTAGACTGATGCGGGGCATGTATACCGCGCCGGCCGGACACGCCGGCCGGCGCAGCCCGATCCGCGCCAGCGCCACGCAGAAACACAACAGCGCCGCGGCACACAACGACATCATCGGAGACGGACCATGACATTCATCAGGAAGCTGGCGGCAGGCGCGATCGTCGCCGCGGCGACGGTGCTGGCAGGCGGCGCGCACGCGCAGCAAAAGCCGATCACGCTCGGGTTCTCGCAAGTCGGCGCTGAAAGCGCATGGCGCACCGCGAACACCGTGTCGGTGAAGAGTGCGGCGAAGGACGCCGGCATCAACCTGAAGTTTTCCGACGCACAGCAGAAGCAGGAGAACCAGATTCGCGCGATCCGCTCGTTCATCGCGCAGAAGGTCGACGTGATCGCGTTCTCGCCGGTCGTCGAATCGGGCTGGGAGCCCGTGCTGACCGAGGCGAAGGCCGCGCATATCCCGGTGATCCTGACCGATCGCGCGGTCGACGTGAAGGATCCGTCGCTGTTCGTGACGATGATCGGCTCCGACTTCCTCGAGGAAGGGCGGCGCGCGGGCCACTGGATGGAAGAGCGCTACAAGAACGATCCGGGCCCGGTCAACATCGTCGAGCTGCAGGGCACGGTCGGCTCCGCGCCGGCCAACGACCGCCGCGCGGGCCTGCTCGAAGTGATCAAGAACAATCCGAAATTCAAGGTGATCGCATCGCAGAGCGGCGACTTCACGCTCGCCGGCGGCAAGCAGGTAATGGAAGCGTTCGCGAAGACCTACGGCAAGCAGATCAACGTCGTCTACGCGCACAACGACGACATGGCGCTCGGCGCGATCCAGGCGATGGAGGAAGCCGGGATCAAGCCCGGCAAGGACGTGAGCGTCGTGTCGTTCGACGCGACCAAGGGCGGCTTCCAGGCGATGATCGCGGGCAAGATCAACGTCGACGTCGAATGCAGCCCGCTGCTCGGGCCGCAACTGATGAGCGCGGTGAAGGACGTCGTCGCCGGCAAGCCGGTGCCCAAGCGCATCGTGACCAACGAGACGGTGTTCCCGATGAACGTCGCGGCGCAGGTGCTGCCGACCCGGAAGTACTGACCTGTCCGCACGGGCGGCGGCCTGGCGGCCGCCGTCCGGCGACGCTTCGAGGGAGGCTGCATGCAGAGTCCGCCGGTGGTCGAGATGATCGGCATCGACAAGTCGTTTCCGGGTGTCAGCGCGCTGCAGCGCGTCGATTTCCGGCTGTTTCCGGGTGAGATCCACGCGTTGATGGGCCAGAACGGCGCGGGCAAGTCGACGCTGATCAACGTGCTCACCGGCGTGCATGCGCACGATGCGGGCGAGATTCGCGTCGGCGGCGCGCCGGTGAATTTCGCCGCGCCGCGCGAGGCGGAGGCGGCCGGGATCCAGACGCTCTACCAGGAAGTCAACCTGTGCGCGAACCTGTCGGTCGCGGAGAACATCTTCGCGGGCCGGCAGCCGATGCGGCGCGGCGCGATCGACTGGAACACGATTCACGCGCGTGCGCGGGCGGCGCTCGCCGAACTCGACCTGTCGCTCGACGTCACGCGCTCGCTCGACGCGTATCCGATCGCCGTGCAGCAGATGGTCGCGATCGCGCGCGCGGTGTCGGTCGACGCACGCGTGCTGATTCTCGACGAGCCGACCTCGAGCCTCGACGACGGCGAGGTCGCGCGGCTGTTCGACGTGCTGCGGCGGCTGAAGGCGTCCGGCATCGCGATCCTGTTCGTCACGCATTTTCTCGAGCAGACCTATGCGGTGTCCGACCGGATCACCGTGATGCGCAACGGCGAGCGCGAAGGCGAATACCTCGCGCGCGACCTGCCGGTCGACGTGCTGGTCGCGAAGATGACCGGCCGCGAACGCATGTCCGATACGCTGCAGGCGGGCGCGGCGGCGGTCGAGCGTGACGCCGCGGCCGCCGCGCCGTTCCTGTCGATGCGGCAGGTCGGCCGGCGCGGGATGATGAGCGCGCTCGATCTCGACGTGCGCCCCGGCGAGATCGTCGGGCTGGCCGGGCTGCTCGGCTCGGGCCGCACCGAAACCGCGCAACTGGCGTTCGCCGCGGCGCGCCCGGATACCGGCGCGATCGAGATCGACGGCGCGCGCAAGCGGCTCGCGTCGCCGCACGACGCGGTGCGCAACGGCATCGCGTACTGCCCGGAAGACCGCAAGAAGGAGGGCATCGTCGCCGCGCTGTCGATCCGCGAGAACATCGTGCTCGCGCTGCAGGCGCGGCGCGGCTGGTGGCGGCTGATCGGGCGGGCGCGCCAGCGCGAGATCGCCGACACGTATATCGCGCGGCTCGGCATCAAGGCGCGCGACGCGGAGCAGCCGATCGGGCTGCTGTCGGGCGGCAACCAGCAGAAGGTGCTGCTCGCGCGCTGGCTCGCGACGGACCCGAAGCTGCTGATTCTCGACGAGCCGACGCGCGGCATCGACGTCGCCGCGAAGTTCGACATCATGGAGCGCGTGCTGGCGTTGTGCGCGCAGGGGCTGGCGATCCTGTTCATCTCGTCGGAGATCGGCGAGGTCGTGCGCGTGAGCCACCGGATCGCGGTGCTGCGCGACCGGCGCAAGGTCGCGGAATTGACGGGCGCCGATGCGTCCGAGGAGCAGGTTTACCGGTTGATCGCGGGAGGTCAGTCATGACGCGCTTGCGCACGCTGTTTCGTCATCCGCTCGCGTGGCCGGTGCTGACGCTCGCGCTGCTGTTCGCGCTGGACGTCGCGCATCGTCCGGGCTTCCTGTCGATCGTGCTGCTCGACGGCCACCTGTTCGGCGCGCCGATCGACATCCTGAATCGCGCGGCGCCGCTCGTGATCGTGTCGCTCGGGATGACGCTCGTGATCGCGACGCGCGGCATCGACATCTCGGTCGGCGCGATCGTCGCGATCGCAGGCGCCGCGGCCGCGACCGTGCTCGAGGCGGACCCGTCGCGGGTCGGCGCGGCGCTGGCCGCGGCGCTCGGCGTCGGGCTGCTGGCCGGCGCGTGGAACGGGCTGCTCGTCGCGTTCGTCGGGATGCAGCCGATCATCGCGACGCTGATCCTGATGGTGGCCGGGCGCGGCGTCGCGCAACTGCTGACGGGCGGCCAGATCATCCCGATCGGCGCGCCCGGCTATCTCGCGCTCGGCGGCGGCTATCTCGCGACCGTGCCGTGCGCGGTGTGGATCGCCGTCGCGACGATCGGCGCGATCGCGTTGCTCGTGAACCGCACGGCGCTCGGGCTGTTCATTCGCGCGATCGGCGTGAACCCGGTCGCGACGCGGCTCGTCGGGCTACGCTCGGGCGCGATCGTGTTCGGCGTGTATCTGTGCTCCGGCGTGATGTCGGCGCTCGCGGGCATTCTCGCGAGCTCGAACGTGCGCAGCGCCGACGGCAACAACGCCGGGCTGCTGCTCGAGCTCGACGCGATCCTCGCGGTCACGCTCGGCGGCACGTCGCTGCTCGGCGGCCGCTTCAGCCTCGCGGGCTCGGTGCTCGGCGCGCTGATCATCCAGACGCTGACCTACACGACCTATTCGATCGGCGTGCCGCCGGAGGCGACGCTCGTCGTCAAGGCGGTCGTCGTGATCGTCGTGACGCTGATCCAGTCGGACGCGGCGCGCGCGCTGCTGGTGCGGCACGCGTCGCGGCTGCTGCCTTTCGCGCGATCGCGCGCCACCACCACCGGAGCGACGCCGCGATGACCCGTATCCTTGGCCGCCTCGCCGATCCGCGCACGCTGCCGATCGTCGTGACGATCGTGCTGTTCGTCGCGCTGTTCGGCTTCGGGTCCGTGATGTACACGGGCTTTTTCTCGATGCAGGTGCTGACCGGGCTGCTCGTCGACAACGCGTTCCTGCTGATCGTCGCGATCGGCATGACGTTCGTGATCGTGTCGGGCGGCATCGACCTGTCGGTCGGCTCCGTCGTTGCGCTGACAACGATCTTCTGCGCGGTCGGCGCCGAACGGCTGCACTGGCCCGTGTGGGTGATCGTGCCGCTGGTGCTCGCGTTCGGCGCGCTGTATGGCGCGGCGATGGGCGCGCTGATCCACTATTTCCGGTTGCAGCCGTTCATCGTCACGCTCGCCGGGATGTTCCTCGCGCGCGGTGCGTGCTTCCTGATCACGACGCAGTCGATCACGATCAACGCGCCGGCGTTCCATGCGATCGCGGGCATCAGCGTGCCGGTCGGCGGCGGCACGCTGAGCGCCGGCGCGCTGATCGCGCTCGCGACGCTGGCCGTCGCGATCTACGTCGCGCATTTCACGCGCTTCGGCCGCAACGTGTATGCGGTCGGCGGCAACGAACGCTCGGCGCTGCTGATGGGCTTGCCGGTCGCGCGCACGAAGATCGGCGTCTATGCGCTGAGCGGCTTCTGTTCGGCGCTCGGCGGCGTGGTGTTCACGCTGTACGTGCTGTCGGGCTACGGGCTGCAGGCGCAGGGAATGGAGCTCGACGCGATCGCCGCGACCGTGATCGGCGGCACGCTGCTGACGGGCGGCGTGGGCTACGTGATCGGTTCGGTGTTCGGAGTCGGCATCCTCGGCACGATCCAGGTGCTGATCACGTTCGACGGCACGCTGAGTTCGTGGTGGACGCGGATCGTGATCGGTGCGCTGCTGTGTGTGTTCTGCGTGCTGCAGCGGGTCATCGAGCGGCACGCGACGCGGCGGCGCACCGGCGGCACCGGCCTCGGCGCGCGGCGGCCGGCGCGCGATGCCGCGCCCGCGCGGCCGGCGCCGCCCGAAGAGGACGTCGCGCTGGTCTCGACGATGCGGCGGTCGTAGCGCGCCCGGCCACCCTTGCGCGGAGAGTGCGAAATGAAGCGCGATGGTCCGGTGACGGGCGTGGCCGATGCGCGGCCGGCGAGCATGGCCGCCCGCGCCGTCAGGCCGGCCCGGTCGCGTCTGCCTCGGTGTCGAACGACGTATCCGCGACGCGCGTGCGCTTCAGCGAACCGGCCAGTTTTTCGATTGCGTGCAGATCCAGCGCATCGAGGTGCTCGCGCATTTCCTGCACGAACGGCGCATGATCCGGCTCGGCCACATACCGGCCGAGCCATTCCTCGATATCGGTCAGCCGGCCTTCGCCGGCGAGCACGATCAGTTCGGCGAGCGCATCGGCGGGCGGGCTGCGCATCGCGGGCGCGGCGCTGGCCGGCGCCGCTTCGTCGGCGGGATCGAACCGCCTGACGAGCCCCGACGCCGGCGCGAGCGCATGGCCGAGGGCCGGCGCGACGACCGCGAACGAGAACGTCGTGCCGACGCCCGGCTGGCTCGCGACGGCCAGCTCGCCGCCCATCGCGGCGACGATGCGCTGCGCGATGAACAGGCCGAGCCCGGTGCCGCCGTTCACGGCCTGCACCTGCTGGTACGCGCGGAAGATGTCGGCGGTCGCGCCGATGTCGATGCCGATGCCCGTATCGGCCACCTCGAACAGCAGGCGCCATGCATCGCCTTCGCGCGCCGCGTGAACCGACAGCGTGACCGTGCCGTTGCGCGTGAATTTCGATGCGTTCGACAACAGGTTCAGCAGCACCTGTTGCAGCCGGATACCGTCGATCAGCACCGTGCGCGGCAGCGGCGTGACGGGTTGGTAGACGAACCGGTTGTCCTGCTGCGCGCACAGCGCGACCGCGTAGTGGCCGATGTCGTCCAGCAGCCCGGGCAGGTCGGTGCGGTCGGGCGCGACGCCGAGCGGCTGGAGTTCGGCCTTCGTGAACGCGAGCAATTCGTCGATCAGCGTGAGCTGGTAGCGGATGCTGCGGTCGATCGACCGGATCAGCCGCGCCTGGCCGTGCGTCGCGCCTTCCAGCAGCAGCTTCGCATAGCCGTTGATCGTCGACAGCGGCGCGCGCAGGTCGTGGCTGACATAGCCGAGCGTCTCGATCTTCTGCTGCATGTGCGTCCTCGACTGCTGCAATGCATCGTTGAGCGCCACCGTGCGCCGCGCGACTTCGTCGCGCAGCCGGTCCTGCTCGGTGAGCTGCCAGTGCTCGAGCCGCTTGCGCGCCTCGGTGCGCTGCCGGCCCACGTGGTGGATCCACGCGGCCAGCACCAGCAGGTGCGTCGCGAGCCCGATGATCGCGATGACGGGGTTCGGAAAGACGTCGGACCGGATCCACGACAGCAGCGGCGGCAGCGCATCGCGGCCGTCGAGCATGCGGATCAGCATGTTGAACGTCGCGAACGCCACCGCGATCAACATCACGCGGGCCGTCGGCGTGCGCCGGATCACGAGCGTCAGCGCCAGGCTGATGTTCACGATCGCGAGCACGGTGTTCAGCCACAGGCAGAACCGGGCGAAGGTCGCCAGATCGCCGAACGCCGCGCCGGCGATTCCCGCGCATTCGAGCGCGAGAAACACCACGTACACCGCGCGCATCGGCATCCTCGCCTTCTCGCGATGCGCGACCATCAGGATGAACACGATGAAGCACGCGACCGACAGGTACACGAAGATCGTTTCGCCGCGCGTCGACCACTCGCGCGCGCCGGGCGACAGGGCCATCGCGAGATAGCCGCGATACGCGGCCTCGAACAGCGCGGTGTTCAGGGTCAGCACGGCCAGCACGAGGAACACGCCGCTGCGCGAGAAAAAGCCGATCAGCAGCGCACACCAGACGAGGGCGAGCAACCCGCCGAAGAAGCCGAAGTTCCACATCGACGCGTGTAATTCCTGCGCGGTCCACGCGTCGCGGGTGAACGCGACCGGCGCGAGCCGCATTTCCTTGCGCGACGTGATGCGGATCAGCACGGGAAGCCGTTCGCCCGCGCGCAGCGTGACGTCGAGGGTCGGGTAGCGCGACGGCGCGTCGCGCGCATCGCCGCGATCGGCCGGGAAGCTGCGCTCGAGCATCCATTGGCCGTGCGGCGCGACATAGAAGTCGGCCCGGTCGACGCGCGCATCGCGAATCGCGAGCACCAGCGGGCGCGTCTCGCTGTCGCGGTTGACCAGCGTCGCGCGCACCCACCATGCCGAGCGCGAAAACGTCACGTTGAACGAGGGCGCGGTTGCCGTGGCTGCGTGGCGGGCCGGGTCGGCGAGCCGGGCGGCGACCGCGTCGACGGACAGCGTCGCGGCGGCGTCCTCGAAAACCGATACGGCTTCGAGTCCCGCGGCGTTCGGCGTCGTCGCGGCGCGGGCCGTCGCGCATGTGACGGCCAGCGCCGCGAGCAGCAGGAGCACCGCGCGACACCCGGCCGTCCATGCCGCGTATTGCCTACGCATCGCCGTGGCGCCCCGCCGGTGCGGCCGGCGCGTCGACCGCGTGGCGCTGGCGCCGCCAGTCGGACGGCGTGATGCCGAAGCGTTCGCGGAACGCCGTCGCGAAATTGCCGGGCGTGGAAAAGCCGATTTCCTCGGCGATGTCGCCGATCCCCATCGACGTTTCCGCCAGGAAGTGCATCGCGGCGCGCAGGCGCGTGTCGCGCAGGTACTCGAATACGGTCTGGCCGAGATGATCGCGGAATACGCGGGACAGCCGCTTCTCGTGCGTGCCCACCTGTTTCGCGAGATCCTCGAGCGCCGGCGGATGGCGCAGGTTGCGCAGCAGCACGTCGCTCGCCGCGCGCACGAGCGCCGCATCGGGGTTGTCGGGCAATTCGGGCAGGTGCGCGAACGGCTGGCTGCGTCGCACGCGCTTCAGGTGATTGCGAACCCGCGCGATGACTTCCGCCGGCTCGAACGGCTTGACGATGTAGTCGATCGCACCCGTTTCGAGCCCCGCGATCCGATCCTCGAGGTCGCCCGCGGCCGTCAGGATGATGACCGGAATGGATTGCGTGGACGGTGTGGACGCCAGCAGCCGGCTCGCGGCGAAACCGTCCATGCGCGGCATGCGCACGTCCATCAGGATCAGGTCGGGCGCGATCGCTTGCGCGCGGTGATAGGCCTGCAGCCCGTCGAACGCGACGCTGATCCGGCACTGCGCGGTGCGCAGGATTTCGGTCAGGAGCCGCAGGTCGTTCGGCCGATCGTCGACGATGAGGATATGCGCGCCAGCGAGATCCGGCGTGATGCGAGGCGATGCCGGACTGGGCAGGCGGGATGGCATGGTTGCGAACGCGTGGGAAGGAGTGGCCTGTCAGGTCGGGGGCAGTGCTATCTGCACGATTGTTGCAAAAAATTATATGCCGACGGCAACCTCGATTGTGAGGATTCCGTGCGGCGCGTGTGGGCTTGTCGCCCGGGCGTAGTGACGGCTGCGCGGCGGTGTTGTCCGCACTCGACAAAACGGAGCGGAAAAATGTGCCGAGCCGATTTCGCGGGTTTCGGACTTTATTTCCGATTTAATGATTTGAAGAGCCGGAGTGGCCCGGGCGATGAATTCGCGCGCGAGATATCGAAATTCGCTGTATCGGTGTAAATCGAATCCGCTCGTTTCTCGTCATCCCGGTTGAGTTTTCGTTGATATCGGTTCGATATTCTTGTTGGCGGAAAATCGCGTTTGCCGAAAATATGTATGAATGTAAATGCCGTCCGCTCCGGAAAAGGGTTTTTCCGCTGCGGAAAAGGTTTGTTTGGACGAATGCCTGCACACTAGCCCCGGTGCGGCTGGAATCGGTTCTTTCGCTGCTTCGGATTGCCGGGAGGATTGCTGTCGTCGCCGCCGCTTTCATGGCAGCCGACATTCGATGGCGCATTGAATGATGGCATTCCCGGATGTTGGGAATGCCGGTAACAAAAGAATAACGGGCACGAGGGTAATGAAAACGTCATGATTCGCGAGATTTTTCGACATACAGGACGAATCGAGAAATGACGGGTTGGGCTGGGTGCAAGGCATCGAGCGAGAAGAAAATCGTCAAGTAAATTCGATCGATTAATTCGATGCCGGGGTCGTGCGGTGAGTAGCCGGCTTTTCCGGATTTCCCGGAAAAGCCGGTCGCCCGCCGGACGGAAAAGGGGTGAGCGACTTCGTGTGAGCCGCCGGGCGCTGTATCGATCCCGGGGGCCACGCGCGGCGCTCTTCGAATCAGGCGGATACGAAAAACATGAATACGACAAGCATGGCAGGTCAGCGCGCCGGGTCGACCGATCCGGTGCGGGCTGTCAGCGTCGGCGATCCGGCGGCGCGTGCGTCAGATCCGGGGACTGCATGGCGCCTTTCACCGCCTGAATGACATATGACGGGCCGCCCGCGATGCGGGCCGGCATCGGTTCGTCCAGCGTCCGAGCGACGCTTTTCCAATGAGCTTCGAAGTCGCCCTTCGGCGGGTACGGCGGTGCGCGCGCGTGCGGATTCGCGGCGCGTCGTGCGCCGTGTCGCCGCCGGGCGGGCGATGTCGACTTCCGTGAATCGATAACCGGCGATCGTCATCGCGCATCGTGCCGAACGGGCATGCGCGGCGGGCGGTCGCACACTCGCGATATGGGGCGAGCGTGTCGGGCAACGCTGTTCGTAGTTTTTATTAGTGATGCGAAGTAAGAAGCGAGGCGTCGCGAGACAGGCGCAAGCGGATGAGGTCCGCGCCGCGCCTGGCGCCGCGTTCGCTGTTGTGTCATCCAGCACATGAGAACCGAGGGAACACAAGATGAACAAGTCGTTCAAGTCGATCTGGAACGAAGCACTGGGCGCCTGGGTTGCGGCGTCGGAGCTCGATCGTGCGCGCGGCAAGCGGGTTGCGTCGTCGAGAAGCGCGTCCGCGCATGCGGCAGACGCGGGCATCGCGACGAAGCCGACGCTCTCGCCCAGACGGCTCGTCGTGATGATGACGGCCGCGTATCTCGGGCTGTTCCAGGCCGGTGCGCATGCGCAATATTCGGCGGGTGGCGGCTCCGCGACCGGGGGCGCCAGTTCGACGGCGATCGGCAACGGTTCCGTGGCGTCGCAGGTGAATGCGACCTCGTACGGCAATCTGTCGACGGCGGCTGGCCAGTCGTCCACGGCGATCGGCCCCGGCGCGCATGCAATGGCCGATGGCGGGACGGCCATCGGCATCAATTCGCAAGTGACCGGCTTCAACGGCGTGGCGCTGGGCGTGCAGTCGATTGGCAGCGGCACTTTTTCGGTTGCCGTCGGCAATCTCTCGAGCGCGACCCAAAACGGCGCGGTGGCGATGGGCAGCGGCGCGGCTGCGACCGGCGTTTCGGCCATCGGGCTCGGCAACAACGCGCTGGCGTCCGGCCAGTATGCGGCCGCGCTCGGTCTCGGCGCGAGTGCGGTGGGCGCTCAAAGCGTCTCGCTCGGCTATGCGTCGAACGCAACCGATACGGGCTCGGTCGCGCTCGGCAATCAGTCGACGAGTTCGGGAGCGGCCGGCGTCGCGGTGGGCAGCGGCGCGCTGGCTTCCGGTAATTCCGGCGTCGCGATGGGCGTCAACAGCGGCGCGAAGGGCACGTCGTCGATCGCGATCGGCTGGGGCGGCACCGCGGGTGTGCCCGGCTCGGGCACGCAGTCGCTCGGCACGAGCTCGATCGCGATGGGCTCGAATACGACGGCCAGCGCCAACAATGCGCTTGCGTTCGGCCTGAACGCGAATGCGTCGGGCCTCAGTTCGATCGCGATGGGCGTACAGTCGAGCGCGACGCAGCAGTTCGCGACCGCGCTCGGTAATCTGTCGCTTGCAACCGGCGTGTCCGCCAGCGCGCTGGGGCCTGGTGCGACGGCGTCGGCCACGAACGCGACAGCGGTCGGCATCAACAGCGTCGCGGCGGCTACGTCGACCGTCGCGATCGGCGATTCCAACTCGGTTGCCGCGGCGGCGGGTGCGGGTTCGGTCGCGGGCGGTTACGGCTCGAAGGTGCTGGGTGGCACCGGCGCCGTCGCGCTCGGCTTCGGCCAGACGGTGAGCGGCAACGGCGCGGTTGCAATCGGCGATCCGAGCACCGCGATCGGCACCGGCGCGGTGACGATGGGGTCGAACAACACCGCGAACGGCGACGGTGCAGTGGCGATCGGCAATACCAACAATGCGCAGGGCACGGGGTCCCTGGCGCTGGGCAATACGTCGACGGCGGCCGCCGCCGGTGCGGTCGCATTCGGCGCGTCGGCCGTGGCGAACAACGCAAACGACGTCGCGCTCGGCTCCGGGTCGGTGACGGCCGCGCCGAATCCGACGGCCAGCGCGGTCATCGGCGGCGTCACGTACAACTTCAACGGCATCAACCCGACCAGCGTCGTCAGCGTGGGTAAAGCGGGCAGCGAGCGCCAGATCACCAACGTCGCGGCCGGGCGAATCAGTTCGTCGAGCACGGACGCGATCAACGGATCGCAACTCGCCGCGACGAACACCGCGCTCGATTCGCTGTCGACGTCGACGGCGTCGAGCATCACGTCGCTGTCCACGTCTACGTCCACCGGCATCGGTTCGTTGTCCACCGGGTTGAGTTCGACCATTAGCTCGGTGGCGTCGCTGTCCACGTCGACGTCGACGGGCATCAGTTCGCTGTCCACCGGCCTGAGCTCGACCAACAGCACGATCACGTCGCTGTCGACTTCGACCTCGACCGTCGTCGGCTCGCTGTCCACGGGCCTGAGCTCGACGAACAGCAACCTGACGTCGCTGTCGACTTCGACGTCGACCGTCGCCGGCTCGCTGTCCACCGGCTTGAGCTCGACCAACAGCACGATCACGTCGCTGTCGACTTCGACGTCGACGGTCGTCGGTTCGCTGTCCACCGGCCTGAGCTCGACGAACAGCAGCCTGACCTCGCTGTCCACGGCCACGTCGACCGGCATCGGCTCGCTGTCCACCAGCCTGAGCTCGATCACGAACAACAACACGAACCTCGGCAACAGCACGGCCGGCGCGATCGGCGGCGGCGCCACCTACGATCCGACCACCGGCACGATCTCGGCGCCGTCGTACGTGACGTACAACAGCGACGGCTCCACGACGATCAACAACAACGTCGGCTCGGCGATCGACAACATCAACGCGAACGGCATCAAGTACTTCCACGCGAATTCGACCGCGCCGGACAGCCAGGCGCTCGGCGTCGACAGCGTCGCGATCGGCCCGAACGCGATCTCGCGCGTGGACGGCAGCATCGCGCTCGGCTCGGGCTCGGTCGCCGACCGTGCGACGGCGCCGTCGTCCGGCATCATCCGCAATGGCAGCGCGTCGATCCCGTTCGACACGACCGACCAGACGCTGCTCGGCGCGGTATCGGTCGGCGACGCGACGAACAGGACCTACCGCCAGATCACCAACGTCGCCGACGGCACCGGCCAGCAGGATGCGGTAACGGTGCGGCAGTTGACCGGCGCGCTGCAATCGTTCGCGGTGACGGGCCAGAAGTACTTCCACGCGAATTCGACGGCGGGCGATTCGCTGGCCGTCGGCGCGGAATCGATCGCGGTCGGGCCGACGACGGTCGTCAACGGCGACAACGGCGTGGGTATCGGCAACGGTGCGATCGTCGACCAGACCGCGCCGGGCGGGGTCGCGATCGGCCAGGCGGCGAGTTCCGCGCAGGCCGACGCGATCGCGCTGGGCAGCGGCGCGACGGCGACCGGCGCGCAGTCGGTCGCGCAGGGCGCGAATGCGGTGGCGGTCAGCGTGGGCAGCGTCGCGCTCGGCTCGGGGGCCCGCGGCAGCGCGACCGATGCGCTCGCGCTCGGCGCCGGCGCATCGGCGACGTTCGCGAACAGCGTCGCGCTGGGCGCCGGTTCGCTGACCACGGTCGGCGCGCTGACGAACTACGTCGCGTACGGGCTGAGCAGCCCGCAGTCGTCGGCCGGCGAAGTAAACATCGGCAATCGCCAGATCACCGGGCTCGCGGCCGGCAAGAACGGCACCGACGCGGTGAACGTGTCGCAGCTCGATTCGGTGGCGAACCAGTTGACGACGCTGATCGACCAGCGCACGACCAACCTCGGCGGGCAGTACACGACGAATCCGACCGGCGGCAACGTGCCGCCGGGGGCGAGCGGCTCGAATTCGTCGGCGGGCGGCTCGGGCGCGGTCGCGTCGGGCTCCAACAGCACGGCGGTCGGCAACGGTTCGACGGCGTCGGGCAACGGCTCGACGGCGATCGGCGTCGGCTCGACCGCGTCGGGCAATAACTCGACGGCGATCGGCACGGGCAGCAACGACGGCGGGCGCTCGAACGTGGTCGCGGTCGGCTCGGCGGATTCGGCGCGGCAGGTCGTGAACGTCGCGGCGGGCACGCAGGGCACCGACGCGGTGAACGTGAACCAGTTGAACGCGGTATCGAACCAGTTCACGCAGTCGCTGAACACGGTCAACAACCAGCTCACGCAGATGCAGCAGCAGATCCAGCAGACCGATTCGATGGCCCGCGAGGGGATCGCCGCGACCGCCGCGATGGCGTCGATCCCGCACATGGACCGCGATTCGAACTTCGCGATGGGGGTCGGCACGGCGACGTTCCAGGGCCAGAAGGCCATGGCGGTCGGTGTGCAGGCGCGCGTCACGGAGAACCTGAAGGCGACGCTGAACGGCGGCTTCGCCGGCAGCCAGCGTGTGGTCGGCGCGGGCATGCTGTATCAGTGGAAGTGATCGCGCGCAGCGGTTCGTTCCGGCACGCGTTGCCGGAGCGGGCCGCGCCGAACGCAAACACGCGCGGATGCGTCGCGACATCGCGCCGCACGCGCCGTGCTCATCGCATTCTCGGAGTCATCAAGTGAAAAACATCCATCTTGCCCTGCTGGCGTCCGTCGTTTCCCTCGCGGCCTGTTCGAGTGCGTCGGGGCCGACGTACAACGCGTACGAACTGCAGCCGCGAAACGGCATCCGGACGTTCCAGGTCGACTGCCACGGCATCCTGTCGAGCGCGAAGACCTGCATGAAGGTCGCGACGCGCATGTGCGGCAACGAGGCCGTGCGCCTCGTCGACACCACCACGCCGTACCGCGACGGCGCCGATGCGCATTCGATCGTGTTCCAGTGCGGCGCGGCGCCCGCGCCGGCCGCCGAGGCCGTTACGCCGGCGCCCGTGCCGGCCGAAAAAGTGAGCCTGACCGGCGATGCATACTTCGCGACCGACTCGGCCGTGCTGACGCCTGCCGCCACCGCCGCGCTCGACACGCTGCTGAGCCGGCAGGGCGACAAGCATTTCGCGCGCGTGGAAGTGGACGGCTATACCGACGCGACCGGCTCGGATGCGCACAATCAGGCGCTGTCGAAGCGCCGGGCGGATGCGGTCGCCGGCTATCTGCGCGAGCACGGGCTGAAGGCCGATGCGTTTGCCGCGGTCGGCCACGGGGAGGCGAACCCGGCGGCATCGAACGATACCGCCGAAGGACGCGCGCGCAATCGTCGCGTGGAAATCTCGCTGCAGAAGTAGGACGCTGCAAGCCGGTTGCCGCAAGCGTGGCCGTCGAAGCCGGACGGCTCGCTTGCGGCAATGATGCTCGGCGTGGACGACGCGTGGCGCGAACCGCCCGTCCGCGGCGTGCGAACGCCGGGTCCGTCGCATCGACGCCGCCGACGCGCGGCGACTGGCGTCCGGCACGCGGATCGCCCTGCGCACCGGGCCGCGGATCGGCGCTCAGTGCCTGATCATGCAGACGGCCACGATCTCGTACCCGGGGTCGGCATGCGCGCTCGCGGCTTTCTCCGCTTCGTCGTACGAACCGAAGGAGGCCGCGTCTTCGATGGCCGGCGCCATGCCGATATCGCCGTCCCCGGCGGTGCAGAGGAACTGCTCGCCGGTCTTCACGACATAGATGGACATCATGATTCCCTCCATGGTTTGCAGGGGGAAGTTCCAGTCTAGCAGGCGCGAAGCAAGCCGGCGGCCGACGTGAATCCCGATTGTCAATCGGGGCCGGTTGGTTGATTCATCCCGCCGCGAAGGGTCGGATTCGCGGCCTTGGGCCGCAGCCGGGCCGTGACGCGCGCGGCTGCGCAAAGCCGTGCACAATACGCGCATGCGCACCCCAGATCTTGAATCCCTCGTCGCCGTCACCATGCCCTTCGGAAAATACAAAGGGCGACTCCTTGCCGACCTGCCCGGGCCTTACCTCAACTGGCTGGCGCGTGAAGGCTTCCCGCGCGGCGAAATCGGCCGGCAGCTCGCGCTGATGCACGAGATCGACCATAACGGCCTGAGGCACCTGCTCGAGCCGCTGCGCAAACCCGCGTAGCGCGACCGCGGGTCGCACGCCCGACAACGCCGGCAGTCGCGCTTCGGGCGGCCGTCAAACCGCCTGATCCTGCACGGTCGCCGCTTCTTTCCGGCGCGCCGCCGCATTCGTGGGCATCACCACCGCCGTGCCCTCCACGACGACGAGGCCGTCGACTTCGCAGCGCGTTTCCAGCACGACCCGACGCCGGCTCGCGAGAATCTCCTTGACCGTCACCGTCGCGCAGACCGTTTCGCCCAGCTTGACCGGGCGGCGGAATTGCAGATCCTGCGACAGATAGATCGAGCCGGGCCCTGGCAGATGCGTCGCGATCGCCGCCGATATCACGGAGGCGGACAACATGCCGTGCGCGATGCGGCCGCCGAAAAATGTTCGCTGCGCATAGGCCTCGTCGAGATGCACGGGGTTCCGGTCGCCGGTCGCGTTCGCGAACAGCAGCACGTCGTGCTCGGAAAGGGTTTTCGAAAAGCACGCGTTCATGCCGGGCATGAGATCCTCGAGATCGTATCCGCCTTCGTCGTTCATCGTCGTTTCCTGTGTCGTTCGTGCCGCATGGTGTGGGAGAGAGGTGGAACGCGGTCGTCTTCATGCCTGCACGTCGTCGTGCTCGCGCGCCGCATGCGGAGCCGCCGAGGCGAACGAACGGCTCGCCTCGGCGAGCGCCCATTGCACGGCCAGCACGCCGGCATGAGGCAACGCGGCGACGATGGCCTCGACGATCTCGGGTCGCGATGCGCCCGACCGGCGTGCGTCGCGGATGTGCGCGGCGAGCGCGTCGGCGTCGGCATTGCGCGCGAGGCAGGTCAGGCACGCGATTGCCGTCAGGTGGCGCGCCTTCGCCTGCTCGACCGGCTCATCGCCCGATGCCGCGCTGGCCAGCCGATCGATGCCACGCTCGATCGCGGACGACATGTCCACAAAGCCGCCTACCGCGTCCGACGGATACAGGTCGCGTTGCAGCGCATGCCGCTCGGCCGGTGCATCGGCCTGGATTCCCGCCGAGTCGTCCGGCGCCCCATTGAGCGCACTGAACGCATCGAACGCGTCGAGCACGATGCGCGACACGGGCAGTACGAGCGGCCAGCCGATGTAGCCGGTCAGTTGAATCAATACCTCCGTCAGTTCGCCGCGCGTCCAGCCCGCGTGGAGGCAGTCGTTCACGTGTACGCGAACCGCATCGTGCCGGTTTTCGCGCGCGATGACGATGGCAAGCGCGGCGAGCCGGCGCTCTTTCGGCGTCAGCGCATCGAACGGCCGTTGCCGGCGCTCAAGCAACGTGGCGATCGTCGCTTCGGGATCCTCTAAAAAATCGACGTCGACGTCGATATCGATGGCACGTTCGCGCAACAACCCGGCGATGTGGCGTATCGCGGCCGCGGCCACCGGCACGCCTGCGTAATGGAGCGTCTCGAACGCCGTGTCGAGCACCGCGTGCGGCGTCCAGCCGGTATTCAACATGCCGCCCGCATGGTATTTCAGTGCGCCATCCGCATTGCCCATCGTCGCGAGTACCGCGACCGTCACGAGTTCCCGGTGCTTCAGCGAGAGGTTGGGGCGGGCGATGATGTCGGCATATGCGCCCTCGACGAGCAATCGCTTGAAATCGGGGTCGAGACGGTCGAGTGCCGCGCTCAGCCCGACGAAGCCTTCGTCGCCGATCGCGTGTATGACGGACATGCCGAGTTCATGCCGGGAGATCGTATTCGTACGCATGGAAGGCCGATGGTTGAACGCGGAGTGTCGTGATGTCAGCGATGATATTCGTCCGTTCGACAATCAAATTTGAACTTTTTTCACTTTTCATCGGCGCACGCTTTTCGCCGTCTAGAATCCATCCGGTCAAGAACCGACGATTCATTTTCGATCTGAAAAATCGGGATGGTGATGACGGGGCCTGCATATCAATGCGACTGGAGAATACGATGCTGAAGCTTCATGAAAAAGTCGCCCTCGTGACCGGGGGAAGTTCGGGTATCGGCCGCACCACGGCGTTGTTGTTTGCCCGGGAAGGCGCACGGGTCGCGATCGCGTCGCGCCGCATCGACGAAGGTCTGGCCGTTGTCGAGGAGATCCGCCGCGCGGGCGGCGAAGCGCTGTTCGTGAAGACCGATGTATCGAGCGCGGAGGATTGCGCGCGGATGGTCGCGCAGACCGTGCACGAATTCGGCAGGCTCGATATTGCGTTCAACAACGCCGGCGTGGAGGCATTCGGCAAAGCCGTGGCCGATACCGACGAGGCGAGCTGGGATTACGTGATGAATATCAATCTGAAAGGGATGTTCCTTTCGATGAAATACGAAATTCCCGAAATGCTGAAAGCGGGCAGCGGTGCGATCGTCAATATGTCGTCCACTTATGGCCTCGTGGCGTCTGCATTCGGCGGCTGCAGTTATCACGCGTCGAAGGCCGGGATTCTCGGGCTGACGAAAGCGGCCGCGCTCGAATACGCGAAGCAGAATATCCGTGTCAATGCGATCTGCCCGGCGTTCGTGGCGACGGCGATGGTGGAGAAGTTTCTCGATGAAACCGGCATGACCGACCAGATCAAGGCGTTTCATCCGGTCGGCCGGCTGGGCACCGAACAGGAAATCGCCGAGGCGGTCACGTTCCTCGCGAGCGACGCGTCTTCGTTCATGACCGGTACCGCACTGTCGGTGGACGGCGGGATGGCCGCGGCCTAGCACGAGTGCAACTTATCCCGGATCAACTCTTTCACGAGTATTGTTATGGATACCAAAACGATCGATTTCGCTGTCGAAACGAGAAGGAACCCGCCGGAACTGTTCGACATCGGCAGCGCGATTCCGCTGGGCGTCGTGCCGAGGAAAATGCACGCGTGGACGATTCGTCGCGAGAACCACGGGGAGCCGCAGCACGCGTTCACGAACGAAATCGTCGACGTGCCCTCGCTCGGCCCGGACGACGTGCTGATTCTCGTGATGGCGGCCGGCGTCAACTACAACGGCGTGTGGGCGGCGCTCGGCCAGCCGTTCTCGGTGCTGGACCTGCATGACGATCCGTATCACATCACGGGCTCGGATGCGGCCGGCATCGTATGGGCCGTCGGCTCGAACGTGAAGAAATGGAAGGTCGGCGACGAGGTGGTCGCACACTGCTCCCAGGTCGATGGCGACGACGAGGAATGCAACGGCGGCGATCCGATGCTGTCCCCGTCGCAGCGGATCTGGGGTTATGAAACGTCGCATGGCTCGTTCGCGCAGTTCGCGCGCGTGCAGTCGACGCAGTTGATGCCGCGCCCGAAGCACCTCACGTGGGCCGCCAGCGCCTGCTATACGCTCACGCTCGCGACCGCATACCGGATGCTGTTCGGCCACAAGCCACACGTGCTTTCCGCCGGGCAATCGGTGCTCGTGTGGGGCGCGGCGGGCGGGCTCGGAACGATGGCGATCCAGCTCGCGGCGCTCGCGGGCGCGCGCCCCGTCGCCGTGGTCTCCGACGCGTCGAAGGCCGAATTCGTCAAACGGCTCGGCGCGGTGGGCGTGATCAACCGTTCGGATTTCTCGTGCTGGGGCGCGCCGCCGCCCGTCGATGCGAAGGTCGAGTACGCGGCCTACGTCGATGAAGTCAAGCGGTTCGGAAAGGCGATCTGGGGTGCGCTCGGCGAAAAGCGCGACGTCGACATGGTGTTCGAGCACCCGGGCCGCAATACGTTCGCCCCGTCCTGCTACGTCGTGAAGCGCGGCGGCATGGTCGTGTTCTGCGCGGCGACGAGCGGCTACGACCTGACCTGCGATGCGCGCTACGTGTGGATGCGCCAGAAACGCATTCAGGGCAGCCACTTCGCCAACCTCAAGGAAGCGTCGCAGGCGAACCGGCTCGTGATGAGCGGCAAGATCGACCCGTGCCTGTCGGAAGTGTTTCCGTGGAGCCGCCTGCCGGACGCGCACGCGAAGATCCGCGAGAACCGGCACCTGCCCGGCAACATGGCCGTGCTCGTCCAGGCGAGCAGCAGCGACGATCTCGCCGCGGCGAGCCGCCACTAGGCCGGATGAACGCTTTCCGCCGCGAGGACGGTATGAACCAGTCAAACACGCAAGCGCAGCGCGTCGCCATCATCGGCATGTCGTGCCGGTTCCCCGGCGGCGCGTCCTGTGCGTCGAGCTATTGGACGCTGCTGAATTCCGGGCGCACGGCGATCCGCGAAACGCCGCGCGAACGCTTCGATATCGACGCGTTCTACTCGCCGGATACCGACGAGCCCGGCACCACGTATTCGCGCGTGGCCGGCTATGTCGAAGATCCGTTCCGCTTCGACCGCAAGCTGTTCCGGACCTCGGCGGCCGAGGCGATGGAGATGGATCCGCAGCAGCGCTGGATGCTCGAACTCGCATGGGCGGCGCTCGAGAACGCGGGCATCGCGCCGGGCCGGCTGCGCGGCAGGAACGTCGGGGTCTTCATGACGATCGGCGAGGCGGACTATGGCCGGCGCACCGTCTGGTCCGGCGATCCGTCGCGCATCACCACCTATTCGAAGCTCGGCAACCTGCGCGCGATGGCCCCCGGGCGCGTCGCGCACATACTCGGTTTGAGCGGGCCCGCGATCTTCGTCGATACGACCTGTTCGTCGTCGCTGGTCGCGATCCATCTTGCCGCGCAGAGCCTGCAGGCCGGCGAGTGCGACGTCGCGATCGCCGGCGGCGTGAACCTGATCCTCGGGCCGGAGGAAACGATCGGCATCGCGCGGCTCCAGGCGATGTCCGCCTCCGGGCAATGCCGTCCTTTCGACGCGAGCGCCGACGGCTATATTCGCGGCGAAGGCGGCGGCGTGATCGTGATGAAGCGGCACGACGACGCGCTCGCGCACGGCGATCGCATCGATGCGGTGCTGATCGGGTCGGCCGTCAACAGCGACGGCGCGAGCAACGGTCTCACCGCGCCCAACGGCGCGGCGCAGGAAGCCGTCATTCGCCGGGCAATGATGCGCGCCGGCGTTCGGCCGGACGCAGTCGCCTACGTGGAAGCGCATGGCACGGGCACGGCGCTCGGCGATCCGATCGAGCTTTCCGCGTTGCGTAACGTCTATACACGCGCCGTCGCACGCGACAAGCCGATCCTCGTGGGCTCCGTGAAGTCCCAGCTCGGGCATCTGGAGGGCGCCGCGGGCATGGCCGGCTTCATCAAGGCGATGCTGATCCTGCGGCACCGCCACGTACCCGCGCAGGTGAACTTCGAGACGCCGAACCCGCGCTTTCACTGGGAAGGCGCGCAACTCGCCGTTCCACGCGAGGGTACGCCGCTCGACGAAGGCGAGACGCTGGTCGGCGTGAGCGGTTTCGGCATCACCGGGACCAACGTCCACCTGATTCTGTCCGCGCCGGCGCCCGTGCCGGACACCGGTGCGCCGATCGACCGCGAACGCGTATTGACGCTTTCCGGGCGCTCGCCGGACGCACGGCGGCGTGTCGCGTCGGCATGGCGGGCCTGGCTCGCGGGCACGTCCGTGCCGCTGCGCGATGCGTGTCATACGTCGAACGTGCGACGCGATCATTTCGATCATCGCGTCGCGCTGGTCGGCACGACGAAAGCGGATTTCATCGACGCGCTCGACGCGTTTCTCGCGGACAATCCGTCCGGCAACTGGCATGCGGGCGAGCCGCCGCGCAAGCCCCGCGTCGCGTTTCTCGTGCCAGGGCAAGGGGCGTGGCAGCCGGGCGTCGGCGGAAACCTCTACCACGGCAACGGCCTGTTCCGCAAACACGCGGACGCGTGTCTGCGCCTGCTGGGTAGCGAAACGGCCCGCGACGTGCTCGATGCGATCGTCGGCCGTGGCGCGCAAGCGGTGCGCCATCATCCGGGGCAACTGGCTCACTTCGTCGTGTGCTACGCACTTTCACGTACCTGGATGGAGCTCGGCGTGCAGCCGGATCTGCTGATCGGGCATTCGCTCGGCGAGCACGTGGCCGCCGTGATCGGCGGCGTGATGTCGCTCGGCGACGGTCTCAAGGCGGTGGAGGCGCGCGGCCGACTGTTCGATACCGCGACGCCGGCCGGCGCGATGCTCGCGGTGGCCGCCGCGGCCGACGAACTCGCCGCGCGGTTCGCGTTCGGCGAGGATCTGTTCGTCGCCGGCATCAACGGGCCGGGGCAGACCGTCGTCAGCGGCACGCCGGAAGCGGTGGCGCGCGTGCACGACGCGATGGTCGCGGCGGGCAAGCGTGTGTCGCTGCTCAAGACCTACGGCACGCCGGGCCATTCGCCGATGTTACGTTCGATGCGCGAAGCGTTCCGGCGCGCGCTCGAACCGCTGACGTTCGCGCCGCCGTCGATTCCGATCGTCTCCACCCTCACGGGCGCCGTCGCGACCGATGCGATCGCCGGCGTCGAGCACTGGCTCGATCTCGTCGAGCAGCCGGTGCGTTTTCATGACGCGTTGCTGGCGGTGTCGGACGGCAAGACGCTCTTCGTCGAAGTGGGGCCCGGCGCGGCGCTCGCCAAGCTCGCGCGCGCCGCCGCCGGCGGCGACTGGACGTGCGCGATCGCGTCGCTCGCCGACGGCCCGGAAGGCGATGAGGAAACCGAATCGACAGGCTTCGCCCACGGCTGCGCACGCCTTTACGGCGAAGGGCAGAAGATCGCGTGGCACAAGCTGTACGGCAATGCGCCGCGGCCTGCCGAAGCGCCGGGCTACGCGTTCGACACCGAGCGTTTCGAGCTGCCGTTTCCCGATCTCGCCGAAGCGGCGCATGGTGCGGTGCGCCAACGAAGCGATGGCGCATCGAATGCGGAAGCCCGGCCGCCGCGCTCGATCGAGGTGGATCGCGCCGACGTGGCACCGGCGGGCGCGGCGCAGATGCTCGCGACGTTGCGCACGATCGCGGCAGCGGTCGCGCCGGATACCGTCGTGCTCGACGATGGGCTGTCGCTCGTCGGCCAGGGGCTCGACTCGCTGGCGTTGACGGAGCTGCGGGTGCGGTTGCATCAGCGGCTCGGCAAGATGCCGCCGATCGCCATGCTGGCGCGCGGCGCGTCGCTCCAGACGCTGGCCGCGTGGTTCGGCACGACGAACGGTGACGCGTCCGTTCGCGAAGTCGTGGCGGCCGATCCCCGGCAACCGGCCGAAACGGGCGGCGACGTCGGCCTGGTCGTGACGCTGCGCGACGGGGCCGGGCCGCTCGTTGCGCTCGTGCATCCGGTCGGCGGAAACGTGCTGTGTTATCAGGAACTGGCCGCGGCATGGCCGGGCGACCCGACGGTCGTCGCGATCCGTCATCCGTACGCGGATCAGGGCCACGCGCCCGCGTATCTTTCGATCGCGCAACTGGCGTCGCGCTACTGCGCGGCGCTGCTCGCGACGCACGGCAGGCAGCCCGACCTGCTCGGCGGCTGGTCGTTCGGCGGGATCGTCGCGCACGAAATGGCCGCGCAGTGGGAGTCGGAGGGCGGGAGCGCGCCGCCGTTGATGATCGTCGACAGCCCGCTCCACGACGGCGAATTCGCCACGCGGTTGCGCGCACTGGCCGCTGATCTCGCGCCGGATGACGGTATGCAGGCAGTCGAGCGATGGCTGGCCGACCCGCGTTTCGATGCGATGCTCGATCAGGACTTCTATCTCGCCGACGTGCGCCGCCGCGCCCAGCCTGAGATGTTCGACCACATCGCGCGGCTGCATGCCGCGAGCGCGGTGGCACTCGCCTGTCACCAGCCGCGGCAGGTGCAAACGCACATCGGATACGCGCTCGCCGCGCGCGACAAGCGCGGGATGTCGAGCGTGCTGGCGGAGCAGCAATTGCGCCGTTTCGGGCGCGGCGGCATCACGGTCGACGTGTTCGACGACGACCACAACTCCATCGTGCGTGCACCTTCCGTGCGGCGTCTCGCGCACTTTCTCGGCGGACGCGCTGCCGATGCACCGCACGCCGATCCGGAACCGCTGATGCGCGCGACACCCGCATAGGCGCTGCCTTTCCGTTTCCCGGGCGCGGCGTCGCCGCCGCGCCTTCACCGTCCTCAATCCGACTTCAAGGAATCGATGCCATGAACGATCAACTTCAAGCTGCAGCCGTCAACGGGCCGACGGTCACCGCGGAAACCATTCTTGCGTGGATCCAGGAGTGGACCGAAGCGAACAACCTGAAGGTGCCGACCGATCTCGAACAGACCTTCGCCGACGCCGGCTTCGACTCGATGCATTCCGTCGAACTCGCGTTCTTCCTCGAAGAGCGGCTCAACATCAAGATCGACGATACGGTCCTTTACGACTATCCGACCTTCAATGCGCTGGCCGAGCATCTCGTCTCGCTGCAACCGCAGGGCACGAGCGCCGCCGCGGAGCCGGGCCAGGACGCGGGCGTCGGAAGCTGGTAACGCCAGGGCGCCGGTTCGAGACATCGGGCGGCCGGCGCGTCATCGACTTTGATCGGAGTACCGAAGATGGTGGAAATCAATCGCGTGGACCACTGGATGTCGCGCGTCGTCGGCTGCGGTTCCGCGTTGCCCGAGCACCGCATGACGAATCATGACATCGCACTGAAGGTCGACACCACGGACGAGTGGATCACGCAGCGCACCGGCATCAAGGAGCGCAGGATCGCGGCGCCCGGCGAGAACACGTCCGATCTCGCGATCGGCGCGGCCCGGGCCGCGCTGAGTCACGCAGGGATCGCCGCGGCCGACGTCGATCTCATCGTGCTCGCGACCTGCACGCCCGATCGCACGATGCCCGCGACGGCCGTCCGCGTTCAGGAAGCGATCGGCATGCCGCGCGGCGCCGCGTTCGACGTGCAGGCCGTCTGTTCGGGCTTCGTGTTCGCGCTCTCGGTCGCCGACAACATGATCCGGCTCGGGCAGGCGCGCACCGCGCTGGTGATCGGCGCGGAAACGATGTCGCGTATCGTGGACTGGCAGGACCGCAATAGCTGCGTGCTGTTCGGCGACGGCGCGGGCGCGCTGGTGCTGCGCGGCGAACGGCGCGAAGGCGACAGGCCGCGCGGTGTGCTGTCCACGCATCTGCATTCGGATGGACGGTACTGGGACAAGATTCACACGGACGGCGGGGTATCGTCGACGCAAAGCGCCGGCAAGATGCATCTGGAGGGCCGCGACGTATTTCTGCATGCGGTCGTCAATCTCGCCGACGCGTCGCAGGAAGCGCTCGATGCGCACGGGCTGACCCGGGACGACGTCGACTGGATCGTTCCGCATCAGGCAAACCAGCGCATCGTGCAAACCGTCGGCACGAAGTTGAATCTGCCGATGGAGAAGGTCGTGCTCACCGTCGGCAAACACGGCAACACGTCGGCGGCGTCGATTCCGCTCGCGCTCGGCGAAGCCGTATCCGACGGACGCATCAAGGAGAACGATCTCGTCCTGACGCCTGCAATGGGCTCGGGCTTCACGTGGGGCTCGGCGTTGATTCGCTGGTAATTCACGGGCGAGGCACCGGCGCACGTCGGTGCCCGACGGATCGGCATTTTCCCGGAATGTGGGAGCCCTGTGGAAATGCTCGTGAAAGTGACAAAAGTTCACTTTGAGCGCTCGGGCCGCCGTTCTATGCTGGCTGCACGTCGCACACGGCGGCGTGAACAAACAGCCCGATCGGAGCGTAGATGGCACCCGATATTCCGGATGAATCCTGGGATGCGGCGGCGTCCGGCATGCCGACCCGACGCATGAAGCACGCGGCCTCGCGCTTGAAGCACGGATGGCGCCTACTCGCCTACGGCGCGCGCGGGGCTACGACAGGATCCGCGCATGGCAATCGGCGATGAACGTCTGGACCGCCGCTTCGCGCAGCGGCTCGCCGAGATAGAAACCCTGGCCGTCGACGTCCGGCAGCGTGCTGGCCCATTCGAACTGCGCGGCGGTTTCGATGCCCGTCATCACGATGTGCTTGCCATGGCTTTGCGCGATGTGCACCAGGGTCTCAACGACCCGCATGGATTCGTTGTTTTGCAGGACATCGCGGATCAGCGAGCGATCGAACTTGACGATATCCACCGGCAACTGTTGCAACAGCGTCAGCGAATTGAAGCCTGCACCGAAGTCGTCCAATGCGACGCGCACGCCGATTGCCTGCGTCGCATGGATGGCCTCCACCAGCCAGTCGAGCCGGGCAGGCGGAACGACATCGGTCAGCTCGATTTCGACGCGAGCCGGCTCGAGCCCGAGCGACGTCAGCAGTGCGGAAAGCTGCGCCGGAAAATCCGCGTGCCCCAGCTCCGACGGAGACAGATTGATCGCGAGAGACAGCTTGCCGTAACCGGCCGCCTTCCACTGCGCCAGCATGTGCGCCGCTCTTCGGGTGAGCAGTTCGGTGAAGCGCGTGGCCAGAGATGAATCCTCGATCAGGCTGATGAACGACGCGGGCTCCAGGATGCCGCGCGCCGGATGGCGCCAGCGCATCAGACATTCGAAACCGGCCAGACGGATTCCCTGGAGCGCGAACTTGGGTTGCAGGAGGAAAAAGAACTCGCCCTGACGCAGTCCGCGTTCGGCATCGTCGAGCGGATCGTTTGATGCAAAGGGGAAATTCATGAATGTCCGGGTACGCCGATTAAATGTCGGCTGCATGTTGCTGATCGATCGATTCTATTGAGTGGAATGCAAAATTTCAACTCATGGAAAATAAACAAATGTAAATTTGTTTATTGTTTTGTATATTGGGGCTCGATTTTTGAGAATGAGATTCATGGGAGTCGTATTGTGATATCGGGACTGCATATTGAAAGCTGAATTGATTTTCGTTTTGTGTGATGATTCGGATTTTAATGCGCCGGTTTTTTGGTGGAGCGAACGGTGCGCGTGCTTTGGATGAGGGACGATGTCGCCTGGAAGTGATGGCTTATTATGGAAAGTATCAGAATAGATCTTGAATTAAATGTTAATTTAATTGTAATTAAATTGGATGGTTAATTCCGGTGAAAATTGAAGTATAATTAACGCATATTAAATTACGGATCGCTGCTTGGAGGTCGTTTGGCCGGGTACGTCCGCGCGCGTATGTACAGGGCGGGCGATCGGCACGTGAAGGGGGTGTGACCGGGCTGCTGCGTCACCGGTCAATGCTGCTTGAAGTGGGGTGCGGTGTTTGATGCAGGCATGTCAGATGCCGATCAATGCGATATCGATGGAGCATCATCTGATCGACATGTTCGGAAGATTTTTGGGGCTGGGGCGGCGCCGTTCATGTGATGAAGGCAGGCAGATGGCCGGGAGCGCGTCCTCGTATTGCGCCACGGAGTGGATACGGGTGGCGTTTGCGCTGGTGCTGGTCTGTGCGGTGCTCACGACGACACATGCGCTGCAACGCGTCGACCGCGCGTGGTTCGGGTTCGTGTCGCGGTCGGCCCACGGCGGGCCCGTCAAGCCGCTGGCGATGATCGTGGTCGACGAACGTACGACCGCGCGTCTGGGCAACTGGCCGTTCAGCATCGAAACCCGTGAGCGGATGATGGAGCGGCTTGCCGGAAGCGGCGTCGCAGTCGTCAGTATCGACCTGACCGGCTTGCGGGACGTCGCGCGCGCACGTGCCGGGCACCGCGGTGGCGAGGCGGCAAGTCGCGGCGGCGCACGAACGGAGGCCGGGAGCGGCAACCTCGGCAATTCCGGCAACGCCGATCAAGCCTGCGCGCGCGACGCTGCGTTTCACTGGAACGGACCTTGCGAGCGCTACTCGTACGTCAACGTGCTGGACGGCGCGGTGCCGTCGAACCGGCTGAGCGGCCGCGCGGTCCTGATTCGCGCGGCGGCCGACCTCGGGCATGGCCGGCCCGGCGTGTCGTCGGCCGGCGTGCGGCCGATCGGAGACGATGCCGCGGCAATCGTTGCATCGCCTGCGCCGGCCGCGGCGGCACCGCTTCAACAGGCCGGTCTTGCGTGGGCGCTGCTGTTCAACGAGGCCGTCGTGTGCGTGATCTGTGCGTTGCTCTACCGGTTCGGTCCTGGTGCCGGCCTCGTTGCATCGTTCGTCGTCGCAGGAGCGGTTGCTGCGATCGCGTATGCCGTGTTCGTGGTCGGCGGCGAGGCGCTGCCGCCCGCCACCGGCATGCTGATGTGCGTGCTCGCCTGCGTGCTGGTGTTCTGGCGGCGTACCGAAGTGTTGCTGCGCTTCATCGGTCTCCTCGGCGACCGCATGGCGACCGACCCGTTGCTGCATGCGGAGTCGGCGAGCGTCGTGCGACACGTCGACCCGGTTCGGCGGCAACTGGACAGGACTGCGAATCTGGATGCGCGAGTACGTCGCTATCGTGCGCTCATCGACGCATGGGTCGACAGTCTGCCGGAAGCGACGCTGATTGCGTCGGCCGACGGTGTCGTGCTGCTGGCGAACCGGCGGATCGCCGCGTGGTGCGCGGAGCCCGACGAGCATCCGGATGCCGGGCGGGCGCCGGTGGGCCGGCCGGTTTCGGACGTGCTGTTTCAGATCACCGCATCGCATCGGGCGAATGAATTCGTCGCGCAGGCGTTGACGTCGCTCGATCACTGGCCTGACGGCGACGCGCTGTCGGCACAGACGAAATCGCAGCTCGACCAGGGAATCGAGATCGCCAATGCACGGTGCGGTCGTTCGCTGCTGATCAAGTGCGCACCGATCCGCCCGTCCGTCTATGGCGAGCGCGCGCTGGTCTTTCATGTCGCGGACGTCTCGTCCGTGCGGATGGCCGAGCGGCAGCGGGACATGGCGCTGCGATTCCTGTCGCACGACATGCGGTCGCCGCAGGCGTCGATTCTCGCGCTCGTTTCGCAGATCCGGCGGGATCCGTCGCGGTACACGCCGCAGCGCTTCGCCGAACTGGTATCACAGTATGCGACGCGCGCGCTGACCCTCTCCGACGATTTCCTCTTTCTTGCCAGGGCCGAGAATCTGCCGCCGAAGCTGGCCGCGGTCGATCCCGCACTGGTGCTCGGCGATGCCGTCGACGATCTGCTGCCGCAGGCGAGTGCGAAATCGACGATCGTCAACCTGACGGCGGAGCCCGGGCTCAGTACGATCGCCGATGTGCAATTGCTGCGGCGGGCATTCGTCAATCTGATCGGCAACGCGATCAAGTTCGGTCGCGAAGCCTCCACGGTCGACGTGGAGTTGTCGGCCACGGATCGGCACGTGAAGATCGCCGTGACCGATTACGGAACCGGCATATCCGAGCGCGACCAGGAAAAGCTGTTTCGCGAATTCACGCAACTGGACGGCGGCGCGTCGATGTCCGGGCATGGTTTGGGCCTGGCATTCGTCAAGACGGTCGTCGATTCGCTCGGCGGAAAGCTGCAGGTCCGCTCGAAGCTGGGGGAAGGGACGACCTTCCTCATGTTCCTGTCGAAGCACGATCACGACGCGGCGCTCGGGCGCTGATCGGGCTGCCGCGATGCCTTGATGGCTAGGCGCTGGAAACGACCTGAATCCGGCGCGCCTCAGGGGCGCCCGTGTGTTTCGCGGGCATCGCGAGGTCGAATTCGAGAATCGTGCTTCGAGACGGCAACCGCGCGACGATCGACGGATCCTGCAAACTGCTGCCGCGAAAGTAGGCGGGGCTCGTCTCGGCCGCCGCGAGCAGCGGCGTATCGGGCAACGCGGCCCAGAACGCGATGAAGCCATATCCGTCGTCCGGCTCGAACCGGTTGCACACGCCGCGCACGCGTGAGCCGACCTGGCCCCAGGCAGGCGAGCCGGAGGCCGCATCGCGAACCGGCAGCAGGCCCGGCACCAGATAGCCGCTGATGAACTGGTCGGCCGCATCGCGTAATTCGAGCGGCACGTTGTCGAACCCGAGGACTTCGACCCGGCATCCCTTCTTCTGCAACGCTCGTACGACTTCGACGAAATCGCCGTCGCTGGTGGCGACGAGCACGGTGTCGAGCCGGTCCGATTCGGACAGCGCGTCGATGGCCATGCCCAGATCCGAATTCGATTTGACGGTTTCGGTGCCATCCTCGTCGGCGATGTGTCTGAGCGGCTTGACCGTGACGCGGAATCCCTTGTCGCGCAGTGCCGCCTGATAGCCCTTGATCCGCGCGTCGTAATCGGCGGAGCGTGCCGCGCGGCGTGCGTCGAAACTCAGATACGCGTGCAGCCGCTGAATCGTGGCGCCGGCCCGACCGGCGAGCGCGCGCAGCACGTCGTATCGCATCAGATGGCCGCCATTCGCGTCGATGCTGCTGCCATCCACATACACCCCGACCCTTCTCATCGTCGTCATCCGGATTGCTGGTAGCTGGTCGCTCAGGCGTTCGAATCAAGCGCCGTCGTGCCGCGTCGCGCGCTTTCCGCACGGGTAGGGCGCGGCGCGGGCGCTCGGTCGTTCCGGCCCGGCGCCGATACGGCGGCAAACGCGATGCCGCCGGCGATGCCGGCAAGCCCGAGGCGCGCGTTACCGCCCACAGGGGCGCGATGCCGGTTTGCCGGTCGTTCGATGTGGCGCCCGCCACGCGGGCGAAGCGTGAATGACGCCACCGGCGTCGCGGCAGGTCAGTCGCGGCCGCTGAGCGCGATCGAGACCCGGCGATCGGGCTGCAGGCGCGCGATCACGGCGCGGCTCTGGCCGGGCGGGCAATGCGCGACGGGCTCGCGCGATCCCACGCCGTCCGCCTCGATGACGTTTCCGTCCAGGCCATGCGCGATCAGATAGCGGCGGACCGTTTGCGCCCGCGCGCGCGACAGCGGGTCGTTCACCGCGGGGGTGCCGATCCGGTCGGTGTGCCCGACGACGACGATTCGCGTGATCGTCTTGTGGCGCTTGATCCGCTCGACCGCATCGTCGAGCTGCGCCTTGCCGCCCGGCTGCATCGATTCGAGGCTCGATTGGCCGAACGCGAACAGCGCGTCGCTTTGCAGCGTGAATTGCTCGATCGGCGCGGCCGGCGACTCTGCCGCGGCCGCCGGCGCGGCGGATTGCGTGCGCACGAAGTCCGCGCATGCGGGGTCGCGCCAGTACGTATTGCTCACTTTCATGTGCTCGTCGTAGCGCACCTGGTACTGGCATGCGACGACTTCGTTGCCGCGGCGGAAGTCGAACAGGTAGTTCCACACGTGGCTGCCGACGAACCACTCGTTGAAGTGAGGAGGACCGAGCAGATCGTACATCTGGTCCTTGTTCAGGCCGGGCCCGACGTTACGCAGGTTGGCCACGTTCACAAATGTGCCGCCCTTCGGGCTGGCGGATTGCGGGTCCGGGAAGCGGGGCGGCCCGTCGGCCGCACAGCCTGCCAGGGATGCAACGGAAAGCACACTGACGGACAGCGCAAGTGCCCATTGGATTTTCATGATCAGTCTCTCATCGTATAAGGAGCCGCGTATCCGGCGCCGCGGCAACGATCGATCGTTGCGCGCGGCCGCCGCGTGTCGCTGCAGGACAGCCGTTTTTCCGCCGTCACCACTGGTAACCCGCGCCGATCACGGCGCCGTAGTCGTTGCGCGTGTTGGTCGTGATGGCGGCCTTATAGATCCAGTGATTGTTCTCGGAGATCGTCGAGATGCCGATCGCCTGCCCCGACTGGCTGCGATAGACGCTGCCGGCGATCGCCACCATGCTCTTGCCGGGGCCGGACGGTTGCGGCAGGCCCGCGACGGCCATCGCACTGGCGGTGCCGCCGTCCGCGTCGCGTCGCAGCGACTGGATCTTCGCGTCGGTGTACGCGTTCGCGTTGCCCACCGCGGCATTCAGTTGCTGGACATTGACGCCATCGGTGGGCGCGGTGCCGGCGGCGACGTTCGTGAGTTGCCGCGTCGAAGTCGCCGTGCCGATCGACACGACGTTGTTGCGCCCGCCGTCGTTGCTGCCCGAGCCGATCGCCACGGAGCCGTTGCCGGACGACGTCGCGCCCGAGCCGATCGTCGTCGAGCCGGTACCCGATGCGGTCGAGCCGTTGCCGACCGCCGTGCTGTTCGAGCCGGACGCCACCGCGCCGTTGCCGCCTGCCGACGAGTTCGAGCCCGTCGATGCGGGCGGCGTCGACGAGCCCGGGGTCGAAGGGAAGCCGCCGTTACCGTTGGTACTGCTGATGTTCTGGATCAGCGTCGTCAGGTTCTGGTTGACGGCCTCGAGCTGGCTGACGTTGACCGCGTCGGTGCCGGCCGAGCCGGCGGCGAGACCGGTGATTTTGCGGTTGCCGACGTTGATTTCGCCGGCAGACGACTGCGGGCTGCTCAAGCCGTACGCAATGTAGTTCGACTGCGCGCCGACCGTCGTGACCGAGCCGGCGCCGAGCGCGATGCTGTTCGCGAAGCTCGCGCTGGCGCCCGAGCCCAACGCGATGGCGTCGGCTGCGCTGCTGTTCGCGCCGGAGCCGATCGCGATGCCGCCCGACGTGCCGGCAACGGCGTTCGCGCCTTGTGCGATCGATTGCGGCCCCGTCGCATTCGCGCCGCTGCCCAGCGCGATGGCATCGGCCTGCCCCGAGTTCGCGGCCTGGCCGATGGCCACGCCGCCGGGCGCCGTCTGCTGCACGATCGCACCGTTGCCGATCCCGACGCCGTTGTCTCCATTGACGACGGTGGTCGGCCCCACCGCGATCGATTCGGCGCCTACCGCGAGCGAATCGGCGGCGGTCGAGTTGGCGTGGAAGTACATCGTCGGCGTGACGGCGAACGATTGCAGGGCGCCGGTCAACTGCCGGACCGTGACCGCATCGTGCGCGTCGGTCCCGTCGGCGACGTTGATCAGTTGCCGGTACGTGTTGCCCGATGCACTGCCGAACGACACGGCGCCCAGCAGGGTCGCGTCGGACGTATTGAACGGTACGGTGTGGCTGCCGGCCGGGATCGTGCCGCTGCCGGCCGCGATGGCGCGATCCGATACGGCGCCCGAGCCGATCGCGACGCCGCCGGCTATCGAAACGGCCGTCTGCGCACCGAGCGCCACGCCGCTCGCCGCGCTCGATTGCGCGCCGGTGCCGGCGGCCAGGCTGCCGGCCGCGCTCGCGACTGCCTGAGGGCCGACGGCAATGCTGTCCGTCCCGGTCGCCTGACTGTCGGCCAACGTCGAGTTCGCGTGGAAGTATTTGATGCCGGCGCCATTGTTGATGTTCGAGATGGCCGTCGTGTTGGCCGTCACCTGCTCGTTGGTCGCGAACAATTGCGAACCGTTGACCGCATCGGTGCTGGTGCCGCTCAACTGGCCGGCCGCGACGTTCTGGATCTGGCGTTCCGCGCCAGGTGCGCCGACGCTCACGACGCCGGCGGGGGCCGCGCCCGCGAAGTTGTAGGTTACGCCGCCGATGACCGCGCTCGAGGTTGGGGTGGCCGCGGTGGTGGTCGCGTTCGCGCCGAGCGCGACAGAATTCGCGACCGTCGCTTGCGCGTTTCCGCCGATCGCGACGGCATCGGCGCCGGTCGCCGACGAATCGGGCGCAGTCGAATTCGCGTGGAAGTACTTGATGCCCGCGCCGTTGTTGATGTTCGATATCGCGGTCGTGTTTGCCGTTACTTGCTGGTTGGTCGCGAACAACTGCGACCCGTTGACCGCGTCGGTGCTGGCGCCGCTCAACTGGCCGGCCGCAACGTTCTGGATCTGGCGCTCCGTGCCCGGCGCACCGACGCTCACGACGCCGGCCGGTGCCGCGCCCGCGAAGTTGTAGGTCACGCCGCCAATGACCGCGCTCGAAGTCGGCGTGGCGGCGACCGTCGCTGAATTCGCGCCGAGCGCGACGCTGTTGGCCACGCTCGCAGTCGCACCCGAGCCGAGCGCGACGCCACCGGTGGCAGCGGCCTGGACGTTGGCCGCATCGCCGATCGCGATCGCGCCCGCGACATTGGCCTGCGACGCGTTGCCGAGCGCGACGGAACCCTGCCCGGTCGCGACGTTCGTATTGCCCAGCGCGACCGCGCCATTGCCGTTCGCAGTGTTGTTGGCGCCCATGGCCACGGCGCCGTTGCCGGTAGCCGTGTTCGGATCGCCGATCGCCACCGCGCCGTTGCCGTTCGCGGTTTGGCCTTCGCCGAGTGCGATCGCACCGGTGCCGCCGGTCACCTGCGAGTTGTGACCGCCGGCGATCGAACCCGCGCCCGCGGCTGCGGCCACCGTGCTGGTGTCGCCGAATGCGACCGTCGAGCCGGCCAGCGCTTGCGAGCCGGTGCCGATCGCGACGCCGCCGTATGCCGATACCCCGGCATTCACGCCAAGCGCCACCGAGTTGTCGGCGCCTGCGGTAGCACCCGCGCCCAGCGCGACGCCGGAAATGCCGGATGCGGTCGCCAGGTTGCCGAGGGCGATGCCGAACAGGGTGGACGCCGTGGCGGTGTTGCCGATGGCGATCGAGCTCGTGCCGCTCGCCGTCGCCTGGCTGCCGAATGCCTGCGCGTAGGTATTGCTGGCGAGCGCGTTGTAGCCGATGGACACGGCCTGCGCGCCCGTCGCCTGCGTGCCGGAACCGGGGACGCCCGCCGTGCCGCCCGGGCCGAGCGCGACCGCGTTGACACCCGACGCCCCGCTGTTGACGCCGATCGCGACGCCGGAGGCGCCGCTGACCGATGCGCCGGAACCCAGCGCGATGCCGGCGTCGGCGGTGTTGGTGGTGATCGACTTGAAGCCCGCGGCGATCGAGTAGCTGCCGGCCGCGGTCGCGAGCGTCGCCAGCGCGGTCGAGTGGTCGCCCGATGCGGTACCGCCGGCGCCGAGCGTCGTCGCGGAATTGTTGGAGGCAACCGACGCGTTGCCGAGGGAAATCGATGAAACGCCGGACGCCGCTGCATTCAATCCACCGGACAGCGCGTTGTCTGCGCTCGACCGTGCACCCGCACCCAACGCCGTGCTGCCGATTCCGGATGCCGTGGAGAAATCGCCGAGCGCACTGGCGTTCTCGGCGGTCGCGGCGGCAGAGGCGCCGAACGAGGAAGCGTTGGTGCCGGTCGCGAGTGCCTGATGGCCGATCGCGCTCGCACCGATTCCGCTGGCTGTCGTGTTGCCGCCGATGGCAGTCGAACTGCTACTGGAGGCTGTGGCGGCTTGCCCGAAAGCGCTGGCGCCGGTGTCGCTCGCGACGGCGCTCGAGCCGATCGCCGTCGCCGCGGTGTTGGTTGCAGACGCCAAGACGCCCAAGGCAACAGAGTTTGCAGCGGTTGCCAATGAATTGGGGCCGACCGCAGTTGACGTGATGCCCAACGCAAGGGCTGCGGGACCGAGAGCGGTGCTGGTTTGCCCGGACGCAGTCGCGTTCACGCCGATCGAGAGCGCATTCCCTCCGGTAGCGAGTGCATTTGCTCCCATCGAGATTGCGCCGGCGGCGGACGAATGGGCATTCGTGCCCAGCGCTACTGCATTCAGTCCGGAGGTAGATGCTTGGCTGCCGATGGCAATTCCAAGTCCACCGCTTGCGGTTGCGGCTACGCCGCCGGCGCCTGAGATCGCGACATCTCCGGTCCCCGTGGCACTGCCGTTGCCAGCGGAATACTGGGCGTGTGCGATCTGGTAAGACGCGCCGAGGCAAACCGGGATCGCCAAGCCGAGAAGGATTCGAATGGTCCGTTGCTGTCCGATCACCGAGTGTGATCCCGCCAGCCGGTCGTCGCACGAGACGTCCGAGCCGGAGTCGCCCTTGCCGCGCGCCTTGCCGAGCTCCGATGCTGCGACGAACGTGCCGCGAGACTTGCTCCATATGACCTTGTACACTCTATTCATCTTGATCACCCCTATGAAGGAATAAATCTTTATCGGATACGATTGGGTAGTGGTGCTAAATGCCTTGTGACAATAAAATTTGCGTCATGGGCGGTTGATCGAGATCTTGCGCTGTCCATGGAGGACGATGCGAGGTGTCGTCCATGGCGCTGCAAGCGGGTCTTGAGCGGGAGCGTCGCTCGGCGACTTCGACGGCGCACGGCCGTCGAAATATCGGAATGGAATGATCGGGTGCGACCACGACAGTGTGTCGGGTCTCGAATGGGATTGGGGCGGGGCGGGTAAGTCGATCGCGTGACAACGCCGCGCGGTCGCGGTGATCACCGATCGCTTCATGAGGTTTTCCATTTCTGTATCTCGGCATGAAAAAATCGTGCTCGACGGCAGGCCGCCGTTACTGTAAATGGGATAGTCGGAACAACTGCCAATTCAATATGCGATCTTGATTTTTGGACGAGTAAATTCGTCTTCGAGAATAGTTCTGGTCGGGTACTTTGCGATGACTTTTATAGATTGGTGAATGCCGATTTCCGTGCGGAGAATCGATCATTTTAAAAATGATATAAACGTATTTAATTGCATGATCCTTGTGATGCTAGATATTAGGGGAGAACATTCGAATCAGAAAGCAAACATTTGTCACGCATTGAATGATTGTTAACGTGTGACGACGCTGCCATCATTGCGATGGATCGGATGGGGCGCACGTAGACGGTTCGGGCTGACTTGCACCACGCGTCGGTGTCAAAACGTCGAGAGGCATCGGAGATCCGATGGTCAGGTGTTCCGAAATGAATAGGAGTTCAAAGCGAACGCGGGGCGGTCATTACGTCGGCGTGCGGCGCAAGGGAATCCGGCGCGTCGGCCGGCGCATATCAGGCGCCGTGCGGATGCGGTTCGTCGTGGTGCAGAATGCGACGATCAGTATCGGCAATGCCGTTGCGGCGCCCGCGCGAGATTCGAGATTGCCATTGCCGCGGAAGCCCGCCTTGTTGCGTGACGAAGCGCCGGCGCATGTCGTCGGCGCATGCCGGGAGCCGCGCCTGCTGCCCGAGACACGGCTACCTACCTGCAACGAAACTCACGCGCGGCTTTCCATCAGCATGCCTACGTCGCGACGAACGTCGGTGGAAGCTTCGGCGGCGGGCTTGATCTGATCGAGTCGATAACCGAGCGTATAGATGGCGGAAAGGCGCAAGCCGTTCTCGATCCCGAGTTTCAGTTTCTGCCGAATCCGGTAGATATGCGTATCGAGCGAACGCGACTCCGTTCCCAGTTCCCGCCCCCACGCCGTGGTCGCCAGCAACTCGCGCGACATGATCTTGCCGAGATTGTGAAACAGGCACGCGACGAGTTGAAATTCCTTCGTCGTCAATTCGATCTTGGTATCGCGAAGCCGGACCGCGCGCTCCACCGGGTCCAGCACGTACGCGCCCGCCCGGATCGGCTCGTCGCGCTTCACGTTGCGCGCAACGCGGCGCAACAGCGCGTTGACCCGCGCGGCGAGCTCCTCGGCGCGGAACGGCTTGCTCAGATAGTCGTCGGCGCCGGCCTCCAGCGCCCTGACGACATCGAGTTCCTCGACGCGGCTGGTGAGGAACAGCACGCCGTATTCGACATCCGCACGTGTCCGGATCCAGTTCAGGACTTCGATGCCGGTCAGGCTGGGCAAGTGCCAGTCGAGCACGACGGCGTCGACGGATTCGGACCGCAGGTAGCGCAGCGCCTGCTCTCCATCGACGACGACCTTGATCGTGTGGCAATAAGGGGAAAGTGCGCTTTGCACTTCCTCCGCCTGAACGGGATCGTCCTCCACAACCAATATGCGCATTCGTGCCCCCGGGTATCGTGATCGGCCTGCTCGACTGAAACGGAAAACATGGCTGTGCGAGCAGGCAAACGTTTGCTTTTTGATGCAATTGAAACAAACGGTTAAGGAATATAAATCATCGGTAATGAGCAAGATTGTGACATTTTGTGAATTCGTCGTATGAATGACGCGGCCAGTAAAAAGAGACGGAACCCATCTTTTTCGAAGGAATTTTTTACTTGCCCGGGGAGCGCGCCGATAAATGGAATCGCGATTTCGGGCCATCGGCGCGCGCGGTGTCGTGGCCAGGCGGCGGTCGTGCGGATGGCAGCAGCCGTCAATGGAAAAGTCGGGTAGCGACGACGCATTGCTGCGCCGCCGCCCCCTAAGAACCGTACGTGCGAGTTTCCCCGCATACGGCTCAAGCCTCTATAAGG